>JBGVTE010000108.1:0-46490 GCA_041862375.1 Candidatus Aminicenantaceae bacterium
TTAACTCATATTTTTCTTTACTCTTCATATAACCTCCTCTCCATAAAATTCCATTATAGCTTATGAGGTCATACGTTGTGACAGTTTAGATTTGGAATAAACGTGACAGTTTAGATTTGGTGTAACAAAATGCTTAGGTTAGTATTGCATATTAGAGAGCAGTCTATCTCACGTTGATTCGCTTATGGGGGGTGAAGGGTCAATCGGGTAAATCTCAACATGCTATACACAGAGATGGACACGGAAGGGATGCTAATCTCATAGGTGGCAATAGGATATAGTATAAGCTTTATATAGGATATATGACTTAGGAAATCTTGTGGGTACATAATAAGATTATATATTATAAAGAACCAGAGGTAAGATTTTTGAATTCGGTTATTTTCGGATTAGCTGTTTTTACATTTATAAGTTTTTAATACGTTTAGTAATGGGAATGTTTGATTCTGGGGGAATTACGCTGAATTAGATTACTAGCAGATTAGAGAATTCGAGATTGCCAATATCACCTGCAAGCTGATTTAGAATAAATATAGACTTATTCCCATGTCACAAATATGTCACAAATTTTGCTTAAACTCGCTTAATTTGGCTTAATGGTGCTTAAAAGGAAAACGCGGAAATCAGGGGAAGAAGTGGTGGAGCTGATGGGATTTGAACCCACGACCTCTTGACTGCCAGTCAAGCACTCTCCCAACTGAGCTACAGCCCCACATAATGAGAATTCATATTACAAAAAGTTAAGTCATCAGTCAAGCCAGGCTCCCCTGTTTTCGCCTTTATTAATTTATATATCTAGCAATAGAGCTCCCACATTTTACATATTCGACCCAATCTATAAAGAAAATAGCTTTTTGCTAATAGTTTTATTAACAATTGAGAAAAAAAATGTTAAAATATTTTACTATAAGGAAGGTAACATGCCTAAAAAAAAGATCAAATCATATAAAAATATTCTCTTCTGGGTGGCTGCAGGGATTATTATAATCCTCCTCTGGAGCCTTCTTCAGTCTCCAAATGCCTCTAAAAGAGAAGTTAATTTCAGTCAATTCCTGACTGAAGTGGAAGAAAATAGAGTTCAGGAAGTAACCATCTCAGGAAACCGAATAAAGGGGAAATACACTGATGGGACCGCCTTTAACACTGTATCTCCATCACAGTTTGACGATTTAGTCAAGATCCTCAGAGAGCACCAGGTTGCTATCGAGGTTAAAGATACTTCGCGAAGCCCTTGGTTTTCCTATCTGTTCACCTGGTTTCCTATCATTCTTTTGGTTCTTTTCTGGGTATTTTTTATGAGACAAATGCAAGCGGGCGGCAACAAAGCACTTTCCTTTGGCAAGAGCCGAGCAAAGCTTTTCTCTGGAGTACAAAAAAAAATTACTTTTAAGGATGTAGCAGGAGTTGAAGAAGCAAAGGAAGAGCTTCAAGAAGTCATAGGATTCCTGAAAGACCCTCAAAAATTCCAAAAATTAGGCGGTAGAATCCCTAAAGGCGTTATCCTTGTGGGAGCACCGGGAACAGGCAAGACTCTTCTCGCAAGGGCTGTTGCTGGAGAAGCTAATGTTCCCTTCTTTTCTATCAGCGGTTCTGATTTTGTCGAAATGTTTGTCGGTGTTGGCGCATCTCGAGTAAGAGACCTTTTCGATCAAGGCAAGAAACGTGCTCCATGCCTGATATTCATCGATGAAATTGATGCTGTAGGGAGACAAAGGGGAGCTGGCCTGGGTGGAGGACATGACGAGCGTGAGCAAACCTTGAATCAACTTTTGGTTGAAATGGATGGATTTGATTCTAATGAGGGTATCATACTTATCGCCGCTACTAACAGACCCGATATTCTGGATACTGCTCTTCTCCGGCCGGGAAGATTCGATCGCAGAATCGTAGTGAATATGCCAGATGTCAAAGGAAGAGAGGACATTCTCAAAGTCCATATTAAAAATATTCCATTGGCAAAAGATGTGGACCTTAAAGTAACAGCTCGCTCTACACCGGGATTCTCCGGAGCTGATTTGGCTAACCTGGTGAATGAAGCTGCATTGATCGCAGCCCGCCACGGCCAAGATAAAGTAAACATGAAAGACATGGAATATGCCAAGGATAAAGTCCTCATGGGAGTCGAGAGAAAAAGTATGATCATCAGTGAAGAAGAGAAAAAAAGCACTGCTTATCATGAAGCAGGACATGCCCTTGTTGCTGCTCTAATCCCTGAGGCTGATCCCATCCATAAAGTTACCATAATTCCCAGGGGAATGGCTCTGGGGATAACTCAGCAATTGCCCCTTGATGATCGTTACACCTATTCCAAGGATTATTTAGAAGCACAGCTTTCAGTCCTTCTTGCTGGACGAGCTTCTGAAAAGCTCATCCTCAGAAAAACAACTTCAGGAGCTGCCAACGATTTTGAGAAAGCTACTGAAATTTCCCGAAAGATGGTTTGTCAATGGGGAATGTCTGATTTAGGTCCCTTAACTTTTGGCGAGCGGGATGATTTGGTGTTTCTCGGTAGAGATTTAGCCATGCATAAAAACTTCAGTGAAAAAACAGCTGAGCTTATAGACGCAGAAGTAAAAAAAATAATCAATAAACGCTTTGATGTAACTGAAGATCTTTTAAAAAAGAATAAGTCCAAATTGATAAAAATTGCAAACCTCTTACTGGAAAAGGAAGTCTTAACTTCTGAGGAGATTGAGCAAATCGTTAAAGGAAAAAAGCCAAAAAAAACAAACTCAACCAAAAAAGATAAAGATATTGAGAAAAAGCAAGGAAAAGAACCTAAAAAAATTCAATCCATACGAAAGCCTAGTTTAGCTAAAGCTTAATTAAAAAGTGAGAAAACAATACTCCTTCCAGGTAAATGGCAAAGATTACATTCTCGGTCAGAGAACCTGGATAATGGGAGTTTTAAACGTTACTCCTGATTCCTTCTCTGATGGAGGCCTTTATCTGGATGAAGACAAAGCTTTTGCCCGCGGATTAGAGCTTGTAGAAGAAGGAGCTGATATAGTAGATGTTGGCGGTGAGAGCTCAAGACCTGGTTCAGACCCAACTCCTGCCAAGGAAGAATTAAGGCGTGTTATTCCTGTAATATCTAAACTAAGAGAAAAAACAGACGTCTTGATTTCAATCGATACCACAAAAGCTGAAGTAGCTGAAGCTGCTGTCTCTGAAGGAGCAGATATCATCAACGATATCAGCTCCTTAAGTTTTGACGCCAGAATGCCTGCTCTCGTCTCTCAAAAGGATGTACCTTTAATCTTGATGCATATGAAAGGAAAACCAAAAACAATGCAGCTTAATCCCTATTACGAAGACTTATTAGCTGAAGTGAAATCTTTTTTTAAAGAAAAACTCAACAAAGCGCACGCTTACGGCATTAAAAAGGAAAAAATTATTGTCGATCCTGGAATAGGTTTTGGCAAAAGGTTTGAAGATAACCTCACGTTAATCAACAACCTCTTTTTTTTGGAGGAATTGGAACGCCCGATATTGGCCGGAATCTCTCGAAAATCTTTCATCGAAAGAATTCTGAATGTGCCTCCCCGAGAGAGAGTTGAGGGATCAATTGCTTCTGCAATCATGAGTATTATTCGGGGTGCCCACATCGTAAGAGTCCACGATGTTAAAGCTGTAAAAAGAGCTGTGCTCGTTGCAGAAGCTATCCTGAACGAAAGTCTTTATCACACTCCAGAAAGGAAGAAAAAAGAAAGCTATGTTTGCTGATACAGTCAATGCCCTAACCCGATTTACGGTCGTTGATCTCGTGGATATCCTGCTTGTCACATTCATACTTTATTCTTTTTTTTTACTGATAAAGGATACCAAAGCCTACCAGATGGCTATTGGTTTTGGGATTGTTGTTATCCTCTTTTTAATAACACAGTGGGGAAAATTAGTCGTAGCCAACTCGCTCATTAAAATATTTATACTATATCTTCCTATTGCTATAATAGTTCTCTTCCAAGGGGAGTTAAGAAGACTTTTTACAGAGCTTGGTTCCCGTTCCTTCAAAAGATCTTTCTCCACAAAATCCTTCCAGGAAAAGCTCGAAGATCTTTTCCTCGCAGTTGACTATCTATCTTCAAAAAAAATAGGAGCTCTGATTGCAATTGAAAAGGAAATCTCATTAAAGAGTTACGCTGACCGCGGTATGAAAATAGATGCTGTTCTATCAAAAGACCTCCTCGTGAGTATTTTTTTTCCTCGCTCTCCCTTACACGACGGAGCTGTAATCATCAAAGGAAACAAGGTACTCGCTGCAGGCTGTCTGCTTCCTCTCCCTTCTTCCCATAAATTGGGAGAGGAATTTATGCCTCGAACCCGGCATCTAGCAGCTATCGGCCTCTCACAGGAAACTGACGCAGCGGTAATAGTTGTTTCTGAGGAAACAGGGTCTGTTTCATTGGCAGTTAAAGGCAACTTAGAAAGGGATTTGAATAAAGCAAATCTAAAAGAACTCTTGCTCGAGTATATGAAAAAAAGATGAGAAGATTTATCAAGAATATATTTTTAAGAAACTGGGGCCTTAAATTATTCTCTCTTATCTTGGCCCTCATACTGTGGCTAACGCTCATTCCAGAAGAAAAGATATTTTCAGAGAAGACACTCACTATACCGCTCGAACCTCACAACATCCCTGCTGAGATGGAACTAGTAAAAAAACCGCCAGCCACAATCGATATTGTTATCCGTGCTCCTATTCGTCTTATTGACCAGATTACTCCAGCTAACGTAGTAGCCAAGTTAAACCTAGAAAAGGCTACAGTGATTCAGGAAGAATACCCGCTCAACACGACAATGATCAGCTTGCCTCAAGGAGCTGAAGTTATAAGAATATCTCCTAATAAAGTTAATCTGGGATTAGAGAAAACAAGAGAAGTTATGCTGGAGGTAGAAGCTAACATAATCGGAGAGCTGGCAGAAGGCCTTAAAATTGAAAAAATAGAGGTCATTCCTCCTGCGGTCAAGGTTGTAGGCGCTGAAAGTAAAATACGGGATAAAGATAAAGTAAGAACAAGTCCCATCGATATATCTTCTTTAACTCAATCAACTGAATTTGAAGCGGATTTCATCCTCCCTAATCCTGACTTAAGGCTTGCCTCCTCCCCATTAAAAGCAAAAATAAAAATAACAGTTCAAGAAGAAAAAACAGATGAAGAAAAAATTAAGAAGAAATAAAATAGATAGACTATTCGGAACCGATGGAATAAGAGCAGTTGCTGGTGAGTATCCTCTTGATTATTCCTCTGTTTACACCTTAGGAAAAGCTCTGATCTCTCTTCTTCGAGAAGAGGGACTGGAGACAAAGGTTATAATCGGCAAGGATACTCGAGAATCAGGAGTGTGGCTTGAGCAAGCTTTAGCCCATGGTATAAATGATAACAGGGGAGAAGCTACATCAGCTGGAGTAATTCCCACTTCAGCTATTTCTTTTTTAACAAAAAAGCACTCTTTCTCTGCAGGAATTGTTATTTCAGCCTCTCACAATCCCTATCAAGACAATGGAATTAAGATTTTCTCCTCCCAGGGTATAAAAATATCAGATGAATGGGAAAAAAAACTCGAAAATGCAATCATTTCTTCAAAGGAAGATGTTAGAAGCGAGAAAATTGATATCAATCCCCTCTCTTCTTTTCGTGAGGACTACATTGATTTTCTTAAGGCTCAGTTTGCTGAAGCAAAACTTAAAAAAAACATAAGAGTTGTTCTTGATTGTTCAAACGGCGCCAGTTCCTCTATTGCTCCTCAAACTCTTTCAAATTTAGGTTTCGAAGCAATTCCTTTAGACAATTCTCCTGACGGAAAGAACATTAATGCAAATTGTGGCTCCCTCTTTCCCCAGAATCTTTCGAAAAAAGTTGTGGAAACACAGGCAGATATAGGCATTGCTTATGACGGAGATGCAGACCGGGCTATTTGGGTAGATGAAAAAGGCAGAATCTTGAATGGTGATCATACTCTCTTTGTCCTTTCACAATTTATGAGAGAGAAAGGCCGCTTACTCTCAAATACAATAGTTGCAACAACAATGAGCAACCTGGGGCTCGAGAAAGCCCTCGAAAAAAGAGGATTGAAGCTGGTACGTACTAAAGTAGGCGATAAATACGTTTTAGAGCAAATGATGAAAATAAAGGCAGATTTGGGGGGTGAACAGTCAGGTCATACAATTTTTCTTAGAGATTGCCCTACTGGAGACGGAATTCTTACGAGTATAAAAATGCTTGAGGCCATGGCAGAATACAACATTCCTCTATCCGAGATGGTAGAAGGCTTTACAGAATTTCCTCAGATTCATAAGAATGTTAGAGTTGTGAAAAAAGTTGATTTCAGCAAATTCCAAGAAATAGTAAAAACTATAGAAGAGATAAAAAAACAGCTTAAAGATTCAGGTCGAATTGAAGTACGTTATTCTGGAACTGAACCCCTGGCAAGAATAATGATTGAGGGTAAAGACAAGAACCTCATAGAACATCAATCCCAGGAAATGGCATCTGTAATTACTAAATACCTGGGAGAATAAAAAAGCCACCAGCTGCGTCACCCAGATAGGCAAGCGAAGCTGGCAGGAAAAAGAACAAACAGTAAAAAGTGAAAATGGGAGAGGATCTCACGACGTCGTACTATTCGCTCTTTACTGTTTGCTCGAAAACAAGGAGGGGATGATGAAGCTTGCTGTTAACGTAGACCATTTTGCAACTATCAGAGAAGCCCGCCGCAGCAAAGAGCCTGAACCTATTCTAGCAGCACTCCTTGCAGAGCAGGCTGGAGCAGAGGGGATTGTATGCCATTTAAGAAGCGATAGGCGTCACATTAAAGAAAGGGATTTAAGACTCCTCAGGGAGGCAATCAAAACCAAATTGAATCTGGAAATGGCTGCTACTGCAGAAATGAAAAAAATAGCTCTAAAAATCAAACCAGATATCGTCTCTCTGGTTCCTGAAAAAGAGGAAGAAATTACAACTGAAGGAGGATTGGATGTAATTTCAAACAGAAAGCACTTATCCTCTTTCACCAAGGATCTAGTCAGAGGAAAAATGAAAGTCAGTATTTTTGTCGACCCAGCTCGTACCCAGATTGATGCCTGCCGAGGAGTAGGAGTTTCCACGATTGAAATAAATACCGGGAAATACGCTGACTCGAAACCGGGAAAAGAACGTCAAAAGTCATTAGAGCAGATAGAAAAGGCAGCAAAATACGGCCAGAAGCTGGGGCTTGAAATCCATGCTGGTCATGGACTGGACTATTATAATGTACTTTCCATAGTTGCGATTCCAGAAATATCGGAACTCAGCATCGGTTTTTCTATTGTTGCCAGATCAGCTATTGTCGGAATAGAAAAGGCAGTAAGAGAAATGAAAATTCTCTTAGAAAAAAGTTAATAGCTTCTTTATCCCTTCACACTGCAACAAAGACAAAAAAATAATAAATTATGAAAAATAACAAGGAGGAAATAAGTTGAAAAAATTACTTTCTATTATTGGTATTTTTCTTTTATCTGCGTCTTTAATTTATGCTATAGACGACTGCAAGCTTCTCCGCGATCCAGATATTTGCAGTACAAGCATTGTTTTCGTCTATGGAGGAGACCTATGGATTGTTGAACGAGAAGGTGGTAATGCTCGAAGATTGACTTCTCACATCGGTTTAGAATTATCTCCTAAAATATCTCCTGATGAAAAGTGGATCACTTTTTCCGGTCAATATGACGGCAATATGGATGTCTACATAATTCCGCTTGAAGGAGGAGCACCAAAACGGCTTACTTATCATCCAGGACCGGATTATGTCGTCGACTGGACTCCTGACAGCAAATACATAATCTTTAATACTGCACGAAACAGCTACCATCGGTTTTTCAGCTTTTTCAAAGTAAGCATCAAAGGAGGATTCCCTGAATCCCTTCCTCTCCCCATGGCCTACCTCGGTTCATACTCGCCAGATGGAAATCATATTGCCTACACTCCCCTGCCTAATGCATTTAGAACATGGAAACGATACAGAGGAGGTTTAGCTCCCCACATCTGGCTTTTTAACTTCAAAGACAACTCTATCAAAAAGGTCCCTCATACCGACGCTAATGATACTTATCCTATGTGGATGAAAGATACGGTTTATTTCCTCTCGGATAGAGAGGGAATGATGAACCTCTTTGCCTTCAATACCTTAGATGAAAAAGTTACACAGCTTACTGATGTAAAAACATACGATATCAAATCAGCTTCAGCTGGCAGTGAAGTAATAGTTTATGAATGGGCAGGTGAAATCCACGTATACGATCCTTCATCCCAGAAATCATCAAAAGTCTTTATCAATGTTCCCAGTGACCAGATTAATGTTCGCCCTCATTATGAAAAAGTAGAGACACAAATCCTTAATTTTAATCTATCACCATCTGGAGTAAGGGCTGTATTTGAATCTCATGGAGAAATTCTTACTGTTCCTTCCGAAAAAGGAGATATCCGCAATCTAACCAACACACCTGGCATTTGTGATAGAGATCCTTCCTGGTCTCCAGACGGTCAATCTCTCGCTTACTTCTCTGATGCCACAGGAGAATACGCTCTTTATATTGTAGATCAGAAAGCGTCTAAGGTTCCAACAAAGATAGAATTTTCTGAGCCGTCTTTTTACTACTCTCCCTGCTGGTCACCTGACAGTAAAAAGTTAGCCTTCTCTGACAAACACCTCAACCTTTATTACCTGGATTTATCAACAAAAAAACCAGTTTTGATTGACACAGACACCTATTCCAATCCAGAGAGGTCTTTAGACCCTGTCTGGTCACCTGACAGTAAATGGATAACCTACACAAAGAAGCTTATTAACCATTTCCGGGCTGTTCATCTCTATTCCCTTGAAAAGGGAAAATCATACCAGATTACTGACGGAATGAGCGACGCCATCTCCCCGGTCTTCGATCCCGATGGAAAACACCTCTACTTCGCTGCAAGCACTGACTCAGGACCAACGAGTGGCTGGCTTGACCTCTCATCATACGACCGCCGTATAACTCGATCTCTTTATGTTGTCGTTCTAAGGAAAGACCTCCCTTCCCCCTTCGCTCCTGAAAGCGATGAAGAAAAAAAGGAAGAAAAGAAAGCTGAGGAAGAAAAACCTGAAAAATCAGAATCAGAAGAAAAAAAAGAAGTTAAAAAAGAAAAGAAAAAGGAACCAGAATTTCGAGTGGACCTGGAAAATCTGGATCAACGAATTCTCTCATTACCAGTGCCAGCGCGTGATTACAGATTACTGCGCACCGCAGAGGATGGTATTTTATTTTACCTAGAATCAATACCCAATCAGCGCAGATTCACCCTGCACCGCTTCAACATGAAGGAGCGAAAAGCAGAACCTTTCCTTAGAGGAGTCACTACATACACTGTATCCCATGACGGTAAAAAACTCCTTTACTTCGTTCGGAGAAGCCCGACTGATATTATCTGGGGAATTATCAAAACATCAGGCAAAGTAAAGGTCGGTGACGGAAAACTGAAAACAGAGGCAATGGAAGTGCTTGTTGATCCGAAGCTAGAATGGAAACAGATGCTCTGGGAAACATGGCGCATAAACCGTGACTTCTTCTATGACCCGGGAATGCACGGAGTTGACTGGCCAAAAATGTACGAGCGTTATGCAACTTTTTTGCTTTATGTTTCCCATCGAAGCGACTTAAATTTTCTTATCGCTGAGCTTATTGGAGAACTTGTTGTCGGTCATGCCTATGTAGGCGGAGGAGATTTCCCTGATGTAGAAGTTGTTCCCGGAGGACTTCTCGGGGCTGATTATAAAATTCAGAATGGACGCTACTGCATTAAGAAAATCTACAGCGGACTGAACTGGAATCCAAGGCTAAGAGCCCCTCTTACAGAACCTGGAGTAAATGTCAAAGAAGGAGATTATATTTTAAAAGTTAACGGGCGCGAACTTAAATCACCTGCTAACATTTACAGCCTCTTTGAAAAGACATCAGGAAAACAGGTTGTACTCACTGTAAATTCAGTGCCAGAAGAGAAAGGAGCTCGAGAAGTTACTGTTGTCCCGATTGCTAACGAAACGGGTCTGAGAAACAGAGCCTGGGTTGAGGGAAACCTCAGCCGGGTACATGAACTCTCCAATGGAAGGGTGGGCTATGTTTATCTTCCCAATACCTCTGTAGCTGGATACACGTATTTCAACCGCTATTTTTACGCCCAACTGGAAAAAGAAGCCTTAGTAGTCGATGAACGTTTCAATGGTGGAGGCTATGCAGCAGATTATATCATTGATCTCCTCGACCGCCCTCTCTTAAGCTACTGGGCGACTCGAGACGGAAAAGATTTCCCGACTCCAATGGGATCAATTTTTGGCCCGAAGGTCATGATCATCAACGAGTACGCAGGCTCGGGAGGAGATGCTCTGCCCCTCTATTTCCGCCGTAGAAATATTGGTCCTATTGTAGGAAAAAAGACATGGGGCGGACTCATCGGAATCTACGATTATCCCCGCTTAATGGATGGAGGTTATGTCACAGCACCTAGATTGGCAATCTGGAGCCCCGATGGAGAATGGGAGGTGGAAAATGTGGGAGTTCCTCCAGATGCAGAAGTAGAAATGACTCCTTCAGAGGTCATTGCTGGAAGAGATCCTCAATTGGAAAAAGCTGTTGAACTTGCCCTAAAGGCACTCGAGAAAAAACCCTTAAAGAAGCCAAAAAGGCCGCCTTATCCAGATAAGAGTAAAATCAAATAGACTAACGTTAATGGACATCAGAATAAATCTTGAACGGCTTAAAGCTGATATAGAAGCCCTTTCCCAGATTGGCCGTGATCCAAATGAAGGCATAACACGCCCTTCTTACAGCAAAGCTGATCTTGAGGCACAAGAATGGCTTAGAAAGAAAATTAAGGAAGCCGGCTTAGCGCTCCGTCAGGATGGCGCGGGTAACATTTTTGGCCGTTTAGAAGGCGCTGGAAAAACCGTGATGGCTGGCTCACACATTGATACCGTCGTAAACGGCGGTATGTTCGATGGTTCAATCGGAGTGCTTTCAGCCCTGGAATGTTTGAGGAGAATAAAAGAGGAAGGCCTGAATGTCTCTAAGCCTCTGGAACTTGCTTCGTTTACTGATGAAGAGGGAAATCTTGTCGGTGACTTTCTTGGAAGTCGCGCCTTTATCGGGTCTTTAGATAGAGAAACATTAGAAAAGGGAGTTACACAATTCGGATTTCCCTTCATGGAAATTTTGAAAGGCACTGAATTTACCATTGACAGCATCATGGAGGCTAAAAACCAGAGGCCCGATATAGAAGCTTTTCTAGAAATCCATATCGAACAAGGTCCAGTACTAGAGACAGAGGACAAGCCAATAGGAATAGTCAATTGCATCGCCGGAAAGCATTACAGGTGGTGTTCTTTTCTAGGCAAAGCAAGCCATGCAGGAACCACTCCCCTTGAAATCCGTCAAGATGCCTTTTTAGGTCTAGCTGACTTTGCCTTAAAGAGCACCCAACATGTCGCAACCCAACACTACGGAAGTATGATTACCATCGGAAAAATTCAGGTGAGACCGGGAGCTTTCAGCATTGTTCCCGCACAGGCAGATTTTTCCTTTGAGTACAGGAGCACATCAAAAGAAACGCTCCAGGAGTTAGAAAAATCCCTCTTTGCTATTGCTGAGGATATTGCTTCAACACGAGGCCTTCAATTCAACTCAAAAGTTATTGATAAAACAGAACCGGTCGTCATAACCCCTCGGATCATCAATACCTTGAAGGAAGAATGCCAGAACCTCGGATATACATACATGGATCTTCCCAGCGGTGCTGGCCACGATGCTCAGATTTTAGCTGATGTAGCAGACGTCGGCATGATATTCATTCCTTGCGTGGATGGAATCAGCCACTCCCCACAAGAGATGATTAATTGGGAGGATTTAGAAAAGGGAGCTAATTTACTCCTGCATGCTATACTTAGGCTGGCACACTAGTACCAAACAATCTTTATTCGAACATATTATATGACCCGGATTGAGGACGAAACTTCCGTTCCCTTTTCTTCTGGGAATGTTTCCTCTTCTCTTCTAACATCTTAAGCTTTGCTCTTTTGGAGCGCTTCCTTTTTTGACGACGTATTTTTTCGATTTTTTGCTGCTGCTCGCTCTCTTTTCCTAAAATCATTTTTTCAATCTTATCTACGAGTATCCTTCTTGCGAGAAATCTATTTACTGCCTGAGACCTTTCTCTCTGACACTTGACCTCAATCTGGGTGGGAATGTGCTTCAAATAAACACATGTCGAAGTTTTGTTGACCTTCTGTCCTCCTTTCCCGCCAGAGCGGACGAACTTCTCAATGATATCTCTTTCATAAATCCCCAGCTTCTCCATTTTTTGGTGAAGAGCTTTTTCCTTCTCGGGCTTAATTCCAAAAAATCTCATCGTATATCTCAATTTTACTAACAAAAAAAGGGTAAGGTCTACACTTTTAACTTTTTTTAAGCGAACAAGGGGTGGATTTCTCAACTTCTTAGATTTATTTCATTAAGCTCCTAATTGACGGATTATTGAAATTTTTATAAACTTTTTCTCACTTTGTTTTTTGAAAAGGAATAAAAGAATGAAAAATCTGAGATTATTTTTTCTCTTAGTATTTTCCACTCTACTATTTCTTTCTTCAGTCAGTGCACTTCCTTCTTCCCAGAAAGGACCTCTCACTGTAGCGGAATCGAGTAACTTTACTTCAACATCTCGGTATGACGATGTCATGAAATTTATAAAAGAACTTCAACATCAGAGCTCTTTAATTAGAGTTGAAACACTCTGTCGAAGCTATGAAGGAAGAACTACCCCTCTCCTGGTTCTCGGCAGTCCTGTTCCAGCTTCCCCTCATATACTTAAGTATGACAGGAGAGCAGTCGTCTACATCCAATCCAATATCCATGCTGGCGAAGTCGAAGGGAAGGAGGCATCTCTCATGCTGGCCAGAGATATTATTCTCAAGGATAATCCTCCCTTCCTCGATACAATGGTGATTCTTATTGCACCTGTGTTCAATGCTGACGGTAATGACAAGATTAGCCCTGAAAGCCGTCGCAACCAGGCCGGGCCGGTAAATGGAGTAGGCGTTCGCTACAACGGACAGAATCTTGATTTAAACCGAGACAGCATGAAACTGGAAAGCCCAGAACTCCAAGGCCTTGTTCAAAATGTCCTGATGCGCTGGGATCCCCTTCTCCTCGTTGACTGTCACACTACAAACGGTTCTTACCATGAAGAGCCAGTCACCTATTCTTGGCCTCTCAATCCTAACGGAGGTATATCTATAATTGAGTACATGAGAGAAAAAATGCTTCCCAGGATACAGGCCGATTTAAGGACAAAATACAAAACATTCTCAATTCCCTATGGTAACTTCATGGATTTTAAAAACCCGGAAAAAGGATGGCGAACTCTAAGTCACCACCCTCGTTTCGTTACAAATTATACAGGCTTAAGGAATCGACTGGCTATTTTGAATGAAAACTACGCCTATGCTAATTATAAAACCCGGGTACTCGGTTGCTATCACTTCTTAATCACAATCTTAGAGTACTGCTACAGCCATAAGGACGAAATTATCCAGCTTGTCACCGAAGCTGACAGGAACACAATCCAGAAAGGCCTTAATCCTACCGAAGATGACTCTTTTGCTGTTGAATTTGATATCACTCCACTCAAAGAAAAAGTAACCATCCGCGGCTGGGAAATGGAAGTTATGCCGAGCGAAAGAAGATGGCCACGCATCCGAAAAACAGATATAAAAAGAGTTTTCACCCTCCCATATTATGCTGATTTCATCCCAAAGAAAACTGTTCCCTTTCCTTTTGGCTATCTTCTCTCCCATACGATTCCTGAGATCATTGAAAAACTTCTCCAGCACGGCATAACAGTTGAAAAGCTCATTGAACCTGCGAATTTGGAAGTTGAATCGTTCGGGCTGAAAGAAATTAAGGGTTCAGAGCGTATCTACCAGGGACACCGCCTAAATTCAGTAAAGGGTGAATACGTTGTTGAGCAGAGAAAATTTCCTGAGGGAACAATTTTTATATGTACAGCTCAACCTCTGGGAAATCTTGCTGCATATCTTCTGGAACCAGAAAGCGATGATGGCCTTCTAGTCTGGAATTTTTTTGACCGCTACCTGGTCAGTCAATGGAGAGGAGATCCCGGAGCTTATCCAGTTTACAAACTGTTGAAGCCGGCAAAGCTTTCAAGAGAGACTATACGATAATTATTTCTTTTTCTTCTTAAAGGCCACGAGAAACTTTCCGCAGTTTTCGCAGACAAAAATATCATTACTTCCTTCTATTGCAGAACTCATTCCTGTAGCTATATTTATGTTACACCCCTGGCATACTCCTCCTTCCACTTCAGCTACAGCAAATCCGTATCTTTCCATGAGTCTATCAAACCTCGTTATTAAAGACACATCGAGTTCTTCACGAATCAAATCAGCATTTTTTTGGAAAAGCTTGTGCTGGCTTTTCGCAGCTTTTTTCTTTTTGATTTCAATATTCTGAAGTTTCTGGAGGAGGCTTGCACGGCTGAAAATTTTGTCTTCAGGAGGAATCTTCAGTTCAATCTCTGATAAAACTTTAAAAAGTTCTGATTTGTTCTTCACCTCAAAAAGTCTCCGTCTGAACCCCGGCTTCCTTAAAAACTCGGCCAATCCAGCAAAGAGATGATTGAAAAGACCGGGAAGGGATGGATTCCATACAATAAGAATAACGAGGTGAACTTTTTTATGATCAATAGAACCAAAATCAATTCCTTCTTTTGATTTTCCCACTGCCACAGCTATGGTGCCTCCCGTATCAACGCGGGCATGAGGTACTGCCACACCGTGGCCAAGGCCAGTCGATTCCAACCTCTCTCTATCGATAATCCTTGTTAAAATGAGCTTCTTATTTTTTATAAGATTTTGCTTGGCTAAAACATCAAGAAGCGTCTCGATGGCTTGAACCCTATCCTTAACCTTAAGATCGAATACTATTTGGGGAGGCTTTAAATAATCAGAAAAATAAGAACTTATAGGAAGATTTTTCATCTTCTTCTTTTCAATTTTAACATAAAAAACCTCACACCAAAAGCATAATGAGGATAAAAATTAAAAAAACTTCCTTAGATTGCAATCGAACTATTTTTATACTGAAAAAACTTGATTTTTTATAAATTTTAGCGCTCTTTGGTGGCTAGTGCGTACGTCTCCTCCACGCCTTTAAGACTAACTGCCTTTGTCGCCAAATTAAGGCCGAAGGAAGCCGCTTCGAAGGCATCAGCCCCATCAACCAGTTTTGCAACTGTGGCTGCACAGAAAACATCTCCACAACCTGTTGTATCTACGAGATTTTTTACTCGAGGAGGTGCAATTCTTCTTGAAACCTTGGGAGTCATAACCAGGCCTCCTTCTTTACCTAAAGTAATAAAGACCATTTTTACTCCGATATTAAAAGCCATTATTCCAAAACTATTGAGCTCAGGATCCAAGGGCAATCTCTCAGGATGGCCGAGCATTGAAGCGACCTCTTTTCTATTTGCCTGTAAATAATCCACTCCTTCTGCCCACTCTCTCCACTCCTTTAGAAACGTGTATTCGCGGGGAGCATCGAGTTTTCTGGCTAGGGGAAGGGAATGAATATCAATCCACATCGGACAGGATGCAGTACTGGCAATGCTCCGCCAGTCTGTAAGCTCTATATCAAATCCGGAGTTTATGATTAAAATAAGCATTCTCTGTTGAGGGAGGTCTTCAACCAGTTGATCAGGATTCAATGGAGGGACAACAGACTTAAGAACTTCAATTCGCTCGCCTCTCTCTGGATAGTGAAGGTAAACTCGGTTTCCCGGCCCGGGGACATGTTGGATGCCCCGCCAGGAGAAGTTAGACCATTTCTCAACAGTCTTTCTAAAATCAGAAACAAGTTCTCCACCAAGATTAGTATAGAGGGATACATGCTTTCCTAATCCACACAGTACAGCAGCCTGGTAAAGAACACCGCCTATGCCCTCATAGGAAGAGCCGGAATCTGAGGTTATAACATCATATGTTATTGTTCCGATAAGCCCCAATTTTTTCCCATACTCGTTATCCGCCATTACTCAAATACTCTGATAAATAATCTTGGAATAAGCTGGATTCCTGGTCTTTTCCTCCTCGCTTTTTTCTGATTTTAGACCAAAATAATAAAATATACTAGATCACCTGAAGATAAAGCCCGGCTATTAACCTGTATTAGAACTAACGGTTTTCAATATCACCGCTCAATCATTTCTGTGAATGTCAACAACTATCATCAAAATCTCTGCATCATTTAACAATATCATTGAACAAAATATTGCCTCCCCAAACTTTGGATGATAATATGAGATAAACAAAAAAATGACCGAAACAAGATGAAAAAACTGAAAGAGAGAGCAAGAGCTTTAATCCAAGAATTCAAAAAGGAAAATTATGTATATGGAACAGGATGCTTGGAAAAAATCGGGGAACTTGCAGCTTCTCTTGGCAAAAAAGCCCTATTAATTTCAAATCTTCACCAGCGAAGTCCAGATGATTATAAAAAAATTTATGATTCATTGCTCTCTTCAAGGCTAGAGATAATTGGCCCTGTACCCTCTGCCCGCCCAAATTCGCCGAGAGAGGATGTTTTAAGGTTAAAAGAAGAGATATCGAATGTAGAGCCGGATTGTATTGTTGCTGCGTCAGGAGGGTCTGGAATTGATGCTTCCAAAGCAGCTGCTCTCTTGGCAGCCCTGGGTGAAGATCTCGATAATTACTTTGGTGTGGGAAAGGTGACTGAAAAACTCAAGGCTTCAGATAAAAGAATAATCCCTTTAGTTGCCCTTCAGACCGCCTCAAGCTCCTCTGCTCATTTAACTAAATATTCCAACATCACTGATGTTAAGACCAGCCAAAAAAAACTAATCGTGGACGAGGCTATTGTCCCCCCCAAGGCACTCTTTGATTACTCTTTGACAAAATCAATGTCAGGATCCTTTACCTCTGATGGAGCCTTTGATGGATTGGCTCACTGCCTTGAAGTCTACTATGGAGCTCAGCCTCACTCGTTTGAAAAAATACAGGAAATAGCTCTAACCGGAATTGAACTCATTGTGGCGAACTTGGAGGATGCTGTGGCTGATCCCTCAAACATGGAGGCAAGGGAATCCCTTGGCCTGGCGACAGACCTCGGAGGATATGCAATTATGACTGGAGGAACTAACGGAGCCCACCTTGCCAGCTTCTCGCTTGTTGACATCTTAAGCCACGGAAGAGCCTGTGCCCTGATGAATCCCTACTACACAGTGTTTTTTTCTCCTGCCGTTCAAGAGCAGCTTAAACACCTTGTTTCGCTTTTTTCAAAATATAATCTGATTGAAAAATCAGCAATAAAGCTCCATGGGAGAGATCTGGGTGTAGCCGTTGCCCAGGGATTGATTGACCTGAGCACACGAGTAGGCTTTCCGACTACTCTCAACGAAATAAAAGGAATGAGCGACTCTCACATCGAAAGAGCCATACAATCTGCTAAAAATCCCCAACTGGAGATGAAGCTAAAGAATATGCCGGTTCCTTTAAGGGCGGATATGGTGGATGACTATATGGCGCCTATTCTTGAAGCGGCTCGAAAAGGGGACTTTGATCTCATAAGACTTGCTGAAAAGTGAAAGAAGAATTACTGGATTTCGGGCGTGTTAAATTCACCATAAAGCTGCCTGATCAAACAGAAGTCCTCTCAATGGGAAAAGCTGTCCCCCTCTCTAAACCTGAGGCAGAAATCTACAAAGCTCTCAGAAATCCAATAGATTATCTTCCCTTACGTGATCTAACTCGTAGAAAACTTGTGGAAAACCCAAACGCTCAATCTGTTGTGGTTATCTCAGATAATACCCGACCTGTTCCCTACTCAGGAGAATCAGGAATCCTTTACCCAATTGTTGAAGAAATGATAGAGGCAGGTCTCAAGCCCTGCCAAATATTAATTCTTGTGGCCACAGGCACTCACCGCGCCATGCAAAACGAAGAGCTCAGAAGAATCCTTGACTCCAGAATTTTTAACCTGGGTGTCAGAATAATCAATCATGACTCCAGGGACACCGCAGAATTGACTCCTGTAGGGCAAACTAAACTGGGCGGAAAAATTTTTCTGAATCGTCATTATGTTGAAAGTGACATTAAAATTCTGACGGGTCTTGTTGAAAGTCATTTCATGGCAGGAACTTCAGGAGGGAGAAAATCTATCTGCCCTGGCCTACTTGCAGAAGGATCAACCCATATCCTTCACAGCGGTCCAGTTCTCGATTCTCCCAGAGCAACAAATTTAGCTCACGAAGGGAATCCCTGCCACGAAGAAACTCTCAGAGTGGCCAAAATGGCTGACTGCGATATGATTGTAAATGTCACACTTGATTCAAACTACAAATTAACAGGAATCTTTTGTGGCAGCCTGGAAACTGCCCATCTGGCTGCAGTAGAGAAACTATGCAGTTATGTGGCCATCCCTATCTCGAAAAAATATGACCTCGTCCTTACCCATGCAGGTTTTGTTGGAGTAAACCATTACCAAGCAGCCAAAGCAGCGGTAGCGGCAGCTCCCCTGATGGAGAAAGGCGGAATTTGTATCTTGGCTGCATACCATACTGACCTAAATCCTATTGGCGGAGAAAACTATAAAAAAATGATGCGCCTGCTGGGTGAAAGAGGTGCTGAAAAATTCATCGAAATGATCCTTGATCCTGAGTGGTCTTTTGTTCCTGAACAATGGGAAGCCCAAATGTGGACACGTCTCTTTAAGAAAATTCCTCCTGAAAACCTCATATATTGCTCCAAGGAAATTCCAAGGGATTCATTTTCCTGGCTCCCTGAGACCGATGCCTGTGCTCTAATACCTAAAGCACGAAATCTTAAAGAATTAGTGGAAAAATCCCTGGAATGGGCTGTAAAAAAACTGCGGTCTTCATCAGGGAGAGAACCTCGAATCGCCTTCCTCCCGGATGGTCCCTACGGCATTCCTGTAGAAAAAACTTGAAAAATCAAAATTTAAAATGTGCAGATTTTAGAAAGCCGTCTATTTCAGAAAAAGATTATACGTGCCAAGAGATAATTAAATCATGATTTATCATTTAGGGACATCGGGATGGAGCTACTCAGGCTGGAAAGGAAGATTCTATCCAGAAGAGCTCTCTCAAAAAGAGTGGCTCCCTTTTTATGCTCAGCATTTCAGTACCGTAGAAATCAACATGACCTTTTACCGCTTTCCTAAGCCCGAAACACTGAAGGGCTGGCTAAAGAAAACGCCACCAAATTTTAAATTCACTCTAAAAGCCAACCGCCAAATCACACATCTCAAAAGGTTAAAAGGAATCAAAAGTGATATCAGGTATTTCTATATCCTCGCTGATAATCTTAAAGAAAAGTTGGGATGTATTCTTTTCCAGCTTCCTCCCTCTCTCACTTTTAACCTGAGCCTTTTCGAAGAGTTTCTTTCAGCTTTATCCTCCAAATACAACAATGTTGTTGAGTTTCGTCATGAAAGCTGGTATGCAGAAGAAGTCAAGAAGGCACTCGAATCATGTAATGTAACATTTTGTACTGTATCCTCAACAAAAGTGCCAGATACAATATTTGAAACTGCGGAGACAGCGTATTTGCGGTTTCACGGCCTGACAGGCGGATATAGGTACACTTATTCAGACGAAGAGCTGAATAGGTGGGTTGAAAATATTAAAAAAATAAAAGCAAATGAATGCTACATCTATTTTAATAATGATTACCACGCACACGCTGTTTCAAACTGCAAGAAGTTATCCGAGCTTCTCCTAAAACAATAAAACAGCTCCTCCCAGAGGAGAAGTGCGAAGAGCTCCCGGGAGAACATCTGAGCGAGGAGGCCATCCGAGAAAGTGGGGATGTGATGGAAGCGGCCATCGCAATCCTCGCCTCCTCAGTTACCCAGAGGTGGACATGGGGGTGAAAATTGATTTTCTGCCCGAAGGTCTGAATAACAGCCACTATCTCGGGGACAAGCTCAGTACCGGAGACGGCCTGGAAGTATTTAATGAAGGCCTGAACGGCTGAGCGGCAGAGTTGGCCAAGAAGCCGGCGCTTGTATTTGAAGAAGATGCGAAGCATCCTGGGAATGACAAAAACGACTTGACGGTGAGAGACATCCAGCAGAAGCTCCGCGCGCATTCACTCCCCCCATTCCTCCAGTAGATTTGACTTCTGTCTTTTTTAAATGCTATAAGAGTTCAGAAAGAATAAAAGGTGAAAATAAATGAGAGTCTTGATTGTTCATTGGTACTATCCACCACAAGTGGGGGGAGTGGAAACTCTGCTTCAATTGTGGGGAGAACAGCTAACTCTAAGAGACCATGACGTTACGATTCTTGCTGCTTCCCTTTCTGAAAAGGATGAAATTCAGCAGAAAAAAGATCCTAGAATTATTAGACTAGCCTCTTTTGACCCAGATAAAAAAGAAACTTCCATTCTTTCTCAATTTAGAGACTCTATACGGAATTTTTTTGAGAGAAACCAATTTGATATCATCCATTTCCATAACATGTTTGCTCCCCTTACTCCTCTTAGGACGATCCTTATTTTCGAAGAAGGAATAAGACGTAAAATCCCGATGCTCATGCATTCCCACTGTTTGAATGATAGTGAGATAGGTAAACTTCTGTTTTCTCTTTCTTGGGACGATGCAATTTTTATTAGCGAATGGCACAGAAAGGAAACTCTTAAATTTCATCTTCCCTTCAAGAGGACAGATATTCTCTACAATGGAGTCAGAGCCGATTATTTTCAAAAAGAAAAAGGAAACAGTAAGAGAACGAGACAAGAAATGAAGGTTAATCCAGAAGAAAAAATCATTCTTTGGCCTTCAAGAATAATTAATCCTGATGGAAAGCCAACCGCAAGAAAGAAACTTGATACTCTCCTTAAAGCCGGCGCTAGAATCAAGAAAAAAACAGATAAATTCAAGATTGTCCTCCTCGCTCCTGCCTATGGCGATAAAACTGTTCAAAAACAGTATCTATCAGCCTTTGATGAATTGATGAGTGTAAATTATCTATACCAAAATATTATCCTTCTTAGTACAAGGCCCAGCTACCTTTTCATGCGTGATACTTATGCCGCCTGCGATATAATGTGTTTGCCTTCTGTTGATGAACCCTTTGGCCTTGTTTTTATTGAAGCTATGTCTATGGAAAAAATTGTAGTGGGAGCAAAGAGCGGTGCACTCCCTGAAATCGTGGATGACGGAGTCAACGGCTATCTCATTGAGCCAGACAATGATCGACAACTGGCAGAACTCATCATGAACATATTTGAGTTAAATGAAAAGGAGAAATCGGAAATAGGAGAGAGAGCTAGGCATAAGGTATTGGAAAATTTTTCTGTTGAAAAAATGATTGACGAAACTATAAAAATCTATAAAGAATTTGCATGCCTTTGATTCCGACATCTAGGGCTGTTTAATTTAATTTTTGCTTAATATTAAATTAAGTCGAACATTCCCTTACAATTAAAGGTACATCTTTAGCTTAACAATAGCAACGCCATATACCAGCAGCCTAGGGATAATAAATTCCTTTTCGCGAGCGATGTCTGATTGTGAGCCTTTGCCTCGATTTCCCATCCAACCATCGTAAAGAATCAAAAATCACAACGCAAAAAGACGTCAAGGCCGGATTGAGCACGCGGGGATGTGATGGAAGCGGCCATCGCAATCCTCGCCTCCCTCAGTTACCAAGAGGTGGACATGGGGGTGAAAATTGATTTTCTGCCTGAAGGTCTGAATGACAGCCACTATCCCGGGGACAAGCTCAGTACCGGAGACGGCCTGGAAGTATTTAATGAGGGCCTGAACGGCTGAGTGGCAGAGTTGGCCAAGAAGCTGGCGCTTGTATTTGAAGAAGATGCGAAGCCTCCTGGGAATGACAAAAACGACTTGACGGTGAGGGACATCCAGCAGAAGCTTCTCGCGCATCCACTCCTCCCATTCCTCCAGACGTTTGCCATGGCAGGATGGGCAAAAACCACGGGTTCGGCAGGAGAAGTGGAGAAGGAATTCTGAACCACAGTCAGGACAGCGAATCCGGGCAAAGCCGCACCTGGAGTTGCCGCAGTCGAGACGTCGTTGCGAGGAACTAAGCGACGCGGCAATCTCATTCTGTTCAACGCTATACACAATGAGATCACCACGGCCTTGCAGGCCTCGTGATGACCTGCGGTCACCTCCTGCATAACCGGACGAAAATAGCCATACTCCCGCTCGAGGCGGCCCTCATATTCGGCCAGGAACCTGTCGAAATAATGGAAGAGCACCCTGTAGAGAGTGATGCGCTCTGGATGTCGGGGACAGTAAACTCCTGCCATGGCAAGCAGAGGAATTCAAGAAACGAGCCAGAAGGCTGCTGGATACCCGAAGAGTCAGATTTCCCCTGGAAGGAAGAAACCATGAACGAGGCTCTCCGCTTCACCATGTCAACGGAAGTCAACAATCCCCCCAATGTCCTGTCAACGAACGTTGTCTCAAAACGGCAAGATTCAAAATCGGCCTGGTGGCAGTTTGAACGCCTGCAAAAGATGATTTATCCACGTTTGTGGGAATATTCCGATACTTATTTAGATGTACGTAAAAAGCTAAATCAAATGCAGAACAACATTTTTGAGGAAAAAATTGAGATGGAAAAAAGGGCACTCGAGGCTTGGAAGCTGGGCAATAGCGATGTGGCAAAAGAACTGCTTTCAAATTTTACGTATGAAAAACTAGCTGCAATCTTGGATAAAGTTCTGGAAATAATAATCCATTTAACCGGAGCAGAAGGTCCTGGGGCTCTTTACCCGTTTTTTCCCACCCGATTTTTCTAGTACTCGTTCCCATCTCCCCTCGGTATTTATTCAGATATATTTTTGTAGCTATTGCTTCCTCAAAATTATTTTTTTCGATTATTATGTTAATGGAATTTGTTTCCTGTTGGTTTGAATCCTTTTGACCATATCTTTTTAGGGACTTCTTAATTTCATTAAAATTGCCAATTGTTGAGATTGGGAAATTTAGCTCTAAATTATTAACTTTAAAAGTAAATAGCTTATAACAAACTTGTGCTCCCAGCAGAATTCAAACCTGCGACCTTCTGATTCGTAGTCAGACGGCCTACTTAATTTAAGTGTTTCATAACAAACAATTTAGACTTTACGTGATTTTCACCTGCTGACAACCTGAAAAGAGCTTATCACACGAAAAACAGCTAGGTCAACGGCAAGGTGTACGTATTATAGCTATAATCCCAGTAATTCAGACGCATTTCTGCTGAATATGCCTGCTTTCTCTTCAGAAGAAATATTTAATTTCTCGATACTGTCAACCATCTTCTCAAGGCTCCCAATTTGGTGCGGATAGTCACTCCCTGCAACCAAATGGTCTGCACCAGCAAAGTCTACTGCAAGCTGCAGTGCCTTTACATCAAAGTTAACAGTGTCATAATAAAACTGCTTCAGATATTCACTCGGCGGCTTATTTATATTCTTTTTGCATTCTTTAAAGGCGGAATATCCTCTGTCGAGCCTCTCTGCAAGATATGGAATGGCCCCGCCGAGATGCCCAAGAACCCATCTGATCCCTGGATATTTTTCAACAACTCCGCTGAAAACAAGCTTTGCAGCAGCTAAAGTAGTATCAAACGTAAACCCTATTAAGGGCATGAGCCAGTACTCTGTCATTGCTTCTACTCCAACAGGGAAAGAGGGATGTATGTATAACACTGCTTTCAATTTATCTGCTTTATCATATAAGTTCCAAAAACGCCGATCGCTAAGGGAAATTCCATTTATATTACTGAAGACCATAACTCCTCTGAAGCCCCAATCGCCAAAAGCTCGCTCCAGCTCCTCAACTGAGGCATCGGGATCGTTCAGAGGGAGTGTTGCCAGAGCGGCAAACCAATCGCCGTGCTCATTTGTTATTTTTGCGAAGCTATCATTAACCATTCGAGCAAGCTCAACAGCACGTGCTTGCGACTCAATATGCGTCCCAGGAGTAGTAAGGGTGAGAACCTGCTTATCAATTCCTGACCTTTTTAAAACCTCTACCCGATAATTAATGTCCCTGTGTGCAGGAACAATTATGTTGTAATCTCCAGGATAGTGGAGTAGAGGATTATTCTCAGAATCGAAGGTAACTTTGATGTTGCTTTGTCCCTTCTGTAACGCTTCAAGATATTCAGGCGGATAAAAATGATTGTGAAAATCGATTATGGCCATGAGCCTATCTCCTTTAAGTCCTTTTTTTTGCCCATAAATAATAAACAGGTAATCCAATTAAAACAAGAGAGAGCCCAAATATGCTTTCTACGGGAGCAGATATTATTTGGTTTCCAACTATTGCAAACGATGAAGCAATAAACACTGCAGGAATTAACGGGTAACCCCAGATATTGTAACGGCGGACAAGGTCAGACCTCCGCCTTAACAAGAACAAACCGATGGTCATCAATCCGAAGAAAATCCATTCAGTATAGACTACCCTTGTAAAAAGCGCTCTATAGGTGCCTGTTGCCACGAGAACCGAGGACCATATTGCTTGAATTAATATAGCTCTGTGGGGTGTGCGATAGCGTGGATGTATTTTCCCCACCCAGCGAAACAACAGCTCATCCCTCGCCATAGAATAGTATACACGGGGTCCGCAGAGGATAATTCCGCTCAAGGCGCCGAATGTGGAGAAGACAACCAGGCCGGACATAAAAGCGCCTCCGCCGAATCCGACGAGGGCATCGGCAGCATCAGCGGCTATCCGTGTAGAAGATGCTACAGTCTTAAGTGGTAAAACATACATGTACACAGCATTCAATGCGATATAGCACACGGTAACAATCATTGTTCCAAGCATCAGAGCCCGGGGAATAATCTTCCGGGGATTTATTGTTTCTTCGGAATTATATGTGACCATGTGCCAGCCGCCAAATGCGAATAACCCGGCAACCAGGGCAAGGAAAAAGCTGTTGATTGACATATCTCTGTGAACAATATCTCCCGTTTCAAAATGCCCGGGGAGACGTGAGCCGAGCACAAAGCCTATTATAATAATTAATATTACCGCTATGATTTTTCCCAGAGTAAAAAGTGTTTGTAAGGTACTACCCTGCTTTACACCAAGATAGTTAATTGCAGAGAGAATTATTATAACGGTAATCGCCAAAACCTTAATTACTACAGGATTTCCTACAGGGAAAAAATAAGTAACATATCGTGCAAATATAACTGAAATCGCAGCTATAATTCCCGAATGGACACTCCAGAACATAGCCCAGCCCCACAAAAACCCAATCGAAGGGGAAAATGCTTCTTTCAAATACACATATACCCCTCCTGACCGGGTGAAAATTGATGCCAATTCAGCACATACCAGCGCACCGAAGAAAGTCAATACGCCGGATATCAACCATACCAGGAAAACTCCACTTATGGAGAAGACTTTCCCTGTTATTTCTGATGGCTGTACAAAAATTGATGCCCCAATTATAGTACCGACCACCATTGCTGTGGCCTGTGGCAAACCAATTGAACGCCGCAGTTCTGGGGCTTTTTTTTTATTCATGCGATTTCTGTTGTCTAATTTTATTATTAGCTTCTATCACAGGAAATAATTGAGGTCAATTGCAAAAAGAATGGAGGAAGGACACCTGTAATATTAGGATGCTGGATTTAAAGAAAAAATAATTAAGCTATAAGGGGAATACCTGGCATTGAAGCTGGCAAAGGTTCTCGGTATACCAATGGAAGAACTGTTTCAACTTCGGGAGGATAAAAATGAGAATTGAATGGAATGTAATCCTATTGCTTTTGACTATTCTTAGAGTATTTTCCCAGCAAAGGCTTAAATTCAGGATGGTCAAGAAGGGGGATCCAGCGTGGGTCATGGCGTAGCCAAGAAACCGATACCCAGGAAGGTTTCGAAAGCAGGTATTCAATCTGAGTCAGAGCTTCCTCGTATTCTCCCAAAGTTGTATAGATGAAGGCGAGATCAATGGCATAAGGAATGCCATATACGGCGTCCCTGGACACAGGGAAAAGCTCAACTGCTCGTTTTCCCATCTGAATTGCGTTTTCCTTACGTCCAAGATGGGCATAGACAATACCAAGAGAGCTGTGGAGGCGGGGATCTTCAGGCCACTTTTTGATTTCCGCTTCCAATGACAATTGTGCAGATTCGTAGTCTCTGCGGGCGAGCCGTGGCTCATTCAAGAGCTCATAGGCGAATGCAGAAAGCATTGACTTCGGTCTGGCAAACATTTTGAGTCTTATCCACTCACCGGAAGTGAGAGAGAGGCGTTTTATAGCCTCGCGATATCTTCCATCGATCATTTCCTGCCAGAACCATGCCCAGGGGAGCCAGCTGTGGCTCTTTGAGATAGCTTCCAGTGCGGAACGTGCCTCTTCTGTTTTACCCTTCCAGCTCCAATAGACGAAAGCCTTCCCCAGATAGGGCCATACTTCGTCAGGTGCCAGAGCGATTGCCTGATTAGCGGCTTCTATTGCCTGGGGATATCTTCTTGTGTACCAGTAGACAAACATGAGTTCTGTCGGAAGTGAAGCATTTCGTGGGCTTATTTCAAAGGCATTTTTAAAGGCATCGCGCGCCTCTTCAAAGCGCCCCTGAAGCTCATAGATGTAGGCCTTTGCCTGCATAACTTCAGCGTTGTGGGGCATGCCCTTCTCGGCAATCTCCAGCTCCCTGAGTGCCTGCTGGGAATCTCTGAAAGCCCAGAGGTAATAATAGCTCAGGACAAGGTGGATCTTGGAAGATTCTGAAGCCAGTTCAAATGCCCTGTTTGCGGCTTTGCGTGCCATTTCACGCCGCTTCTCTGAAAGATCGTGCTGAAAGAAATAGAGCCTTGAGTGCGCTTTTGAGAGCTCGGCATAGGCAAGAGCAAAGCTCGGGTCGAGCTCCACTGCCTGTTGATAGCTCTGTATCACCAGATTCCAATTCTCCAGTGTGAAATGGGGACGTCCTGCATGCCACCTACCACGAAGATATGCCTGGTAAGCATCAATATTCTCAGTAGGAGGGACTTCGATGGCTCTGCGTTCAGGTTCCAGTAAAGTGACACCCAGCTTTTCAACAACTGACTGGGCAATCTCAGATTGAATTTCAAAGATATCATCAATGACGTGCTCATAGTCTCCTGCCCATAGATAAGTATTATCTGAAGTCTGGATAAGCTTAGGTGTAATCCGCACCCTTCCTAGTCCTTCTTGACTCCGGGCCCAACGTACTGTTCCTCCAAGCACATAATCGACACCTAATTCCTCGCCAATTTGCTGGACTGTTTTGTCTGTATCCGCATACTGAGCTGCGCTTTCACGTGCGATGACTCCGAGGGCTTTTATATTTGCGAGTCGGCTGGTTATTTCTTCTGTCATTCCCTCGGCAAAATACTCATCCATGGGAGGTCCTAGATTCTCGAATGGCAGCACTACAATCATTTTTCTTGCAGATGCACTGAGCGCTGCGCTCTCAAGCTTTCCCTTTTGGAAAACTCGCTCAAAGATGAAGTATCCAGCTGTAATAAGTATAGCAGCAAGAAGAAGGATTCCTGGAACTATAAAATACTGAAGACGTTTTCTTGGAATTTCGGCTTTAAGCTCTCTTTTGGACAGAATAGCATCTGTTCTTGAAAAGCCTTTTTCTATTCTACTTAACTCAGTTAGCAGTTCGCCTGTTGACTGGTATCTCTTTTCTCTATCTTTCTCCATGCATCGCAGAACAACTGCACTGAGTTCTTCAGGCACCTGGGTGTTGATGTCCCTTGGGTCTGGGGGAGGCTCAGTCTTGTGTTTCATAGCTAAGCTAAATGGTGTCTCTCCCTCGAAAGGAACATTCCCTGTTACCATCTCATAGAGGATAACTCCCAACGAATAAATATCCGAACGCTGGTCTACGTCTTTTCCTTCGACCTGCTCAGGAGACATATACTCCGGTGTGCCGATTATCACACCTTCTCCCGTCATTCCTTTTGCTTTAAGAGAGCGTGCTATGCCGAAATCCATGATCCTGGCATTCCCTTCTTTATCGATCATGATGTTCGAGGGCTTCAGGTCTCGATGAATGACCCCTAAGCGATGCGCTTCAGACAGACCTTCGCATATCTGCTTAGCAATGGAAATCGACCTTGTTGCGCTTAGCGGTGCTGCCCTCCTTATGAAACTTTTCAAATCTTCACCAGGAACATACTCCATAGCTATAAAAGAAGTTCCTCTTTCTTCATTGAGGTCAAACATTCTTCCGACATTCTTATGGACAATCTTACGAGCGATCTTCAGCTCGTTACTGAATCTATCTAGAGTCTTTTTGTCAGAGGCTATTTCAGACTTTAAAAGCTTCAGCGCCACTTCTTCATTGAGCTTTGTATCAAGAACTCGGTAGACTCTTCCCATGCCTCCTGTACCCAGTTCCTCAATAATCTGGTACCGATCGGCAAAGGTGTAACCTGGAAATAATTCTTCTCCAGATGTTTGTAGTGTTTTAGTGTCAGAGGCAGGAATATCACTCTGAGCAGCAAGCCTGGCACCACACTTGCCGCAATAAGTTGTATTTTCGGGATTGTCAAAACGGCACTTGGGACATTCAATACCCATGATTTTACCTTAGATCAAGATTGGCAAAAGAATATCAAGTAATGAGAAAAGAGTCAAGGATAGATGCTCCTGTTTCAAATGGAATCCAACTTGGCTTATTCAAAGCTTCTTTAGGGGGATAAAGAGACATGTCGCTAAATGTAGGGATAAGAAATTCCTTTTCGCGAGCGATGTCTGATTGTGAGTTTTTGCCTCGATTTCCCATCCAACCATCGTAAAGAATCAAAAATCATGACGCAAAAAGATGTCAAGGCCGGGTTGAGCACGCGGGGATGTGTTCTTGGAGCCGTTCGGGCACCAAAAGAGCCGGAAATCACCCAGACCTCTCCTGCCGGGCAAAGAGAGGATCATGAAAATATTCACCGCTGGCCTTGCGGCTCTGAAAAAGAGAGTCGCTTGAGCGAAAGCAGCGGACAGATCATGTATTTGCCCACCCGCTCGGCCTCCTCCTTGGTGGAGGCTTTGACTTTGCTGTGGGCTTAGAAGCCTGAGTGGCGCCACCCCATGATCTTGTCCACCAATGTCTGAGAGATCAGCTCCTCTCCAAGGAGAAGTGCAAATAGTTTATTGACAGATTCCTCCTCTATGCTATGATAAAAACTTAAAATACCAAGCATAGCTAAGAAAAAAACTAATTTACAAAAAAAAGAAGTTACCAGAAATCCTTGGTGAAAGGAGAAAACTTTGAAAAGGAATCATACATCATTATATCTCTTCCTGACAGTTTTACTCATTTCATGGATTTTCTCTTCTCTTTCCGCGGCTCAAACTGAAACACCAAAGGCAAATCTTCCTGTGCTCATTACATCTTGCGGCCAGAGCCCCGGCCCTGTGATGCTCAAAGTAATTCTTAAGAAATTGAACCTCGATTTTGAACTCAACTCCCTAGCTACTGTCAAAGATCTTAGAGCCAAACTGAATGCGGGAACACCTTATAAATCACTTATAATCGTAATGGGGGCAAGCCTTAAAGGTATGGGAGCTGCCGGTATATCAATAGACAATGAACTAGACAGAATTTCTAAGCTAATCGAAGAGGCCCGGCGTCAAGGGATTAAAATCGTCGGCGCTCATATCGAGGGAATGAAAAGAAGAGCTCAGGGTGCCGCTGTGGGAGACAACACAGACGAACTCAGTATCGATGCCGTTGCTCCAAACTCTGATCTTTTAATCATCAAAAAAGCTGGGAACACAGACAACCGCTTCACCATAATTGCTGATGAGAAAAAAATCCCGATGATTGAAGTGGAAAAGAATTCAGACTTACTAACAGAGCTCAAGAAAGTTTTCAATTAGAGTCATCAATTAAGGGCATGTCAACTCACGCCCAAATCATCCTGGCAGTTATGGTGGTGATCTATATCATTGCCAAAGTCTTAAAAGTCTCAACCGAACTCTCCATGTTCGCTGCTGCACTTGCCGGAGCTCTTGCTGGCAGAGTTGGCATTCCAGCCAGACATATTGTAGAAGGAGCTTTCACTTACTTCGATATTATTCTTATTTTTATCTCAGCAACCATCTTTATGAACCTCCTCAAAGAGTCCGGAGGAATTGCCTATGTCGTAAGAGGAATCATCCGTAAATTTCACCGTAGAAAGCCAATTCTTTTTATTCTCTTAACAATAATATTGCTTCTCCCCGGGGCTTTGACAGGAGCAGGAAGTGTTACTGTTTTGATAACCGGAGGCATGATCGCCATTGTTCTAGAATACATGGGAATATCAAAACCAAAAACAGCAGCTATTATTTTTATTCTAGCGGGCCTTAGCGCAGCCACTCCCCCTGTGAGCTTATGGGCGATGCTCACAGCAGCAGGTGTTAACATGCCCTATGTGGGATTTTTTCTTCCGCTCCTTCTTCCCTGCTTGGCGCTTTCCTTACTCACGATTTTTATATTAGGTTGGCAAGGCAAACCTGTTGATCTGGAAAAAGCTCTTGAAGAGCTTCCTGAATCTCCCCCAAAAATGAACTGGATTCGTGTATTTCTTCCATTCCTTGCTTTCTTTCTCCTCGTCATTGCAGGAAGAATATGGCCCCATTCCCTTCCCGTTGTAGGACTGCCGATGATGTTTATGATAGCTTCATTCATCACTTTATTCCTTTCTCCAGTTAAAGTAAATTTTCTCGAAACTTCAAGACGTACAGTCCACCAACTCCTTCCCCTAATCGGAACGCTGACCTGTGTGGGAATTCTGGTTCAGATCATGACTCTCACTGGAGTACGCGGTCTTATTGCCATTACCACAGTAACCCTGCCTCTTGTAGCAGTCTTTCTTACTCTCTTCCTTGTTCTTCCAATATCTGAGGCAGTACTCATGTGGGGTGCTGCACCAGTGCTCGGCGTTCCTCTGGTCTTGCTCTTTAATACAATCGGTCTTAACCCTATCATTGCCCTGGCAGGAATGAGTGTTATATGGCCTTTGGGAGACGCCCTCCCTCCCACAGCCATAATCGGCCGTCTTACAACTGAAACAGTGGGGATGAAAGAGACCTACATTCGTTTCTTAAAGTATTGTATTATTCCAGCTATCCTCATCATGGCTGTAGGAACATTGATGGTAGTTTTCAGCAAAAAGCTCGGCTTTTTAACTTTGATATGATTATGAACAGAAAGAATTTTCAATCGAGACTATCAGTGAAAGGGAACTGCTAATGATTATCACGATTCTATACTATCTTTTTACTGGCTATATCGCATTCCTCATTATCTGGAATTTACTGAAGAGCAAAAAATGGCAGGATGAAATCCTGTATATAATCATTCTTATGCCTTTTCTTCTAAGATTATTCCGGTTGAAATAGAGGAGAAATATGAGCTTGCATGGGTGGCATTTTCGGAAAGGCCTCTTTATTGCCCTGGGCTGTGTCTTAATGATTCCCGCCGGCGTAAGTTTTTACCAGAGTCGCCACCTTAAAGAGCCTGTTGTCCTCAGTCCAGGTGTAACACGAGTAAAGAAGTTGAGCGATTATTTTTCGGGTATTAAAGGAACAATTAATGATTCAAACATTTATGTTTTTGAAGGATCAAAAGCGGGAGGAGTAATCCTCATTTTAGGAGGGACACATCCCGAAGAACCTGGAAGCCGTCTTACAACATGGATTATTACTGAGAACGCCGAAGTTGTTCAGGGGAAGTTATTTGTTATTAATTCAGCCAACAGAAGTGCTTCCACTGTGACCCGATTAGGAGGGGCCTATCCACCTGACTTCTCAATCTCCACTCCCTGGGGAGAACAAAAATTCAGGATGGGAGATCGATGGTCAAATCCCCTCGATCAGTGGCCAGACCCTGAGGTGTACATCCACCATCCAAGCCGCCAGGAACTGGCCTATGTTGATATCAGGAACTTAAACAGAACGTGGCCCGGCCGCTCAAAAGGCACCCTGACTGAAAAAACGTGCTATGCTATGACTCAGCTTATCAAGAAAGAAAAAGTAGACCTGGTTATTGACCTTCACGAGGCAGAGCTTCAGTATCCAGTAATAAGCTGTATAGTTGCTCATCAAAAAGGTCAAGATCTGGCAGCTTTAGCTTCAATCATCATCTCTGATACAGAGGGTTTTGATATCGGAATAGAGTATTCTCCCTATGCTCTAAGGGGCCTCTCCCACCGTGAAATTGGAGATCATACTGAAGCTGTACCGCTGCTCGTAGAGGCTCCTGAGCCCTTTCTAGATGCGACTCGTGGCAGAACAAATCGAGACCTCCTTCTTGAGGGAAAAGATGAATTCGTGGTTAAGGCTGGAAAACACGGGCTTCTGTTTGAAAAAATGGATGAGGCCGGATGGCCGATCAATGTGCGGGTTGGCCGTCACTGCTCAACAATCATACACATCGTGGAGCTCTGGTCTGAGGAAAGACAGGAGAAGAGAGTTGTTTTAAGGGGAGTGCCTCGATACGCTGAAATCATCGAAAAAGGTATCGGCTATTTCCTTCACGATCCGTCGGAAGCGAAACCAGGTCAAATCAGGTATGAATAGAAAGGCTCGAATAATGAAATATTTAATCTAACAATATCTGAAAGGAGGCGAAGAATGAAAGTAAAACTTATCTTTTTTGTTGCATTAACTCTGTTCCTCTTTTTCCTTGCTATTATTATCCCTCAAGGAAAAGAAAATATCTCAGAGTCAGAGAAAGCTTTGTTGCCTGAATTTGAAAATTGCACCTCTGTTCTCGTCACCAAAGTAGCATCAGCCGACGGGTCTTTGATGACTACTCATTCATGCGACGGAGGCTGGGAATTTCGACTTCGCGTAGTGCCTGGTAAAACCCACAAACCTGGAGCAATGCGCCCTGTTTATAGAGGAGGCGGGCTAGGAGCTGAGGGACGACAAGCTGTTAAAGTTGGAGAAATTCCTGAAGTCAAACAAACCTACAGCCGCTTTGACATCGCTTATCCTTTCATGAATGAAAAACAATTGGCAATCGGCGAAACAACTTTTGGAGGCAGAAGAGAGCTGTATAACCCTGAAGGGATGTGGGACATCATGGCTTTACAGAGGATTGTTCTTGAGAGGACCTCAACTGCAAGAGAAGCCATAAAGCTCATTGGAGAACTTGTAGCAAGAGACGGTTACGGTGACTTCGGAGAATGCTTGACTTTTATCGATACTAAAGAAGCCTGGGCTTTCGAAATCATGGGAGCTGGACCTTTAGAAATTGGAGCTGTCTGGGCAGCTCAGAGAATTCCCGAGGGTGAAGTTTTCGTCAGTGCCAACCGTTCGCGAATCGGAGCAATAAATCTTAACGATAAAGAAAATTTTATGGCTTCTGAAAATATCCTCAGCCTCGCCGAAGAAATGGAATTGTGGGATTCTGAATCTGGAAAACCATTTAAATTTAACGAAGCTTATGCACCCAGCGACTCAATCGGCTGCAGGCGCCGGGAATGGCGGGTGTTCAGCACCTTAGCTCCAGATTTAAAACTCGATCCCTGGGCTGTACACTATCCTTTCTCTGTAAGCCCGAAGAAGAAAGTTTCTGTCCAGGATTTAAAGTCATTTCACAGAGACTACTACCAGGGAACCGAGTTTGATCTGAGTAAGGATTTAGCTGCTGGGCCATTCAGCACCCCTAACCGCTTTTCAACACTAACGAGACCTCCCACAGGTCATATAGGCTGGGAACGTTCTATATCCATCTTCCGCTGTTCATACTGCATCATTGCCACAACAAGGGATTGGCTTCCCGACTGGATAGGAGGTCTTACTTGGTTTGCAGAAGATGACCCTAAAACGAGCTGTTTTGTTCCTCTTTACTGCTGCATAACCACAGTCCCGGAGTCCTACCAGGTAGGAAGGCGCGATGTTTTTAATAAAAAATCCGCCTGGTGGGCCTTTGATTTCGTTTCCAATTGGGCTAATTTAAGATTCTCCCAAATTATTAATGATATCAGGAAAGCCTACGGTGACTTTGAGAACACCTTTTCTATTCTCCAGCCAGCGGTAGAAGCGCGGGCCAAGACACTTTACGAAGAAAATCCACAGGCTTGCCGTGAATACCTGACAAAATACTGCAATGAAATGGGCCAGCGTGTTGTGGACGAATGGTGGGCCCTGGCCGATTATTTAATCGTCAAATACAACGACGGCTACATCAATATACCAGGAAGAAGGACGGGCGCTGGTTACCCAAAGGAATGGTTAGATGCGGTAGGATACGGCAAAACAAAGATTAAGAATAAATGAGCCTGACATTTTGAGCATTGAGGCTCAATCATCTCCATTACCAGGAAAAAGACTTATTGTATGTAAGAGCTCCTGAAAAACAAAGCTAAACGATTTCGAAATATAAAAACTAAAATGACAAGAAGAAAATATACACAAGCTATTAGATAAAATGATACCTGAGTTTCTCTGACTAAAGTGTAAATCTTGCCTTCACCAGGATGAGAAAGTGGAAAAGGATCCCAAGGCAAGCGGAAGCGCTTGGCAAGGCCTTTAATATAGAGAAGATGAATGAGCGGGATTTCTCTGAGCGCCATTTCATGTATAACTCCCCTCTTTTCAGCAGAGGAAATGCTCCTGGAGTAAACCAGGCCTGGCTTTAATTTTAATACTTCAGAGTCTTCGCCCATATTGGACCAGCTTCCTCCGATATTAATAAATGCCCTGATCCCCCTTTCTCCTCCATTTTCTTCATAAATACGCATCCTTTCCCGAACATTTCGCTCCAGGTCAGGTTCATTAAGAAAGAAAATATCGCTTTTCTCAGCATCATTCAAAAGGAGGGCCTGGCCTTCTGCTGTCATATCCATCCCCGAATCTTTCTCGCCGCCCATGGAAATAGCCACAGGCAGTGTGTCAAATAAGCTAGCTCTCTGAAGACAGCTCTGCATATGAAGCCAATGAAACGATGGAATGTTAGCTCCCCACTGGGAAGCCCCAAGGGAACAGATCAGCACTGGAAATAAGCCCATAGCTCTTGAAGCAGAAAGTGCAGCAACAATCAAAGCGGGAAATGAGCCTGATGCTCCCACTGCAACCGTATCCCCTCTCTCTAAACCTGCTTGCTTTAGCAGAAAAACGACGAGAGCCGCGAAGTTAGGATTTGTGGTTGTCCTTTTTGCCTCCAAATTGCCTAACGATGTAGTTATAGAGGATAATTCAACACCTATAAGACCTGTTTCGTTAAAATCATTTTTCACATCGAGTGGAACACTTCTTTCTTCTCTGCATTTCTTGATTGCTCCCATAGCTTCTGCCATAATTTCTGATGCCTCTTTCATTTCCCTTCTAATCCTTCCCTCTTGCTTTGAGGGGATATAATTGGCTAAAACAAAAAATAAAAGACTTAACGCACAAAGGATAAAAACTGCGCTCTGGTTTGTTTGTGCATTAATTTTAGGGATATTTCTCTTTGGGCTAAACAGCAATCTCTCCATCCTTCTGGTAATTATGGACTTAAATCCACTCTATCACTCCTCATGATCGCCTAAAACATCTGGTATGTTTGAAGTTAGCCTTATCATCTATATTTCTGCTTTAAGTTCAAGATATTTAACAATCCTCCCTGCACCCGATGAGTAACTGAGTTACGAATTAATGAACAACCAATAAAATCACCCTTACCAGAAAATATGTAATTATAGAAACTGTAAGCATCGAGGCAATGGTAGGAATAAACTTTTGCTTTTCCAGATTATTAGCCAACAACCCTGGAATGAGCCAACCTATTGCTCTGAGTTCTAAAGAGGCGGAAAAAAAACGAGGAAGTACAATAAACAGGAGCTGCGACCAGAGGACTCCCAGCATGACTATCATCGCGAACCTTCTTCTCCCGAACAGAATGAGGAAACGGGACAAGACTCTGTAGGAAATGAGACTCAAGAGCGCTACGATTATTGTAACCAAAACCCTCAGGGGCTGGTCTAGATAAAGCGCAATATAGCCTGGAACAATGATACCACCGGGGTAAATATCCATTATTTCTACATAGAGCACAGCAACAATAATTCCGATTAAGAGCGTTTCAAGTGTCATAAGGCCTGCCAATCTTTTCCCAATAATTAACGAGCCTTTCACCAGCGCCGCCCATATTCCCCATCCCGACCAGCACTACTTCCTCTCTCTCGATTGCCGAAAGCTCGGCCATGATTTTTCTTGGAGACTTCTCTTTGATGACAGATATCTCAGTTCCATCCCATGACTTTAATTTTCTCCTCAAAGCACGAGCGTGCCCTCCGATTAAAAGAAGCCTGTGAAAGAGCCTAAGCGCTCCACTATTAATGGCCTGCTGCCATTGAAGGGTTCTGTCTCCCCTGTCATTCCTTAAATTAAGTATCCCAACCAATCTCCTCTCTCGAAATGATACTGTAGCTTTAATTTTGGCTAAAATTTTTTGAGTAGAAAGCGGGTCGTTGGCAGCAAAAGCACTGATGAGGTGGAAAAAACGCGGCGGAGACCCAATCTCTGCCTTCCAGGCCTTGAGGCTTCCAAAATCAGGGCGAGCTTCTTTTATTCCCTGAAGTACTTGCTCTTTTTCGACACCACAAAATTCGCCCACAGCCAGGGCAAGCCGCACATTCTCCTCAAATTCATAAGGAAACACACGTTTCACTGATGGGATGAATTCCTGGTAAGAATCTCTCGATACTCGTATGAGCGGAGAGTTCACCCTCTCTCCGGCTTCCTGGAATACAGGAAAGAATTCCTCCTCTGGAATAAAAATAGTGCACTTAGGAGGAATTGAAACAGCTAGAGAGCTTGCTATTCCTTCTAAAGTAGATCCCATCTGAGAAACATGGTCAAGCCGGATGTTAGTAATTACCAAAATGTTAGGCTTTATTATCTGAAGTGACTCTATGAAACTGCACTCTGGCTGGAGGCTCATAAGTTCCGCCACAAGGACTTCCACCCGACGCTTTGCCCCTATGCTCAGGATTCTCTTCTGCTCTAGAATTGAAGGAGGTCCACTCCGCCTGATTTCCCGTTCTTCACCGTCAGGGAAAATTATCGCAGGCTTCGATCCGGTTGTCTTTGCCAGGACTTTAAAGCCTGCTTCTCTAAGTGCTGCAGAAATGAGCCGCGTAACGCTTGACTTTCCCCTCGTTCCTGTTACACAAATTCTTAGGGGAATCCTTCGGACTCTTTTATCAAGAAGCAAGCGTTCTCCGATTAAATAAACCAGAAGCAAGCCAAGAGAAACACTTACACCAAGAAACTCGATTATTCTTTCTCCTCGACTTTATGAGTCTGATATTTGCTGCTTTTTAGAAAGGGATGAAAGCAAAAGGACTGGGAGATTCCTCTCCCCTATTATTCCTTAGAACTCTAAGAAAAGTCGATGAAAAAATATTTGATATATTTTGCCGTTCGTATTCCGCCTTGAGAATCTCCGCTATAACTTGAAGCATATGCTCTTTTCCTTTTTTCTCCCAGAGGCATTCTTCATTGACTATCAACAGATGTTCGGTACCTATTGCTTTTTTGACTTCATCCAGCTTTTTAAAATAAACGCCAGCCTCTTCCTCCTTGGACAAAATAAGACCAAGAGCTGCTTTTTTCTTTCTTATGAGTTCCAGGACTTTTCCATCGGGGAGGTTTTTCTGCAGCACAATTAGAGGTTTTTTTGAGGTTTCCAGAAGCACCTTCCCTTGTGATGAATCTATCCCAGAAACTATAAGAAGAATGCCGCTCTCGTTCAATGCCTTAACAATCTTTTTCCCTTCCTCGCTCAATCCTTCTTCAGTGAAAAGAAAAGAAGGGGAATCCATAAAGACGTAGAATACACCTTGCTTTGCCAGAACCTCCGCCCAGCCTGGATCATCTTGGATGGAACGGATTCCTCTCAAGCCAGGAATTACAGTCGTTTTTCCCTGACGGACATCTCTTGAGAGCCTGTCTGCTGAAGAATAATAAGAAAGACCCTTTGCCTTCCTGAGTTTCTCTGAAGCAACCATGATATTTTTTAGAACTTCAATCCTGAGAGCATCTCCATCGAGCTCTTCTTTCTCTTCAACAAGTGTCAACTGTAAATCCACGTGAGAATCTTTTGCATCCTTATGATGTTCTGTAAATTTTTTAAGAGGTGACATTTCGAAATTGATAAGGTTCTGTAATTTCAAATAGTAAGTCTCTCGTCTTAAAGGCGGAATAAAATCTCCAATCTCTGAGGCTATGATTTCAACTGCTTTATGAACAAAATCACCTGTTTTTTTCAAAAGCGCTGGCTTGATTAAATCAATATCATCGCGGCTTCTGTGGTATTTAAAATGGAATCCATCTGTCATGATGGCAAAACCAGGAACTCCCTTTTGCAGAAAAGGAGTATGGTCAGAACCTCCGGGGCCGCCACGGCCAGGACTGACATAATTAAGGATTTCCTCAGGCAGCTTTTCCTTGAGGAGCTTCCAGACCTCGGGCCCGTAATAAGTCCCGCGTAAATTAACCTTTCCGCTTCCATGTCCCACCATATCCATATTAATGTAGGCAATCGTCTTTTCGATCGGACAAACAGGATGATCTACATAATATTCTGAACCCAGGAGTCCCTGTTCTTCTCCTGCCCATAGAGCAAAAATAACTGTTCTTTTTGGCTGAGAACGATTGAGCTTCATGATACGGGCTATCTCCATCACCACGGCTGTTCCTGAGGCATTATCATTGGCACCGTTCATGAATTCCCCTAAAGGACTAATTCCAAGGTGATCCATATGAGCACCAATGACAACACATTCGTCCATTATTACTCTGTCGGAGCCAGTAATTTTGGCCAGGACATTTCTTGATGGTCTCTTCTCATCGAAGAGTGTATTAACTGCCACAAACGCTTTTACTTTAGTTTCATAGGACATAGAGTTACTAGTTTGTCTAATCTGTTGCAGGAGATACCGGAGGTCTGTCTCAAGGTCTTTAAAGATAAAATTTGTAACTCTGTCCTCGACAGATAAAATGACAAAATCAGGTTTGTAAACTTCCTTTTTTAGTCTAATCCTGAAATAACGCCTTTGGCTCGTGGGACTTTTAAAAAATAAAACTCCTCGAGCTCCGAGCTTCTGAGCGGCAGTTACTCTATTCTCAATCTCTGCTTCATCCTTGAATTTTTCTTCCAGCCTGGTTGGAGTTTCGGTCGTAAAGAGGACTAATTTTCCCTTGACATCAACTCCATCATAATCATCATACTTCTTCTCAGGGGCATGGATTCCGTATCCTACAAAGACAACCTCAGCTGTGAAATTTCCAGAGCCTGAATATTTCTGGACTCTCCAGTCGTCTTCATAATAAAAATTTCTCCTTTCTTTCCCAGCTATGACTTCAAACACCACTCCTTCTTCTATATTGACATGGTCAATAGTGAAGTTCTGGAAGTATGTGCCCTCGTCCCCGGCAGGTTCAAGGCCCCACTCTTTAAACTTTGAAGCGATATAATCTTCTGCCATTGCCGCACCTGGTTGACCGCTCCTGCGTCCCTGCATTGAATCTGAAGCTAAATCCTTTATGTAACTCCAAGCAGCTCGAGCGTCAAAAACAACCGCCTTCGCCTTGGCCGAAGACGCAGAGAACACCGGCGATCCCATGAGTAGGAATGCGATTAAAAGACTGAGAATAACTCTCATTGTGTACCTCCAATTAGAAAATCAAAAGGTAATCTATTATAGCGAAATACAGGATGAAAAAGAAAATCATTTCTAACCCGAAAAATCCGAAAGGTCGCTTTATCAACGATGACCTGCTCACCTTCTTCCTCATAAGAAATCCTGTCGGTTAAGATATTGAGAATTCCAAGAGCATAACCTCAAGTTTTCCCCGTTATCCTGATTCCTCCTATTATTGGAATTTCTTCTCCATCTTCAGACAACCCGATTCTCCGGCTGAAAAAGAAGAGGGTAAAAACCGTAAAACCTGCATATTAAAATATACAAAATAGGAATGAATTACAATTTTAGAATTATCAGATGTTAAGCAGGCTTTGCCTAAAAGCCAGACTCAGATATAATGGAAGATATGATCTATCTCGTTCCTGTAGGTGATATTGAGGAGTCAATATTAGAGGCATTAGACAATCATTTACAGAAAACGTTCAATTGTATGGTGAAGATACGGAAAGGCATGAAACTTTCCCAGGAAGCTTATAATCCAAGCAGAAACCAATATTTTTCCTCCCATATATTGAAGAAACTCAGTCAGTTTATAAATCCTGATAGAAAAGAAAAAGTATTAGGAATAACCGATGTAGACCTGTATGTTGAGGGGCTCAATTTTGTTTTTGGAGAGGCAGAGCTAGGAGGCCATTTTGCCATTATATCTCTGGCACGTTTGAGCCAGAGTTTTTACGGATTAAAAGAAGATAGAAGCCTATTTTTAGACCGCACTATGAAGGAAGCAGTTCATGAGCTTGGACATGTATACGGAATAAGTCATTGCGCTAATCCAGAATGTGTTATGCATTTTTCCAACAGTTTAATGGATACTGATAGAAAAAAAACATCCTTTTGTATTCGCTGCCAGGAGCTTTTGGGAAAATCTAGTATGCGCTATTAATTACTATCGGAAATCAGGTCCAGGGCAAGGATGGAGTGGATGAAGACTCCTGTAAGGGATAGGTTAATATCCCGTCTTTAACTCTGGCAAATCTGGTGAGCTCATGCTTCCTGAGTACATCCAGCTCAATAATATGCCAGACTTCATGTCCTTGGCTTAGAAGGTAATCAGATATCAACCTCCGGTGGCATCTCCAGTAATACTTTTCAGCACACATGTATGCAGCTCCTCCCCGTTCTGCTTTTGCCACCAGGTTTTTTACAGCACTCCTGAACGCCTTAGATAACATATAGTCTGCATAGATGCGAAATCCTCTTGTCTCCCATCCTTTGTTCGGGGATTTCTCTCCCAGCCCATCTGATTCCCTCCGATACCCCCCAAGCTCTCTGCCCAGCCAGAGATATTCAATATTGCTCTGCGATAAACAGGACTGAAGGTTTCCTTGAATGAATTGAGGATTTCTTCTTGACACAGGAAATGCCCTTACATCCACGAGCACTTCTATCCTGTAAGATTTAAGGAGTGATAAAAAGTGCTCAACAGTTCTTGTGGAATGACCGACAGTGTAAAACTTCATTGAATCCTTTTTTCTTTATGCACTCTAAATATTTAACATATTCTTTTCTTACTTGCACATCTTGCTCTGAAAAATATTTGAAACTCTTTTGCTCTTTCACACATCTATAAACACTGTAAGATTAATAATCAGGATGCACAAGCAATTGTGGCTCATAAAACAAAAAGACTCTAATTTACTAACTACAAGATATCCTTTCTTTCTGTAACCTGCCCAATCCCTCCCTCATTCCCTATCTTTAAAAGTAGCTTATTTCATGACATATCTAATAAAAAATTTTTCATCAATTAATTGGATGGTTTAATAATTTATAAAATTGGCTGTTGACGAATACCAATTTTAATTTTATATTTTAAAGGAAGCAAACATTTAGGAGTTTTCAATGCTATTAAAAGTCAACAAATCCAGCTCAAAGCCTTTATACAGACAGATTATTGATGAGATTAAAATCCTCATAGATCAGGAAGCGATAGGGGAAAATCAACCTCTTCCTTCCACGAGAAGTTTGGCTAAAAAATTAGGAGTTAACCGCTCTACAGTAAACCGCGCCTACGAAGAACTCCAAGCCCTTGGATACCTTCTAAGTCGTCCCGGTTCCTACAACAGAGCTCAAAAGCGGCTAAAGGAAGTGGAATATAATCCAGAGAGAAAAAGTATTATCTCCTGGGATAATTCGTCAACAAAGCCTGCAAGAAAATTGTATGATAGATTCTTAAGTTACTCACCGGAAAATCCACTTCACGGAAAATTCGATGAAAAAGCGATAAACATATCTCAACTTGATCTTGATCCTCGCCTCTACCCTATGGACATATTTAGAAGGTGCGTTAACCATGTGCTGCTTAGCCATGGTTCTAAATCTCTGCAATACGGAACATATAAAGGGTATAAACCACTGCGCCGCTACATTGCCCGCCACTTGGGGCTTCATGGGATTTCTGTCTCAGAAGAGGAAATTCTCATAACGAATGGAGCCCAACAGGCTTTAGATTTAATCATACGACTTCTCACAGAGACTGGTAAAAAAGTAATTGTCGAAACTCCAACTTATGCAAATATTATTCCCATATTACAATTCAACGGTGTAAAAATCCTCGGGATCCCGATGAGAGAAGACGGGATGGACCTCGACTGCTTAGATATGATCCTAGAAAAAGAGGAAGTAAGTTTTGTGTATACAATTCCAAATTTCCAGAATCCTACAGGTATTACAACAAGTCATCAACATCGTGAAAGACTGCTCAGTATATGTTTGCCTCATAAGGTACCTATCGTAGAAGATGGTTTTGAAGAAGATATGAAATACTTTGGGAAAGTCCCTCTGCCCATTAAATCCATCGATGAAAAGAATATCGTCATCTACTTGGGGACGTTTTCCAAAGCTCTCTTCCCCGGATTAAGAATCGGCTGGGTAACAGCAGACAAAGAATGTGTGGATAGATTAACCTCGATAAAGAGGTTTTCAGACCTTAGCAGTGGAAATTTGGTTCAGGTTGTTCTTTACGAATTTCTGAAAAATGGGTATTACGAGCTTCAGTTGAAGCGGCTTCACAAAATATTCAGAAAGCGCATGCAAATGGCATTGAAGACGATGGAAGAGTGCTTTCCTGATACAGTCAATTGGACTCATCCCTCAGGAGGGTACACAATCTGGATCACAATACCAGAAAAATTGAATGAAGAACAACTTCACAAGACTATGTCTCACTTTGGTGTCATAGTATCTCCGGGAAGTTATTATTTTCCGAAAAAGTTGCCTTCCCACTATTTTCGGATTTCTATTGCCAAGTTGAACGAGGAAGAAATTAGGGAAGGAATAACTCGACTTGGCAGAGCCTTGCACAGTATGTTCTGAGAGGCGGCTCAGTGCTCTTAGAGCTTCAAAAAGGAATTATTTATGGTCCGGTTAACTCCAGAAGGCTGGGCAGATCCTTAGGAATTAACATCTTACCCGGAAACAGAAAAGTATGCCCGTTTAATTGTGTATACTGTCAGTATGGCTGGACAAAATTCCATTGTTCTAAGATACAAAGATTTCCAGAATTACCCTCAGTCAAAGCAACCAGACAAGCTTTAAAAGATGAGCTGCTTGCAATGTCATTCCCCCCGGCTTATATCACTTTTTCAGGGAATGGGGAACCGACACTCCATCCCGATTTTGGACTCATTGTAGAAGAAGTTATCACTGTGCGCAATCAACTGGCACCTGAAGCAAAGACTGCCGTGCTTTCTAACTCTGTCCTAATTTACGACAATACCATAAAAAATGCCCTCGAAAAACTTGATGTAAAGATTATGAAACTAGATTGTGGAGAAGAGAAGACCTTTAAAAAATATAACCAACCCTGCTCCGGAATAAAACTCGAAGATATCACTGCTGGTCTGAAAAAATTATCTGATGTTACAATCCAAACCCTTATTTCCTCTGGAAAATCAGGAAACTTCAATTCAGATAACATAACTAGCTGGGTAAAAAGAATAAAACGTATCAATCCCCTATCGGTTCAAATCTACACCATAGACAGAGGTTATCCAGCAAAAGGCCTTAAACCTGCGCGTAAAAAGGAATTAGACCAGATAAAAACAACAATTCAAAAATCAGGCATTTCTGCCGCCGTTTTCTAGGCTTTATGGTGAACGAGATGCTTAAGCCCTTCAAGAAGCATATCAATGTGCTTAAAAGAAACATAGATATGCGTTGAAACTCTCACTCCATAGGTTCCCTCTTTCTTATTTCCGATGGTTCTTATGACAATATTATATTTTTCTCTTATGTAATTAACTACTTTCTCTGGCTCAACTCCCTCTACTGAGAAAGCGGTCAATCCGCCACTTAAATATGGATCCTGAGACGTATGGATTTTAATACCTGGAATTTTTCTCAATTCTCTTTTCAAATAACCTGCAAGAGCTTTTATTCGTCTCTCTATTCTCTCTTTGCCGATTGTATTCTGAAAATCAAGAGCCTCACCCAGCGCAATACAGATAGCGTCTGCTCTTTGACCCAAAGTTTCATATTTTCTGGAATTATTGTATGTATCCCAGCCTGAAGAGGCAATCGTGGGCCAGAGCTTATCCTGGGTTTCTTTTCGGACATACAGCAGGCCAATTCCTGTTGGCGCTCCCAACCACTTGTAAGGGCTAGAAGCAAAGAAATCAATGCCTAATTCTTTCATGTCGAGATTCAGCATTCCTATTCCATGGGCGCTATCAGCAAGTACCAGAACTCCCTTTTCATGAGCCATTTTGCTCAATTCTTTAAGAGGAGATATTAGTCCTGAAATAAACACTGTATGACTGATACTGATGACCCTGGTTTTAGGAGTAATAGCTTTCTTGAATCCTTCCACAATCTCATCAATACTTTTGGGAGGAAGTCCAAGAGGAACATATTTAATCTTTATTCCAAATCTTTTTTCCTTAAGTCTCCATGGATGAGTTCCTCCAGGGTGTTCCATAGTGGACAGCAGGACTTCATCTCCTTTTTTTAAATCCAATCCATTGGCTACAAAATTAATTCCTTCGGTTGTGTTTCTCGTCATTACAACTTCATCAGGAGAAGCATTTATAAAGCTGGCAAGCTTTGCCCGCACCTCCTCCTTTTTTCTGGGGATAAAATTATAGACATCGAAAGGATTTGTAACCTGGAGCCTGAAATATTTAATCAGGGTGTTAAAAACAGGCTTAGGCATCGGACCAACTGTTCCGTTGTTCATCATTATGAGGCCGTCTTTGAAAAGAAAATGCTTGCTCAAAGCATCCCAGTAAACTCCATCTGGTGATTCATCTTTTATGTATTTCTGATTTAACGAAGTTATGCTTTGATATATTTCAGCATTTAACTCACTGAGAGATGAGATTGAAAAAGCAGTGCCTGCAAGGAAAAGCTTGACAAAATCTCTTCTTGAGAATCCTTGAAAATTTCTTTCATGTTTTGTTTGTTGTTTGTTATTCATTTAATATTTTCCTCCCTTCTTTTTGCTCCATTTTAAGCGTAATATTATTTACCTTTCAAAAGGTATAATAGACTGTTCCAATTTCCTATTTTCTCTCTGATATTCTTCTGGATAGCATCAATCTGTTTTTCCCCCTTTCACTCACCTGCGATTACTTAAAATACGAAGTGCAGTTAAAGTATAAATTAACGTGCAATTCAGAACATCGCTGATTTTAACATATTCATCAGGACCATGGGAAACTTCAAGGATACCCGGGCCATAGGCAAAGGCAGGAATTTGATTATTGTTAAAAAAGCGAATCTCACACAGCCCAGGACAGAGCTCAAATGAAGGCGCTGTTCCTGTTACTTCCTTAACAGACTGGCTCAAGATTGAACCAAGATGGGTTTCTGAGTGAACTCGGGAAGATTCGCCCTCTTGCAAAACTTCAACCTCAAGTTTTACTCCTTTCTTCTTATGCTTATTTATAACCTGAATAATCTCCCGCTTGGCAGTAACAAGCTTTTCTTCGGGATTTAATCTTCTGTCTATAGTAAAAAAAGATCTATCAGGAACAACATTAAAATTAAAACCACTGCTTGATTCTCCACCGATAAGCATCACTGATCGATCTGCCCCTGGGGGATTAACAACCAAAGATGTCCTTCTCTTTTGAATATCTTTCTTCAATTTTAAAAATGAATGTGCAACTTCTACCATACGCTCAAAGGCATTATTGCCCTGGTGTTCAAGTCCAACATGGGCTGATTTTCCCTTGACTGTAATTTTGTAGGTAAGTGCACCCTTGTTGGCGTTCCAGATTACGCCACTGGTTGGCTCCGGCATCAACATTCCCAGAGCATCTTGAGGGAGAAATCCAGAATCAAAGAGGTAGTGTGTTCCTAAGCGACCTCCTGTCTCTTCATCGGGCACCAAAGAAAAAGTTATCCTGCCTTTTATCTCCAGGTCTAATTCTTTAATGGCACGAAGCATAAAAAGAATAACAACGAGACCGCTTTTCATGTCTGAACTTCCTCGCCCATAGAGAAAATCCTCCTGGACCAGAGGCTTAAACTGCTCAGGAGAACCTGCAGGTACTACATCGTAGTGGCCGTGAAAATGAAGCATAGCTTCACCTCTTCCTTGAGCACCGACAATTGAAAAGCGGGGATGAGTACTTCGAGAGACACTAATAACCTCATGTTCTATCTTTAATTCTTTCAATTTAGAAGAAAGATAATCCACGCACTCTTTATATGATTGACCTGGCGGATTTTCAGTAGGAATTGAAATGAGATCGCAAAGGGTAGTGATGATTTGTTCCCGATATT
>JBGVTE010000109.1:0-98047 GCA_041862375.1 Candidatus Aminicenantaceae bacterium
ATCTCTTAAGGAAGGGCATTAATCTATTTGTTTTCAATGAGATTGCCACGCTCTCTTTGATCGCTCGCAATGACAATGGAACTGCCTTTTTCGAACATTTCTTTTAATCCCGTCACTTTGGGACAAAGTCAACATTTAAAGCCGATAAATAAGGATCAGTAAAAAAGTGTATTGGTAGGAAATATACTAGTTTGGTATAATAACATAGCAAATATGAGGAGGCTGAAATGAAAAGGCCATTATTTGCGAAGGTACTTTTATTATTTATTCTGATATTAACACTCTCTTTTGCAGGTTTTTCAAAAAAGAAATTAATCACCAGCAGCTGGACTAATATTCCCATAAATATCGATGGCTCCTCAGATGATTGGGAATACAGTGCTTTGAATTCTGAGAAAAATGTCAGCGTTGATTATGGTCTTAAGAATGATTCAGAAAACCTCTTCATCCTTTTTGTTTTTAAAGACCCCAAATATCTGAGTACGATTAAAGCTACAGGCATGACCCTCTGGTTCAATCTTGAAGGAAAGAAGAACAAAATTTACGGAATAAAATTCATTAAACAGCAGGTCCCAGCAGAAGAGTTCATTTCTATCCTGGAACAAGAAAAAGGATCACTTTCCGAAGAGGAAAAGAATAACGTTCGAGCAAATCCCTACTATTTCCTCCACAATATAAAAGTCATTAACAAAAAAAGCAAATCTTCCACTGAAGTATCCGACAGCGCTCGATTAAAGCCAGCTGTATTCAGGTCGATGAAGAGTGAAAACATGCATATTTATGAATTTGCAGTTCCTCTAAATAGAGCAACAGAACAAGCACCTGGAGTAGGAGCAGAGCCAGGGAAGACCATAAAAATTTGTTTTGAATGGGGCGGTATGACAGAAGCTATGAAGACAGCAAGAATGAAAAGGCTTTCTGACACAGGAGGAGGGCCTCAAGATCCCCGCAGGTCAGGTGGGTCTTGGTCAAAAGGAAGTTCATACAGCAAGAGAGTACCGAGAGTAAGCCCTGGCGTTACAAAATACTCTATCTGGGTAGATATACAGTTAGCAAAAAATCAGTGAATTAAAAATTTATCATAGAAAAATCTCTGACCGAATAACAATCATTCCCGTTGATAGGTCAAGTCTTTTTTATCTTTATAGAGATAACCTTTTCAGTCTAGCAAAAGGCAATTCCCTTTCTACTTGAGGAGGAAAAAAATGTTAAAACCCTGGAGACCTCCAAAAAATTGTAAAGTGATTACAACAATCGACGCCCATACTGCAGGCGAACCTTTAAGAATCATTACCGGTGGACTGAAAGAAATTCCTGGAAAAACAATCCTTGAAAAAAGACGATATGCTCAGCAAAATCTGGATTGGATTCGCACAGGATTATTATGGGAACCTCGAGGCCATGCAGATATGTATGGGGCAATCCTAACTAAACCCACAACCTCTGATGGTGATTTGGGCGTCTTGTTCCTTCACAATGAAGGATTCAGTACGATGTGCGGACATGGGATTATCGCAATCACTAAAGTAGTCCTGGATACAGGCCTGCTCGCTAAGGAAGGAGCCCATCCTGTTTTGAAACTAGATACTCCAGCTGGAAGAGTCACAGCTGCAGCCCGCCGAAAAAACGGGCAGATAGCAGAGGTTTCTTTTTTAAATGTACCCTCCTTTGTCTATAAGCGCAATCAACTGGTAAATATACCTGGGATAGGAGAAATCAGATATGATATTGCCTTCGGAGGAGCTTTCTACGCCTTCGTCGATGCAGAATATTTTAGAGTTGGACTGGAGGCTAAAGACTTCTATCGGTTGATCGATTGGGGAAAGCGTATAAAACGCACTATAATGGAAAATTTAGAAATTAGGCATCCCTTTGAAGAAGACTTAAGCTTTTTATACGGCACTATCTTTGTCGGACCACCAAAGAATCCTTCTCATCACAGCCGCAACGTGTGTATTTTTGCTGAAGGAGAAGTCGACCGCTCACCAACAGGAACTGGAGTCAGTGCCCGAGCAGCAATCCTTCATTCATTGAATGAACTGAATCCTGGACAATCGATTGTTATTGAAAGCATCCTCGGGACATGCTTTAAAGTACGAGTTGTTGAAGAAACAAAATTTGGCACCTTCCCAGCTGTAATTCCTGAAGTGACGGGAAGTGCCTACATCATCGGTCAAAACCAGTTTTACTTTGACCCATCTGATCCGTTGCGAAATGGATTTATCTTTCGGTAGTCGAATAATGAGAACAAGCACCTATCAATTTAAATCAACACGGGCTTCAAAACTTCCCTTCCATTCTTTTCTCACTCGGTTTAAGATGAAGGCAGTTTTCGATATTTTAAAGATTTCGAATGAAGGCTAATTTCAGGATTATTCTTTACCAAAAAAAGGAGGGAGAATAGAAATGAAATGCAAAGAATCAAATTTAATCACAGGGCTTTTTTTTATCGTTTTCACAGTTCTAGCCATTTTTGGATTTAATGAAGACACAAAAACTCCAAACCACTGTACGGATATAATCATCGGGAAAAATGCCTCAGTAGATGGGTCGGTGATAACTTCCCATACAGGCGCATGCGAGGAATGCAGAGTCCATGTGGTTCCTTCTAAGACTTTTAAAAAGGGAGCAACGGCACCTGTCCACTATGGCCTTCAGGATGTAAGGAAACCTTTACACGAATACGGCAAAATAATCAGTAACATCCCGCAGGTAGAAACAACGTATGCATACTTTCATACGGGCTATCCCCAGATGAATGAGCATCAACTGGCCATCGGAGAGAGTACCCTCAGCCAGAGAGATGAATTAAAAGTAGACTACAACATGGGCTGTAAGCAGATAATGACGATTGAACAGGCTCAATTATTCGCGCTGCAAAGGTGTAAAACAGCGAGAGAGGCTATAAAATTAATAACATCTCTGGTAGAGAAATACGGTTTCCTCCCTTCCTGCGGACCCGAATCAGAGGCTCTGTGTATTGCTGATCCAAATGAAGCGTGGGTATTAGAGGTTTTTAGTGTTGGCCTGGACTGGACCCCTGAGAGTGGAGAACCTGGCGCCATATGGGCTGCCCAAAGAGTGCCTGATGACCACGTAGCCGTTGTTCCTAACTGGAGCATAATTAAAGAAATCGACCTTAGTAATCCTGATTACTTCATGGCCTCAAAAAACTACATGCAAGTGGCCATCGATTATGGCTGGTATGACCCTCAAAGCAATAAGCCCTTTATCTGGCAGGAAGTTTACTCGCCAATTCCAAGAGAATGGGCACTCAACCGGTTTTGGCTGTTTTACAGCACTGTCGCTCCAAAATACAAAGAATGGCCGAATAAAAAACTTACGACACCTTACAGTGGATACAATGCCTATCACCAGTATCTTGAGCCTCTATCGATGTATCCCTTTTCTGTAAAGCCTGAAAAGAAACTTTCAGTCCAGGACGTTATTGCCTTTCAACGGTCTGTCTTTGAAGGCACAATATACGACATGACAGCAGATACCGATTGGCTGATCCCCGACAGCAAAGGCGGCCTGAAAAAAAGCCCGCTTACTACTCCATTCCCCACTAAAGACATGAGAGAATTACTCGATATAACCTGGCGCCGCAATGTTTCAAGAGGAGGCTACGGCATGGTCGCCCAGTTAAGGAGCTGGCTTCCTGCACCTATTGGGGGAATTTACTGGTTTTACCTCGATAACCAGCATGTTAGCACCTACGTGCCTATTTACGCTGGAGTCCAAGAGATATCTCCTTTTTACAAAACATACGATCCAGACAAATTCAGCGAAAAGTCAGCCCGGTGGGTGATTGACTTTGTTGATAATTTACTTTATCTCAAATGGCAAGAAGCAATCAAGGATTTGCGTGCAGTTCGAGATCCCTTAGAAGATAACTTCTTTAAAGAGCAACCGTCAATCGATCGTAAAGCCCTCGAGCTGCACAGAAAGGACCCAAGACTTACCAGGAAATTCCTGACTGAGATAACTATAAAGAGAATGGAAAAAATTGTAGAGATGTATTCTAAATTAAGAGAACTGCTCATCACAAAATACACTAATAATAAACAGGGACTATAAACTAAAAAACATATACGTCATGAAAGGATCCTGACATGAAATTTTTAAAACCACAGGTATTATTATGGATCACACTGTCCTTACTGGTTGCTCCCATAAATTTTGCTGAAGAAGTCAGGACAGGAAAGCATGAAGAAAATAAAATCCAGATGTTCTGGCTGAGCAACAACCAGATTAAGTGCTGCTTGTATATTTACGAAGAAAAACTGAAATCTGAAAAACTCATTGCACAGACAGAGTGGCTCAAAAAATTCAAAAATCCATCCCTTGCTGTTGAAAACGATGCAGATTTTGGCTTGGATGTGATGTGGACTGGGTGGCGCGCCCCGGGAAAAGTGAATAACGCAGAAAATCCAGTACACTTTTCAAGAAAAGATTTCAATATTGAACGCCATGAATTCAGAGAACTAAACGGAGGATTAAAAGAACTCGAATTAGTCTTTAAAGGTTATGATATTCCTTTCTTGCTGAGAATAACATATCGACTTGAACCCAATGCATTTTACATCAGGAAAAAAATAGCTGTCAGCGATCCTTCATCCAGACATCATTTTCTCCAAAAAATCTGGCCTATCCACGGCTGTATCCTTGCCAATGTCCGAGTTATAAAGCCAGGAGGCTTCGGCCAACCTATAGCTTTCCAGCATAAACAAGGTGGTATGTTTTTCGGACTTGAGTACCCTGCCTCAGATAATAAACTGCTTTCCCCTAAGAAAGATAAAATAGAAATCCGTTGCGGCCAAGAAATCGGCAGGATAATCGGGAATGCCTGGATAGAAAGTGATTGGATTATTGAAGCGCTCACTCCAAACAATCACGTTAAACTCTGGTTCTTCAAGTACTTGGATAGGATCCGTGCAGCACCTCTAAAGCCGTATACGCTCTATAACAGCTGGTATGACTTGCGTGCTCCTGAGATGATAAAAAATGAGATGAACATCATGAACGAGGAAAATGTGCAACGTATCATCAGATTATTCCAGACAAATATGATACGAAAACATGGAATAGACCTTGACGCTTTTGTTCTGGATGACGGCTGGGATGTATACAGGAGCGATTGGGTATTGAGTGAGAGACAATTCCCGCGGGGGCTAAAGCCCATCACAGACGAGTTGAGAAAAACAAATACCAATCTTGGAATCTGGTTTGGACCAATAGGTGGCTACTCAAACCGAAGCTGGCGAGTAGAATGGATGAAGTCCAAGGGATACGAAGTAGTAGGAAACCAGCTCTGTCTTGCTGGAAAAAATTACTGTAAATTGTTTAAAAAGAGAGTTGTTGATTTTGTCAAAAAGGATGGGATCGGTTACTACAAGTGGGATGGAGTTCAGTACTCGTGCAGTGAACCAGATCACGGACATCCAGTAGGGATATATTCACGCCGGGCAGTTTTGGAATCTCTGATTGATATCTGCCGATCTGTTCGTGAGTTTAATCCCAATATCTTTTTAAACATTACCTCCGGCACCTGGCTAAGTCCGTGGTGGGTAAAATATGCAAACCAGATCTGGATGCAGGGAAGCGACTATGGTTATACAGAAGTGCCCTCAATAAGCCGCCGCGACAGAGCTATTACATATAGAGACACAGTTCTCTACGACGATTTCCGGGATAAAGATTTCTGGTTCCCGATTTCAAACCTGATGACTCATGGAATAATCAAGGGGCACTTGCAAAAACTGGGAGGAGAACAGGAGCCTCTTGATAAGTTCACGGATAATGCACTACTCTACCTCGCCCGCGGTGTCTCTATGTGGGAACTCTACATTTCGCCTGATATTCTCACGGAAGGCGAATGGAAGGCAATAGGGGATTCAATCCGTTGGGCAAAAGACCGATTCTCTATTCTCTGCTCTACAGATATGATAGGCGGAGACCCCAAGAGAAGGCAAGCGTATGGATACACACACTTTAAAGGAGGCCAAGGTATCATTGCTGCTCGAAATCCGCACATAGAACCGTGCACGTTAGAAGTCAAGTTATCTCCTTCCCAGGGCCTCGATCCTGCAGCAGCCTCATTAGTTTTGGAACGTGTATATCCAACTCGTTGGATATCTCCAAAATTGTATGCTGCAGGTGCAGATCTCGAACTTCTTCTTGATGGATACGAGACAGCAATTTATGAAATCTACTCCCTCTCTGATGCTGAACGCCCATTATTAGCAGGAGTTATTTTTGATGCAGTTAAACTAAACGAGAGTAGATACTCTATAAAATTTTATGATGGAAGAGAAAATATCAGGCTGCTTAATCCAGAAAAAGTCAAAGCTATAACCTATGACGGAAAAACTGTAAGCCCTCATGACCTTGTGATTACAGCTAAAAGCCAGTATGAGCCGGTATCAGATTACAATATCAACACTGTTAAGAAAAACAAATCATCTCAAATAGAGGTAAAATTCACTATCGCAGAATCTTCACCAAAGGCCTCATTTGCTCTCCTTCTTCAACCAATCGGAAATTCTGTAGGCAAAGATGACCCGGAAGTTGTCTTCTTTCTAGACGGCAAAAAAGCAGAAGCGAAGCTCGAGAAGCAGAAAGGTCTCTGGGGATGGTATCGAATCAGTGTGCTCTCTGGTAATCATTTTTCCAGAATTCAAATCACACCAGGCGAGGAAACTGAACAGTGGACAGGCAAAGCATCGCTGTGGCTTCTGTGTCAAATGAACTGTCAAGGAGACGAGGTTACGTTTGATTTAGGAAAAGAAGTAATCGAGAGACCGATGCCGCCTCGGCCGTGGCCTAAAGGAGTTGTACGCAGAAATGTACATATCGGAGAGGTAAAAATTTTCACTGGTTCTCTCCCTGAATCAATATCAGGGTTAAATAAGGTTAACGACTGGGAAAATCCATTAGTGATTGGAATAAACAAGGAACCCGCACACTGCACATACATTCCATACAAAGATACAATTACTGCCATGAAGAATAATCCTTCTCAATCTCCTTTTTATAAATCATTAAACGGAATCTGGAAGTTCAACTGGGTTAGAAAACCTGCTGATCGACCTGTTGACTTTTATAAAGATGAATACGATACAAGCAATTGGAACGATATAACCGTACCGGGTAATTGGGAACTACAGGGTTATGGAATACCTGTTTATACAAATACCGACTACCCCTTTGAGGTTAATCCACCCAAAATTCCTCATGACTACAATCCAGTCGGATCCTACAGAAGAAATTTCTCCATTCCAGAAAGTTGGAACAATCGCCAGATATTCTTACACTTTGGAGGAGTGAACTCAGCCATGTCTGTATGGGTAAATGGAAGAAAAATAGGCTACAGCCAGGGCAGTAAAACACCCGCGGAATTCAATGTCACTCAATATGTCCGAAAAGGAAAAAACACCCTGGCAGTAGAAGTTTATCGCTGGAGTGATGGAAGTTATCTCGAGGATCAGGATTTCTGGAAAATAAGCGGGATCGAACGCGATGTATTTCTCTTTTCTACTCCAAATGTCGCCATTCGTGATTTTTTTGTACTCGGAGATCTGGACGATAGATACATAGATGGAATGCTTAAAGTTACAGTAGAGGTTAAAAATTATCTGTCCAGAGCAAGAGATGACTATCATGTCCACCTGGATCTCATAAACGCTGATGGAGACTCAGTATTTGAGGAGCCAATTGTTAAAGATGTAAAACTCGATAAGCAAGAAGAAATAACTGTCAATTTTGAAGAATCTGTAAAAACACCGGATAAATGGACCGCTGAAACACCCCGCCTGTATTCATTGATTCTTTCTCTTTCGGATAATACAGATAAAATCATCGAAGTTGTCACCTGCAAAGTCGGGTTCAGGAAAATAGAGATAAAAGAAGGACAGTTACAGATTAACGGAGTTCCTATCTTAATAAAAGGTGTAAATCGTCATGAACACGAGCCTTTAACCGCACGGGTAGTCTCAGAAAAGTATATGCTTAAAGACATTGAGCTGATGAAAAAGTTTAATATCAATGCTGTCCGAACTAGTCACTACCCAAATGTTCCAAGATGGTACGAGTTATGCGATAAGTATGGTCTCTATGTTATTGATGAGGCAAATATCGAGTCTCACGGGATCGGATACGATCCAGCTATAACACTGGGTAATAATCCAGTATGGAAGAAGGCACATCTAGATCGTACAATAAGAATGGTTGAAAGAGACAAAAACCATCCATCAATCATTATCTGGTCTCTCGGGAATGAGGCTGGCGATGGCATAAATTTTCAAGCCACGTATAAATGGATCAAAGCCCGTGACTCAAGCAGGCCAGTCCAATATGAACGAGCTAAACAAAAACCTCATACCGACATCTTCTGTCCCATGTACGCTCGAATTGAACAGTTAAAGGAATATGCAAAGAGAGAGCAAAAGCGCCCTTTAATCATGTGTGAGTATGCTCATGCAATGGGAAATAGCGTAGGAAATCTACAGGATTACTGGGATGTAATCTACGAATATAAACAGCTTCAGGGAGGATTTATCTGGGACTGGGTTGACCAGGGATTGCTTAAAAAAAATGAGGAAGGCCAAGAATTCTGGGCTTATGGAGGTGATTTTGGACCTCCAGGCACTCCAAGCGATAGAAATTTCTGCATTAACGGACTTGTCTTTCCAGATAGAAAAGTTCATCCACACATATGGGAAGTAAAAAAGGTTTATCAATATATAACAGTGAAACCTGTAGATTTAAAAAAGGGCAAGGTTGAAGTCAGCAACAAATATGATTTCACAAATCTAAAGTCATTCGAAATGAAGTGGAATATCATGGGTGATGGGGAAAAAATTGCCGGAGGGAAATTATCGCATCTGGATATCGCACCGCACAACTCTAAAATCATAAACATACCTTACCCTGACATTCAACCTGAACCTGGTATAGAGTACTTTCTCAACTTGAGTTTTACACTAAAGTATGGAACACCGATTGTTCCCCAAGGTCATGAAGTTTCGTGGGAGCAATTTAAGCTACCTGATTACAAATCCGTGACAAAACTGGATCTATCCACACTAGCAGAGCTGACACTCATCGAACTAGATAAAACTGCACAGGTCAAAGGACGGGATTTCACCGTTACAATTGATAAAAAAACGGGACAAATAAAATCTTTAATATTCAAAGGTACAGAATTCATTAAATCAGGCCCAGAGCCAAATTTCTGGCGTGCGCCAACTGATAACGACTTTGGAAATAGCATGCCCAAAAGATGCCGCGGCTGGCGCGAGGCAGGTATTAAAAGGACAGTTGAAAAAGTCACAATAAAGCAGATAAATACTCGTAAAATTCAAATCGATGTAATTTCCACACTTCCTGCAGGAAATTCAAAATATTATACAACATACACAATCTTTGGCAGCGGGGATATAATAATTAAAAACAAATTTGTGCCGGGAAGCCGCTCTTTGCCTGAAATACCCCGATTTGGTATGAAAATGATTCTTCCTGATGAATTTGATACTATCTCCTGGTATGGACGCGGACCACATGAAAATTACTGGGATAGAAAAACAGGCGCAGCGATAGGAATATACCGCCAAACAGTGATGGAGCAATACCATCCCTACATACGCCCTCAAGAAAACGGTAATAAAACAGATGTCCGCTGGGTAGCATTAACCAACGATAAAGGCATGGGACTCCTTGCTGTTGGCATGCCCCTGCTAAGCATCAGCGCTCACCATTTTATAATCGAAGATTTTGATCCTGGACTGGAAAAACGCCAGAGACATACTTACCACCTAAAAAAACGTGATTTGGTTACTTTAAACCTGGACTATAAACAGATGGGAGTGGGTGGCGACAACAGCTGGGGTGCACGACCACATAAAGAATACACTTTGCCTGCGCAAGAATACACTTACAGCTTCCGGCTACGCCCCTTTTCTAAAAAAAATGAGACTCCCTATGCATTGAGCAAACAGAGATTTTAAATAAAATTTTTTTCTTTCCACTAGAATTTTTTCTATTCTCATTCGTTTATTACCATAAAATCAATATAGTTCTCTTCACTACTCGATCTGATCAAGTCGCTTCCTGACTGTCTCTTCTAAATAGGCTATGTTTCTATCGATTTCTTTCTTAGTACAAATTTTGCCGTGACCTGGAACAATCGTCTTAATAGGTAGCTCTCTCAAGCGCTTGAGATGGGATATCCAAATATTCCATTCATCAGGCCCTCCGAACCGTGTAGTCAGACTGCTCCCTTCATAAATAGTATCTCCAGCAAAGAGAGTCCGAGATTTCGGGTGGTAAATTGAAAGCTCACTCGGGACATGACCCGGAGTAAATATAATGTGAATTTCTTCTCCGTCAATATTCAAAACCGTGTCTTGCTCAACAACCTGATCTGGCTGGGTTAGATGAACATCTCCAAATATTAAATCTCCCTTCTCAGTACTCCACCCAGACCTTTTTACGAGAAAACGCTTATATCGCTTACCATCGTATAACTTGAACCACCTCTCTACAAACTTATGTGCAATCACATGAGCGCCATTCTCCTTCATTACGCGCATCCCGAAAACATGGTCTGAGTGGTTGTGGGTGAGAATCAAATACACCTTCTTTTCTTCATTAATCCTTTTTTGTGCGGTCTTCCAGAGAAAATCTCCTGAATCAATGGACATACCTGCATCGATAAAGATCACGCTGTGTTCGGTGAAGATAATTCCTGCATTCGTACTGAATCCTCCTTCTGCGCTATGATACAATCCTGTGACTGCGATGACATCTTTACTTATCTCATGAACCTCCGGATTTCCAAGCCCTGGTTTTTCCACAACCGCATCCGTATTGAACTTAGAAATTCTTAATCCACAGCTTTCAGGAAAATTTCCATAAGGAAATGCAGCGCCTAGTCCTCTTGTATCACTACAAATGTTCAGAAACAACATTAAGCTTAAGATGGTGATTAAATAAAATATATGTCTCATGATTCCCCCCATTATTTAATCTTTAGCAGCTTTTTCCTGCTAATTATCATTCCGTTCAATATTACTGTATGAATTTTTTTAAGGTTCTTGATATTTTCCAAAGGATTTTTCTCAACGATGATAATATCTGCCCTGCATCCGGATTTTATTTGCCCAACTTCGTTCCATTTGAAAATCTCAGCAAAATTACTCGTTGCTGCAGCCAGTGCCTGCCTCTCTGTCAATCCGATTTTTGTAAGCAACTCAAGTTCCTGGTGGAGTGAAATACCAGGCATTGTACCGTTAACATCAGTCCCGCTCCCTGCAAGATACCTGGCTCCTGCCTGGTTGTATTTTTTCTCAATCTTTAATGTATTCTCCGCACGCTTAATGACTCCACTAAGAGTTTCTGGCTCAAAGTTATGTTTTCCGGTCAGCTTATCTAAGGGAAAATGGATGTCTCTAGGATTTAAAATTTGTGCTACTGGCTCTTCCCAGGGATTGTCGAGAATAGGAAGATCTAAACAATATAAACTTAATGTTGGCATAAGGGCTGCTGGACTCGAGCCTAAAATATTTGCATATTCCTGTACAAAATTTTTTTCGGGATTTATTCCTGCCAGCCATCTGGCGTACTCTCTTGCAGGAGGTCCAAATGGCTGTGCTGCCACTTTCGCCCTAATCTCTGGTGGAGCGATGTCTAGTGAATACCGTCCGGAATGGATAAAAGCATCAATTCCGTATTTAATAGCTTCTCTGTATGAAGTATATCCAAGCTCTCCTATGGCTGCCATTCCTAATCCATGAGCTTTTTTTAGAGCCAGCTTCAATTGTTCTGGTCTTAATTCATACATTAAAATAAGAAATTTAACGCCTTTTTTCGCCCACACTTCAATCTGATTCAACATCTCTTCTGTAGTTACTTTCCACTTACCAACAAAACCAAGGAGAAAGATGTTTGGTCCGGGATCTGCATTTTTAAATAATGCAGACCGTCTGAAACCAGATGCACCCACGATAGAAGTCACTCCCATATAAAGATAAGTATTGGCATATGCCTGATTATCAAGAGCAGCAAATCCATCAATCAGTCCAGGAAGAATATATTTACCCTTTGCGTCAATAATCCGTGCACAATCTGGAATACTTACAGCATCTCTGCTTCCCACCGCGAATATCTTTTCTCGCCTGACAAGAACAACTGCATCTTTAATATCAGCGTGTGAATTCCCGAAATTTGAGACATCGATAACAGTACCTCCAACAAGTGCAATTGTCTCTGAGTTTGCAGAAAAAGCTGCGGTAAAAGAAGAGACTATGATAACCATAATCAGAAAATTTCTTTTCATTAACACTCCCCTAAGAAAATTACATTTAAAACATCTCATTATAATGTGGTACGTAAAATGTATAAAAAGAGTTATTTTTTTCTCCAATTATCTTATTAGCCCATATGTCAAAGCGCTTCAAGTGCCAATTAAGGGTAATTTCATGCAGTCCAATTGAATAATTAAACCGCTCTTGCTCTCCCTCATCTTCTCCCTGTGGGCATTGGAGTAGAGCCCTTAATACTGGCTATGACAAGGCCCTTATCAGGAATGAGAGAGATCAACCTGAGAATAAACTCCAGGGAGTCTATCCTCTTTCTCTTCTAAAATTATAGAATCAACCGTATTATCCGAATCTGCTTCCAGTCCAAAATAATATTCGGCGGTAACCAACTATTTTTTTTACGGAATTCAAGCCCAGTCTACTAGTCAATTAATTTTAATCGTCTATAGAAATATATCTGGGTATAAATAGAGTTGGCGAAGAAGTAAGTGCAAATAAATAAATAGATATAATGCGACAAAAAAGGACATAAAGCGACATTTTTATTGAAAAAGTTGATATATAATATTAACTGTTTATATTAAAAATAGAAAAGAAGTATAAGAAAAGGGAAAAACAAAATATTACCTTCTTTTAGGTAATTAGCACATCATTCCAAAATAAGGGAAATTATTTAATCTAAAAATATGCATGAGGGTAAATTTCAAATTGAAAATAAAGCTAGATTCATCTTTTCTAATATATACATAAAGATACTCATTCATTCAGATGAACATGTTCAAAATCAAGCAGGTAGTATTTTGTTAAACACTTAAAAGGAGGTAGTTCTAAGAAGAAAAAAGAAAAAACAAAGATAAAATGGTCAAAATTAGACAAACTAAAATTAGAAAGGCCCAGGAGTTTAAGGACAATAGTCCGGCCTACAAAAATAGTAGTAACTGGGGATCTAAACGATGGCCCGGGTGTAGATTTTTTTGAAAAAAATTACTTAACTCACAATGTTGCAGATATTATTCTTGGCAGTACATACTATCCGAACTTCCTGTTTAAACATGCGTTTCTCGATAGAGTACCCGATACAGACAGGTATACATCAGTCTTCAATGATTTCATTGATAATATACAAAACCGGCCCCTCCTCTTAGACCATGTTTTGTGCTCGCCAGCCTTATCGCCGGGAATTCAGAATTCAGGGATAGCTCATCAAGAGTATAACGCAGGAACTGATAATAACGCATCAGAAAGACAGAAGCATGTGAGTGACCATAGACCAGTTTACATCGACATGTAAAGTTCTCAGCGCCTCAATTTAGTCCCTATTATCAAGAGGATTGAATTTAAGCCGTATTATATTACGTATACAAAAATTCAATCTCTTGCTCCGTTTGATGAAAGGTATAAAGGTTCGATTTGGTGGCACTGGCGGAGAGGGTGGGATTCGAACCCACGGTTCCGGATTATTCCGGAACAATCGCTTAGCAGGCGACCCTGTTAAACCACTCCAGCACCTCTCCACTTACCCGAAAACTTATGCTATTTTAGCATTTTTCAGTCTAAAGTCAAAGTTATATTACAGATATCTCTTTTCCCTCAAAATAAAAAGAATCCGGTACCGCTTTTGCTCCTGTCTATCGAGGACAGCTTTAATTTTCTAAAAATGACAAGTATCAGAGTAAATAAGGGGAAGATAAATTGAACATGTAAACGAATAAAAACGGGATCAACCCCGATTCTGATTGCCTGGCGCTATACACAAACAGAGCGGAGGGAGAGGGATTCGAACCCCCGTCCCGATTACTCGGGAAGCGATTTTCAAGACCGCCGCCTTAAACCACTCGGCCATCCCTCCAGAGAACTTATATTTATTTTATCCAATTTTTTCCATTCCATCCATATAGGGCCTCAGAGCTTCAGGAATAATAACAGATCCATCTTCCTGTTGAAAGCTTTCCAGGATGGAACTAACCGTTCTTCCTATGGCAACTCCAGAACCATTCAAGGTATGAACGTACTCCAGGTTTGATTTAGGTTCTCTTCGAAAACGGATATTTGCCCTTCTGGCCTGAAAAGCTTCACAGTTAGTGCAGGAAGAGATTTCCAAGTATTGTTTCCGGTGGGGCATCCAAAGCTCCAAGTCGTACGTCTTGGCGCCGGAAAAACCCAGATCAGCCGTGCAGAGCACAACCACACGGTAGTGTAAGCCTAATCTCTTCAAAACTTCCTCTGCATCTCTGGTCATGGTTTCCAACTCTTGGTAAGAATTCTCAGGCAGAGCAAATGTCATCAATTCCACTTTATTAAACTGGTGCTGGCGAATTAAGCCTCTGATGTCTTTTCCGTAGGAACCAGCTTCTCGTCTGAAACAAGGCGTATTAGACACAAATTTCTGAGGAAGAGATTCAGCTTCAAGAATCTCTCCCTGGTAAAGGTTAGTAAGTGGAACTTCCGCAGTAGGAATCATGTACCAAGAATATCCCCTGAGCTTGAAAAGGTCATTCTCAAACTTAGGCAAATTTCCTGTTCCAATCAGGCTGGCTTTGTTAGCCATGTAAGGAGGTATAACCTCTTTATACCCCTTTTCCCTGGTATGGATATCAAGCATGAAATTGATTAAAGCTCTCTCTAATTGCGCTCCAGCGCCAAAATAGACGGCAAACCTGGAGCCAGCAATTTTTGAAGCTTTCTCAAAATCTAAAATTCCAAGATTTTTGCCGATTTCCCAGTGGGGCTTAAGAGAAAATCCAAATTGCGGCTTTTCTCCGAATTTACGTATTTCAACATTAGCTTCTAATCCATAACCTTCTGGAACAGACTCATGAGGAATATTGGGAATGATGAGCATTATTTTTCTGATCTCCTCCTCCACTCCTTTCAACTTTTCTTCCAATTGTTTTATTTCCTCAGCCACCTTTTTCATTTCAGAAATGACTGATGACGTGTCTTTTCCCTCTATCTTCATCTGCCCGATGAGTCTGGATGTTTTATTCTGCTCGAATCGCAGTGTCTCAAATTTTTTTAAATACCTTTTCTTTTCCTGATTAAAATTAAGGAATGTCTCCAGGCTAATTTCTATACCCCTCTTAGCCGCACTCTTGACAACAAAATCCGGATTTTCCTGAACAAATTTTGCGTCTAACATTGCGCCGATTATAGCATATGTCAGTATAATTTTAAAACGAAGCAGAAACTGGGCAAGTATTTCTTTTTTCGTTATAAAAGGTCTTTGGGAATGGAGAATGGCGATAAAATTCTGAACGGGAGTAAAGCCATTCACAAATTACCTTTACTGCCATAGAAAGTTGAAAGACCTTGCTCCCTGAAAAACTCTGTTGACTCCCTCAGGGTATTAAAATATAGTTAGAAATAAGCAGGAAAACTAAAGATGGACCAGAAGAACAAAAAACTGAGATCAAATAAAGATACAAAGTCAAAATTCAAAGGTTATATCCACATTTATACAGGAAAAGGAAAAGGGAAAACTACAGCGGCTTTAGGACTTGCTCTACGCGCTGCCGGGCATGGACAGAAAATCTATATAGGACAATTTCTCAAGGGACAAAAGTATGGAGAACTCGAATCAGTAAAAAAACTTTTTCCCTTAATCACTATCGAGCAGTTCGGGAGAACGGGCTTTATACATGTCACAAAAGACCCAGATGAAGAGGACATAAAAAGAGCCAAAAGAGGTTTGAAGAAATGTCTCAATGCTATGCTTTCTAATAAATTCAGAATCATCATCTTGGACGAAATAAATGTAACTGTTTACTTCAACCTCCTGTCTGAAAGCGAAGTCCTTAATTTCCTCGACCAAAAACCTGAAGAAGTAGAATTAGTTTTAACAGGAAGATATGCACCGGCCTCATTTCTAAAAAGAGCAGATTTAGTCACCGAAATGAAAGAAAAGAAGCATTACTACCATAAAGGAGTCAAAGCAAGAATAGGAATTGAGAAATAAAAGACTTCAATCAGTAAAGTGCTATGAAAAAAAAGGATTTCGAAAAACTAGTAGAAAAAGCACTAAAAGATATTCCGAAGAAATTCAGAAAACATCTCGATAACCTTGCGATCATAGTAGAAGACCAGCCATCCAGAGAAACTTCACAACAATTAGGCAGTTCTCCGTATAGTACCCTATTAGGCCACTACCATGGAGTACCCTTCAAGCACCGGGGACCATTTTACGGCAATTTCCCTCCTGATGTAATTGTCATCTACCAAAAGCCTGTTGAAGCTATTTGTCAGACAGAAGAAGAAATAAAAAAGAAAGTGAGGCAGGTTGTCTTTCACGAAATTGGCCACTACTTTGGACTAAGTGAAGGTGAATTGAAAGAAATCGAGGACGAATTTTTCTAAACCAAAGGGAGGTAGACAGATGGCAAGAAAATTCAAAGGAGTTTTTGCTGCCCTTACAACTCCTTTCGTCAGAGAAGAAATTTCCTTCAATAAATTCAGAGAAAACATCAAAAAATATAATCGTTACGATTTATCAGGGTATGTTGTCCTAGGCTCGACTGGAGAAAGCGTTTTACTCTCAGACCTAGAATCCGAAAAATTAGTGGCTGCAGCTGTAGAGAGCGCTTTGCCTGAGAAAAAGATAATCGCTGGCACTGCTCGAGAATCAACCAAGCTCACTCTTGATTTTACCAACAGGTTAGCTGATTTGGGAATATATGCAGCTTTAATCCGTACTCCCTACTACTTTAAATCTCTAATGAACAGAAAGGCCCTTAAAAGATTTTATATAACAATTGCTGACCAATCCAAAGTTCCCGTGATTATTTACAATATTCCTCGAAACACAGGAATATCTGTTGACAGCCACTTAATTTATGAACTCTCCAGTCATCCCAACATAGCTGGTCTTAAAGAGAGCTCAGGTAATATTTCATTTGCAGGAGAAATCATAACTCGTCTTAATCCTGATTTTAATTTTCTTACGGGAGCCGGAAGTGTATTCATATCTTCTCTGCTCCAGGGTGCAAGCGGTGCTATTCTTGCTCTGGCTGCAGTTGTTCCTGGCCTTTGCGTTAAAATGTATGATTTATTTCAGGAAAAAAAGATGGAAGAGGCACAAAGGCTCCAGCTCAGCCTCATTCCCCTGAACAAGGCAATCATTCAAATCTTCGGCATTCCTGGTATAAAGTATGCACTCGATTTACTGGGCTTCTACGGAGGTCTCTCCCGTTCACCACTTCTTCCACTTGACAAAAAGGGAAAACAGGAAATGGGGCGCATCCTTAAAGAACTAAGACTGTTAAAGAGATAAAAAGAGAATGAAGATAAAAAGCAACAATAATCCTTCTGCCCTGAATGCAAGCAGGCGTCAATTCATAAAAAACATGACTTTCGCCGCTTCATCCGCAGCAATCGTGCAAGCCAGCCCTCTCTTGATGAGGAAAAGCAATCGCGTAAAAAAAGGTAGGATGTACTATCGCCGACTGGGGAAGACAAACCTCTTTATCTCTGAAGTCTCACTGGGAGGAAGCCCTTTACCTGAAGAATCCCTCCTACATGAAGCAGTTGAAAGGGGAGTTAATTACATTGACACTTCCTCTACGTATATGAACGGAAACAGCGAACGAATGATTGGAAGGCTAATTAAAGATATTGGAAGAGATAAGATACACGTAGCCACGAAGTTCCATCTTAGAGGTGAAAACTGGACTGAAGAATCAATCATTAAAGATGTAAATTCCAGTATGCGAAGGCTCGATACAGACTATCTCGATATCCTTCTTATCCATGGAGCAAGGAAAGAATCCCATCTTACTGACAAGAGGGTAATCAAAGTATTCGAAAGATTAAAAAAAGAAGGAAAATATAGGTTCAGAGGATTATCATGCCATACAAACCATCATCGAGTAGTAAAAAAAGCGGTCGAATGCGGTTACTATGACATGGTTCAGCTTGGTTACAATGTCTTCGATATTCTGGACACAAAAAAAGAGATCAAAGTCTATGACGACTACCTGGGAGAGAGCGGAATCAGACACCTTCTTTCCCTGGCTCACTCAAATGATGTAGGCGTAATCGCCATGAAAACTCTAAAGGTCGGAGGAAAAAGACAAAACCTGGATAAATACAAGACAGGATCTACTACCCTCATTCAAGCTATGCTGAAATGGGTTTTGGAAAATAAAAATGTCACTTCAGCAGTTATAGAAATGCTTACCTATGAACAACTGGAGGAAGACCTGGGTGCGGTCGGCATTCCTCTAACCAATGACGAAAGACAGAGTCTTTTCCGGTATGTTGCAGAGAACTCACATGATTACTGTCATATGTGCGGGCTCTGTCAGGCCTCTTGTCCCTCCCGGATAGAAACAACTGCAATTCTCCGCTGCTTGACCTACTATGAGAGCTATGTAAAAAAAGCCCTTGCTAAAGAAACCTATTCAAGCTTGAAGCCAGAGCAAACTGCATCTTTCTGTAAAAGCTGTGGCGAATGTGAAAGGGCATGTCCTTATGGAGTCTCTATTCGGAACAGGATTAGAGAAGCTCATAAGATTCTGGCCTAGAGAATTTGCTTCACAGCGAGATAATAGGTGATGATTATTTTGCCAGTTTGGCTATGCCTTCTAAATCGAGGCTATTGGCTATAGCTCTTAAACCAGAAGTATCCTTAACATTTTCTCCTTCTAAATTAACCAGGAACCTTTCTCCTATTAAAATTATCACTTTACCTTCGTTTACCTTGTATTCATATTGCTCAATCCCCGCGAATCCTTTGATATTAACCTTTTTGGTATATTCCTCAGATGTATCTATCTCAAAGTTCATGGCCATTTTAAATGCAACATAAACCATGGGAACATATCCCCCATCAGTAATTGATATCTTGAGGTTCGAATCTCCTGCTGTATAGCTCCTTTCTGCTTGACTAATCTTGAAACCTGCCATAGAAACAGAAGAACCTTCTGGTTCTCCTACTGCTTTCCAACCAGGAATATCAGTGAGAAACTTGATTAATTTTCTCCAGTTGACAGGATCAACTGGTTTTTTCTCCATGCCTATGAGGCTTAAAGAAGCAGAAAAAACGAAAAGAAGCACAATTACTAGCAATCCCTTTAATTTCATATCTAAATCCTCCTCGATATAAATGAAAGACCGTGCACCTCGCTCCGACTAACATTCCCCTGCGTTTTCTATGCAGTTAGCTCAGACAAGGCTTCCCTGCTGCACAAGAGATTCCCTGCTACCGCTGCTACCTCCCGGTCCTGACGGGATTTACAAGGCACTCTTTGCACAGGACCCTGACCTTCAACACCACTTACAAAGACACTGCCCAGAAAAAAGCCAGCCTCGGAGAGGAATTCGACCCCACTGTAGCGGATTGTGGGCTACAGGGCACCGCTAGCTCCCCATCTAGCACGGTCAATACTCTATTATACTCATTTTGCGGTTTTTTTTAACAAAAAACGATTAAAATCTGAACGGGAACAAAGCTACTCACAAAGGCCTCCATATATTAGGGAAAAAGGGTGCTTTGGCACATATGGTTAATTTGACAGGAATAAAAATTTATTGATAATATAAGATTAAGGTAAAGAACAATGTTTTTTTGGGATTACACTTTTTTCCTCCTTATTCCTCCCCTTATTCTAGCCATATATGCCCAACAAAAAGTACGCGGTACGTACAAGTACTTCAGCACTAAAATTTCCTCCTCCCGGATCTCTGCCTCTGAGGTCGCCCGTAGAATTCTGCTCTCAAGTGGAGCTGAAAATGTCAAGGTAGAGAGAACAGCAGGAAGGCTCTCTGACCACTATGATCCTCGGAAAAAGGTGCTGCGCCTTTCAGAAGGAGTGTACAAAAGCCCTTCCATAGCTGCTCTGGGTATTGCAGCACACGAAACAGGACATGCTCTCCAGCACCAAGCTGGCTATGCCCCTCTTCAACTCAGGAATGCAATCTATCCTGTGGCTAGTTTTGGTTCATCCCTGGCATTCCCTCTCTTTTTTATCGGATTCATCTTCAGCCGTCAGGGACCGAGCATACTGATGGATATCGGAATACTGCTCTTCGCTGGGGCTGTGGCTTTCAGTGTTCTGACCCTTCCTGTTGAATTCAATGCCTCTCGTCGGGCACTCGCTCTCCTCCAGGAAGGAAAATACTTAACAAAAGCTGAGCTTCAAGGAGCGAGAAAAGTCCTCTCCGCTGCTGCATTAACCTATGTTGCAGCAACAGCCATGGCAGCCATACAGCTTCTCCGCTTATTTCTGCTTAGAGGCTCCCGGCGATAAAAATCAAAATACCCTTGTTGCCTCATTTTTCCCATTCCCTGTTGAATGATCAGGTACACTACGTCTATTCAAAGAACTAAAAGTGGCTTACTTTTTATTTCTTATAAAAAGCAGCATGTCCCCTGAAGCATCTTTTTTTCCGTTACGACCTTCTTCACCGTTTACCCACGCTTGCCTTTCCTTATCACGGAAAAAAAGATGCTTACCATGTCTGCTTTTTACTTGACAGGGGAAAGCACAAGTGATAGAAAAAATATTTCATAAAAAAAGGAGGTATTCATGGAAGGAAATAGATATCTAAATAATAGAGTATTCATCGCTTTTATATTTATAACTCTTCTCCCTTTTCTACTGCAGGGACAGACCTCACCAGAAGCGTTTCTAGGATTCAAAGTCGGAGCTGACCGTAAGCTTGCTGATTACAACCAGATCAAAGCTTATTTTGAAAAACTTGATCAAGAATCACCAAAGCTCAAGATTTTTGAAATTGGCGCTTCCACCTTAGAAAAAACAATGATCATGGCAGTTATTACCTCTGAAAAAAACATGGCCAAACTGGACGACTACAGAGAAATCGTAAAAAAGCTGAGGGATCCACGATCCCTAGCTCCTGAAGAGGCTAAAAAGTTATCCAAAGAGGGCAAAGTTATCCTTCTCATAACGTGTAACATACATGCTACTGAGATTGCCTCTACTCAAATGGTAATGGAACTTGCCCACAAATTAGTCACTGGTGATACTCCCTTTGAAGCTGATGAAGTATTGGATGAAGTTATAGTCCTGATTGTCCCTACTACAAATCCCGACGGTCAACAAATGGTCACTGACTGGTACAGAAAGTATGTAGGCACAAAATATGAGGGAGACCGCATGCCCTGGCTTTACCACCACTATGCTGGTCATGATAATAACCGGGATTGGTTTATGTTCAACCTTTCTGAAACAAGAGCAGTCACAAAAGTCCTTTATCATGATTGGCTTCCTCAGATTCATATCGATGAGCACCAAATGGGCTCCACTGGAGCTCGTCTTTTCATCCCGCCTTTTATGGATCCTCCAGTTCCCAATGTTCAATCTTTACTGTGGCGCTCAGTTAATCTCTGCGGCTCAAACATGGCTTATGATCTCGAGAAAAACGGTTTTAAAGGAGTTGTCCACGGAAGGAGTTATACGGGATGGTGGATAGGCGCCTGTGATGATACTTCCTGGCTTCATAACGTAGTCGGCCTTCTCAGCGAAATGGCCTCTGTTAAAGTGGCAACCCCTATCTACATCGAACCTACAGAAATCCCTCAGTCTTACTATGAAAAAAGAATGCGTTTCCCTGAGCCATGGCCGGGAGGCTGGTGGAGATTAGGAGACCTGGTGAACTATGAGCTGGTTCTCTCCCTTAGTCTGATAAAAGCAGCTTCTCTTCATAAAGAAGACTTTCTGTTTAACTTCTACCAGATGTACAAAAACTCTATAGAAAAAAGAGACGAGGACGATCCTTTCGCTTTTATCATTCCCAAAAATCAGCATGATTACCCCACGATGTTGAAGATGCTTGATATCCTCATGCTTGGGGGAGTGGAAATCCACCAGGCCAAAGAAGATTTCACTGCTGATGGAAAGGCTTACCCGGCTGGGTCTTTTGTAGTTTTGGCCTCTCAACCTTATAAGCCTTATGCAGTCGCGTTGCTAGAGAAACAAAAGTATCCAGACATTCGTCAGTATCCCGAAGGCCCGCCTATCCCTCCCTATGACAATGCGGGGTGGACGCTTCCCCTCCAGATGGGGGTGAGCTGTGACCGGATTGAACGTCCCCTTGTAGCGAAGCTCGAGAAAATAGAAAAGTTGACTCTTCCGCCTTTATCAATTCCTGAAATATCCTCCCCTTATCTCCTTCTTGATTCCCGAAATAACGCATCTTACGGGGCGGTTTTTTCTCTCTTTAAAGAAAAAGCTGAAATCTACCGCTCAAAAGAAAAGGTAAAAGGAAAGGGATACAAGGCACAGGCAGGCAGCTTTCTTATCAAAAATACTCCTCAAATCCAGAAAGCACTTGCTTCATTATCAGAAAAATGGCATCTCCAGGTGTATGAGCTTGATGATATCGCAGACATTCCCAAGTCTCCTTTGAAAAATAAGCGCATAGGCCTCTATCAATCGTGGAGATCCAACATGGACGAGGGATGGACAAGGTATGTTTTTGATGATTTAGGCATACCTTACAAAATCCTGCACAACAAAGATTTCAAAGGAAAGAAAAAAAAGAAAGTCAGCTTGAGGGAAAACTATGATGCCATTGTTTTCGCTGATGAAGATCCAAATATTATTAAACTCGGAAAGCCAAGCCCCACGTCTCGTTGGGCTCGATACTTCACTCCTCTCCCCCCTGAATATGAAGGAGGCATAGAAAAGGAAGGCATAGAAGCTCTAAAGACTTTTGTTCAAGAAGGAGGAATTTTAGTCACTTTGAATAATGCCTGCCGGCTTATTTTTAAAGAGCTTCCAGTTCCTGCCCGCAATGCGTTAGAAAACGTTCCCCGGACTAAATTCTTCTGCCCTACTTCTATTCTTAGAATAAACGTAGATACGACAACGCCAATAGGGTACGGTATGCCTGAGAAGGCTGCGGCGATGTATGCTCGAAGCGTGGTAATGGACACCTGGATACCCTCAGGCGAATGGGACAGGAAAGTAGTAGCCAGTTATCCAAAGGAGGATATTCTCTTGAGCGGCTGGCTTTTAGGGGAAAAATCGATTGCACGAAAAGCTGCAGTAGTTGACACAAAATACAAAAAGGGGCATATCATCCTGATCGGAATTCGCTGTCAGCACCGAGCCCAATCCCATGGTACGTACAAATTCTTGCTTAATGCACTCTTGTATCCAGATCTGGATTAATAAAGATCGATTAAAAGGTTATATTCCAAAAACAAAAACTTGAAATAGCTTTTCCTTTTTTTCAGCTCGATATCTCTGAAGCTCTCTTCTTAAAACTGATTGCCATTCCTCCTCCCCCTAATCCTAACATGATAAGTGATTGGATCAAAGTTCTCCACTGCATAGCTGGTGCAATGAATAGAGAATAAACAAAGAAGTAGAGGCCACAGGCAGCTATAAGAACATAAATCCCAAGCATTATTTTCCACGCACGCCGGCTTGTTTCCGGCGTATCCTCTTTAAAATATCTGTTGTAAAGGATCATACCAAACATGGAACACACACCGAGAATTGCGAATATTAGCCAGAAAATTCGCACCTGACTAATTGATTCTGAAGCCAGGGGAGCTCCAGAAGCCACGGCCTCTGGAGGGGGTACAACAGGCTTGAGAATTCTCTCATACAAGACAGCCCCCATATTACTCCCGACAAGACTTCCGATTACTCCATAGAGAAAGGCATACCCCATGTACACAGCTTTTTTATCTTGGGGAGCAACAATTCCAATGTAACTGTAATACTTGGGATGAGCTGTCATCTCTCCAATCGAGAAAACTGCAATCCCCAGGACAAACATCCAAGCACTCCTGGTCAAAGCCAAGATCAGGAACCCAGTGGAGCCAATAATTATACCAGTGCTTATTACCGGAAGTGGCTTTAAATTCTTCACAATCCAACTGACAACGACAACTAGAAGAATGATAGTTCCTGCATTGATCACAGTCACATGTTCAACATCAAATGTAAAAGGTATACCTAGCTTGGCCATGAATCTATCCACAGGAGAGCGGGTGATAAAGTCACGAAGGTACCAGATCACAGATCCAAAGTTCTGAAAATAGATGATCCAGAAACAAGAATAAATAACAATCATCAGCATGAAGCGAGAATCGCGAAGTACCAGTAAAGCTTCAGTTAGCACCTGGCGTATGGGCTTAGTGCTCTTAGGCCTTTCAGGTTCCCTATAAAAAAATACAGTCGGTATGAGCATTAAAAAACACCAGAGCGCGGAGGAAAAAAAGACATAACTCCAGCTAAAGCCTTTAATCCAACTGACGTACAGAGGACCGAGGAAAGCGCCCAAGTTTATGCACCAGTAATACAGGCCAAAGCCAAAACCACTGGTTTCTTTAGTAGTGGTCCGAGCAACAGTTCCTGTTATGATGGGCTTAAACAATCCGCTTCCTGTTGCCATTATTAAGAGACAAACAAAAATCAACCCATAGGAGTCAAAATTGCCCGTGGCAAAATAACCAACAGAAAGGAGGGAAAAGGCAACAAGGAGCATCCTCCGGTAACCAAGTCTTTCAGCTAAGGCTCCACCTATGATGGGCACTACGTAAGTCAATGCATAGACGAAACCTTGAAGCAGCCCGACTGCCTCCTCTTGAAAATTGAGAACTTTAACCAAATAATGGGCTAAAACAGCATTCATTCCATAGTATGCCCCGCGTTCGAAAAGCTCCATCATGTTCGCTATCCAGAATGTGCTCGGAAAACTCGTCAGGATATTTCTTTTTCTCTCGTTCTCGACCATTATTCACTCCTTTCTATAAAGTAACTGGCCCGTATTTTAGAAAAAACTAAAAACGAGTCTTATCCTGGATGTGAAGCGCTAAGATAAACCTCAACTTCTTGGACCTGAATAAAGAGCGATTTCTATTTGCTTTATTTCAAAAGCTTCAGGGCCTTATCTAAATCTGAAACATCGAGGATAACGGCTGCTGCATTTTCTTTTCTGCTTATAGTTCCGTAACAATATTCAACATTAATCCCTTTATTTCCTAATTTAGATGTGACATCAGCCAAAGCCCCTGGTCTGTTTTCAAGCTCCACCAAAAGTACATCCCTTAATTCAATTTCATAATCCAATCTCTTGAGAAGCTTTACTGCTTTATTGATGTTTTTGACCAAAAGTTTTGCCGTATCTTGAAAAACACCGATAGCTTCGATGTTGACTCCATGCTCAGCAAGGTGGCTGCACATTTCTCCTAGAGTGCCAGGCTTATTTTCCAAGACAACAAAGATTTCAGTTATTCTTTCCATTGTCTCTCCTTTCATAAAAAAATTAGGAATATGTATGAATTCGCTTAAACGAAATCTTCAAGCATTTATATCGCCGACTGAAAAGGCCTTTAAATACTGAGCGCGAAAATATGCTTCTGCCTGAGTAGGATCCTTGAAAGTCAGCGTCTGCTTTTCGAAAGAAAGTTCTCCCTTAAATTCTTCTATTGCAGAATAACCATGATCCTCCATCCAGGCCTTTAAACCTCCTAAGATATCCTTTATAACCTGAAGCCCTTTCTGATAGAAAAGTGTGCATATCTGTACGGCTGAAGCTCCCGCGAGAATCTGTTTAGTAATTTCTTCTGCACTCTGCACACCTCCAGAGGCAACAATATCACATTCCACTCTCCCTGCCAGGAGAGCAACCCATCTCAGTGATTGATAAAAATTTCCCCTCCCGATTACGTTCTTTATCTTTAATGCAACTGTGTCTATGTCAGGTTGAAGAAACCAGTTAAAAAGCACAACTGCATCACAGCCAACATCTTCCAGCTTATGAACAAGGTAAGGAATAGACGTTATCTGGGAAGTAAGTTTTACTGAAACAGGAATGGAGACTGTTTCTTTAACCTTTTCTAAGATTTTAAGATAGAAGCTTTCATACTCTGTTCCAGGAGTTCTAAGACTAAAAGGAAGGTAGTAAATATTAAGCTCTAATCCATCTGCTCCAGCATTCTGAAACTGTTTAGCGAAGCTCGGCCATAATTTATGCGATTGACAGTTTATGCTGGCAATAAGGGGAATGTCTGTCTCTTTTTTTGCTTTTTCAATTATTTCGCACATCTTTTGAGGTGCATACTCCAATAATCCACCCTCCCTCAAATAATCTAGAGCTTCAGGGTATATACTGCGAAGTTGTTCTGAAGGAGCAGCCTCTCCAACAAACTGTTCTTCAAAAATGGATTTCATGACAACAGCTCCCGCTCCTGCCTCAATACATCGTAGAATTCCTTCAGTATTTCCTGTCAAACTACAGCTGGCGACGATAATCGGGTTCCGTAGTTTTAAACCCATGTAGGTAGCAGATAAATCAGTCATAATCACACCTCCTTCCTCTTATTATGGGAATGACATATTATATTTAACAGGTTTGCTAAAAAAATTCCTCTAAAGTAAGTATAATCTTAATGAATGGATGTAACTGCCTTTTGGTATTTTCTGACTATCTCAATTTCTTTATTCCTTAGCTTATAATTATCAGGAGGGCCTCCCTTATATTCCTCTTCAAACCAATGGATGGTTTTTTTCAACCACACATCAAATGGTGTTGATGTAAAATTCAGTGCTTCCCTTGCTTTTAATGTCTGGAGAACAAATGGCCTTCGCATCGAGAAAGGTGAAAATGATGTTCCTAATGGAGTATTTTCTAAAACCCTCGAAGGTATGTCAACAATCTGAACTTTTTTATTCATAATCTCAGCAGCTTTTATAACAAAGCTTCTGAGGGTTACTATCTCCTCTTGAGCTAGATTATAAGCTTCCCCGATAGCTGATTCGTTGAGAAGGTTCGAAGAGATTGTTTTAACGACATCTCCTTGATAGATGTGAGTAAAGACATTTAATCCACTGTCTGGAAGAATCACAGGCTTTTTGTCCTTGATTCGGATAAAGTAAGAATATGCTCGAAGAGTATAATCCCGCTCTCCGATTACAATCGGTAAGCGAAATATTGTTACTGGAAAGACGCGTTTTCGATAAGCCTCCCTCAAAACTTCTTCACATTTCCTTTTGTGATATCCGTAGTTCCACAATTCATCATTCCTTTTGGGCTGAGGGTAGAGCTGGCGATCAAAATCTTTTTCTTGGAGCGGACACGGATAATCCTTGGCAACTACATAAACAGCAGCAGTACTGATGTGAATAAAGTGTTTGATATTTGAAAGAAATGTTCTTACTGCACTCCGGCTATCTTCTGCTCTAAAGGCAACCATATCCACAACTGCATCAAATTTTCTCCTGTGAAGCTTTCCAAAGAAGCCTTGATAATCATACCGATCACCCTGAATGTGTTCTACCCTCTGGCCGAAGTCATGGGGTGTTATACCTCGATTGAAAAGGGCAACTTCATGACCACTTTCTATGAGCTTCTTAGTTAAGTGATAGCCGAAAAATCGAGTGCCTCCGATTATGAGTATCTTCACAATTAAAAATCCAATTTAATCAAATATCTTATGAGGATTTAATATGTTTTGAGGATCAAACAATCTTTTTATACCTTTCATCAGTTCGACCTGTTTTTTTCCTACAATGTAAGGGAGAAATCTCTTTTTTACAAATCCAATTCCATGTTCACCTGAAATAACTCCTCCTCTCTTTTTACAGTCCTTGTATAACTCTCGACGAACTTCCTCAAACTTTTCTCTCCATTCCTCTTCTTGAACGGGAACGAGTGAACCGTCCACAAAGCGGGCTTTCATGATGTGGGTATGAACATTCCCATCCGCGGCATGGCCAAAAGTGGGAAGCCAGATATTATATTTCTGGGAGATCTTATGAACATTTTTTACATGACTGGGAATCTCTGCTCGGGGAACAGTAATATCGAGCACTTCGATTGTATGAGCTTTTATGGCTTCATAAATCTTACTCCTGATCTCCAAAACATTCTCCTGCTTCTTTGGTGTATCAGCAACGAAGACATCACATGCTCCCTTATCCATGCAGACCTCGCCTACAGCTTCTGATAGCATGTCCATTTCTTCATAGCTTGAGGCATCCAGAATTATTAAAAGATATGTCTTCCCCTCAGAGCACGGCCATTTCATTTTTAGGTATCTCTCTGTAATGACAATTACTTCTCTTTCCATAAACTCCACAGCCATCGGTAAAATTTTCTTGCCTGACAGAAGCGGTACAGTTTCTATTGCTTTTTCTAAATCATCGTAGGGGATTATAAGAGACCTTATAACCTGAGGTTGGGGCAACAGATTAATAATAGCCTTAGTAATAATTCCCAGAGTGCCTTCTGAACCTATGATTAAATTAAGCAGATTGTATCCTGTGCTGCTCTTCATGATCTTCCCTCCAAGAGTAATTATCTCTCCTGAGGCTAAAACTATCTCAAGCCCCCTTACATAATTCCGGATTACACCATACTTTACAGCTCGACTTCCCCCTGCATTAGTAGATATTACTCCGCCGATCATAGCACTTTCCTCTCCAGGATGAGGAGGAAAAAAAAGCCCTGAATTTTCTACCTCTCTATAAAAGTCCATCAAATTCACACCAGCCTCCACGACTGCCATCTGATTATCCTTATCTATCTCAACTACCCGGTTCATATTCTCAAGGGAAACCACAATACCTCCTTCTAATGGGACACACCCTCCACAGAGTCCCGTGGCACCCCCTCGAGGAGTTACAGGTATCATTTCTCTGTTAGCTAATTTAATAATAGCTGAGACATCTTCCGCCTTTTCAGGCTTAACAACAAGCTCTGGCTCTTTTGCTATTTCAGTAAGAGAAAATTCATCGTGGCTGTAATCTAACAGCTTTTCTGACTCAATAATTATATTTTTCCGCCCTACGATTTTCTCAATCTCGTCTATTATCTTCTCGTTGATCTTTTTGTACATAGTTTACATCCTTTATGTGAAGATTTTTGTCTATGAATATCTTCAATTTTTCAATCTGTGCATAAGCTTTTGCTGAAAGCTCTTTGAAAACTTCATAAGAATGATTTGTAGGACGAGCATCAGCACTGGCTACAACTGAATTGCTTTATCTAAATAAATAATAGGATTTATAAACTAAGAATATGAGTATGTCAAATCACTGAATTTAAGGCTCAGCCAAAAATTATCGCGAAATGATCCTCTTGAAAAACAAGCTAGTTCTGTACACACATAGATAACAAAGCTTGAGCCCGAGTCCAGAATAAACGATTAAGCCCTCTACTAGTATGTATAGTAAAGCCTGAATCCTGAAGGTTAATAAAAAATTTATATTATTTAGAGGGGCTGGAATCTTTTTTATTGAGAAAAAGTGATCGTTCCTTTCTGAAAGCTAAAAGAATCAACGGAGGGGTGATTAACGTGGTAAGCATAGACATTCCCAAGACTACTGCATACATATCTTCTGTAATTATTTGGGCCGAGAGACCGATGAGCCCCACAATGATTCCAACTTCTCCCCGGGGTATCATGCAGACTCCTGTCTGCACTCTCATTTTCCAGTTTTCCTTCCAACATGCTAAAGCAGTGCTGAATACTTTACTCAATAGAGCAACTAAACTTATCACCATCACCAAAAATAATAACCGTGGCTTGAAGAAAACTCTTGGATTAAGATGGGCACCCATCATCACAAAAAAGAAAGGAAGGAGGAATTCATTCACATACTTAACTTTATTTTCTAAATTATAAACACCTGCTAGTTCATCTATAACTATTCCTGCCATAAAAGACCCAATTATTGCTGCTAACCCAATAATATCGGCCAGCTCAGCAAGCCCTAAACAGAGAATAATGGAGATGACAAAAGGCCCCTCTGGAATATTCAATCGTTCTATCCAATAACGGGTCCGGAAAGCCAATTTTGGTCCCCACGCAATCAGAAACCACACAAAAGCAACTGACTCAGCCACAAGCAGGATGAATTCAACGCTCTGAAATTCCCCTTTTCCCAGGCCTTTGACAAGAGAAAGGACAATCAGAGCCAAGACATCATCCAGCACTGCTGCGCCTAAAACAATATAAGCTACCCTGTGCTTAATCAGGCCCATATCTTGTAAGACTTTTACAGAAATTCCCACACTCGTGGCAAGAATAGCCGTGGCAACAAATAGACTTTCTACTACTTTGTAGCCGAGAAAAAACATAGTCACAAAACCCATAATCAGTGGAAAAATAATCCCAAGAATCCCAACTAATACTGCAGTTTTACCTACAGCAAAAAGGTCTTTCACACGAATTTCAAGCCCCACATGAAACATGAGGAAAATCACTCCAATCTCAGCAAATGACATCAAGACATGGTTAGAAGTGTCAATGATTCCCAGAACGTAGTTACCCAGAAGAACTCCCGCCATAAGCTCACCGATTATGGGAGGCACTTTTACCCTTACGCAGAGTTCACCAAGGACTTTTGCTGAGGCAAAGATGATGAAAAAGTAAAAGAGAAAATTATTGCCTTCCACAGTAAACCTCAGACATTATACTAGACCTTAAAAACCTGAAGCATAATAATTCCGACAACTCCTGCAATAATGAGATAGTAAGTCATGGGAATTATTGTTTTTCTGATGATCAATCCTTCCTTTCCCAGAAGTCCTACCACAGCCGAAGCAGCAACTACATTGTGAACACAAATCATATTACCAGCTGCGCCGCCAACTGCCTGGAGCGCAACAATGATTCCAGGTGTCGCACTTATTTTAATGGCTGTGGCAAACTGAAAAAGTGAAAACATCATGTTGCTGAAGGTATTACTTCCAGCAATGAATGCTCCCATTGCTCCGATAACAGCAGCAAAAACTGTCCAGCCTTTTCCCAAGAGAACCGCTACACCGCTGGCTAATACCATGGGCATCTTATCTATCCCCCCAGGAACACCGCTGTTGATAAAAACTTTAACCATAGGCACTGCAAACCCAAGTGCAATCGTGGGACCTAGGAGAGATTTTAAAGTTCGTGAAAAAGCCTTCTTTACCTGTTCTTGTGAAATTCTTTGAAAAAAAATAGTCAATACCCCCACTATCACAAATATGAAACCTGGTAAGTAGAGTGGTTGGAAGCTGGAATTGATAGAAGTCTGGAACATGTCAGTTAAGGTAATAGATACTGATGCCAAAGCATTCTTTATTGGGAACCATAGACGACTGATGAGGAGCAACAGCGCAACAAGAAGGTAAGGAAGCCATACCCTAAAAATATTTAGTTCTGACTCCATACCACTCCCCTTCTCAAGTCTCTGTCCAATCCATTCTCGTGGCCATGACTCTCTCGGCCCAAAATCCCACTCCTCTTTGGGGATAAGAAAGCCTTTTTTAGCTACAGGAATCACAATCGAAAGCCCTACAAGAGACCCAACCAGAGAAGGAAATTCAGGTCCCAAGAATACTCCTGTGAGTGTATACGGAATTGTAAAACAGAAGCCAGCAAAAAGAGCGAAAGGAAAGATAGAAAGGCCTTCGCTCCAACTTTTTTGTCTACCAAAAAACCGAGTCATCATAATGATTAATACTAAAGGTATAAAGGTTCCTGCAATTCCATGAATAATCGCCACTTTAGCCCCGATTGAGTTCAAATAAGGATTAAAATCTACCTGTTGTGCTCCTAAATAATTCATTACTTCAACTTGACCCTTCAATCCTGCATTGACTCCGATGAGAATTGGAGTGCCTATTGCTCCAAAAGAAACTGGAGTACTCTGGATGATTAAGGCAACCATTACAGCTGCCATAGCAGGGAATCCTATAGCCACGAGAATTGGCGCTGCCACTGCGGCTGGTGTTCCAAATCCTGCTGATCCTTCGATAAATGCTCCGAATAAAAATGCAATAATTATTACCTGGACACGGCGATCAGTGGAAACTAAGAACATACTTCTGCGGATGGCAGAAACAGCCCCGCTCTCCTGCTGGAGGTTCAAGAGCAGCAGTGCACCCAGGATAATATAGAGAATAGAGGCCGCTGTAATCAGGCCATCTATGGAAGCTGCAGCGACTTGAAGAATTGGAACCCTCCAGATGAGTATAGCTTCAAGACAGGTTACAAGAAATGCCACTGGCATAGCTCTCGATGCCGGCCATCTCAATAGAACTATAAGTCCGAATACCGTGATGATCGGAAAAAGAGCCATGATGGCAAGAACACCTAAACTCATGGATATAAAACCTTTTTAATTAGCTCTATGTATCAGTAAAAGCTCGCTGCAATTCCAGCAATATATAAAACAAGAAAAATCCTATGTCAAATAATGTTCCTGCCAGCCACGGGGATACAAAATTTAATTAAATGATTTTATAACAATAACAAATTTACAGCGGTTTGATGATTCAAGTGTTTTCCATGGGAAGGAAGAAAAAGGATTATTTAATAACTTTAACCTGATGCGGGAAATAAATAAGAATCTGAGGTTGCCCCCTGAAATCTTCTAAAAAGCCAGTTACTAACACAATCCTTTTTAGTAATGATTTATAAAGGGGAAAAGAGCCCATGTAATCCTGAGGAATTAAGCCTGCAAATTTTTTCCTCCAAGAATTAAGAAAAACGAATCCTCTCTTGGTCTCGATGCTGTTACATTTGTACTCTACAGCCACAAGCTTTCCAAGATGATGTTTTGCATCAACTGCTTTAATTCGCTCGAAATCTCCCATTCTCCAAAATCCCTTCCCCTCTTTCCGAGCAAGCTCTTCGGCAACTTTGAATTTTTTTTGGTATTCTTTTTTAAACGGAAAATACAAAAAAACAGAAGCAAATCCTTCACGAAGTATAAATTCATTAAATAAGGTTTTACCTTTCAAGACATACGCAAGAAGTCTTCCATACTTATCTTCAATCTGCCAATCATAGGTCAAGATTACTTCTTCCTTGTACAGGTGGTAAAAAGTGAATCTTTTTGCCATATATGCCAGGAAGGCAACTTGGTTTTTTGAGTCATTGAGCTCTGGGGCATCAATTCCTATGAGTCTTACTTTCTTTTGAACCCCATTTTTAAATTTTACTCTTATAGTATCACCATCAAATACAGCAGTTACAATTCCATTGTTTTCAGAAGAGTTCGAAAGCAACAAAGTACTTCCCAGGGATTGTCTGGTTTTTTTAACAAAGAATCCAAATAGAGTGAGGAAAATCAGAAGGATTAAAAGCAGTTTTCCCGGGTTTCTTTTCAATCTATTCACTAGTTTTTTTGCTTATATTCAATCCATGACTGTTCCATTTCAGAAGTCACTCTAATCCTCCTCCAATAATAGATAAAAAACAGTCAACATCTACCATGCTTTCGAGCGGCCTTTGGAAATATAAAAGTTTTTTACACCCACATGCGGGATCAGGGTTCGTTTTTTTTAACCTCAGTGGATGCATATATGGATGTGCATTTTCTCGATTTACATCAAACTCTTAACAGCTTCTTTAATGTGGCGAGCATTTATTCCATATCTATCCATGAGCTCTTCTGGTTTACCTGATCGGGGCAACTCTCTTATAGAAAGATGAATGACCTCTGCTTTCCCCCTTAATACCTGATTCACAGCATCTCCCAACCCACCGTTTTGAAAATGATCCTCAACGATGACTACCTTATTTCCTGATTGGTTTACTTCATTCTCTATCGTTTCCTTATCAATCGGCTGAATAGAATAGGCATCTATAATGCGGATATTAATGTTTTCATCTCTGAGTTCCTCATAGGCTTTCAATGCTTCATGGACAGTAATTCCAGCAGCTACTACTGCTGCTACATCATTTGTGCTCCTCTTCAATACCTTTGATCCACCAATGTGAAATTTATCACTGGGCTCATAAAGAAGAGGAGTTTTAGGCCTTGTTGTTCTCAAGTAGCCCATCCCCTTGTGTTTTGCTAAGGCTCCAACACATCCCTCTGTTGAATAGGCATCGCTGGGATAGAATATCACACAGTCTGGAATCGGCCTAAAAATGGCTAAATCCTCAAGGCCCATCTGAGAAGGACCGTCTGCTCCGATGCTAACACCAACATGAGAACCCACAAATTTTATATTGGAAAAAGAATAGGAAGCCATCCTTATCTGGTCATGAGCTCTGCTGAGGAAAGCTGCAAAAGTGGCGATAAAAGGAAGATAGCCTTTGGCAGCCAAGCCGATGCCTATCCCTACCATATTCTGTTCTGCTATATAACTTTGGAATGACCTCTGGGGGAAATGCTCAAAAAAATCCTCTGCATAAGTTGAGTTCTTCACATCCCCATCAAGAGCAATGACAGCATTGTTTATCTTTCCTAAATTTAAAAGTGCATTACCATAGGCTCTCCTCGTAGCAGTGCTATCTCTGTAGACATTCTTTTTAAAATTATAGCTTTTTATAATTTCTGGTGTGTTAGTATTTTTTGGAGTTTTTACATACTCCTTAGATATAACTTCAGGCATAGGCCCGATTTCCTCAATGGCTTTCTCAAGATCTTCTTTATTCAAGGGTTTACCATGCCATCCATTTTTATCTTCAAGAAAAGAAACTCCTTTACCTTTAATTGTTTTGGCTAAAATAGCGGTCGGACGTCCTTTTCTCTCAGCATTTTTAAAAACAGAAAGTATTTCGTTAATATCATGTCCATCGATCGTTAACACATCCCAGTTAAACGCCTCGAATTTTCTTTGATATGCTTTAATATCGTGTCCATGCATGGTAGGGCCTGATTGGCCAAGGCGGTTGATATCAACAACTGCATAGAGATTATCGAGCCCAGCAAGGGCAGCAAAATTAACTGCTTCCCAAACTCCTCCCTCAGCACACTCACCATCGCCCATCAGGACAAACGTTCTCGCTGCAGACTTTCCTACCTTCATAGCCAGCGCCATCCCAGCTCCAACCGAGAGCCCTTGTCCCAAGGAACCTGTAGCAGATTTAACCCATCTCATTCGCGGAGTCGGATGTCCCTCGAGATCGCTTGAGATTTTTCGAAGATTCATCAACTCCTTCATAGGAATTATTCCTGCTTCAGCATAAGCTGCCCATAAAATGGGAGCTGCGTGGCCTTTGGAGAGAACGAATTCATCCCCTGCCCAGTCATCAGGATTTTTTGGGTTGTAGCTCATCACATCAAAAAATAAACATGACATCAGATCAGCCATGGATAAACACGTTGTCGGATGACCTGAACCAGCTTCTGTTGTCATTTTCAAAGAGTGAATACGGAGCCGTTTAGCTATCGCTTCTAATGCTTCAATCCTATTCATTGGGAATTACCCTCCTTTTTAAAATAATGTTCTTTATTATTAAAATCCTCTGTCATTCTTGTCGTTCTAATAAATGCTTTATAAAAAATCTCTATGGCGAGTTTAAAGTCAGGAACCAACTTTTCTTTTGAACAACTAGTTTTTTTGTATTTTCCATAAAGGTCAAGAAAAAAAATGTCAAAGAAGCTTTATTGATAATTTCTAACCATAAATGAAAGAGGAAACATCTTTATCCAGGAATTGAAAAGTAATTGTAGCAAAGAGCAATATGATATACAATTTTTAATTACAATTTAAGAAAAAAAAGCATGAAAATGACGGAAAAAATAGCTGATATTTTAGTCATTACTCCCCATCCCGATGATGCTGAATTCGGAGTTGCAGGAACAGTTGTCAATTGGGTCCGCCAAGAAAAAATTGTTGTTTATCTCGTTTGCACTAACGGAGATAAAGGGACAGAAGATCCGAAAGTAAGTCCAGGAGAACTGGCTCGATTAAGAGAAAAAGAGCAGCTTGATGCTGCCAAGATTTTAGGAGTAAATGAAGTTATCTTCCTTCACCATCCAGACCAGAGCATAGAAGACACGCCTGAATTCAGGAAAGAAATTGTCAGGTATATAAGAATTTACAAGCCAGAGATTGTGGTAACCGCAGATCCTTACCGTCGTTACATCTGGCATAGAGACCACAGAATTGTAGGGCGAGTGACATTAGATGCTGTGTTCCCCTATGCCAGGGATAGGTGGGCTTATCCTGATTTGCTCGAAGAAGGTCTCATGCCGCATAAAGTAAAAGAAGTATGGCTCTGGGCTCCAGAAGATAGGGATATAAATTTCCGATCTGATATCACCAATACTTTTGAAATAAAGCTTAAAGCCTTACGAAGTCATAAGAGTCAGATAAAAGAATCCTTTTCCTCTGAGATGGAGAAATGGTTATGTATGCGGGCCAAAACCCTGGCAGAAGGAGAAAAGTTTAAACTGGCTGAAGGATTTCATCGGGTTGAGATATGGTGGTAGCACAATTTATTGAATTTATTAGTGAAGATACAAGTATAACAGCTACAGCTACTTTTAATTTCTCAACAGAAAATATGAAAAGCTATGCTTCCGAAAATACCAAAACAGCTCCTTAAACTCTATGAGCCTGCTTCCGTATGGGAGTCTTTTATTTACGGGCCAGGTGGCGCCTCTGCCCCTATGAACTGATTGAGTCCCTTCTCCCTCGGACAGGTAAGATCCTCAACTTCGGATGCGGCTATGGGATTCTCACTAACCTCATCTCTTCCAAGGTACCTTCCTGATCTGTTCTCGGTGTCGATTTGAGTCCAAAAAGAATCAAGAGGGCAAAGCGCTCAATAAAAAACCGCAACAATATTAATTTCATTTGTTGTGATATTAGCAGATTGGAAATAGACAGCTTTGATGCTGTTGTCCTGACAGATGTAGCCCATCACATTGATGACGACACCATAAAAGTAATACTCGAGAAAATCAATTCTTGCTTACAGAGCAAAGGAATGCTTGTTATTTTGGATGTGGATAAAAAACCTTTTTGGAAATTCTGTATGAATTACTCAATTGACAGTCTGCTCAATCCCAGGGACTGCTTATATTATCGCTCACTCGAAGAAATACAATTTTTGCTTGAAAAATATCCTCTCATTCTAGAAAGAATTATCCCTGCCCATAAAGGCTTGCCCTTATCAGATATCATCTACTTATACAGAAAAAAGTCTCCCTAACAAATGAAGATGCATATCTCTAAGAAGATAATTTTAATACAAGATTTCTGAGTTTACTTAAAATTAATACGAACTGCTGTACTAAGCTGAGCAAGACTGGGTTAAGCAGACTGAGGCCTTTCATCGGGTTGTGTTAGATTATCTTCGTATACACTCGACTTAACCATCTCTTTGAAAAACGTGTACGTTTCCTCCGCTGTTTTATTCCAGGAGAATCTACTAATTATATTCTTGCGTACTTTCTTTCTATCCCATAAAGTATTTCTCTGAGAAAAGAAATGGTTTAAAGAAAAAAACAATGAATCGGGATCACCGGGATTAAAGTAAAATCCATTCTTCCCTTCTTCAATGATAGTAATCATCTCATTAATTCTCGAACCCACAACTGGAGTCCCACAAGCTAACGCTTCAATAACTACCAAGCCAAAGGACTCATAGAGAGACGGCATGACTAAAACATCAGCAGCAGAATAGTAATTCTTCAGTTGATTTTGCTTCTTGGATCCAATGAAAAGAACCTTATCTTGCATTCTGCTCACTTCAATTAAATCCTTAATCACGGTGATTTCTCTATTCTTCAGATGCTCAGAGGATACACTTCCTCCACCGACAATCACTAATTTTAATTTATTGTACAAAAAAGGGACTTTTCTCTTCATTATATAAAGGGTTTCAATTAGAGTAGACAGGCTTTTTACGGGTTCAATACGACCAACATACAAGATTATTTTATCCTCTTCTCTAAATCCTAATTCATTTCGCGCTTCCTTACTGTCTTGTGGATAAAAGCGCTGTTCATTCACACCGGGATAAATAATCCTTATCTTTAAAGGAGATATTTTATATTCTCTGCATAAGCTTTTCTTCTCATGCTCTGAAGATGAAATAACTGCATCTGAGATATGAGTAAGATGACGTTCTACTCTAAGCCTGTTTACTTGCTCTTCATATCTATCCTTTTCTGCTCTTTTCTTTAGAAAAGCCAGAGTATGAAAGGTATGAATGAGAGGAAGATGGTACTTTTGCCTTATCCATTCTCCTATAAGGCCAGAAAGCCAGTAATGACTATAAACAAGGTCATATGTAATCTGATTTCCTATAATAAATTCCTCAAAATTTCTTAAAAATTCAGGCAAAAAACCATAGAGGTTTTTACGACTAACAGGACTTTCTGGACCACCTTTTAAATGAATGACCCTTACTCTAGGAGATATCTTCCTAATCCCCCTTATTCTAGAATTTTGGGTTCGAGTAAATATGTCCATGGTGACTTCGGGAAAACGCGTAATAGCAGAGCTCAACTCTCTTAAATACACATTCATTCCTCCTGTTCCATCTCCTCCTAGGAGAGAAAATGGACAGCAGTGAAAGCTTATTGTGCAAATATTCATATTTCAGTTCACTTTAAAACTCAGAAATATCTTGAATATACTATTTTCATCAGCACCAAAGTTATATTTGTATCTTTCGTCTCCCCTTAAAAAATTTACTTCCTTTTTTTGTTCTTTAATTGCCTGTCTCAAGGAGTGATCAAAGAGGAATAAACCTGGACTGTACCAGGCAAAATTACTATTATAGGCAGAATTATAAAAATAAACACGATTAAAATAAGTAAAATTTAAGAGTGCTGCAATAATTTCACCCTGACAGAATAAAAAATTTAATTCAACCCAGCCTCTGAGGGAAAAACTGTCAATTATTTCGCTGAAAAAATCGGTCATTCCTTTCCTCTGCCAAAATTTTGCTTTAGAAGGAGAGCTCTTTTTGTGGAAGAGTATAAAATCTTCAGCATGTACCTGTAATTTCCTTCTTTCCGTTATTCTTAAAGTTTTTATTTCTCTCAGAGAATATGTTCTTCTCAGCTTGCGCCGGAGCTCGTGGCGATCTTTTTTGTCTAACCCGGATAAATATTCCTCATAAGAAGAAGGAAGAGTAATGTAAGGGATTACACCGTTTTCTAGGCAGGTAAACGTAAGCTCATAGCCTGAGGCTAACTCAGGCAACATAGCTAATGTCGGAGATGAATGCCTTATATTTATTAATTCTATTTTTTCTATTTCAGAAAAATTAAGTTTTACATATTCTAGAAATTTCTTAAAAAATTCATTTCTAATTTCTTTAGCTGTAATAAAATCACAATAATCTGTAACTTCTTGACTGGCAATAAACTTCAGTATCCTGCCATTTAACATTAAAGGGGCAATTCCTATTACTCTTCCCCTTTCGTCTCTAAAGATAAGGATTTTCATGGAATTATCTTCAGAAAAACATTTCCACCATGAAGAGAACCACTCATTGGTCAAAAAAATGCAGTTCTGCCCTGAAGAGTATAATAATTCATTCCACGCCTCTCTGACTTCTTCTAAACCTTCAAGTGTTGTAATTCTTTCTACTTCCATAGGTTAAATAGGATATCATAATTTCTTAAAAATTTTGACCTTTTCTAAAAAAACAACAAAAAATTGATTACTACAAAAGTATCTACTTCATAAATTTTGCAGTTCTGATTTGCGAGACAGGCTGAGTTTATCAAGAATGAGGTAGAATTATGATGAAAATATTGATTATAAATCCTAACAGTGATCCAAAAATGACTGAAGAAGTTCAAAATCATGCAGATAATTATTCAATTTGTTCTTACCAAATGATTCAAATACATATAAAATAACAGAGGAGAAAAGAATGAAGATAACAGAAAGCGAACAGATAATATACGATGTTTTAAAGAAACTCAGTATTTCCTACGTTCGTTACGAACATCCACCTGTTTTTACAGTAGAACAAGCTGAACAGCATTGGGGAAACATTCCTGGCTCCCATTGCAAAAATCTCTTTCTACGCAACAAAAAAGGTAACCACCACTATTTAATCATCTTTGAACACTCTAAGAAAGCAGACCTCAAAGCACTGGCAAATAAGCTTGGAGAAGATAAGCTCAGCTTTGCCTCTCCCGAACGATTAGAGAAATACTTAGGATTATCAACTGGTGCAGTTTCTCCTTTTGGCTTGATCAATGATAGTAAAAAAGAGGTTGAGGTTATAATCGATCAGAGCTTAAAAAGTGCTGGACGTATCAATTTTCACCCCAATGTCAACACTGCAACAATAGGAGTTGATTTTAAGGATTTTGGACTATTCTTAACATCGTGTGGAAACAGAGTGCGCTATCTTCAATTTTAAAAATTCATTCTTTTTAGGTTCGATGTTTCATTAGAGTAAGCATCTTTTTTTCCGTGATAAGGAAAGACAAGTGTGGGTATACGGTGAAGAAGGTCGTAACGGAAAAAAAGATGCTTCATTCATTATATTTTCAGGTGAAATTATTTTAAAATTTTGACATCATATTTTTCCTGTGCTATAAGTTTTTCTGCAAGGAATTGGAGAGAAAAGATATAGAAGCGGGGTAAGGTTAGGTTTGCAATTAAAGCAAATTTCTATACTAAATACGATTTAATCTAGAAGATCATGCCTCTGACAACAGCGGATAATGATACATAGTAAGAGTTACTAAAACAGAGGAAAAGTGATATTAAAAAAAATAGCAATCGCAACATCTAAGGGTGGTGTCGGCAAGACAGTTACAGCCATCAATCTTGGAGCCGGCCTTGCCCAAGAAGGAAAGAGGGTATTGATTGTGGACTGTGACCCACAGGGAAATGTCGGAGGTCACTTTAACATATCCTCAGAACACACCCTTTCGGATCTACTTTCTGCAGGCCATCGGGATGTGATTATCGAAATTCGGGAAAATTTAGACATCATCGCATCAGGACGAAAAGAACTATACAATGCTCAGAGGGAATTAACCAAAGACGACTTTGGAATATTCAAATTTGAAGAACGAATATCTTTCATACAAGAATATGATTATGATTTTGTTTTTTGCGACTTCTCACCTTCAGATACCCTAATCAACAGAGCTGCACTTATCTTCTGCAATCAACTTTTAATTCCAATAAATCCAGGCATAGATGCTATCATGGGAGCCGAGAGATATATTGAACTGGCCCAAGAAATCTCATCCAAGGGGAAGAAAACGATTGATATTTTTGGCATTTTGATAAACTTGTATGAACGAAATACAGTAATCTCGAAAGAGATTGATATTGTGGCGAGAGAAAGGTGGGGAGCAAAAGTATTCAAGACAAAAATAAGGAAGAACGTTTCCATAGGAGAAGCAAGGATTAATAATCAAACAATCTTCGAGTATTCTCCTCGCTCTAACGGAGCTAAAGATTTTAAAGCACTAACAGCGGAGGTTCTCAATGTCAGCAAAGAAGCTTGACTTAGGGAAAGCAGTAGAGAGAGAGCTCTACGAGCCTAAATTAATGGGCAAACAGGCCAGAAAACCAGAAAAAGTGGATAAAAATCAAAAAAGAGACGTGAATTCTCAATCTTTTGAAATACGGTTGAAGACGAAGGCAGACGAGGAAAGGACTAAGTTAGCTGTTGAAAACCTTGAGATAGGCATGACACCTGATGAAGTTATTAAAGCAGTGGGAAAACCAAATTCTACATTAGAGTGGTACACTGGAAATTTGAAGTACAATTATGGAGATGTTTGGGTAGTTATCGAAGATGGAGCTGTTACATGTCTAGTGAAGGCAGAACACTTTGAAAAATATTGGAGCAGAAGCGATTATGAAACTCGTAATCCACAAGCCATAGTCAAATAATCCAATGTTTAATAAAGATTATAAAGGTATGAAGAAAACGCTGCATACTCATTTGACATCAAATATCTCTTGTGCTATAAGTCCTTTTGCCTTTCAATATAAAAATATAAGTGCACCTTTATTCAGATAAGAACGGAAGAAAATCGAGGAATATTATAAATTAAAAAAATAATTATTACCCAGGAATATTAGAAGAAACTTCACTGAGGAGGGATGTGAGATGAAACTTAGTCCATCAGCATTAGGAAAGACCGAAAAAGCGGAGACAACATCCATCATGGAAGGAATCAGTATTATAGGTGATATAAAGGGCAGTCACAATTTAACTCTGAACGGCGACCTCGAAGGAAAGATAGACCTTTCTGCACTTTTGACAGTGGGAAAGACTGGAAGATTCAAAGGGGAGGTAAAAGCAGAGTACGTTATTATCGAAGGCGATATGGAAGGAAAAGTAGTTGCCAATGAAAAGGTAGAGTTACGCGGCGGCGCCAAATATAGAGGAGAAATACTTGCACCTTCAGTAATGATTTCAGATACAGCCTTCTTTGACGGCAATGTAAAGATGATGAGAGAAGGAGTGGAGTCGCAGGTATTGGATATAACTGAAAAAACTCCACCTGCCGAAGAGAAAAGCGCCGAATAAGTCTAACTAATACAAGTCAATTAAGCCAATAAAGCCCAGAGGATTTTTTCTCTGGGCATTTTTTTCACAGCAAATTCTCAGCTTCCTTAACCGCATTAAAAAATATCTCAATACACTTCCTCGCTTTACTTTGGGAGCTTGAACTGTCTTTTAAAATTCAAGCCTATTACTTAGCTGATGAGCTTAAAGCACGGCCACGACATAAGGTAAATTGTATTCTATTCTCACAATTGTCCTCTCTAAAGGACAGAGAAATACCGCAGATCAGGTAAGTATAAATGGCACAATACTTGCACTAATTTTTCCTAATCTTCATGAGAAGAAAAGGAGGAAGTAATGAAAAAGATACTTGTGCTGAGCATGGCAACAACATTAATTATCTTATTGAGCGCGAATTTCGTTCTCGCTTCACCTGATAAGAGTTCTACCCCTACAAGTTTACTGACTTTAGCTTTTTCTTTTAAACCTGTTAGTTTAGGCTACAAGCATCAACTCTTTGACAATGTGTACGCAGCAGGTAACCTGGAATATCACAGCACAAACACTGACCTCGAATTCAGAGCTGGAACTGAATATTTAATACCCCGAAAAATACTGATCTTTAGGCTCTACGGCGGAGGAGGAGTACAGTTCTCCAGGAATGAAGGATACCAGTACCCTTATATTGTGCTAGGAACTAACTTTTTTGGACTATTCTACGAAGTTATTCACCCCATGAAAGGAAATATGGAGCCCAGATACAGGTTTGGAGTCAATCTCAAATTTTAAATCAAAATTCGCTTTCTGCCAGCTTCTGCTCTCAACATTTACATCGCTTATAATTTTTATTTATTTCTTCACCTCCATTAAAAATTTCTACCGCGATTCTAATAAAGTCTTATTTATGAAAAATGCATCCTATAAGAAATAAAACAATCAATTGTTGCTAGAGTTTATTACACAGGAAAATTTGAAGTAAAATGCGAAAAAAGTTATATTTTCCCTCAAAGAGATGTACTATTCACAGAAGTTCAGACAATGACTTACTTTCACTATGCTCTTCTTTTTGGAGTTGGAACCGCAGCAGGATTTATCAATGTTATGGCAGGTGGAGGGTCCTCCCTAACACTTCCTGCTCTTATTTTTATGGGACTTGGTAGTCCTCTGGCAAACGGAACAAACCGCGTAGCTATTTTTATTCAAAATATTTCTGCTATTGCTTCATTCCGCAAGAGTAAATTATACCAATTCAAAACAAGCCTTACATATTCGGTCTTTACCCTTCCTGGAGCTATAGCCGGCGCACTGGTGGCAGTTAGAGTGAGCGATGTTCTATTCCAGCGGATCCTGGGAGCAGTTCTAATCTTTATTGTTTTTTCCATGTTCTTTTCTCGATCCTACAAGGCACAGCACAAAACCCAGGAAGAACGGATAAATTGGCTTATATATCCAGTATTATTGAGCATAGGCTTTTACGGAGGGTTTCTCCAAGTGGGCGTGGGATTCATGTTCATGGCCGCTCTGTATCACTTGTCAAAACTTGATCTGGTCTTAGTGAATATGCACAAGGTTTTCATTATTCTTATTTACACTATACCAGCCTTGCTCATTTTTTTGATTACAGGAAATGTAAACTGGAAATTAGGGCTCATTCTTGCTGCGGGTAACGCTATTGGCGGTTGGTGGGGAGCCCACGTAACAGTCAGAGGCGGTGAAAAAATAGTCCGCATCATACTCGCCATAGCAATAACCATCATGGCCTTCAAGCTGTTCGATCTCTATTAAATATTCTCTGGCTGGCATCATGGACATCACAAAGCTTCATTGTGGCTTATGTTTTAAATCCGATTAAAACATGTAAGCTATTTTCATAAATAATGTATTACCCTGTGTTCCCTTTTCCCCAAATCTGGCTGTTCCTCTCTGGTATGCAAGTTGAATAGATCCAAAAGGAGGCTGGAATCGATAGACAAACAATACTTGAATATTCTTTTTATCGATAGCTGAGTTTAGCTGGTAAAAGACTTTCAAAAAGAGGTCATTTGTAAAATAATTTGTGGCACGAATCACATGAATCCACGTGCTTTCACTTTCCGGATCAGGATCATACATCAGCCGAACCAAAGCATACTGGAATGAAAAATCCTGGGTTATCTTGTAGTTTAAATTCCCCTCGATAAGTTTAAAATTTAAATCATAGTTTCTTCCAAAACCATAGGATATTCCTGCCGATTGCCATTCTCTGGTGTTATAACCCAGTTCAAATTCTGTTTGATGATTGCGAAATTTCTTTTCATAAAGCTTGTATTCTTGATGGTGTTCTACCTCTATTGAAATTTTATTCTGGAAATCAAACGTAATTCCTTCATCTATTTTCCAGCTCCGTAAAGTACCATCCAATCCCCAATAAATATTATAGTTGGAGTCATACTCGATTCGATCAAAACCCCCTTTTTTAAACCAGAAACTCTTATTTACAGCCGAATCCAACTCTCTCTGGTTGTCATCTCTGATAAATCCCACTTGATTGGCATTGTCACCGAAATTTCGTCCCAATTGAGTATAACGGAGATGGATATGAAATGTGGAGGAATCATAGCTCGGACGGAGGAAAAAGGCTATGTTATCCTTATCATAATCTCCGTAACTAATGGCAAATTGACCTGTAAATTTAAAAGTATTGGTGAAGTAAAGAGAGGTATCGATTCCCACTGCTCCTATGTTTTTCCCTTCAATTAACTTATTGGCAGTCAGAAACCCGATTGTTGAAGATTTCATGATATCTTTTTTGAGACGAAAGACTGTAAAATTTGCTGAATTTTCATCGCTAGACTCATCTCTCTTAGTCTGCACACTTAATCCTGAAAATTCATAAGGCCCTGATTTTCCATAGAGCTTGAGTCCCCCGTAAATATCTGAAATTCTACGGGAGTAAAATAACCTGATTCGCTGCTGATAAATCTCTGCCCCTTCCAAGAAGAAATTTCTCTTCTCAGAAAGACTAAGTTCAAAGCGCGTAAGATTAATCTGCTCCTGGTCAGCTTCCACTGTGGCAAAATCAGGATTAACGGTAAGATTGCCCGAGACCATCTGACTGAAAGCATAGCGAGAATCAATTCCTGCTTCTAACTCTGATCTCTCCCCTTCTTCAAGCTTTGAAATAATATGAGGAATAATTTGGAGGTTTTTCCTCGATTTTCTAAGATCAAGCTCCTTTAACACGCCATATTGAGAAACTTTTTGGGGAGATTCAAGGGGGCCTGCCCAAAAGCTTTTTTCAAGCATTCGAGGAATGGTTCGCCCTAGATTAAGTCCCCAGGTTTTATTCTTTCCAGGTTTATACTTTATGCTGTTAAGATTAATGACAATCTCTGCGCTCCAGCCAAAATCAGTTTTCTGACCAGCCGATTTCCAGATACCATCCCAGGTGGTTTCTCTCGTCCGCCCATTCTCCGTTATCCGCCCATCAAGCTGAGTCCCCAACATGTTAGTCACGAAGAAATAGCAGTTTCTTCTATCGTGAAAAGTATCAAGAAATAGAGAGACAGAATCATCATCATCTAACTCCTCATCTCTTTTGGTTATCCTGGCTGCAATCTGCCCTGGTTGTGGATCGTGACAGAGTAATCCAATATACATAAAATTATCATCATAAAGAATTCTAACTTCAGTTATGAGTGAAGCTGATTTTCCTCTTTCTGGCTCAAACTGAATAAAATCACTTATTACTTCAGTATTCTGCCATATAGGTTCGACTAAAGAACCATCCACAGTAATGGATTCAGTAATTTTTAAAGCAGAAGCTTCTCTGAGCTGGTCCTCTCCAAAAACTAAAAAGAAGGATAAGGAAAAAATCAGTAATGCTAACACTGATTTTTTCACTTACCTATTCTCTTTGCTATGCTATCTTTACCGTCTTGACGAATTACTGAATGAGCTGCTTTACCCTTTTTTTTTCGCCGAAGGTGATTTGATTAGCAAAAATGATTGAAAATTTCTTCTCTTTAACAAATACTAAGACAAAAGATTAAACTATTTCACATCGCAAAAATCAAGCTTAATTAATTTCAGGGGAAAAAGTGAGGATTGTTCTCTTTTTTTAAAATGGGAAGGGCTCTCTTTTCTACTATTTTTTTAATAATCGTTCTGCTCAAAAACCGATACACCAAAATCTATGCAGAAAAATTGTTTAGATTCACAGAGAGGCTGATGATAAAAAATTGCGATAGAGCGATCTATTTAATTACTTTTCCTTTTACATTTTTTATCTTAACACTTCCAGTTCCATCTCTCTTTATGATGACATCCTTATCTACTCCATCGATATTTATTGAGCCTGACCCATCACTGACAACAACTTCACCGTGAATATCAAACAAGTACATTGAGCCGGAGCTATCATCAATTGAGACATCACCAGCAATTTCCCTCGCATTGATTTTTCCTGAACCATCCTCGATTTCAACATTTCCAGCAACATTCTGGAGTTCAATTTCTCCTGAACCATCCTCGATTTCAACATTTCCTGTTATATCTTCTATACTTAATCCGCCGGAACCATCGTCTATTACAATCTCTCCCTCGACATCCTCGATGCTCATCGATCCAGAACCATCATCAACATCAATATTTCCATTAATGTTTTCAATGCTTATCGATCCAGAGCCATCATCAATATCTAACGGCATATTTTTCGGTACATCTACAGTCACATTGATAACCCGCTGCCTGAAGGAAAACAAAGAGTGAAACGGCTTTATTTTACTTACTAAAACCGCTCTATTTCCCCTCTTGTCCAGAAAGAGCTCAATGTATTTCTTGATAAAATCTTTTGCTTTTTTTTCACTCTTTCCTTTTACTATGATCTCTGCTTCCACCCTAATCTCATTAAGAGCCTCGTTGCCGCGAACTTTTAAAAATCCAGCTCCACAATCAATCTCCAGTTTTTTAATCCCATCTGCTGGTAAATTCAGTGTTTTCACTTCCTGAAAAGAATAGGCAAATGTAGCAGATAAAAATAATACTGCAAATAGAAAAACTCTCAATCGCATCGCTTCCTCCTTACTACTTTTTATACACTTTATAGTAATGTACGAAATCAACCTTGAAATAGTTTCATTTGAAGACAAATAATATTGAGACAATTGTTTTATTCAAAAGTGGATAATTGTCTTCTTGCGCCTTTATGATTGATATTCAGCTCGAGTGCTTTTTCAAATTCTGCCCTGGCTTCTTTCTGCTTACCTTTACCAAGATAGCCTAGACCCAAAAGGTAGTGGGCATTAGCCCTACTTTTTATCGCAGACTGTTTCTCACCAAATTTCGTAAAAAAATCCACTACTGGAGTAGTTTTTAGACTTTGCCTTGCGAATTCAATCAAGCCTTCGAACATTTGCTCAGCTCTATCTTCCCACTCCAAATTTCGAAAAGACAGACCTTGATAGTAGCAAATATCTGACCAGGTGCTCTTTGAAGCCACTGATTTTTCGTAGCAATCTCTGGCCTTATCGGCTTCACCTAAAGCCTCGTATCCAGTTCCGATAAAATAATAAACTTGAGCAGCTCTTCCGCCATGATATGGCTTTCCTACTTCCAAATTCCTTGGGTATTCGAGTGCTGCTTCATAATCTTTCAGGGCTTTCATGTACTCTTTGGACTTGAAATATTCTTGGCCTCTGAATAGACGTGCATCAATGTAAATATTATGAATTTTCCCTCCTCCTTCCCAAACATGAAAATGGTGAGCTTTGAGCAACTCAATAGCCTTATCATAGTCTTCCACCTGAACTAAGAGCGCAATTTCTCGAGAAAGGGAATCATCTCGCTGGAGAACTACTTCATGATTCTTTTCCAAAAGTTCAAGTCTTCTTTGAGCGGATATTCCGCCAGCTTCATAAATAAGATCTAATTCATAGAAGAGTTTTGGATCTTTCTTGTTCCATTCTACTGCCTGTTCCAAGCTGGCAATTGCTTTCGGGACATCATTTTCAATCTGAGCGTATGCCAATCCAAGATTCCGGTGGACTATTGAAAAGGTACTATCCAAATTTCTCGACTTTTCCCATTCCCTTACAGCAATTTCAGGCTGGATATCGAAAAGAATATTGCCAAGGTAATACGGAGCACGGGCATCGTTAGGATTGAACTTCTCAGCGCACCGAAGCACATCTACAGACTCCAAGCGGAAAGGAAAGCAATAATCAGGAGGCATCTCGCTTGCATGCTTATAGAATTCCAAAGCTTTCTTTTCATCTCCTTTTCTCTCCCAAATGTTACCCAACCAATAGAAAAGCAGTGGATGAGTGTTTGATTCTTCCCCATCTGAACAGATGAGCCTTGTAAGGATATCGATTGCCTCATCCCAAAATCCGCAGTTACTGTAATCACTGGCTAATTCAAGATAAGACTGGACTGAATCTCTCATCCTGGCTTTTAACACATTCATCTCTTCCCGAGCCTCTTTCTTCAATCCCATCTCAGACTTTACAAGATAAAGTTCATTTCCTGCCCAGAAATCCAGAATATCAGCGGCTAAAACACTCAAAGCCATCTTTTTTGCCTCTTTATACCGTCCCAATCTTCTGAGCACAGCAGCCTTTAAATTTAAAGCCTTTGTGTTAAGAGAGTTTGTTAAAAGGGAGCAATCAATACAGCCCAGGGCGTCTAAAAAATTTCCTTTCTTACAGGCTAGTTCTGCCAGAGAATAGTAGCTGGAAGAATGCCATGCATGACTCCATGTCGCTTTATAAAAGGCATCGCAGGCAGCCTCATCCTTCCCTTGAGCCTTCAATACCACTCCTAAATAGTACAAGGCTTCTCCATTTTTAGGACTGGTATGGTTTTTAGTTAATCGCTTCAAAGCTCGATAAAATCTTTCTTCTGCCTGTTTGAATAATCCACGCTTAGCCAAAAGGATACCGAAGGCAGTGTTTACCCTGGAATCACCAGGATCTCTTCTCAGGGCTTCTTCATAATAAGGATATGGCTCTACGGCTGGATTGTAAAACTGCTCCAGCCTCATCCCTATGAGATAGAGCTCCTCGACTGTCTTCACTTCTTCAGGAGGAGGAGGAAGCTTCACGGCTTCTGGCATGAGCTCACCTGGTTTTTTACCTGGCCTGTAAGATATGAGTTCTTTATTTGCCTGTGACAACAACGAAATAACAATGTCCTCATTTTTGATACCTGCTGGAATGTCTATTACTTTCCAGAATGGTCTCTCTGGGCTTATCTCTATCTTCTGTTCAAAAAGCACTCTTCCCTCAGATTTTAACCTTACTCCTGCATTTTTATATTCTGAGGTTGTATTCAATCCAATATTAACTTTATTTTCTCTGGTTACATCTAAATTAAGCGAAGCCTCAAGATTAGCCATTTTTACACCTTTTATTTGACGGAGAGGATACCAGTAGTGCTTAAAGGTTTTAACTTCATAGGGTTGAATCCAGCTGTAATCAGGTTGATTATCAGAATAGGCTCCAACCATGAGCTCAAGATAGGGACCATCTCTGTCAGTGAGAATTTTTTCCCACATCTGACCTTTAGCGTTAGTTCCCCATGTCCAAAATTTTTTGCCAGGCATAATATGGTGGTTTGCCACATGAACCACTCCTGCTTCTTTTCCATGGTCATATCCTGCCAAAAAATCTTCTCTGTAGTTCCAGGCAAAGAATGATGTTGGCGCCGGATGATTCTTCCACCAGCTAACATCTACTCCCCTTGTATAATCGACTCTATTAAAAACTTCACGGGAAATTGGCCAGTGGGAAAACTGGTTTTTTCCGTGGTAAGTTGCATACTCTGTACTCGGGGGAAAAATTACTTTGTAGCTCAAGTTTGCGTGAACAGCAACATTAGCCCAGTATAAAAAAGAATGAGCGAAAGGTGTCCGATTAATAAGTTTCACCGTTGCTTCAATATAGGATTTTCCGGGATAAAGAGTTAAACCTATTATCCATTTCATTCGATGGCGCAGCTCTATCTCCCCTACCCATATAGTTTTACTACCATCCGGATTTTCAGTCAGCTCATAATCAACCTCTATAAATCCCGTGGCTCTATGGTGATGAGGAAAATTCCACTCAACACCCCCAGAAATCCAGGCTCCAAGCATGCCTATAAGGGCTGGCTTTATGACATGCTGGCGATAAAAAAAGTAATAATTGTTTGTTTTATCGAGCGCATAAAAAATTCTTCCACCAATTTCAGGAAGAACACAGAGCTTCACATATTCATTTTCTAGATAGACCGCCCTGTACTCTTTATTCTCTCGAATATCAGTAAGCTTATCCAATAAAGGATATGGATAAACGGGTCCTTTGGCTCCCTGATAAGCCCTTCCAGTATAGAAAACAGGATTTGATTCAGGAGCATCCACTCGGTAGGTAGGAATTACCAGTTGTTCTTCCCACATACTAACAGCCGATTCTCCATAAACTGAGGCTATAGATGTATTGAGAAGGAGAACTACAGTCCACAAAATTACTATACAAAGGCCTTTATTACTTGTAATTACATTCCACACCTCTCTAATTCCGCTCGAGGGTTTTAAACAGTCAGCCACCTTCTTTACATTTGTCCTAATACTATCAGAGAGAGGCCACTCGGGATCTGCACCCTTTGACTTTGATTCCCCAGGCTGAAATAAATACAAATTCATTTCCATTACCTCCTTAACTGCTCATAATATTGTGCGTATAAAGTAAATTTAATACAAACAGTTTTTTTCTGAGCTCATGCCATTTTTGACAATGAAGCACAAAAATACTATGTTAAATTTGATGAATGAGGACTATCCTTCATTTTTAACTCCTGAAAGTAAATCTTTTGATCCTATTAAATTAACCCTGAAAACCAAGGAAATCGTTAGCAAGGGAAACTTAAGAAAATACACAGACTTCTACTGTGTTGGTGTCTATGGGGGGATATCCACTGGTTATACGGTCGGATGTTCTCTGAGATGCATATTCTGCTGGGTAAACTGGTCAAGAGATTTTCCTCATAAGGCAGGCAAACTTTTCACTCCTGAGCAAGTTTTTTATAGTCTAACAAATAACGCCAGGAGAAAAGGAATCAAAAAACTGAGAATATCTGGAGGAGAACCTACGCTCTCTGATGAGCACCTCATCTCAGTTCTCGAGTTAATAAGCAAGACTGACTTTCTATTCATTCTTGAAACTAATGGTCTGCTTTTAGGAAAAGATCCTGAGTTAGTGAATAACTTGAAACAATACAAGAACATACACATCCGAGTCTCTCTAAAAGCAGGAACTCCTGAAGGATTTGAAAAGAGGACTGGAGGGATAGGAGAATTTTCTGAACTACCATTTCAAGCTATAAAATACTTAAAACGAGAGGGAATAAGCTTTCATGTTGCAGCCATGACTGATTCACGTCTGATGCCTCGAGATGAAAGGTTAGAGATGTTACATAAGCTTGAACAGATCGGCTATCAAGATTTTCTTGAAGAGGAGCATTGTGACTTTTATTCAAGTTCAGTTAAAAGGCTTGAAAAGGCAGGATTCAAGTTGTGGAAATAATACTTTCTTGCCTTCATAACTGCCATTATTATGGTTGAATCAATCCTCTATGAAAAATTATCTAACGACAAAGTGCAATGCAACATCTGCCAGAGAAGGTGTTTTATTAAAGAAAACGAAAGAGGATATTGCAAAACAAGAATAAATCGCAAAGGAAAGCTCTTCAGTCTAATCTACGGGCTAGTTTCATCTCTTATGGTTTCTCCCATCGAAAAAAAGCCTGTCTATCACTTTTTTCCCGGCTCAGAATGGCTTTCCCTGGGGAGCTTTGGATGTAATTTCCGCTGTCCGGGCTGTCAAAACTGGGATATTGCTCATTCTACTGTGGGAGAGGATATAAAAGCAGCGCGATATATCTCTCCTGCAGATTTAATTCAGACGGCCAAGAAGTGGCAGTGCAGGGGAGTATCTTGGACTTATAACGAACCAACGCTCTGGTTTGAATACACAGTGGAAGGAGCAAAGTTAGCAAAGACACATAACTTGTACACTAATTATGTTACTAACGGCTTTATTACGCCTGAGGCTTTGGACATAATCGGGCCATATTTGGATGTTTTCCGAGTAGACTTAAAATGCTTTTCAAAGGACTCCTACAATAAAATTGCAAATATAGATGATTTTTCAGGTATTTTAGGAATAATTAAGAGCGCAAAGAAAAAATGGAAAATGCATGTTGAAATCGTGACCAATGTTATTCCTGGTTATAACGACAGAGAAGACGACTTAAAGAAAATGGCTTCCTGGATCTCTAAAGAATTGGGGAATGATACTCCATGGCACATTACACGCTTCCATCCTCATCATGAGCTCTCTTCTATTAATCCTACTCCACTGAATACTTTGGAGAAAATAAGAAAGATCGGGTTGAAGCAGGAGCTTAATTATGTCTATCTAGGAAACGTATGGGGGCACAAAGCTGAAAATACATACTGCCCAAATTGTGGTAATACCCTCATTCTCAGGGATGGATTTGAAATTAGATATACTCGAATAGAAAGAGGAAAATGCACATTTTGTAACTATCTACTCGCCGGAAAATTTTAAAACATAAAACTCTCTTACAATGAGCCGTGCCGTATCTCCTATGGAAAGTTAACTCCAAAAATTCTTCCAAAAAATGAATAAAAATACCCTGCCCAAAAATTGTGCAATATTCCAGAAATGTAAGCAGGTCAATTTCTTAGCTCCAAACATAGATTATTTTTCCACAAACTTATTCACAGGAATAGTGGAAAAATGAGCCATGATTTTTTTCTCTTCTTAGTTTATTATTAAGCCAGTAAAATATTTTCTTTAGTACGGGTTGATGAATAGGATAATCTCTGAATAAATCTTTAATTGATGACAAGGTCATCATTTTATAACTTCTCTCTGCAGATTCAATTCGAATAAAACGATGATCAACTTCAGGGAATATCGAAACCTCAAAGTCTGGGTGATGCACTCTCTCCAGTGCTTCCTCCAGCAATTCTGTCTCTGATGGAGGAACCATCCAATCAGATGTCCCAGAGATAATCAAGATCGGCATTTCTAACTTTTCCAAAGTCTTGAGCTGGTCATACTCCATGGCCTGGAGCATCCATACAGGAGGAAGGGGATTAAATTTCTGTATTTTCTGGAACTCCTTGGATAATCCTTTTTCACTGAAATAGTCTTTATAAAGAATTAATTCTCGGCTTTTTACTTTTTCTACCCAGAAATTAAGTCCCTCAAAACGAGCTTTCCTCTTATGCTGTGATTCTCCTCTAACTTCAGAAATGAATTTATTCTGCCTGATTAAATTATAAGGCTCAGAGCTTGCCACACAAGCCAGCAAAACAAGGCCAGCTACTTCCGGCCGGTTAGAAGCAACCATAGTTGCTACTTTTCCTCCATAACTATGACCTATTAAAAAAATTAAAGAGGAATTTAATTCTTTTCTCGATTTCATATAATTGAAAACGTTTTCTGCATCGCGGGCAAAATCATAAAGCCCCGCTGACTCAAAATGTCCTCCGCTTTGACCTACTCCCCTTTTGTCATAACGAATAACAGCAAATCCTTTTTCAGAGAAAAATTGCGCCATTTCTTTAAAAGTGGCATTAAAAAGCCCAAAAGTTTCATCTCGATCCTGTTTTCCTGAGCCATGTATGAGTACTATCCCTGGCCATTTTAAGGATGACCGAGATTTAGGAATAGTAAGCGTTGCTCCAAGCGTAATGTTTTCACTCGGAACTTTTATCTCATACGAATAAAACTGGCTTGAAAGCTTTCTTGTATGCACTGTTAATCCAAAGAGGAAAGAATAAGAAATAAAAAATACTAAAAATAAATACATAAGAATCTTCCCTCGGAGGACGAAAGCTCCACCTAAAAAAGACGAAATTACGACTATAATGATTCCCCACGGAGTAAAGATAAACCAGCTGTTAGGAAACCAGCTAAGATATATATCACACGTTAAGATGAGAATAGATATTACAAATCCAATGCTTAAAGAAGGAATAAAGGCTTTCCATTTTCGATATCTTCTTAAAAGAGCTATAAGCCAGCATGCCAGGATAGTGGGGATTATCAATCCAAATCCAGCGATGGCCTCCCTCAGCCTAGATAAGAAAGGAATCACTTTTAATGCTGGGTATAACAGAAATACTAAAATGACTCCAAAGAAAAAGGCAAGAAAACTACCTATTATATGTATGAGGATGTCGAATAAAGTATCTTTCATCCTCATTCTTTTCTGTACAATTGATACATTAAAACTACAGACAAGAAATTGTTAGCGTGTTTTTCCTAATACTATTTAAAATATAAAATTTATGAGGGCCTGAGCTTTCTAATCTTCCTTGGCCTACCTCTTGGACATCTTCCGCCTTTCATGTATATTCCCCGCTCGCTCCAGTATTGTAACAATAACCAGAATAACCAAACACTGCAAAAGCAGAACAAGAGCAAGCGTAAGGCTTAGGTGGCGAATGACTGTAGCTGCCAATCCAAAACAAAATGTCAGCACCAGAACAAGGATTACAGCGTACCGTTTTGACCGAAGGAGCGCTTCAAATCGATGGTGTATATGGTCTCTCCCTGTGTACTCAATCCACTGTCGGAAGTTCCGAACATCGCCTCTTAAAATTCGGGATACTGTTGTATGAAACATGTCGTATATCAGTACTCCAAAGATGAGTAAAGGGGGGGAGAGATTTAGCAAGGGATGGCCTACCGCCCATTCCCCGTGGACTGCTAATCCGGCGAGGAGAAACCCGATTAATGTGGCGCCTCCATCTCCGAGAAAGATTTCTGCCGGTTTCTTAAGTTTGAAATTATGGGGAAGAAATCCCAAGGAAGAACCTAGGATTGCAACGCTGACCCATCCAAGCTGCACCTGATCCGTTAAGAAAGCAATTGAGCCAAGGAAGGCAGACATGATGATTGCAAGTCCGGAAGCTAATCCATCCATACCATCAAAAAAATTAAAAGCATTAGTGATCCCAACAAACCACAGTACTGTAAGAACTATGTTGGCTGCTTTTCCCACAATCAGGTCCTGCGGCAAAACCTTTAAAACTACTCCTGAGTAAATCATGAATAATGCTAGGACTACCTGAGTCAATAGTCTCAAGCGTGCAGAGACGCCCACAGTGTCCTCAACTACTCCAAGTGCAAAAAGAAGGCCAGAGCAGATTATAAGGCGTGCTATTTTTGGATCCCAAATATTGTTCATCATCAGAGCAGTCAGGATTCCTGCGAATACAGCAATTCCTCCAAGTCGTGGTGTTGGACGGTCATGGATTTTCCGCCTGTCCGGCACATCCACTGCTCCAGTGAGCGTTGCAATAATCACAGCTGCGGAGCTCAACCACAGAGTGAGTGAACATGAGACGAGGAAGATATACATCCACCTTCCTGGAAATGTTTGGAGAGCAGTTCGTACAGGGTTTATGAGAAGGGCACAAAAACACAACAGACCGGCTCCCAGAATGAAGCGCCAAGAAAGAGCATAGCGCTGGAGCCAGTCTCGGAGCGGTACGTAACTGCTCTCGATGGGATTCTTTGAATCCTGCTTTCTGTTAGTAACGTCAGGCATTACTTAATTCTTTTTCAGTCAAACAAGTAATTTTATCTCGTATCCATAAACTCAAGGTATGAAGTAAAGCTTTGAATGTAAAAAATCAGGCGAATGCGACAGAGAGGGTTGGGTTGTGATATACCAAAGAGAACGATCTTCTCAGATTTTCGTTTAGTCAAGATGATAAGAACTTACTTTTTGTCAATAGATTATATGAAAAATACAACAGCGTGTCAAAACCTCATGCTCATCGTGAGCGTCTTTTTTTTCGTTATAAAAAATACTTCCATACTCATAAGTAGTCCCTCATTTCCCCTCTTCTACCTTACTGGCAGACAATTCTCTGTCTTTGCCGTGTACAGTCAATCCTTTAACAAAACCACTGCCACCGACATTTAAACTGATGCGTACGTTGTATGCCAAATCCAGACGATAGCCTGCGAATTCATTACGCGATGTTGCCATAAAAGCTATTGAAGTATCGAGTGCTGACATTAGAGGACCAATGCCAATATTTTTTTTATCACGCCATAGCATCTCAAAAAAGATACTTCCTTTCTCCCCCTTTAGCTGGATACATGTTCTCACCTCGCTCTCTTCGCCAATTCCAGATGGGAATGTACCAACTGCTATTACGTTCTGAATTTCACCTGTCCTTTTTTTATACCGGCGGATTCTCATTTCAATAAACTGACGAACCCGTTCAAGCCTTTTTTCTTTGTTAAAGAGCACTTCTCCAAAGGGCTTATAATCGCCCTTTAAGGCGGCCTCAAAAATAGACACTGAAAGTTTGTTCAGTTCTTTTAAAACACCTGAATCTGCTTTCTCAATGGAAAAAAACGTAGTAATGGCATCTTCTTCTTTTGGATGGACTACCAGCCCTCCACCCTTTGCTTCTACATCTAGTTCCCCTCCGCTTGAGAGCAAGTATTTGCCCTCGAACTTCTTTAGGCTCTCATTATCCAAAGTTATTACTGAAGGCGGCATTACAACATTTCCTCCAAAGACAAGAGTTTCAATATTATCCCTTACAACCTCAAAAAGCGGTTTCCTGCCATAACTTTGGTTGCAGAAGAGAATAGTTACAACATCAGCATCAATATATCGCCGCATTTCTGCGCTGTTACCCAACAAACTACCGCCATCATGCTGGATGAGAGTTCCGTGCTCGGTTTTTAATACATCCCAGCCATAACCATAGTCATTCAAATATGGTGTAAATATTTTTTTCTTAACTTCAGCCGAAATAATTTCATCTGTGTTCAGAGCAATATGCCATTTGTACATATCTCCTATTGTTGACAAGATCCCTCCGTTTCCTAAAAGATTCCAGTACGGATAGGATTTTTCTAAGGGAGTACCATTATCTTTATCTCCAACATACCAGTGAGCTACAACTCTTTTGTCCCACTGAGGCATTCTGTATCCAGTAAATTCCATTCCTGCTGGCTTGAATAACTGTTCATTCAGAAACTCCTCGTAACTCTTCCTTGATACTTTCTCTATAATAGCTGCCAGCATACTGTAACCAGCATTGGAATATCCAAACCGTTCCCCTGGCTTAAAAAGCAAGGGCGCATCAAGGATTTTTTGTACTGTTTCATCCCTAGCTGCTCTTTCATAATCCATTCCTGTAAAATTAACCACTCCCGAAGTATGGGTCAACAGGTGATGAATTGTAATCCCTTTTTTCTCTCTTGGAACATTTTTAAAAAATTTGGATATAGGGTCATCTGTACTCAATTTTCTGCGCATCTCTAATTTCATAATCCCGGCTGCAGTAAACTGTTTTGTAACCGAACCAGTACTAAATACAGTCTCGGATGTATTGGGTACATTTAAAGATCTAATTGCCACGCCGTACCCTTTGTTGAGCATAATGTTCCCACTTTTTGCAACAAGTAGTGCTCCAGAAAACCCGAACGGACTTATCCGGCTCAAGTATTTGTCAACTCTTCTCCCGAGAACTCCTTCAACTATGCCTCTCTCCCTGTCTACTATGAGAGAAATACTGTCGTTTATGAGAGCATAAGAAAACGATACAATAAAGAGAAATAATAATAAGCAAGCCAAATGATTTTTCATAGTACCTTTCCCTCAGTATCTCCAGATATTCTTCAATTATACATATTTTATCAAAGGAAAAAAGTTGCAGAAAACTCCCCCAAAGAAGAATGCCGAGGTAACAATACGATAATTTAGGGGATGTATGTTACGAGGGGTTCTTAATTGATAATTCTAAGAATCTTCTCTTTGAGATATCACTTTCTATATGGCTTAAAATCCCCACGCCTTTCAAACCCAGATTCTCTTCTTCTCGCTCTATTAACCTTAAGCTTTCGGGATTTTAATTCGTGACCATCCAATAGATCAATCGCTTGCTGGACTTGCTCATCGTCCTCGAATTCAGCAAATCCAAAACCTTTAGATTTATTGGTAAATCTGTCTCTTATAATCTTAATCTCCTTCAGTTTCAATCCCTTCTCCTCAATAACCCTTTGAAGCTCTTCCTCATCTATACTGTACTCCAAATTCCCAATATACACCTTGTTTTGCTCTTCCATTATAACTCCTTAATAAAATGCTACCCATCAAAGCAACCTTTTCAGGGCTTATTCTTTTTGCATCTTCCTCCTTTTAAATATTTTCTCGTTTGCGCAGAGCATTCATTATCTCTACTTCTATTCTTATTGTACAAGTTCCCATAATACCATTTATAAGAATATTTTAAAAGGGGGCATAAAAAAATTATTTAACTCTATCTATCTTTTAATTTCTACTATTCTTTTTTCCAGCTTATAATCTAGCACTTCATGCTTCTCCATCCACTCCATTAATATTTGGTCCAAAGGAAGTTCTGTGTCTCTCGGATCAATAACAGATAAACCAAAGTACTTATCTTTACCGTGTTCAACAAGATAGTCGTTACTGACGGCAACATATACCTCTTTAGGCAATAGAACTTTTCCTTCTTTAACTAATACTTCTCCATTAATTTCCACATAGTCTACTCTATCTCCAAATGGCTTTACTTCCTTTACAAAATACTTGTATTTAATCCCTGAAACCTGTAGCCTATCGCGGCCTCTTTCAACGTCGTACTCAAGTGCATCCTTAAGTTGCTGGCCGGAAAATTTAAATACAACAAGTGTGTTGTGGAAGGGGCAAACATCAAACACATCAGACTTGGTAACGGAACCGGCCTTGATACCTGCTCTGATTCCTCCGCTGTTGTGAAGTCCGATTTGAGCACCTGTCTTCCACCGCATGACATCCGTAATCCAATTTCCTAGCACACTTTCTACTGGATTCCCCTCTATAGAATGATCAAATTCCGCTTTTCCAATGACTTTAGCATATTCTTTCTCGATTGATGCATCTACTTCTTTAACTAACGCAGTAACTTTAGAAGATGGGCTCAAGTCGACATCTGCCCACAGCCAGACGAGCTTATCTTCATGAGCCGTGACTCTGTCCTCTTCTACCTCTACTTTTAAATATCCAAGAGTTCTTTGATGCCCGAGGGTTGATTTAACTAACACTCCATCGACTTCTATAAATTTCCCATCTTCAGAGGCCACGAGAACCACATCGATATTTCCAACATTCTTGGCAACTCTTACTCCTTCATCCATCCCCCCATGAAGGACAACAACAATCAGATCTGTCTCTTCATCCAAGTCAGGGACATACGAATTTAAAGTAGGTATAATTGGAAGAACATCCAAGCCCTCAACGCTTTCTTTAGAAACCTCTTCTAAAAAGTTTTCTTCCATCACTGCTATTATTCCAACTTTCAGTCCCCCTATATCAAAAACGTGGTAAGGTTGTGATAAAAAAAGCCTTCCTGATTTTTTATAGACTATGTTGGACATCACTGCTGGAAATGTGGCTAATCTTGCAATTCCCAATGCATTCTTCTTTCCTTTGTCAAAATCATGGTTTCCAAAACAGAAAATATCGTATCCAAGTCTGTTTAAAAATTCTATCATCACTCCGCCAATCACACCTTCGTATTCTATTTCTGAGGCTAAAGTGCCGGTCATGATATCTCCTGTCTCAACTATCAGGACGTTTTTCTCTGTAGCTCTAACTTTGTTTATGTAATGACTTGTTGCCTCCATGCCGCCCACTAATCTTAATTTCCCTCCTATATTAATCTTTTTTGGCTTATAGGTACCATGGGTATCGTTGGAATGAATCAAGGTAATCGTTTTTGAGTATAGCGGACAGACTAGAATAAATACAAAACATAAAACTGCTGCAAATGAGAAAGCCTTTTTCACTAAAATATCCTTCTTTATACGACTCTCGTTATCTTACTCGCAGATCAAAATAAAAATTTGTTAAAACTAATAGCACAGTAAAAGCACGATGTCAAAAAATTTAACACTTAAATCGAAGCATTTACAAATCCGTGATAATAAATACAAAAAGTCTTTGGGAATGGCTGAAGAGATCATTGAAGATTTAGCCCTTTACTGTTCTGTTTTTACTTCTTTCTTCTCCAGTCTATCATATTTGTGTAAACCGAGGCTAATAAAGCCAGCGTGAGGAATGAAATAGCTAGAATATCTACAAGTTTCTCACTGATATTAAGTCCAGTAATTGATTCGATAAGGAATTTTATATAAGAAGAAGGCATATCATAATAGCCTAATTTTTCTCGAACCTGCCAATGCCATTCGGTGCTCGGACAGAAGCCAAAACCATACCAAATGCCTAAAATAAACCAGGAGAAAGCGGTCAGTGACAAGACTACAAGATTAGCTACCCTCGTTTTTTTCCACATCCAGCCGAATAAGTTAAAAATAATCAGTGTGGAATGGAACACGAAAAAGAATTTGTCAAAGAAGGCATACATTATATCCCTCTTCCTAAATATAATTTCCTGTGACGAAAATCAAGTAAAACTATGGTAAGCTTTTTTAGACCTCTAGGTGAGGGAAAAGCTACTAGCTATCATCTAAAAATACTCAAACTAAAGCTGTTTGACTTTAGGATTACCTTGTGCTAATGCTAATTCGCTCGATTTTTTATAAATAATCGTCTCAGTATGATACGGTATAATTTAAATTTACACCGGCTGAAAGAAAAGTACACATTTTAGGAATATTTATGAGGTTTTATAGAACAAGTTTTGGTAAGGGAAATAGTGATTATAGAAAAAAATACAAGAAAGCCGCTTAAAATTATCCATACAACTGCTCCCTTAAGGATAAACGACATCGGAGGCTGGACAGATACTTGGTTCTCAGGAGAAGGAAAAGTCTTAAACATAGCAGTCTCGCCCTTAGTCAAAGTACAAATCACATTGTTTGAAAACAAAGAAAAAAGAGAGGATCGAGTCTTGATCCGAGCTGAAAACTATGGGGATACTTTCCGTGTTAATCCTGAAAAGCCAGACTATAGCCAACATCCTCTCCTTCAGGGGACAATTAATTCTATGTCTATTCCAAAGGATTTTGAGCTTGACATTAGTCTTCTTTCTCATGTGCCCGCAGGAAGCTCCACAGGAACGTCAGCCGCTGTCTGTGTTTCCCTCTTAGGAGCCCTTAACCTTCTTACTGCTCAAAAACACTCACTTGATGACATTATTTCATTAGCACACAGAGTTGAGACCAAAAAATTGGGATTACAGAGTGGAATCCAGGATCAAATATGTGCTGCCTACGGAGGTATCTGCTTTATCAACATGTATAGTTATCCCAAGGCTCATATTACAAAACTAGAATTGGAGAAAAGAGTCGAGCAGGAGTTAGGTCGACGTCTCTGTTTAATATACTTGGGACAATCTCACAGCTCATCAGCTCTTCACGATGAAGTAATAGCTTTTCTTGAAAGAAAGGGTTCCCAGTTCAAAATGATTCGCAAACTTAGAGATTTAGCTGTGTCCGCAAAAGATCATTTACTCAATGGCGATCTGGATTCTTTTGGGGATGTAATGATTGAAAACAACGAATCTCAGAGATCTCTCCATGAAGAGCTTATATCTGAGGAGGCTGATTCAGTTATCCGGATTGCAAAAAAATTTAAGGCTGCTGGTTGGAAAGTAAACGGAGCGGGAGGAAAAGGAGGATCTTTAACTATCCTGAGCAACAATGAGGAAAAATTGAAAACGGGGATGCTTCGAGAAATAAATGCTTTAAGCAAGGGAATACAATCTATTCCAATTTCTTTGGCTGTTTCAGGGCTCAAATCATGGACTCAATAGCTTCCTTATCCAGGTAACTATTTTTAAGAGATTTAACAGGAAATCGCATTAAATGGAGGAAAAAATCAATGGGTATAAGTAAGTTAAAAAAAATTGTTTTCTTTTTCATCGCTTTTTCATTTTTTATACTTATAAACCAGGGATTTTCTCTTGATTCGATACCGCGCGCGCGATATCTAGCCTATGCACGTGCTGCTTCTGACTGGACATGGGAGCATTACGACCAGTTAATTGAAAATTGGAAACAAAGCTTTGACCCTGAGCACGTTTTTGGTTATCGCCCTCCTGGCAGACTCCTGGAAATGTCAGTTATATATGCTTATCTTTTTAAAGAAGATAAAAAGCCAGAATATGCTGAGCGCGCAAAAAAAGTGTTACTTACATACAGAAATTTTCGCTCAGTGTACCCTGAATGGGCAAGACAGAAACGCACAGATTACGCTGATGGCGTTCCTGCACTTCCTGACTTCTTCACCGTTATGCGCTATATACGAGCTTACGATATCCTTCGCCATTCTGGAGTTTTCACTGAGGCTGAAATCCAGATAATAAAAATAACCATCCAGGAAAGCATGGATTATCTTTTGAGAACCCAGGAATGGGGTCCGATGAACCGCACAGCGCTTCGTGCAGAATCTTTAGCATGGGCTGTACGTGCTCTTCCTCACCATCCAAACGCCAAAAAATGGGAAATGCAACGAAAAGCTCTTGGAGACGACAACTGGGGAAACTGGCAGATTGAAGATGCAACTATATACCATGGAGTCTGGCTGTATGCACTTCTCGGATACGCAGATGCAATGAAAAAAATGGAAGAGTTGTTTAAAACTCCTGAGATGTATTATTATGCCCACTATTTCTTACACCTGATGAGCCCCGCTGGTATGGTTCCGGATTTTGGTGATTCTAATTGGCTTTCGAACTGGAATCACTTTCTGGTCTTTTTCGAGGCTGCAGCCACCCACTACAGAGATCCTCATCTTAAATGGGCAGCTACAACAATTGCCAATAAATTTATTGATTTCAGCAATCCTGCGGATGCGGGCTTAGGATACATCCTTCTGGATTGTTATCGCTTGACAGATGATGGAATTTCTCCTGTCACCCCTTCCACTTTATCTGAAGAAGTCATGGAAGATGTTCAAGGTAAAAAAATCGTCTTTCGCGATAGCTGGGACAATCGTGCCACCTATTTACTTCTAAATTACAGGGATGAAGGAGATGGAGGATTAATTTTCCGCGATTATCTAAGAGATACAATTCCAGTGGAAGAGGAGAAGATGACTCACGGCCACTCCGATGAGAACAGCATCGTTCTGCTTATGGCAAGAGGTGCAGTTCTCCTTCACGATGGCGGCTACAGGGATTACATGCCCAGCGGTCCTTTCGGTGCTTACAGGCAAGATTACTTCCACAACCGTTTGTGTGTTCGACCAGAAAAAATCTGGATGGGACAGAAACAGGGGCAATACCGCTACAGCATTCGCGAGTCTGTCCCCGGCCAGAACATCCTTGATTTTCTTCATAATGCAGGATCATACCGAAGAATCCGTACCCAGAAAGTTGATTTCTTAACACTGCCAGAATTCGACTACAGCCGAACAAGACTTATAGATGATAACACGGGATATGAGTGGGACCGTGTTATATCCTACATAAAAAACCTTGGAATTTTTATTATCTTCGACATACTTAAAGCGAAAAAAGAAGAATACTTTACTCTTGCCAACCTCTGGCACACCCGTAAAATCATAGCCAAAGGGAAGCACTGGTACGACACATCCTATGATAAAATTCGGAACCACACACTTCCTGCAGATAATTATCTGCTCATCGTCTTTCCCCTGACTAAACTCAGGCTGGAAGGTGTTAAATCTGAAAAGCGCCATTATCAAGATGAGATTCTTATCCATCAGACGACAGCTCAACATTTCGAATTGGGTGAAACAATAGGTTTTATTACAGTACTCATCCCTCATCCCGTTGATGAATCTCCCCAAAAGTGGGCAGATCAAATCAGCCTGCTCGAAATACAACCTGAAAGAGCGGGCCTGGGCGTTCAGGTACAGTCAGGTGACAAAAAGCTCATTGTGGCTGTAAAAAATGATTTGCGTATGGACATCTGCCGTGACTGGAGGAGACCGCGTTACACATATGAATCTGGAAAGGTTCGGTACGGAGAATTTGAAACAAACGGCGATTTTATTTTTAGCCTGTTACAAGGAACAAAAATTAATTATACAATTGTTAACTTAACTAAAGCCATGATTGGGGAGAAAATTCTTTTCGAGGCTAAACCTTCTGCGTTCGGCCTGGCTTTTGACGGGAGCCCTGACAAAAGAGGAATCGGAAAATTGCGGTACTGGAGTGAAGAAGTCGACATTAATAAAAAATAAGGGTACATAGAAAAATTTTTCGCAAAAAAGGCTTGACAAAACAGTCTCTTCAGTATATTCTGAATTTTCAGATATATCAGACATTCTTGAAAATTGCTGTTTGAGGAGTAATGACAATGGCAAAAAAAGAAAAGAAAGAAACTTCTTATTGTATGCCTCAAGAAAAAAAATTAAGCTGCTGCAAATTTGAATCTGTGACAAGCATAGATGATAGAGGACAAATGGTACTTCCCAAGGAAATAAGAGAAAAGGCAAAAATTCTCCCCGGAGAAAAGTTAGCTGTAATAAGCTGGGAAAAAGAAGGGAAGGTTTGCTGTATTTCTCTAATAAAGACTGAAGACTTTACAGGGATGGTAAAAGGTTTGCTCGCTCCAATGATAAAAGATATATCTGGAGAATAAAAAAGCAAATAAAAATGGAGGCTGGTTAATATGAAGGATCATAAGATAAAAACTATAGTACGTAAAGGATACGCGAAAATTGCCAAACAGGATAGCTCATGCACTACCCCAGCGTGCTCGTGCTGTGGAGGCACTGATTTGGCAGACACTATAAGTCGCGACATTGGCTATAGTGAAGAAGATCTTAAAACTGTGCCTGAAGGCGCCAATTTAGGACTTGGATGTGGAAATCCTGTTGCTCTTGCTTCTGTAAGAGATGGCGACACAGTTCTCGATCTTGGCTCTGGCGCAGGATTCGATTGCTTTCTTGCCGCACAAAAAGTCGGTAAAAATGGAAAAGTGATCGGCGTTGATATGACACCTGAAATGGTGGACAAAGCAAGAGAAAACTCACAAAAAGAAAATTATGAAAATGTAGAATTCAGACTCGGAGAGATAGAAAATCTGCCGGTTGCTGATAATTCTGTCGATTTACTCATATCTAATTGTGTCATAAATCTATCACCCGATAAAAGACAAGTCTTCAGGGAAGCTTTCAGAGTGCTTAAATCAGGTGGAAGGTTAATGATCTCGGATATAGTCTTGTTGAAGGAACTTCCGGATTTTATAAATAACTCGATAGAAGCTTATATAGGATGTATTTCTGGAGCAATATTGAAGAATGAATACATAGAGGCAATTAAGGCAGCAGGATTCAAAGAAGTCAGGATAATTGATGAGAGTATTTATCCACCTGAAGTAATAGCAAATGATCCCACTGCAAAATTACTTACCGATAAGCTAAAAATCCCCCCCGAACAAATAAAAGACCTGATAAGTTCGGTTGCCAGTATAAAAGTCTATGGATTAAAATCATAGCATATTTTTATTCGTGATTAAGTCGAGGAAATCATATTCTTTTAAAAGATATAAGCCCAATACGGCCGGATAGTAAGGGCACATCAATTCTTCATATGCTTTCATAAGGATTATTGGCAACTCTGAACATATAATCAGGATCGACAAAAGGTTCACTACCTCTGTACTTTTCCATCAAGCTTATCTTCTTCTTTATTAGATCGGGAAAGTTTTCTCCGTGGATAAAAGGCGTTTCCTGAGTCCCTGAAATAATTATCCACTCAACCGGAGCACTTTCCCATATCTCAATAAGTTCATAAGAGTTTCGAATTTCTCTCTCTATCATCTCATCCAGAAGTCTGCAACTGAGATCTTTTTCTTCCGGGCCTGCTTTTGCATCCACGTATGTATGAACAGCGTAAATCCAGACAGCTGTGTTGCGCAGGGTATTTAAAAGGCATCGCAAAGCTCTGATTCTGAAATATTGGTCTTCAAATACCTTCACAGCCCTTTGATCGCCGCATCTCCGTGCATCGTCCATTTTTTCTCTGAACAACTCAATTGATCCATGTAAATGCTTCCAGACATTGTCATCAATTCTGGTATAAGCTTTGTAGGCATACTCTTTTGGTATCAGCTCAAAAAGAACATCCCTCGCTAGGTCAATCCGGTTTGGGTTGTGAATTGAAGTACACATATATTTTTCATAGTAAGCACGGTCTATCTCAGGAATTCGATCAATGTTGGGAACTAGAGGTCTAACCATCAGCCGCTGCCAGACTGTGCCATAATGCGAATATAAAGGCAGGGGCACAAAACCACGAATTGCTTTCTCGACTAATTTCCACCCTTTCCCTAAATCTTCGGCATACTCTTTGCCAGCATAACGAAGAGCTATCCTTGAAATCGTTTGATCAATATCCAGGGAATGATCGAACTGAAACAGACGAAAGACTTCTTGATTAACTGCATAGGGCACTTTGTCCGGCGGCTGGATTCCTCCCAGATGAGCCAAGGAATTGATTCCCAGCCTATAGGAAGCATGCAGCTTTTCATAGGTTAGCCATGGGAATGGAATCCCCAGAAGGGGTTCATGGTTGGTATGAGCGCCGAATGAATGAAAGAAAAAGCAGGTGCTGTTACGGGAACAGAGTTCTTCTATCGGCTTTTTCTCCTTCTCCCAGAGAATATTGTGATAGGCTGAACCTAAGACATGAATGTCTTTGTATTTCGGATGTAGGTAGTTCTGCTCCCATCCTCTTGCCAGAAGTGAACTCACCTCTACATCAATTCGATTCCTGAGCTCGGGCCACAAGTAATTATGCTCTCCATAAAATGATTCCAAGCGGGTAATTACTCTGAACTCTGGATTGATCAGGGCTGCAGTATCACGTAAAAGCCTGAAAAAGTTAATGACGTTTCGAGCGGCAGTCCTTGCAATCTCCTCCTCATCTTTCCATTCACGTATGAGGTAAGCTCCTCCATTCCTGCCGACATACAGTGATTTAGTGTGTTCAAAGCCGGCTCCGCTATCATTGGTCCAGATGGTAATGAAACCCAGTTCTGGCACTTCTATCAACAGGTTTGTCATGAGTTCGGCATAATGCCTCTTTACTACAGGATGGACGATTGAAAGATTAAAACGCGGCTTTAAGCTGCGGAAAGGGTGGTCGACTCGTGCACCTCGTAAGGTAGGATATTTCTGGATTAATGATTCAGGGACTGATCGGGGTTCAAAACACAGCAGTCCTGGTACCAGCCCATATTTTACAGCTACTCGCACATTCTCTCTTAAAAGATTAAGGTTAGCCTGCAAGTATTCTTGAGGGTAGATCCCCTGATTTAATAGGCTTGAAACAAACTGGTCGAGTGCAGGTGCATATGTATAAAAGTCAGGATAAAATTCTCCAGGGACTCTTTTTTCGTACGGAAAGGGAGCTGCCAGGGCATTTACTTCAATGTGGGTAAAACCCAAGCGGGCATACTCGCGAATATATTGTTCCCGGTTAAAATTACGTATGAGTCGTGCATATTGAGTGAGAAAAATATCAAAGGCTGATTTCTCGTTTGAGAAACTTATTTCACGTATCCATCTTTTTAAAGAAGAAACATCTTCCTCCCAAAGGCACTCCACTACATATAAAAATCCAGCATACATAAAACAAGCCTTTGAACTGAGCAGCCAGCAACACTGATTTTCATCAATACTGAAAAATACCCAATCACCCTGAGCAGGGATTTTAACTCCCTTCTTTATTAAAAATTTTTTTAATTTCTTGGTGACAACTGCAATATAAAATACTCCAAGCTCTGGCTTTATACTAAATTGCTCAACTTCGCGAACGACTGCGCTGGGAGCGAGCGAATTTAAGAGTTCTCTGGCGACAGTTTTTTCAACTGTATATCCTTTTTTTAGAATCCGGACCTGATGGATTTTTTGTAAAAACTTCCGGATTTTCATCATAGCCTCCCTTAAAATGCCTCAATCGAGACGACGCACTGAGCTTGTCATTCTCTATTCTGAAACTTTTCTCTTTCTCCTGCTCAATGCATCCCAGGCCTCAAACACCGTAAAAACATTCTCAGGCTTTGCCCCGATGCCAAATTCACATTGAGCAATCACACCTCCTTCTGCATAAAACTGATTCCACATTTCTAGCACTGCCTGCCTTATTTCCTGGCGTGAACCATAGGGCAAGAGGTTTTGCCTGTCGATTTCCCCCCAAAAAGTAATCCTTCCCCGAAATCGTTCGCCCAATGTACTAATCCCCATACAATCAACCTGAGAATTCAAGGCGTCGATACCAATCTCGATCAGGTCAGGAATAATATCTATGATATAGCCATCGGAATGCATGAATACATACTTACTAGAGTGCCGAGCAATATCTGCGTATTCCTTGTACATAGGCTTAAAAGTGCGACGCCATAAATCCGGCGATACCATCAGCCTGTTCTGGGTTCCCCAGTCATCCATTAAAGCTATTGCATCCACCTCAGTGTTTGCCCACGTTTCAACTTCTTTACAATAGAATCTGTGAATACGATTAAGCAGCTCAAACAGATCTGGTGGTTGTTCAGCCAGATCGAGAAAAGCCTGTTTCATTGTCCGGAGGAACTGAAGCCGCTCAAAAGGTCTCACAGTAGTTCCAGAAAGGACAAAACAGTCGGTCTCTCTGCAGAATTTATTTACTGCATCTTGATCGAGGCTGAGAACAGACTCTGGCTCCTTAATCCTATTGAGGTCCTCCCAGTCAGAAATGAGCGGTATTTGAACAGTACCGATAATCCCGTTCACAGGATTGGTAAACGTACATCCCCATTCATCAATATAGGTTCCCTGGCTGTAAGGATCACCATTAGTTTTAAGCGGTACTTTATAGACAGCAGGTGCGATCACGATATCGTCTGGAAACGAGAGCTTCAGCCGGTGCAAGAAATCTGCATATCTCTCCTCTGCCCAGGGCAAAACCCAAATTTGACGGGGAATCTTCTCAGGAGAACAAAAGGTGAGGGTTTTTTGGACAAGCTCTCGAGAGTTCATTATTAATGACATCTAGCTAGATTGAGAAATAATCCCGCCAGGGAAAAATTTATATCCACGCAAATTAACCGATCTTCCTAGGCGAGCCCATGTAAAGCTTGCTTCGCTGGGAAGAATTCCCTTCAGATAACTGTCATAGAATGCTTCAGCAAGTCCCCTAACCCACCGTCTCCTTTCCTTCCTATCCTCCTGAATCATTGATTCAGCAAAGGACACAATCTCTTGAACTGACTCTTGAATTCCATTAACACATAACGTTTGAGAATGTGCTGCCTCTGGTCCACAAAGTATAAGCCTTGACTCCCTAACCGCTGCGACAGCTTCAAAAAGCTTGCGAAACTGGTGGTCCGCTTCTGGCGAGCCATAGCTTTTTTCTTCACTCCTTCGGTCCTTTGCTATGATCTCATCAGAAAACTCTCCGTAGGACACGGTTGCCCTTTCAAATTCAAAGCAAAACATGGGGCCCCTTTCTTTAGGAATTGTATGGGATGCATAAAATAAAAGCTCAGTCCCTTTTTCTGTCAATGCACGAAATGCAACCGAATCAAAGTTTTCTATTGCATAGGCTCTGTAGAGTTCTGCTGTAACCTCCACAGGAACAGCGCTTGTATTGACTTTTTCACCTAGAACATAAAACATGTTGTGCAAAAAATGGGCCATGGCGTTGTTTGCCGGACTGTCGAGAATCCAGGAACCTTTTTCATCTTTTATTTTACCTGCCCAATTGTTCCGTTCATAATAGGCTTTATCCCTTGGCCAAAAACATAATGTTTTCAGGCGAAGCGGTTTCCCGAACACTCCATTCAATACATCTCTCTTCAATGCTTGAATTGCTTCAGAATAGGACCATTGGTAGCCTATCATGATCCACCGATTGCTCGAGTCTCTTGTCTGGATCAAATGTTCGGCTTCCTGCACTGTTGCCCCTAGAGGTTTCTCACATAATACATGGCTGCCATGGGTCAGCGCCTCACAACTTTGAGGCACATGATAATGTATGGGCGAAGAAATCACTACAAGCTCTGCATGATTACCGCTTTCATAAAATTCGCTCAAGGAATGAAAGACCTGAACCTTTCGCTTTTTCAATTCCTGATAATACTTGCTGCTTTCAGCAGATCGAGATATTACTGCCCGAAGTTCTATGCTTCCTGGAGCGAATTCTTTAAGAAGCGTAGCAAGGTAATAATGACCATAGCTACTGATACCGAGCATGGCAACTGAAACCGGTTTATCATTCATTCTCAATCATGCCTCCTAAGAAGTCTCTCCATCAGGTCTACTTCAAAAACCTCTTTTGTGGCAAGATCAGCAGCCATGGTTTTAATCTCAAAACCTGCGAGGGAAACATCAAATGATAGATTTAAAAAAGGTATAGTTATTGAGGTTTTTCTTTTTCTACCGGTTGGTTCAAAAAGGCGTATGATAAGCCACCTCTTCTCCTCCGCCATCTTAAAAGTTATAGCCTGAACAACGGTATCGCTCACTATAAGCGCTGGAAAAGATTTTCTCCCCTTGCTTGAAGGGAAGCACGAGATAACAATCGGCGCCTCATTCTTGGCGATCGCCTCTCGGTCAACACGTGAGAATCGTTTAGCCGCACTCCCCGCCTTTATCCAGAACTTGAAAAGCCTTTCGCCTTGATCTATTCGCGGCTCGAAACGATCTGGAGGTACTACTGTATCTCCCTCTCCCCCAGGATCAGCCGAATAAGCAGCAGAACGAAGAAGGGAAATGCGAAGCTCTCCATCTCCAAAATCAAATCCGTATGTTCCGTTATTGATAACTGTTAAGGCATGCCTCTTGTCTGACGAAACAACACCGATCCATTTCTGGGCGACCAGCTCTTCGCTTGTCCGAATGAATTCTTCAACTCCATACGCCACTTGACCTTTACAAGTCCCATTCTTAAAAAAAGTAGGGATTGAAAGCTTGAGCATGCAGTCCTTTTCGTTCCAGAACACACGAAGCTCCACTTCAAATTCACTTCCTCTTTTAGGAAATATATACTTCTGACACAAAGATGAATTGCCGTATTTAAAAAGTGCTTCTATGACCGTTCTGACTGGACCGTCCTCAACAACACGAACCGGTTTCAGTATCGAAGATGGCACCCCTGCAAATTGCGCGCTTTCATCTTCTGACATGAGTGTAAATTTTCCCTTTATATCCCGGAAAGACCGGACAGCCATTCCCCACGGATCAGGATAATCCTTAATAACCAGAGCTTGAAAAGAGCGAGGCCTGAGAAAATTAAAACCTCTTACTCGGAAGCTTTCTACCAGGCCTGTTTCTGTGTTAACGACAAGTTCTTTTGCTTCGGAATGAAATACCATAAATCTTCCAGGCTTTTTAATATTTTGGGATTTGAGCTTTTTTTGTCCCAATCTACAGTAGAAACGATTCATCTGACTCGGCTTTAACTCAGCCTTAAACACTACCCTCTTCCTCCAATCTAACGAGATGTTGCTTGATTCCTTTTCCATCTGACTGTGTATTACCTTTCCTCGACTATCTACAACTTGAGGAACTCGGATTATCCCTCTGTCATAGTTAGGTTCATAAGGTTGAAACTCACAGACAACTGTTTCCTTAACTGGATATGGATGAGGATTATAAACAAAAACAGGGAACTCTCCTTTTTTAGCTCGAGGTTGATTTTGGACCAGTGCGAAGAATGCTTTTGCTCTAAGGCGTGAGAGGATTTCAAAGCCGTGGTCCATCTTCTGTATAGAGTAGTCCTCGACCTCAGGAATGGCGGAACCGGGCAGGATATCATGAAACTCACAAAACATAAGGTCTTCTAGGGCTTCATGAAGTTCTCGGTAGGGATAATTCATTAATCCTAGCAACGCTGCATGAGTTGCCATTTTTTCCGTGAGAAAGTAGAAATTCTCAAGTCTCCGGTGTTTTTGTTTGATGAGAGCCATTGTTGTATAACATCCGACAGCCCAAGGATTGAGGTCTTGAGAGTGCCGGGGAAGTTCATCTGCTTTTTTATTTAAAGTTTTAAAATATTCCTCTGGAGTTGCATGTCGAATCTGCCAGTTGTCTTTTTCAGCCATCAATTTCCGGAGCTGCTTCAGGTCTACTCTGGAAGGCCCACCTCCATGGTTTCCGATTCCCCAGAGCAGAATACTCGATTCTTTTTCCTGGTTTTCCTCCAGCCACTGCTCCACTCTAGCTCTAGCTTGTCCTTTTTGCGAATTGTAATGGGCACGGGCACGATGGGCAAGAATTTCAGAACCATCGTAGCCAACCCATATAAAATCATCACCTGGAAGTTGAAGCCAATAAATATCCGGGCGACAAAAAAGATACGACGTGTAGCCCGATTTTTTTAGAACCTGAACCAATCCTCGTGTATGTCCGAAGGAATCAAGATTAACAGCAGTTTTTGGTTCAATACCGAATTTCTTTAAAAAATACTTTTTCCCGAGCAGGATGTGTCGAACAAAGGATTCACCGCTTGGCATATTGCAATCCGGCTGTAAATACCATCCTCCCATAATATGCCACTTCTTCTTTCTGACTAACTGTTTGATTTTTCTGAAAAGCTCTGGTTCATAGCTCTCAACCCACTGGTAAAGAAGAGCTTCATTATGATTGAAGACAAACTCTCGATATTCCTCACACAATTCGACCGCTGTACGAAACGTGTAAATAGCCTCAGCTGCACCCTCTTCCCATTCCCATAACCAAACTGGATCTAGATGAGCATTACAAACGAGAAAAAGAGTTTTGAATGGCATTTCATCCTCCATCCCTTAATAGCTCTTAACCCAAATAAAATTGTGCTTTTATGTCGCTAACCGCAACTTCCAGCATATTATTTTTCTATGCTTTCTTGATCTTGCAAAACATAAAGCAAAAAATTTCATATTAAATCTTTTTAAGGCACTGAAGCTTCAATCCAAAGTTTGCCTTTTGAATAAGAAACATTTGCTTCCTTTTCTAATGATTTTACAATAATACCATTGGTACGAAATTTGTATTCTCTGTTTTTTGTATTCCTTTTAATTTCAAGTTCAAGCCTTTCATCCCTCAGCGGTAAAGATGCCTGAATCCTTTCTAACCCGGGGAGTAACTTGGGCCTTATTCTGATAAAGTTTACATCAGGTTGAATTCCCAAAAAATGGCGAATCAGAAGAATAAGCATTTCAGCCCACGTCCAAGGGGGAATCCCCACCTGGGGAAAAGGAGGAGCAAAACGGGGTCCGTAAAATTCAAACCATGAGCCAGCCATTGCACCTGGCAAGGTGTTCAGCCACCTGAGAACTCTCCACACCTTATCAAAGTTCCCTGTCTCCGTGTAGGCTCTGGCAATAAATAATGAAGGAATGGGCCAAGGTCCCGGAGAATCAGGTTCTGAGCTTACATGATACCTCCCGTAGCCTCCTCCTTCCCATGCCTGATTCCAGAGCTTTTCAAGTTGATCTAATGTCTTAGAACTAATTAAGGAATCCGAAGATATAAATTCCATGGCAATAGGTAAGGCTGCAGAGGCATCAGGTTCAAGAAAATGGTCTCCCTTAGAAACTAAAGGCACACCCTCGGGTAATCGAGCATCAGGCAAAGTATTTATCTTTTCCTGAACAGAACCATCAATGCTGCGTCTCTTGATAAATCCTCTTGAATCTAACATGCTGTATGGATTAACATCGAGCATCGCCTGCTTGATTCTATGAGATTCTTTCTCCCAGCGCAACGCTTCTGATTCTCTGGAGACCAGGCGGGCAAGCATTGCAGCAGAGGAAAGCCCTACGGCAACAAACATCTGATTTGCTAACTCCATCCCTGTTTGAATTCCATGAGCCTGGTGGCGCTCCCAGTACTCCCTTCTGTTAGCCACCAACCCAGAAGGCGGATGGCGAAACACATCTTTTAAAGGGAATTCAGCTGTGGCACTGATTTTATCCCAGTTCCTCGTAATTACCTCAAGATCACCTGTCCAGAGGACATAATTTTTTATGGCAAAAAGGAGCACTCCATTCTGATCAAGCTCGACATCATCAAAATCCCGCTTTTCGCTCGAATCTACAGTATCCCCTTCACTTGAAACAAATTTTTCAAGCAGCCGGTCAAGCATTCTTCTGGCAATCTCATGGTGTCCTGAGACGGTCAGCCCTACTGCCATCATTGCCTGATCCCGAATCCATTCCCTGTTGTACTGCCAAATACTCCCATCAACTTTACCTGTTCGAGAAATCACTGCGGGAAGCTGAAACAGTGATGCTCTAAAATAATGATCAATGAGAGAATACCCAAAGTACACACTGGCTATTTTTCCCCAATACTCCACTGCTTTACCGTTTGCTGCTCCTTCTTGAGCAAACTCAAGAATCACCTGTTTTCCCGAGCTATCAAGCCTGTAGCTTAAATATACATCTTTTTCTTCTTCAAGAGAGAAATTGAGTTCCTTGTAAATATTTTTTTTCAATATTCCTGTTTGAAGCTGCATCTTAAACGATCTTCCTGCTATATTTTTAATCCTGACCCTGCGGATGAGAACAGGAAGGATTCGGTTGGGGCAGTAAAAGTATTCACTAACCTGGAAGCTTGCAGTACACCACTGGATTTGAACCACAGGAATTTTACACTCGTCTGTCCACTCTGCTTTGAGGCTTTCGGATTTTATAGTCTCTTCTGCTTTTCCATTATGGATGCGAATCATCGTATTTTTTAATCCATATTCATAATCCATGGTGAGGGATTCCCTTTTCTTCCTCAAATGCTCTGGATCCATGATCAGAAGCCCTATGGCTGTTCCTTCATTTGATGGAGCTACTTGAAGAGCAGCTTGAATGTGTCCGTTCCCGAGGAAAAAATAAGATACATCCTTGAGCTTTGTCCTAACGTCCGGATGTCCTCTCAAAGGGTCATCTTCATAAAAGTGTTCTTGAACGTCGATCAACCCTTTGCTCCTTGCTGCTCCATCTCTCCTTGAGGCTCTGTACCCGAATAGAAATAAGCATCTCCATCTTGGGGCTCCTTCGGATCAGCAACTGGTTTCCAAGCTATGTATACAAACTTCTCGTTCCGCAATAAATCTACCACTGCTTCATACTGGTAGGCTTGGGCAAAATAGTAAATCTTTCCTCCAGAAAAATATGGCTCTGGCGCCTTGAAGCCTTCCCTTGCAAACACAGCCTGTGCTACTTGCTTTCCACCCGAATACAAGAAAATAAGCTTATCTCCCCATCTTGTTCTTCCACCTTTCATGTCCTTCGCATATACATACACAGAATAACTGTCAATCCTAAAGCTTTTAACCGTCATTTTATTATCTCCTTTTACAATGAATTTCTTAATTTTTGGCTTTGTCCCAAATTAGCAGAATTCACAGCATAAACCTCATTTAAAATATTATCGCCCTCGCATCTACATTGGAATCAGCTCAAAGATATTAAAAAAAATCTTCCTTCCTGCACTTATAGAGATGTGATGTATGGAACTACTTGAGTATAATCAGCGAGAATGAATCAGGTAAAATGATGTACTCGGCGTAAAAAACTGCGCCAACAGCTTCACCTGGAGAATTAAATGAGCTTACAAATTCTGGGGCCGACCCATTGCTGATATCTATTTTCTTCAAGCCCGAAGATTCATCTGAGACATAAGCATAATTTCCTTTAAGTGTAATCCCATTAGCAAAGCCACCGATATTGCAGGAGCCGACAATCCTGAGAATGGATGGATCGCTTATATCAAGGATCTGCAAGCCCAAAGGGCCGTCTGCAATATAGGCATAATTTCCTTTTACTGCAACTCCATATGCAAGACCCGCTGTTTTGTATGAGCCTGCCAGTTGAGGTGAGGTTGGGTCATGTATATCCACTATGAGAAAGCCAGCATCGCTGTTCGCAATGTATGCGTATTTTTCATGCACAGCAAGTCCGTAGGCAAATCCTGGCATATCGAAAGAGCCTATGATTGCAGGTGATTCAGGCTGATTGATATCGATAACATGCAGGCCTGAATGATCAGATGTAAGGTACGCATATCTCCCTCTCACTACTACGGCTCTTGGAACACCAGGCACCCGAATTTGCTTTACTAATTTAATTCGAGAAGGGTCTGAGAAATCGTATACCTTAAATGACCATCTGTCTGTCAAATAGGCGAAATTGCCGCGGGCAGCAAGCCCATGAACTCCTCTCATCCGTCCGATGGAACCAACAATCCTAGGAAAAATAGGATTGCTGAGGTCTACTACCTGAAGGCCTGATAAGTCACCAACTGCACAGATATGATTCCCTTCCACTGCTGCTGCAATAATAGATCCAGGCGTATAGTATGAGCCAGTAACAACTGGTTGTGAAGGATTGGCAATGGAAACAATAAATATGCCTGCAAAATAATCAACAACATACGCATAATCCCCGCTTACAGTAACATCCCAGGCTTCATTGTACATGGTGTACATACGAGTAGCAGCAAGGACTGGCGTCTTGGGATCGCTTACATTAATTACCTGGAATCCGCCATCATACAGGTTCCCTACATAGGCATAATCCCCCTTTACTGTTATGCCATGAGCATAGCTGGAAGTTGAGAAGGAAGCCACAAGAGAGGGTTCCGATAGATTATTGATGTCAATTATCTTCAGGCCACTAGAACCATCTGCGACATAAGCATATTTTCCGGAAACCGCGACTTTCTCGGCTTTGCCGGGTGTATCATAGACTCCTTCGCGCACCAAAGAAGATGGATTACTGATGTTCACTATCTGCAGTCCTGAAGACCCGTCTGCCAAGTAAGCATAATCATCACCTAAGATGATACTTTCTGCAGAACCAGGTGTATCAAAGGAGCCTGCGAGAGCCGGTTTGGAAGGATTGCTGACATCAATTATCTGAAGCCCCTTTGGGCCATCGGCGATATAGGCATAGTCCCCTCTCACGGCTACATCTCTCGATTCACCCAGAGTGTTGAAAGTTCCTTTAAGAACAAGATTTTCAAGATCTGATATATCCACGACATACAGACCCTTTTTTCCAGCAGCAACATAGGCAATGGAATCTTTTACATCTATGCCAAATCCTCCGCCAAGGTATAGCTTTGAGACGAGAACAGGTTTTCTATTATTTGCTATATCCAGAACTACAAGCCCGTTGAGGAAAGAACAGTACGCATTATTTCCAAGAATTTTTATATCGTATGCCTTTGTCCATAATACGCTGCTTACGTATTCAAGTTTTACTTCTTTTGAGTAGCTGCTGTAACTTAAACATGTAAGGGCAATGACAAAAATTATGTAAAGCGTTTTTTTCACTTTATGCACCATTCAATCCACATCAAATTAAAATATCCTCTCCCCAGCCCAGTTTTATCAATTCAATTTTACTTAAGTCACTCGTACCTATTCCATGCTTGACATCCGCCATTTTTATATGCTTTGGAACTGGTGGTAACGCCCGTGCTTTACCCAATTGCTCTCCGCGTTTAGCCATTATAAGCTGGAGGCCAATAGCATCTACTGCTACAGGATCTTGCCCAACGATTATCCCTTTATAATCCCAAACATACCTTCGGCTGAAGTGATGAGGTCCACGCCCATGAAACTGAGGAGTAAGTGCACAGAGTATGTTTAACCTGGTTTTACCTCTAACTTGAGGCAATTTAAACAATGCACCGAGGTCCCCACAACTGTTGGGATGATAAGCAGGCTGAGATTGTGCAAACATGATGTAATTTTTCATGCAGCCGCTGATGCCTGCCAAGTAATGTGTTCTAAGCGGCCTGACATTGATAAGGGAAGTGGCCTTTAGAAAAATCGGATTCCCCCGCACACCGTGATCGTCGATGCTGATATCCTTTTTTTTCACTCCAGCATCAATCAAGCGGCGTTCGATTGCCCTTTCCAGCTCAGGCGGTGTTGGAAGATAAGACCAAACATTGCTTTTGACTCCTACAACTTCCCCCGGTTTTACAATATTCTTAAAGGCTCTGACAGGATCATCCTTATCAAGAAGAGCCATAACTGCTTCATCAAGCATCTGCTGAACAACGCTCTCATTCAGCTTGTAATTTTCGTCTATTACATCATCGCGTCGGATTAAAACCACTCTGGATTTTTTTGTTTGCTGAGATGAAAACCCTACTGCAGATCCTAAAACAGCAAAAGCACTTCCCCGGATGAAATCGCGACGGGTTATTATCTTACTCATCGGAACAACTTTTCAAAAATTTATCTAAAATTAACACAAGTTATCTAATTTCTCAAAAAATTTTTATTTGTCGTAAGCTTTTCCATAATTCTTCGCACTATCAATCTAGCTTAAAAGAACTCATCAAGACCAGCCACCTATGGAGAGGCGCTAAAGGATAATATTTTTCCCAGCAATAGCTTATAAGGCGGCTTGAATAAAGCTCCTCAGGAATATCTTTCTCATAGCTTGCGTACAACCCATTATGTAAAAGCAATTCCGCATTTGGATGGGAAGCATCAAATCCGGACGGAATTCGCTTGTAATGTTTTCCCCCTAATTCATAGCCTCTTTTTTTTGAAATTTTATCAATTATCCCTGAAAGCTCTTCACCATACTCGGGATCAACAACTGCTAGCCTGAATCGATCTAATGAATTCCGGGGAAATATGTAGACTCCTACTCCAAGTATTATTCGAGGAGGTTCCAGATGAAAATAGAAGCCGGAGCACTCAAGCCGGGAGCGACTACCTTCCCAGAAATAAATTCCCAGATTCGTTTTATAAGGAGCTTTATTAAAACTGAAACGAGTGTCGCGTGTTATTCGAAATAACGACCTATTAACCTTAGGTATAGCCAAGATATTCGGAGATATGGCTTTAAGGCACTCTCCCATGGCTTTAACAAACGCCCTGGAAGGCTCCAATACATACCTTTCATAATCCTCTCTTTTGCTGTCAAACCATTCTCTTGAATTGTTTTTTTTGAGGTTCATAAAAAAATCAATTGTTTCTTTGAAAAATCCTTCAAAACTTAATCCTTCGGGCATATTAAGCTCCACTACTTTACTAATTATCTACCCGGATTTATTCTCCGAGAAAATATGATTCCCTCAGTAAGTTCAGGCTTATAGAACCTTAAAAAGTATATGAGCTCTCAGGTCAGTTGTCGATACTATATCAAAACACAAGGCGATCACTTTTCGTTTAACAAACCTTCCTGAATCTGAGATACGAAAGGAAGCTGATAACGATTAAAAAATTTATGGTTATCACATTCCATGACATGAATCGAGCCAATAACTCTCTTCCCATAATATCATACAATGAAAAGGTAATAACAAAGAAGTTAACGACACAGACACCTCTCCAAAATTTTGAAAACCTGAAGAAGTTATGGACGATAATCATTAATCCCAGTACTGACATGAGAAGAGTATAATCCCATCCAAGCGGAGACACTAAAGGGATACAAATGAGAAGCACCGAACACTCCAGTACTGAAGCCTGTGTCATTTCCTTCCCTCGTACAATAATAAATAAAACGAAAAAAGCGAGAAAAGCTATTATCGCTCCAGCTAAAAAGAGAGAAACATCCTGATTCCCCGTCCATTTCATGAATAAAGCCATGATAGATATATTATCCTGGGAATTAAGAAGAGAGGGAGTAGACTGAGAAAGGGTCGATGCCCACTCCTTGTGTACTATAGCATTTCCTCGAATGCCATAAAAAAAGGCAGGTGATACAACAGCCAGGACTATAAATACTACTCCGCTCAAAAGTGCCTTCCATTTTTTCTTCACCACAAAATAAGGGAAAAAAATCAAGGCATAAGGTTTCAAGGCAACTCCCAATCCCCAGAATATGCCAGCACATATTTCCCTTCTCGATGACTGACTATTTTCTTGCTTGGCCATACACCAGGTCATAAAAAATAAGCCCATCGTGACCACCGCATTTATCTGTCCTAGTTGTATCTCTCGAAAAAAATACCTGGCTAATATTAAAGGAGGAAGGATAATCACATATGATGAAATATCTCTCTTTAGAGTGAGAATCTTGCCAGAGATAAAAACGAGAGAAACAGAACAGATGATAACGATAAAATACCAAACACCTTTGGCCACATCGAGAGGAAAAAATGATAAAGGTATGTAAAGCATTGCAGCGGAGGGAAGGTATTTAAACATGTAGTGTCCATCTTCTACTCGGTAGAGAGTCTCAGCCATTCTCAATCTTTTTCCTGCTTTGTAATTAACTTCAAAATCGACCATGCTTTCTTTGACTTTGAAGAGAAAAAGCAGGAGAAAGATGGCAAAGCAAAGCAAAATTAAAAGGGAAGTTCTTGTTCTCAACCTTAACTTATCCTACTAAAGGTATCAAATTGCCTGAAAGGCCCGTGACACAGTCAAGGTTCGCCATGGTGCCTCTATTCATTACAGCAGTTTCTGTACTTCTTCATAAACTTCAACGGCTGATATCGCCTTTAGACATTTATTATTTCTGCACGGAGATTTTCGATGATTCAATGCAGATACACAGGGACTGCAGGCATAATTAGCATAAAATACATGACAATTTTCCCCTAAAGGTCCGTATAATTTAGGAGTTTCGGGACCAAAAAATGCAAAAGTCTTGATGTTCGTCACGGCAGAGAAATGAACTGGTCCACTGTCATTTGTAATCAGGGCGTCTGATACGTTATAAAGGTCTATTAACTCAGAAAATGTAGTCTTCCCGGCAAAATTAATGCACATCTCAGAGTTTATGGCATCATGTATGATATCAGCATTTTTTTTCTCCGATTCCGTACCCGTGATGACAATGTATACTCCCTCATGTTTAAGGAGCAGCTTCGCCAGCTTTACATAATTCTCTGCAGACCATTTCCGAAGAGGAATTACATCCCTCTCATTGGGATTAAGGAGAATTATTTTTCTTGCTTTCACTATATTTATGTTTTCATCTTCCAGCTTTTTCAGGATATTCTCTCTATCCTCTTCGGATATCTTTAACGTCGGAATGACAATATCTTTTTCTTCAACCGGCTTTTTAGTTAAAGGGACATCTTCAATTGAAGAATAGACAGCATAAATGAGGTTAAGCAGGTTATGGGCCATATGGAGATAAGGGTTGAGTGCAACCCTGTGCGTCAGGAAATTTCCCCTGTATAAACCTTCGCTGTGGTATCTGAAGTACCCCACTCTGTTTTTAGCGCCACTAAGGCAGCTTACGATTGTTGTGAATCGAGAAAATAGTTCCATATCTATTGCTACATCTATTTTCTTTTTTCTCAGTCTCTTCATCACACAAAATGTAGTGAACAGAAAACTGAAGAAACTACTGCTGCTTATAGTAAATACATTCTCCTCAGGAAAAACATCTAAGATATCAATCGCATAGCGCGTTTCTTTAAAAGTTAAGAAATATAGTTCTGCGTCAGGGAAAAGTTCTTTTGTTTTTTTAAATAGGGAATAGGCTAATACAATACTTCCCATTTCAGAGAGTTCAACGAAAAGTATTTTCTTTGGATTCTCTATGATTCTAGGTTTCCTTATTATCTTTCTTATTCCATGAACACAGGAGATAGCAAAGCAAAAAGGGACTCCGATCCTTCGATCAATAAACCTCATAAAATCTGTGTTCATTCTCTCGGCCTTTTCTCCTGTAGTATAGGTAAAAAAAAGGGGACAGGCAACTTTTTCTACCGCTGGACACGCCCGGACATTTCTCCAGCAGCCAAGCGTTCTACTTCCTTAATACTGACCAGATTAAAGTCACCGCATATTGAATGCTTTAAGCAGGCAGCGGCAACTCCAAAAGAAAGGGCATCCTGGACTTTTTTCCCTTTAAGAATACTGTATATCAAACCTGCAGCAAAAGCATCACCAGCGCCAACGCGGTCGATAATCCAGACCTTGTACCGGGGACTCTTGTAGAAATTTTTTCCGTCGTGCAAGCATGCTGACCAATAGTTTTCTGATGCAGAGATACTTTCACGAAGGGTGATGGCGACTTTTTTTAAACCAAAACGTTCGACCATTTCTCCGGCCAATTTTCTGTAGCCTTCAACATCGAGTCTTCCTGTCGAAATATCTGTTCCCTTGGGCTTCAACCCGAATACCCGGATCGGGTCCTCTTCATTGGCAATGCATACATCAACAAAAGGCATTAATTCTGTCATCACTGGCCTTGCCTTGTCTTCACTCCAGAGTTTTCTGCGATAATTTAGATCTGCACTTACCGTGATCCTTTTCTCTCTTGCGATTTCCAATCCTCTCTTTAAAGCAGCTGCAGCTGAATCACTCAGGGCAGGAGTAATTCCTGTCCAGTGAAACCACTCTGCATTCTCCAGTACCTTATGCCAATCCACATCTTCAACCATAATCTTTGAAAATGACGAGTGCGAACGATCATAAACCACTTTAGAAGACCTGGGTCCAGAACCATGTTCCAGGTAATAAATTCCCATCCGATTCCCTGCTCTAATGACAAACCGTGTATCCACTCCATGCATTTTAAGCGTATTACACGCATTTTCTCCGAGGTCATTATCAGGGAGAACTGTTAGGTAGGAGGCATTCAATCCAAACCGAGCCAGGGAAACAGCAACATTGGCTTCAGCACCGCCGAAATTCAGGTCGAAATTTCTCGCTTGTAACAACCGGACTCCCCTAGGAGGGGAAAGACGAATGAGCATTTCTCCAAAAGTAACCACTGAAGGCTCCCGGCTTCTGCTGGCGACCTTCTTCCCTGGTGCTTCTTCTAATTTTGAAAATTGAGGTTTAAGTGTCTCCTTCCACTGTTCGATCTCTCTTTTTAAAATTTCAAGCTGATCAATGTTTTTCGCTAAGGCTGAAGCACAGAAAATCCCCTTCGGATCTTTCTCTACTGCCTCTTTGAGAGTATTGAGTGTAATGCCTCCAGTGTAGACAACTGTTAAGCCTTTATAGGGTCCACGCCAGGATTGGGCTAAATCTAGCTGGGAAAGTCCTCCTGAATAGGCAGGAAAAAGTTTGTAAATCCATTGATAGGGATATTTCTGCTTCAATTCTTCGAGAGAACAGCCGTATCCTTCGGCTTTCCTGACAAGCTGTTTTCCAACATCAGACAAGCCGCCAGGTATGCACATAATATCATTCTTCACACACATATCCACTACTGCTTGAATATAATCTGCTGATACAATACCTGCAGCACCTGCTTTGATAGCATGCTCAGCCTGTTGACTGGTCATCACAGTTCCCGCCAGAACCAGAGCATCGTGGTACTTATTCAGAATTGCTCTTATGCCCTTGGTTGCATGTTCAGAACGGAGTGCGATTTCGAGAACTATTCCGCAAGACCGGAAAAGTTCATAAGCTTTTACGCACTCATCCTGGTTTTTCGGAGTTAACAGAGCAATAAGCTGGTTTCCTAGCAATTCTTTAAAAATTTTTCCCGATTTTTTCATTCTATCTCCTTCCCTGCTCTCTCTAATATTCCTATCATCACCTCTAATACCAGAATTAAGTGATTATCTGTAATTGATAGATATTGTTTCTATTATCTAAGGGGCTGTTTGGAACAGAAGTCATAATCGATGATTCAATCTACAGACGACGAATATTCATACCTCCGCTGATTTCAGCTACCATACCAGTAGAATATCCAAAGTATCCTTTAGCAAGTGCCACCACTGCCTTCCCGATGTCTTCTGGCAGCCCCCAGCGTTTTTGAGGAACCAAGCCTTCTGCTATAAGCTTATCATACTTCTCCTGCACAGGAGCAGTCATTTCTATCTTGATTATTCCTGGCCTGCGCTTTACCATTACATCTCCTTTTTATAATATCGACTCACGCATTTTCAACTCAAACATCTTAATACCAACTTAATATCAAATATTTTCCTAAAAAATCAAATCTCCAAACTGGGGATGTCTGTACTATCTCAAAAGTTCTGTAACATATTTTGGATGTAATTACTATTTTTTAAAGCTGGATTTTCAACCAAAATTCCTGTATATATATTAAAGGATTCAAACATTAAAATTAAATAAGAAGTAGAGGGGCTTTCTCATGGAATACAGGGGGATAGAACGAAGGGGATGTACTCGGTTCTCCATTCCCGGAGCTACAGTCCGTTACAAACAGAAAATCCATCTCTTTTCCAAAGAAGAATACATCGAGGAAGACTACCCTGTCCTCAATATAAGCCGCGGAGGTATTCTGTTCCTCTCTCAGGACCGCATAGACATAGCCAGTAAAATTAACCTTAAAATCTTCATTCCTGACGAACAAGATGCCCTTATCATCATGGGTAGAGTAAGATGGGTGCTTCATAATCCTGGAGTTAGCTATAAATATCAGATAGGAATTCAATTTAATCCCTACGGAAAGAAAAAAGGGCACAATTCGCCTGAACTTTTGGAAAAGATAATTGCACTAGAAAAAAAACACATAAAATCAGGTTAATATTTTTCAATACCCCATATTCAAGGATACTTTTTCAGCAATGAGTTCAACTTCATCAAAAGATAAAAGCCAAAAAAAAAGACCCCAAATAAAATCCAGCCAAAAGAAAGCTAAAGCCGGGAAAGCACATCACAAGCCTCGAAAACAAATTCATGCCCACAAGAAAAAGCAAGTTATTAAAAAAACTGCTCAGATAGCTGCAATTATCATATTGTGCCTCTTAGGAATTGTAGCTGGAATGTACATAAAAAGATTCGATATTGCTCAGTTGGTAATTAGCCTGCCGAATATCCAAAATAGCATAAATAAAGAAATCAGGACTGCTTTCATGAATGAGATTGCTCCTCGATTGAGAAAAGAGATAAGGATGACATTATTACAAAAATCTGGTGCGTTCATATTGAGGAAGAGGAGTGAAAAACAGCGAGAGAAAGATGCCATAAAAGCTGTTGATAGGTTTATACTTCAACAACTCAAGGAAAAGAAACTGGGAGTAATAGTTTCCCGTAAGTTAAAGCAGCTGGATCCGAATGCTTCCAAGAAGTACAAGAGATTTCTAACAAATTATTTTATCGCCATTGTTTGGAGATACGATACATTGAAGTTCGATGTTGTTGCAGCCTTTAACCTTTCCTTTAAAGATGGTGTATCTATAGGCAAGAAAGAAGTCAATGAAAAGGCTCAATTTTTTAATAGAATAGCCAAAGTAGCAGAAGGAGCAGCTCGGGGAAACTAAAAAAGAAGTCAGGCTACTTTTTTTATAAATAACAATTTTTGTCATTATACAGTACTGCTAATAGCTGTGCCCTTCTTTTAAAAAGGTAGTTTGTCCATTTTTTAAACATAAGTTGTCAGTCCTTTTTTGCCCTGATAAAATTGACAAAAAGTGGCAAAATTTAAAAAAGTAGCCTGACTTCTTTTTAGGAGAGGTTCCTGTACCATGTATATTTCATAACCAATACCGCTGTAAGCGCAAGCCCCAACCAAATCATTGACTTGGCATACCAGTGTCCCACCAGGTACATAGGAAACACGTAAAATCCAAAAATCGCCACCATCCCCAGGACAACATTAATCATCGTCAGTGACATATTTTCTGATTTTAAAGCCAGTTCCTCCTGAGGGAGTCGCGACTCTTCTTTAATCGGCTTCCACAAACCAAAAGGCCGGACTGACCGGTAAAACGAAACCAGAATATCTCGGTTAACGGGCTGAGTTAGCAGCGACCCGACGATACTCAGCAGCAGAGAGGCTGTAACTATCAGAGGAAAGACATAGTACACAGGGATATCCTCAAGAAAAAGTGCTGCCAATGACAAGAGCATACCTCCTAAAGTGCCTAAGGCATAGCCCCATCCATTCATCCGCCACCAGTACCATCTGAGTACATTGGGGATAATCACACCTCCACCCAAAGCTATCATCATCCATCCCCATATCTCAGCAATCGACTCACCCTGAATACCGATGGCAATCCCAATCAGAACAAGCAAGACTGTAGCTATATAACTGAATCTGACTGCTTGCTTATCGCTAGCATGACGACGGAAAAAGGCCTGCCAGATATCGCGTACGATAAAAGAAGCACCGCTGTTAACAGTCGAGCTGAACGTCGACATGAAAGCAGCCAGCAATCCCGCAATGATAATTCCTCTAATACCTAACGGAAGAAAGTCGCGCAGAACTAGGGGCATCACCTTCTCAGAATCGGCAACGCCAACAGCACCAGTAATAGCCAGAAGCACTATTCCCATTACCATAGCCCATCGGACTAATAAAAAAATACTCCAAGATGCTCCAGTCTTAGCAGCATCGCGGTCATCTCGAGCAGCCAGAAATCTCTGGAAATCATACATTTGTGCTGGCCCACCTGCATTCATCAGAAGTCCTTTCAACACCCAGACAATTACCAGAGCGCCAAAAAATTCAAACTGGTCATTTGCTGTGTCAGCAAATTCTTTAATACGCCAGGGAACTCCCAGGGAAGTGAAGCTCTTTGGCAACTGAGCCAGCAAACCGGGACTCAACTTCGACCAGGCAATACCAGCGATGATAATACTGCTCAAACCCAAAACCACTGTCTGAATAACATCAGTAACTACAACGCTGTAAAGCCCTCCCAGAATAACATACAGAGTGGTTATCCCAATAATCGTCAGGGCCAGGACATCAGGTTTATAATCGGTAAGCAAAGTCTGAATCCACGAAATATCCGTGTATCGAGCAAGCGATTCGAGCGGAATATATACAGAGGCAAATTTACCGATTCCTTTATAGGCGTATCCAACAAAGCTGGCCAGAGTGAGGATTGCCATAAGGGCATAAGCCGTTCGGGCTAGCTTGCCAGCCGAGTCACTGCCAAACCGGGTCTTCATCCACTCGGCAGCCGTCATAACATTCGACCGCCTAACCCATTTTCCCGTGTAGGCGAGAAAAAATGCTCCCATCAAGAATCCCCACATCCAGTGGTGCCACATTGACTTCATTCCCAAGACAAAAAGCACTGAAACGATCCACATGGTACCGGTAATGTCAAAGTTAGATACAGAGCCTGACATTGCCAGGGGCAACCAGTGGAGGCTCTTCCCTCCCAGAAAATAGGCATCCAGGTTCCTGGACGCACGCTTTCTGTACCAGAATCCCAGTCCGATCATAACGGCAAAGTAGATAGTGACAACTCCAAAATCAATCAATGCTATGCCCTCTCTTTTTAAAACTTAGCTGGCATCATGTATTGAGTCAAACATTGCGAGGATGTTCTCTGGAGGTACATCTGCTTGAATGTTATGAACTTGCTGGAAGATAAATCCTCCTCCACGGCCGAGAATTCTCACCTGTTCTTTTACATGCTCAGCTACCTTCTCCGGGGTCGCATTGGGCAAGACATCCCGGGTATCACAACCACCTCCCCATAAAGTCACATCTTTTCCGAATTCCTCTTTCAATTCTGCTGAGTCCATGCCAGAACAGGTTATCTGGACTGGGTTTATGGCATCAAGCCCAGCGTCAATCAGATCGCTCATCAGATCCCGAACACTGCCACAACAGTGGAAAAGGACTTTAACATCAGCCAGCTCTTTAGCCCGCATCCAGAGCTTTTTATGATAGGGTTTATAATACAGGCGGTACATTTCGGGCGAAAACAGCAGTCCGTTCTGGCCTCCTAAGTCGTCGCCAAAAAGGACGATATCAATGTACTCTCCAACAGCACTTATCCACTTCTCCAGATTCTTCAAATGGATTTCACAAAGCTTTTCTGAAAGCCTTATAACCTGTTTCGGGTAAAGGGCCATAAACATGAGATAATTATCCATGCGGTACAGCATCTGGGGCAGCTCAAACATGCTCCCGCCGAAAAGCCCGATAATAGCCCTGTCAGTAGAATCCCGTAAAGCCTTCGCCCTGAGAGCCATCTCACGAAGGCCTTCTTCATCCAAAGACAGATGAGCACCAGGAGTTTCTACGCCTGTCCATATACTGCGATCCAGCACATCCTCCAGGTCTGAGAAATCGTCATTTTCAATGCCTCTCTCCATGAGAGGGTAGTAAGTCTGCTCAAAATAGAGGCATCCCTTTTTCTGAACGCCCAATTCACACCCATCATCAGTGAACAAATACCAATCATCTCCACACTTCTTAATAGTAATATAGTATGGAATCTTACAAGGCGTTCCATCTGGTAACGACCAGTCCTTCCAGTCTTTTTCTTCGAGTAAAAAACCTCTGCCCATTTCGACTGTATCCACCCCAAATCGCTCGAGCACATCTTCATCAACAATTGCCAATTGCTGTACCATGTCGTAAACGCGCACAGGCTTCGGTGGAAGCCCCAGGCACTGGCGCAGCCTAGGATATGCAATGGCTGCTATTCCGGAAGACCGGTGTCCCGAAAAGTCAACGGGCACATGGTCGGGCAGGCCTTGATTTAATGTTGTTAAAACGCGCTCGCGCGAAGTCATCTTGAGCTATCTCTCTGCTGAGCTAAATAATGCAATCAAACAAAAACCTTATTCAAAGATCTATTGATGCTCTTTATTTCCAATCTATTATTTGATAATTTCTCCCTTCATGTATTCATTCCAAACATTCTCAAACCAGGAATCTTCCTGAGGGATAGGTCTAACTTTTACCCATTGTTTTTTCATTTTAAAATTCTCATCTAGATATATCTCTAAAATATTTTTACTGACGAAGGAGCCTTCTTTATTCAAGCTGAACTTCCATTCATCCCCCAATCCTTCACAGGGCTTCTTCCCGTCAGAATCCATTACTAAATAAGACCCCCTGCTCTTCCCGCCTTTCTCCAGATATTCTCCAATTGCCTCGAGATAAAGAAGGTGTGTCAGACAGAGATCAAGGTTTTTAAAGGCTGCTGCCAGATATTGTGCTGACGGAACCTTCAGTTCTTTTTTTAATCTGGAATAGAGATTCCAGGCATCAATAATTGCTGCCTTTATCTTCCCGGGATCGCGGATATGAGCACCACAGGAAGACATCCTCTCCTGAATTTCACTTCTTGTTATTTGAATAAAGGCATCATCTTCACAACGATGATCAATCATTTTCTGCGCAAGCTCAAACTTCTCTTTTATCTGTGTGTTAGCAGATGCCTTGAAATGTCTTTCTTCACGCGGATCTGTAGAATACCTTTTCGCAATATACAGCGCAGCCCGCATGCTTCCCACCTGCCCTGAATTCAAGGCAGTGCCGCCGGGCCTGTTGACTCCATGTGTGCCATTTACTTCCCCTACGGGAAAGAGATGTTTAACGTTGGATTCCCACCAAATATTTCCTTTAAGGCCGCCGTTGTTATGCTGAGCACAAACAGCAATTTCGAGATACTCTTTAGATATATCTATACCGTTACTTTTGTAGAAATCAACAGCAGGCTGATTCATCTTTTTCAGTCTTTCGATGGGAGTGCTTAAAATAGCTCCGGACCTCTTGAGATAGGTATAGGCTTCCTCGTCCAAAAGGCCAAGCGAAAAATCCTTGAGGATGCCACAGCCACTTGGGTTTCGGGAAAAGTCAAGAAACACTCTCCTCTTCTTTATTACGGTTTCTTGATAAACGAGAATATCTATCAGAGATGATCCATAGTTATGAATCTTTCTTGGATCAAAGGGCCATTGGTACCCTTTCCTGAAAATCGCGGTTGCCAGCTTTCCCATATCAGGAAAGTAGTGGTTTAGAAATTCTCGTTCATCCTGACCATTTCTATCAGTAGAAACATACCGTGGGATGACCTGTTGATAAGTCCCTGAAAGATTCCATCTAAATTTAATGGATGCCAGGCCATACTGTGACTCCGTAAGATTATTGCCCACAGCACCTATCTCAAAGACGAGCCCACTGGACCCGAGCTGACTCTCTGGATATACTGAAGCTTTATACATCCCTGCCGGGCCCCCTGTTCCAAGGATTACATTCACTGCATTGAATACAACAAAACCCAGATTCTGAGATTCATTACGAGTCTTGTCCAGAGCGACAGCACCAATCACCTGGTTTTCCCTGCCTTTTCTCTCTGTTAATAAAGCAATAACTTCGTGCTGGTTAAAAACTCTTATTCCTTTCCTCTGCACATCTTTAGCAAGACATTCAAACATCAGATGAGAAGTAAGAGGGCCAGCAGAAGTAGCTCTTCCCCGCGGGTCATGATCTGTCTTATACCCAACATAAGCGCCGTACTTATCATGTGGGAAGGCAACACCAAGGTCCACAAGGTGAAAAAAAGCCCGGAGGGAGTTCTGTGCTTCGCACAGGGCAATATCACCATGCATGCACATTCCCTCGAACAGGTCTTTGGCCATCTCATAGGGAGAATCTGACAAGTCCCCTGAGAGAGAAAGTTTATAGTAGGTTTGTTTGTCAGAACCCGCATTATTAGACGTCCCTCCACTCCACTTATCAGTTGCGATTGCTATATCTTCCTGCCCTCTTTCATAAAGTGTAACAGCAGCGTTTAATGAGGCTGCGCCACTTCCTATGATGAGGGTATTGAGGGAATACAGGGGCATGCTGACTCCTCCACACTCAATAACACTTCTTCTCATTCTTGCTTACTCTTCTACCTCCCGATACTATCAAATGTCGCTGAATTTGTGCAATCCTGTTTTCTCAAATCCATCTCTCCACATCATGCTGCTACACTTTGAGAACTATCTTTTTATATTTCTTAAAAGCTTCCTGTATTCTTTTCCATAAACCTCGCGATCACGAACTGCACATCCGCTCACAAATCCATGCCGCATAAGATGGCTGCATCTTGAGCAGGTGATACATACTTTCTTGGGATCTATGGAGTTTGTATTCATTAAATCTCTCACGGCGTCCGGATAAGCGAAAGAGCTTCTTCCAAGACCGATGAAGGACGCACCTCTCCTCCTGACTACTGCTGCCGCCACATTGGGGAAAAAATGCCGCAGCCAGGAATAGCCTGTACCAACAAAAGGAATTCCAGGAAACTCCTTCTGCAACTCCCCAGCAATGTTCAGAAGACGGGAAACACCCTCTAAAGGATGTTCTTCAGGTAAAGAAGCTTTAAAATGCGGTCGGTCAAATGGACGCCCGAGATGAGGCTTCAAAAAGGGATTTCCTGCAGTGACATTGAAAAGAGAACAGCCAAGCCGAATTAACTTTCGAATCAAAGACTTGGGCTCAGTAAGATCAACAGAGAGTGAACCATCCTTTCGAACACCGAAACCATAAGGGTAGACAATTCCATCATAAGCATTTAAACGCACTGCAAGTATAATTCCTGGCACAACGCTTCGAATTTTATCAACAACTTCTCTCAGAAAAAAAGTTCTGTTCTGGAAGCTCCCACCGTATCGGCTTTTATCTCTGGTGAATGCAGCTAAAAGATCATTGATGAGGTAGCCATGACAGGCTTTGATATCAACGGCATCAAATCCTGCTTCTCCAGCCAGGCGGGCAGAGTCAACATACTTCTCCTGAAGCTGCTCCAATTCTTCATCACTGATAACCTGCGCATTCCCTCCCTGCTCATCTAAAAAATGATTGATGCATGCTACTTTTGGCTTGGGCTTTCTTTCTGGTTGGCTGTATCTGCCTGAGTGTGTCAATTGGAGTACGAGAAAAATCTCATGCTGACTCCTGAACATACTTGATGCCGAACTCCGGGTTTTTTCAACCAGGCGCTTAAAGTCGTCTACATTATGAGAGGTAATCATTAACTGATGAGGATTCGAACGCCCTTCTTGCACAACACTGGTTGCTTCAAACCAGATGAGGCTGCTTCCACCTCGACCATAACGACAATAACGACGAAAAGTGAGTTCACTCGGTGAACCGTCCGACTCTGCGTCAAATCCCTCCATAGGCTGAACTGCCATGCGGTTCGGCAGTTTCCTAGAGCCAAGTGTAACTTTTTCAAAGAGCAAGTTTATTGATTCCTGGAAAGGAAGCTTAAGACCTAAATCCTCGGATTTTTTTAGCAGTTCTGCACTCGATTTATAGGAAAAAGGCTCATGTCGAGTCATGGTCAAAGTTATAGTATTCAAATTCTAGCATAAAAATTTATCTTTTTTTATTCATTCCAGATGCAAATTTTGCTCTTTTCAAGGAACTGAAGACAGATCAAAATGTGTAAGAATCTTTTCCCGTGAAAAATGATAAACGTTACTTTAGCTTTCATCACGGAAAATATGCTTACACAAAATATTTATTGCTTCCAAGATACTTCTCTTTCTCTTATAATAGGAACCTGAAAAAATTCAGTTGTTTCTTAAAAAAAGTCAGTGAATTGTTAGAGAGATTTTAATTCGAGAAAGGTGAATTCATGGAAAAAGAAAAGCTAAATGAGATTCTGGAACAAAAAAAAGACAAAATTCATCTTGTTAGCCCTGGAAAGGGAGGAAATATCCCCGTTGTAGCTGCTTCTGGTGAATCCCTGGCAGAAACCTGGGAAAATGCCATGTTCGGTCTCTATGTCTACGGCTGTGAGATTCGCACTCAATATGATGCAAAGGACGAGGAAGGAAACTATATAGACCCCCCCAGCAAGGATTGTTCTATTCTGATGTCAATCGGAAATCCTACGAGTGAACCGATGATTCATTTAGCCGGCATTCCTGGAGGACTTGAAGACCTAGAGGAATACGTACAGGAAGTGCGTGATGGAATTAAAGATCATTGGGTAAGAGATCCTCTCGATCCCAACGATACACGCTGGCAGTACACTTATCACGAACGACTATTCAAGTATGAGCTGCCATTGAGCGAGTATGACCGATATCTGAGTCAACTTCCTGAAGAAGAAAAGCGAAAATTTCATGAAAAGGAAACTGCCCATTTTCTTCTTGACCATGACTATGCCAAGCTCGTAGAGAAGGAGATCAGGGGCAAGAAACAGACATTCGTCCAGATCAATCAAATACAGAATGTTATTGAAAAACTCTCTCAACAGCCTTTTACCCGCCAGGCTCAGGCGATAACCTGGCAACCATACATGGACACAGATATCTACGATCCAGCCTGCCTGCAGAGTATGTGGTTCAGAATTTTCAGGGATGAAAACAATGTCCCGACTCTGAACATGAACATCCGATTTCGAAGTCGCGATGCCTACGATGCTTCCTTCATGAACTGCTTCGCCTTCATTCATGTTCTGGAATACATTGGCAATGAAGTCGGAAAACGAATCAGCCAGGATATAAAAATCGGACGCTATGTGGATGAATCCGACTCATTCCACATCTACGGAAAGCGGATAGCTGATTTCGAAAATCGCTTTCTTAAAAACCTTGTTAACCGCGATTTTTCCGCTCGAACCTTTTCCCGGAAGGACGCCGAGCCATACTTCGAGGAGAGAAGAAAAAAGCTAGAAGAAAAATTTAATAAATAATCAGGATAGTATTCTATCCAGATATATTTATCAGGACGAGGAGAATAGAAAAAATGGCAAACATACTCGTAGAAATTGCCTCAAAGCTTTATGAAGGGAAAAAAGATCAAGTCACAGATTTGGTTCAGCAGTCCCTCGACCAGAAATTGTCTCCTAAAGAAATCCTGGATGGAGGCCTTATCATCGGCATGGACAAAGTGGGTGAAGGCTTCAAAGACGGTGTTTTATTTGTGCCCGAAGTGCTCATCGCTGCTCGGGCCATGCAAGCTGGAATGAATCTTTTACGACCGCTTCTCGTTGAAAGCGATGTACCGAGCATCGGTAAGTATGTCATCGGAGTTATGAAAGGCGACCTGCACGATATAGGTAAAAACCTGGTTAAGATGATGATGGAAGGCGCCGGTTTTGAAACAATTGATCTGGGAACCGATGTTGATCCTGAAACTTTCGTCTCGGCTGTCCGGGAGCATCAGCCAAAAATTGTGGGAATGAGCGCCTTGCTTACCACAACAATGCCCCAGATGAAAGTAACAATCGAGGCCTTAATGAAGGCTGGTTTACGCAATTCAGTAAAGGTAATGGTTGGCGGAGCCCCAGTCACAGCTGGTTTCGCCGAACAGATAGGAGCTGATGCCTACGCTCCAGATGCTGCTGTAGCTGTGGATGTTGCCCGGGGTATCGTTAACCGGCGCTAAATCTCCTGTCTCACCTTTTTGTATTAAAAACAAAGCATCACTCACGGCTTCATTGTGTGGGCATACAGTGACATATTGAATTACAATTAAATTAATTCTTTTAATTCTCGGATATCCTCCTTCAACCGTGCCTCGCATACTTCAGGCCATTTTTCTCTTTCTAGAATACTAATTTTTCCTGCCTTTACATCTTCTGTCGATTTCTCTACCAGTTGCACAAGAGACATAAACTCTTGAAGAGTTAAATCAGGAAATTTCGACAAAAAGAGAGGATCATAGATAGGAAGCTTAAAGCTTCCTCCGTGGTCTTCAACTGAAAGATTAATCTCCCATGGAAGCAAAGAAAGCCGCTCTGCTATTTTTCTGAGGTTGACGATACCTTTCCCAATTTCCACTGGAAAAGTAACAAGCCCTTCAGAATTTAAAATAATGGATCCATCTTTGATATGAGCACTAACCACCCAGGGCAATATCCTTTCAGTAGCTCTGACAGGTTCCTCCAACATGGTTAAAAGATTCATCGTGTCCAGACAAATACCGAGATAATCACCCGGTTCTGCTTCGCACTGTTCGAAGAGTTTTAGTAATTCATGGGTTGTAAATTCAAAATGTGTCTCAATGGCAAGTACAGCGTTGTGATCTTTGAGCATTTGGCGCTGGGACTTAAGGATCACCGCCATTTCCTGTATAAGGGTTTCAGTCATCGGGCTTTCGGACTCCCAACGCATCAAGCCTCCAGAACAAGACCTTATGATACGAGCTCCTAAAGTCACTGCTTCTTCAGCCGCCCGACGATTAATCCCGAAAATATCCTTTTTCTCCCAGGTTTTCATATCGAAAGGGATGTGCTGTCCCCCACCCCACTCGAGATACAGGTTATTTGATGCTGCGTAGCTGGAAATCTCCTTCAGGTAATCCTCATCAACCCTCTTTCTTTCTTCGGGGCTTAATCCGGAGAAAAGAACACCTTCAGCTCCGTTCTCTCTGGCCCACTTCAAGGCTGCCAACGGACTTAGCTGAAGTGGATACAAACTATAGCTATCTATTCCTACACGCAGTGTTTTCACTACTTATTTTTCAGCCCACTTGCGCAATTCTCGCTTTATCTTCTCCTCCACCTTCTCTGCAATTTTTTCCCAGGTTTCATCTTTTTTCTCAGTTTCATCAAGCCAGCTCTGGATGCCTTTTCGAACCTTATCCTCTACTTTTTTGCCTATTTCCTCCCACTCCTTCTCCTTCATTTTTTTAGCTCGTCTTCTCTTCCCTCTCGGTCCCCAACTTCCTCCAAGGAAAATTGCGGCTCCGATTAAAAAGCCAAAATTGTACCAATTTCCCGAGTTATTTACTTCGTACATAGTAACTTTATCGGTAAAGAGACTGATGATAAACGTAATAACACAGATAATACCATGCCACAGACCAGCCCAGAACCCTGCAGGTTTTTCATCATATCTCTCATTGCCAGGGGCACAACTTGTAGCGAGTAAAATTAATAAGATCACTGTAAAAATAATGATTGTTTTTTGCATGGAATTCATTATTTCCTCCTCCTTGTATTTCGTTCTTACAATTTTCCCTCAAAGCTTATAGCATAGGAACCATTTGATGTCAAAAGTTAAAAAAATATGTAAAAAAAACAATAAATAAATTGTTTTACCCGGCTAAGTACTTTTACTCAGTTAATCGGATGTTTATCATAGCTTTCTCCTTAATCTTCACCTCAAAATCAACATAGCTGCTTTTATCAACAGGCGAGTTTGAATACTTAACACTTACTCTGTTAACAAAGACTTCTTCTGCAGATGAGTGCTCTGGAAGTAAAACATGGAAACTTACATCAGACTCCGGGGCGTGAACATTGAGTGAAACGGCATTTTCTTTATGCTTAAAAGAATAGCTTATAACCGCACCTGAATTCTCATAATTCACTTTAACTCTTGCCTCATCAACACCAGCAGCAAGCCAGCGCGGAGATAGCTGAACCCTTCGAAAGAGCTTTAGTCTATCCTCCACTCCTGCCAAGCCTTCAAGGAAAGCATAAAGCATGGCGCTCGAACCCCAACCATCTGTCGGTGTTGCCTCCGGGCTCGTACTCGTCTCAGCCGAAGCTGCCGTTCCATCAGGGAAGTACCAAAGATATGTTTCACCCGTGGCGGATATCATATCGTAGTAGCGTTTCAAAATATCAACACCGTATTCTTCGTATCCGTGATCAAAAGCTGCTTTAGCCAGCTCACCCCCGACGAGGGGCATGATACCGCCATTTACATAAGCTCCTCTCGTTAATTTATCATCGCCGAAAATACTGTCAGGAAACGGCGGGTCGATCGAAAACCATTCAGCAAAGGCTTGTGTCGTTCTTCTGCGGTTGAGGTATTCGTTTATGATCGAGACTGCCATTTCACGTGGGGCAACACCTCGGTTAATATCCATCGGATTACTGAGGCTTAACTGCGCTCGCTCATCAACCCCAGAGATTTCCATAGGCGTTAGCTTCACAAAATGGGTATAAAACTTCCCGTTCCAGCAAAATTTATTCATGCATTTCTTCAAGGCATCTGCGCGCGTCTGCCAAAGTCTCGCACGGGGAGGATTCTTAAAATATCCATATAAGAATGCCATGATTTTAAATGCTTCATAATATCCACTGTTATCGCCGTGCATTATTCCCCAAAAAGTATCAGGTGTAATTTGAAACTGGAGCCAATCATGGCTTCCAGCAGTATAGGCAAAATCCCAGGTATCAATCGTGTAGGCTCTTTTTACAAGCTTTGTTTTATCGTCCCAGCGCCATGGATGGGATAAAATATAGTGAAGAGCTTTTTCCATTACAGGCAAAAGCTTCCTTATCCACTGGTCATCGCCTGTTGCTTGCCATGCCAAAAAAGCAGCTTTGACAAACCTATACTCGACATCTGCTTCTACAGGAACCCGGACATACTTCGTCCAATTCTCTCGCTCACAGGGAAGTTTCTCTGGAAATGTGGTGAAATAGTCAAATATCCGGCCATTATCTGCCTGGGTTTCAGCAAAATGATCAATCGTGCTTTTAAGGTCTTGCTCAAAGTATTTAATTCCTCTCAGCATATCACTGTAGTCCCTGATCCAGACAGACTTTGCATCAGGAGACCGATAGCCTTTTATCCGATTCCCGTCAATTACAACATCAATAGAGTCCTTCTCGAGGAAAGACCGAATTTTTGGGAAAAAATTGTCAAACTCAGCTCGTCCCGTTTCTATTAAAGTTTCCTCACTCATAGTATTCATCTGGAGAAAACTCAAACACTCATCATTATCTAATTTTATTTTTTGAGTCTGTTCCAGAGCAATTTTAATAATTTAATTTGTTCTATTTATATAACACTCAGGCCCAAAATCCAAGAAATTTAGAGAAGATATCTCTATAACTTGCTTTTTTTTCTTCATCCTGAATATAATACCTTTCCCTGTGTCACTACCTGCAAAATTTCCAATTTATAAAAGTTATGAAAGCCTGACCCCAATGCGAGGGAATTTTTAATGCATCTCTGGGGACTGCACATCCTGGACCTCGCTATCATCATCCTCTATATACTGATTATTTTATGGATAGGAAGGCGGGCTGGCAAAAAAACTAAAAACACAGCCGATTTTTTCCTTGCCGGGAG
>JBGVTE010000110.1:0-26924 GCA_041862375.1 Candidatus Aminicenantaceae bacterium
AACCTTCATCCCCTGCAGAAAGCCTTCATGAAGCATGATGCTCTTCAATGTGGATTCTGCACTCCGGGGATGATCCTGAAGGCATACAGTTTGTTGCAGAAAAACTCTCAGCCCTCGTACAAGGAAACAGTTGAGGCTATGGAGGGAAACCTGTGTAGGTGCGGAAGCTATAATCGCATCATCCAGGCAATTCAAACCGCTGCCCATACGATGAAGGGAGGCAGACCATGAGAGACGATGAATATAGCATGCTTGATTCATGGAACAGCAACGCTCCTGTAACACTCGACCGCAGAGAATTTCTAAAACTCATGGGCGGTGGAATCTTCATCTTTTTCACCTTTGGAGATTCTTTGGGGCTTCAAGAAAGAAGGCGTGGTGGGCCTGGATACCCCCAGGACTTCAATGCTTACCTCAGAATAGGAGAGGACGGTCGGGTTACCTGTTTCAGCGGCAAGATTGAGATGGGGCAGGGTGTTATCACTTCCCTTGCCCAGATGCTGGCTGAGGAGCTCGAAGTTCCCTTAAATTCTGTCGACATGGTTATGGGGGATACTTCAGTATGTCCCTGGGATATGGGAACTTTTGGTTCCAGGAGTACAAAATATTTTGGGCCTCCACTAAGGCAGGCTGCAGCAGAAGCCAGAGCCGTTCTCATTCTGCTGGCTGCCGAGCACCTGCACACATCTCAGGAAAAACTAGCTGTGAAGGATGGCATCGTCTATGATAAAGAGGATAAGGGAAGAAAAATCTCATATGCCCAGCTTGCAAAAGGGAAAACCATCGAGAGACATCTTAAGGAAAAGCCGCCCATTAAACATTACTCGAAACATACTATTTCCGGGAAACCAACTAATCAAATTGATGGCAAATTAAAGGTCACAGGGAAGGCCTTGTTTGCCGCAGACATCCGTTTACCCGGAATGCTCTACGCAAGGATATTAAGGCCTCCGGCTCATGGGGCCAAACTCAAGAGTGTGGATGTTTCTGCTTCGAGTAAAATTCAGGATGTTCAAATCATCCAGGAAAATGACCTGGTTGCTGTTCTCCACAAATATCCAGATGTAGCAGAAAAAGCTTTGGGATTGATAAAGGCTCAATTCGAGATGCCCGAAGAGGACGTGAATAATGAAACCATTTTCAAACATTTGATGAAATCTGCCCCGAGCGGAGAAATTGTAACCAAGGCGGGGATTCTGAGTGAAGGCAGAAGTATGGCTGCTAAAGTGTTTGAAGCCACATACTTCAATCAATATGTTGCTCATACACCTTCAGAAAACCATACGGCCGTGGCAAAAATTGAGGGAAACCAGGCCACTGTCTGGGCTTCTACTCAGGCGCCGTTCAGAATCCAGGGCGAAGTCGCTCAAGTTCTTGGCTTTTCCTCAGAGAATGTCCGTGTTATTACTCCATTTGTGGGAGGCGGCTTTGGCGGCAAAACAAGAGGACAGCAAGTCATAGAGGCGGCCCGGCTTGCCAAGCTCTGCGGAAAACCGGTGCAAGTGGCCTGGAGCCGGAAGGAGGAATTCTTTTATGATACTTTCCGGCCAGCGGCTGTCATTAAAATTCAATCCGGTATCAGCCGCTCGAATCACATCGTATTATGGGATTATAAAAACTATTTTGCAGGTGATAGAAGCTCTCAGCCTTTCTATGACATTCCCCATCATCGTGTCTTTTCAATGGGAGGCTGGAGAGGAAGAGGTATTCATCCCTTTGGCGTCGGTGCCTGGCGCGGACCCGGCAGCAATACAAATGTTTTTGCTATGGAATCTCAAATCGACATCATGGCAGAAGGAGCAGGAATGAATCCTCTAGAATTCCGTTTGAGAAATTTGAAGGATAAGCGGATGCAGAAGGTCCTCAAGGCAGCCGCAGAGAAATTCGGACACGCCTTCTCGAAAGCGCCCAGTGGAAAGGGTTATGGGATAGCCTGTACAGACTACCTTGGCACGTATTTGGCCACAATGGCCGAAGTCAAAGTCGATGAAATAAATGGGGAAATACGGGTTGAGCGTGTGGTGTGCGCACAAGATACAGGCGAAGTCATCAATCCTGAAGGTGCAAAAATGCAGATCGAAGGCTGCATTACCATGGGACTGGGATATGTTCTTACTGAAGAAATCAAATTTAGGGGTGGCCAAATATTGGATGAGAACTTTGACACATACGAAATCCCTCGTTTTTCCTGGCTGCCGAAGATTGAAACTGTGCTCATAGATAATCCAGAAATGCCTCCTCAAGGATGTGGAGAGCCGGCAATCACGCCTATGGGCGGCGTTGTTGCCAATGCTGTGTATGATGCCGCGGGAGTCCGTCTATTTGAGCTTCCCATGACTCCGGCCCGGGTGAAAAAAGCTCTGAATAATAAGAAGTGACAGGCGTCAGGCCAAAATTAAGAAATTTGGCCGGTTAGCCTGGCATTTAATCTCAGAATATCCTTGGCTGCTTATATTCTTCGAAATCCTCTGCTGCTTATTTTCGCTTAATACTTATAGACATGCCTTCAGAGCTTATCTCGTTAAAGGTTGTTTCGAGACCGGGATCGTTCTTTATTGCATCCAGAAACTCACGCATATCACGGGCATAATTGGTCACGTTATGAGCGATTATAGCCCCTCCCGGCAGGACACGGTCTTTCAATAGACGCAGAAATTTTATGTAATCTGGTTTCAAGGCATCGATGAAGACGAAGTCGAACTTCCCTGCGATTTTTGGAATCTCCTCAAATGCATCATTGATTCTCGAATCAATCACATCCTCTAATCCGGCCTTTCGGAAATTCCGCCTGGCCTCCTGACCGCTAACAGAGTCAATCTCGATGGTGACTACCTGCCCCCCGGTTTTTCGAAAGGCCAATCCGAGCCACAGCGTAGAATACCCGTTGAATGTACCAATCTCCAGCCCGCGCTTGTAATTGTTCTGAACAATAAAATCATAAAGGAAGTGGCCGTCCCGGCATGGAATATTCATTTCCCCATGTGCATACGTCAGCTCCTTCATCATCAACATCGGAAGCACCTTCGGGTCCTCGATACCCTGGAAAGCGTCGGCGAAAACATCCCCTGCGTCTGGCATGGCGAATCCTGCATCATCAACAGGAACGTTGTGTTTCACCTTGTCAAAGGTGAAGGCACCTATGCCGCCTCTCCTGCTTATGACTATGCGAAAGGGAAACTTGATGCCATCAACCTCGCAATACTCCTCCAATTCCCAGTTGTTGCCGATCTTGACCAGCATTCCAGTCTCGTTGTCGAAATAGAGTGTATAACGTGTCCTATCCACATCCTTTGGTTCCACTACAAATACCGACCGTCCTGCCTGAATCTCTTTCTTTTTAAGAACCATGCGGGGGAAATAGTCCTGCATGTGCAGGGCACCCTGCGGATTGAGTATCCATCCAAGTCTTGCCCGTCCATGCCCCTCCACACGCTCAATCCGGTCAGAGCTTAACCTCCAGCCGTCATTGCCGTCGAATCCCTCACGATGCCTTCCCTCAGAAGGGTGCAGGATCACGAGCCACTTGTCAGGGATCTTTGCGTACGCCTCCAGAGCAGTGCCTTCTTCAGAGGGATTCTTCCGATTAAAGGAATATATCCACTTTCCCGTGCATACTCTTGTCTTCAATTTTTCGAGAGCAGCCCGTCCGCCCACTGCCTGGATGTATCTCTCCAGAATTTTATCCAAGGCAGGCAATGCCTCGAAAGTGGCTGCTGTCCTGCTCCCAACGGCTACCTCCACTTGGGGCCACTCATCCGAATCCTCCAGCACCGCCAGAGGAAGCTGGACACCAGCCCGTCCTTCTTTCAGAACGAGCTTACCTCTGGCGATAATTTCCTCTGCACTTCGAACAGCCACTGGTTCGCCGATCAAATCGCTCGAGCCGCGAACAGAAATCACACATCGGTTGAGACTGATCTCGCGGTCGACCCTAAAAAGCACAGCTTCGCTGGATTTATCAGAGAGCTTCACTCCGTACATATTGTTAGGATTGGTGGGGCCAAGGCCTGGGAACCATGCTACCCGCAGAGGGCCGTTCGCATCTCCGGCATTCCCGTCATAATCATTCGCCACGAATTGAAAGGCCAGTTCCATCCCAGGATTTGGCTTAATCCCAAGATTTTCCCATGGGAGTAACACTTCAACAACATACCCTCCTCCAAAAATCCGGCTGGCCGACTGTGTGATCAGCTTCGGGTGTCTTTGATTCTCTGGACGCCAGTCGTAAAGCCTGCTGCGCACTATTTTACATTTAGGATCTGCACCTGAGGAGATAACCACCTGGTACCGATTCGCCGAACCCACTTTTTCTGCGACGAAAATTTCCAAACAGTCTCTCTGCCACAGCCGGGACAGATTTTCGTGCTCTACAGGGACATTGTCGAGGACAGCTACCAGAACGAGCAGTCCCTGCTGATTCCACCCGAGTCGGAATTTTACATCGAAATCGTCGGCAGGGAGGACACGTCCATTCGGATCAGTGAGAAATTCGACACGAAATCCATATTCCGCCCAATCATCGCCAGATCCGTCAATGATAATCCCTTGGACTCTGGGAATCTGGAAGATTGTAGAGTCCGCTGCATGAGTTGAAGTGGATATAATTAGGAATAGAATCATCAGCAGCGCCAGAACTAAAATCATACGATATTTCATCGAGAACCTCCTGTTCATTCCTTTTGGATAAACTTTTTAAAAAAAGTTCCATAAACTAAGGGGATAACTCCTTGCAAAATCACTGATTTAAATTAAAAATGATAGGCAATAAAAAGTTCAAATCCTCTATTCTTAATAACCAGACGGTTCTTTGTTTCTGTATTGAGATTTGAGAGGCCAAATCCGTATCTGAGTTCAAAAGAGAAGGGCTTATATCTTATTCCACAGCCACCGACTAATTGAAAATCGGCCGGGCTGGTATAGGGAATAGGATTTTTGGTTATCTCATTTTTCTTATCTTCCAACTGGCTATTGCGGAGAATATTGATTTCAAGGCCAAAATTGGCAAAGAAATTGAATCCTAAAGAAGGAAAACTGTAATGAACCAATACCGGAAAAGAAAAATATCTAAGTGTGTAAAATGTATCTCCCCAATTTAATCCTGAGAATTCAACAAGTTCGGACTTTTTGGTCTTGTATAATACGTCAGCTTCGAGCGAGAATTTATCAAACAAATAAAATCTAACTCCACCTCCTAGACTATGGGCTAACTCTGCTTCATGTCGTGGAAGAGACAATGCCTCTTGATAACTGAATTTTAGATTGTAGAAATTTAAACCACCCATTGCAAAAAATTCTACCTCTTTCCTCACCTGGGCATATAATGAAGCGGAAGCAAGGATGAAAACTATGAAAAAGATTTTAAATTTTCTCACTGTCATTTCTCCCATACTGTCCGAAAGACCACCTCAAGCACAGCTAGCTCACAGGTTTAAGAGACTCTTCGCTTCCATGATAGCAAGATCAGCGAAATTCACGGCACTCTGAATGTCTTTACTGACCAAAGAGTCAAAGTAAAGCTGCTGATATCCGTAAAATGTGGCTAACTGTACATCACCTAATCCAGAGTTCTTTAACCGACAGAATAGCCTCCAGAGTTCTGCACCTTTCTCGAAAAGAGTATTATTTAAGCTGGTATTTCCCTCAATAGAAGCAAAAACTTCGATCCAACGGTCCGGCTGAGCAATTTCTTCATATTCCATACTCCATTGGGCATTGACATTGCCTTCTAATCCCAGATAGGCAATCACGCCTTCTCTATTTTGCCCGGCATAATTTTCATCATCAAGGTCGGCTATCCAGGCTACGGTCCAGCGGTGTTTTTTCTCAGGAAAAAACCCATCCGTTGACTCTCCCCTCACCCAGCCATAATTCGGCAGCCAGACTTGGGCTATAAAATGAGAGGCTAAAACATGTAAAACTCTCGCTGGAATCCCAAGAGCACGGCACAGGGCAACTGCTAAATTTGCCTTTCCCGTGCAAACTGCATAGCCTCTGTTTAATGAAGCAAGTGCGGTCTGGCCTCCGGGGCCGGTTTTGAATTCAATAACGTAACCTGTATAACTCATTATTTGTTTTAATACTTCGACAACATTACACATCGCCCAACTCTCGTAGAGTAACTCATAAGCTTTCTTTTTGACTTCTGGAGCCTCAGATTGAATGGCTAGAGAAGGCTGGGTGTATTGTTTTAAATCCTCTTTCAAATTGTAATAGGATTCAAAAGATACTGTTTTGGGCATATCGCTGTAACTGGAAACTTTTTTAAGCGTGTAGATTTCAATGGCCATATAATTCTTAATATCTTTAACACAGTTCTTTAGAGTAAATCGTAGAAGGTTTTTATCACCTTTAATATTTTTAAAATTGAAACCGCTCACATTTGAGTTAAACTTGCTTTCTTCTGATAACTTTAGATAAACGGGAATGCTGTCCTCTGTAATAATCGGAATATGTGTTAAAAAATTGAGTTCATTCAAATCTTCATAAGCAGTAACTGAGTAAACCATTGTAATGAGGTTCATTTGAAGCTTTTCGTCTTCCTGGGCAGGGATCGAAAGCGTAAAGCTAAATAATAAAAGAATGATTAAAAATATAATTAGCTTACTTTTATACATAATTTCTTCTCCCTTTTATTATTTCCACCCGCTTGGAAATACTCCCAAAATAGAAATATTGTATTTAAGAAGCCGGAAGAGCTAAATAGTATTTTTAGTAGGAATGTTTGGTAATTAGGCAGTTCGGCTCAGAGTCTATTTTAATACTTTACAACCTCGTAATAAGTCACGCCTTCTATTTCAACGGGCATGTAATAGACGCCTTTATAAAAGAAAAGCTCCCCTTCATCCACTTCTACACTCTCGGCACCAAAGGGAAGTTCTTCCAGCAAAAGGCCTTCTGGAGGATCTGTTACTTTGTAGACATCCCGATCTGAGTCATACTCGTAATAGATGCCGTCATAGTAATAGTAGGAAATGTCATCCAGGTAGAGAGTTTCATATCCTTCGGGTAATTCTGAAATCTCAGTACCCATGGGAGGTTCAACAACTTCATAAACTTCCTCATCCTGGTCATAAATATAATAAGAGCCATGATAGTAGTAATACGGTCTGTTGCGAACATAAATCCTGTAGTATCCCAGGGGTAAGGTCCTTATCCGATAGCCAATTGGTCCTGATACCACTACATACCCATAAGGTCCAGACCTGTAGTAGAGGCCTCGATGATAATAGTAATTTCGTCCTCTGTAACTCATTGATCTGTAGCCAGTCGGTGGACGGGAAATCCATCTTCCATACGGGCGGCGCTGAGAGCCTCTTCGAGAGGGCAGGCGACTTCGTTTTAAAGAAGACCTGGTGGATTTTCTCAGAGTTTTTCTTTTGGACTTTTTTTTCTTCTGCTGGAAATAAGCCTCCGGGTCGCTCTCTGAAGAATACCCTGTCTTAACAATTGTATCCGTGGAGAGTACTACGGTTATTAGCCCCAGAAGAATAAATAAAATTAGTTTTTTAAATATGTTTATAATTTTCATCTGTTTCCTCCATTAATCAATTCTTCTCATCTTGATCACACAATCTAATAAAAAATATAAGTTAGCGTCACATTTGTCAATAAAAAAGACGGTTAGACCTTGAAGAATTTAAGGCAAGGCCGAGGTGTAATATTTTATCGCCTCGGCTATCGTCAGCCTCTTCTCTGGATATTCGGCGAGCCCTGTATTAACCGGCTCCTCGGAAAAGGATTCGAACATCAGGGCAGAACGAACACCGATGGTCTTCATCCTTTAATGCTTTCTTGGCTATGCTTCTGACATCTATATCTTTTTTACTTAAATCCTGTAGCATGCTGTTTCTCTTCATCCATTAATACTTTCTTATCCACTTTTTTAAAATGACTCAATGCCCTATTTTCGAACTTCTCATTGTGGCTTTGATTGACTTACCACGATTTTATCTTAATCTCACTTCCTTTGCCATAATGTTCATGAATCTTTTATTGCTAACCGGATGGTCAGCGATCAGTTTCCCGTCATATACTATAGCGAAGATTGAATAAGCTGAGGGGCCAATTTGTGCCTCCGTGCAGTCTTTTAGCTCGACTACTTTTGCTTTTATGCCATACCTTTTCTCCGCGGTTTCAGTTATTTCATTTACAGATTTTGCAATATAAGGACACTGGTCTGATCGAATAATTGTGAGTCCTGAACCATATCGATTCAATCTTTTTTTCCAATCACTCTCGAACTTAGGCGAAGGATCACTTTTCTTAAACTTTCTCACGAGCAGCTCAAAATGAGGTGGAGCTTTATCAACGGCCTCAAATCCATTTTTCAAGAATAGTTCCTTACCTGCCATCCATGTGCCTCGACTGGTCACTACTGCCACTCCAGACATTTTTTCTTTTCTTGCATCTTTAACTGATTCTTCTACAAGAAGCGATCCATAACCTTTTCGCTTATAAGTATTTGGAATCAGAAATATGCAGTGAATTACCATGTATCCATGGGCATCAACTGCTCTCCAGGTATATTCGCCCGGAATGTACTCAATATAACCCACCGTTTTATCTGTAGCTGAATACAGCACCTTGGATCTTAGACCTTCAGGAAAACGCTTTTTCAGCCAATCGGTCTTTCGCTTATAACCAACTTTATTAATATCTTTTATCCCGCAGTACGGAAATTCATAAATATTTGTCGCGTTAATATCGACGATTTCTAAATCACTCATTATATCCTACCCAAAACACGACAGATGCAACTTAATATATTTTATACAGATTAAAATATAAATAAATGGAGTAAATTTTAAAGTTGAGGAGGCACTAAATTTTTTTCATGGCAAGATTTTTCCTCTCTTAGATTATGTGAAATAATATGAGATTTCCTCTCTACCACATGTCATTCGAAGTGACTTATTATCCCGTCACTCTGGTAATATGCACTTCTTTCGTAAGATTAAAACTGTGTAATGTACTGTCTGTTCTTAAATAATGCGGATCAGGCTTCCATAGCCTTCTTGGCCATTTCCTGTTCCATCTCGGACTTGCGCGTGCAGTAATAGCCGTTCTTCAGACCCATTTCCTTGTACACAGGGCAGGTTGGGCAGTTACATCCTTTCTCTTCGGTGATTATCTTGCTTTTTCCTACAAGAGGATGACAGAAACCAACTTCTGTCTCTTCAGCAACATACGTAGGACACGTCTTGCAGATGCACATGGATTTGACCATGGGAAGTTTTTCTTTAGCCTCTGCAATTTTAGCGGCTGCTTCTTCTTCTGTCATGCCCATTTTTTCCACCAGCATTTTTTTTACCATATCTTCGCGGCTCATTTCTTCTTCAGGTGGAGGCGGTGGAGGGGCTTGTTGTGGAACTTCAGGCTCTTCTTCTTTTTTCTTGCATGAAGTCAAGCCAAGCTCAGCCAGGATGAATGTCGCTAAACCACATCCTGATTTTTCGAAAAACTCTCTTCTTCTCATTCGCCCTCCTTAAAGCATGTTTATTTTATAAAAAAAGAAAATGATAAATCTCAAATTTTCTTAAACCAATTTAAATTAAAGATGCTAAAAAGCGATCTTTTATCTTGCCTAATGTTATGATAATTAAATAGTTTTTAAATAAGCTAGAAGATTCGATAATTCCTGTTCTGTCAGGGTAGCAAAAGAGGGCATAGTCAAAGCAGGTCTTTCTAGCTGTTTCTTTATATTCTCCGGAGTTGCAGGCTTTTTGCTGTAAGGAAGTGTTTCGTTTTTCAAGATATTCTTTAGTCCGGGTCCTAATTTACTTACTTCTCTGTCAGCATAGTGGCACCCACTACATTTACTCTGGAAGAGTAGAGCTCCACTTTCGGTATCTCCCTCAGCAATGACTTGAGGTGAAGTTGAAATATCCTTACCACTTTTAGGAGCGCAGCAAGTCCTTAAAAAGTAGTATCCTCCTGAGGTAGAAAAGGCAACGAATGCTAAAATGAAAACAATTATCCCCATCTGGGGAACAAACCTGAGAAATTGTTTGTAAAATTGAACGATGGAAAGTTTGAGAACAAGGACGATGAAGAGTCCAAGGGCGAGAACTCCGTGGAATACAGCTCTCGTTGAGAGTGCATCTCCTGCCATAATCCAGTATTTAATGCAGAAATAACTGATTACTACAAGGAGTATTGAGAAGACGAAACCTGTTCCCTTATGCATCCTCCTTAAGAATGTAGCGCTGATTTTTCTCTCCGCCTTTCCCATAAGGGTTAGCATGCAGATTACTGCAATTATCCCTGCTAAAAGAAAAACGGAAGCGAGGATAGACTTAAAAAGAAAGAATGACATGGAACTTTCCTCCTCGTTAACGAGATATCTATGTTTTTACTCCGCAGCTCCTATTTCGCAGTAGTACATTTTGTCCAATTTATAATCAGAAGCTAGAGGGCATGCTCCACACAGACATCCGTTTTTAGTGAATTCACAGGTAGTTTTTCCCCGCGCACAGAACAGTCCTTCCATTTTATCTTTCATACATTGATTGTGGGAAGGACAGCCTCCACAAATACATTTTTGCAAATTTTCCTTTGTATCAGGAACTTTTACCATAATTTCCTCCTTAAATTTTAGTAATTTTCCAGATGTTTCCTCCGGATTTTTCTCCTTTTTTAAATCCTACATCACCGTGGAGATCAGTAAAGTATAGACCATCTGGCCCAAAAGCCAGGCCACAGGGACTTGCCGGGCCTTGGCCGATGTATCGAACAAAATCATTTAAATAAGTAACGTTATCACGTTCATCAATGGCGAATTCATCTATTCTCTTCCCTTTTTCCCCTTTACCTTCCATATAAGCATGTCCGAAGAGGGCCACAAAGAGATGATCTTTATATTCTGGTCCGAACTGGTTCTCTGAAAAATCAATTGCTGTAGGAGCTTGGGTATACCACCAGACGAATATAGAATTTGTCCTCATCGAATCTGGCCATCCGTAGTTTTCTCCAGGTATTATCTTGGCGATTCTGTCGTCCACTGCTGGTCCGTTGTCAGAGATATAGAGGTGGTTGTCAGATTTTCTCCAGGCCGCACCAAAGGGATTCCTAAGCCCTTTGGCATAGATTAAACTGTTGGGACTAGGATTATCCTCAGGTATTGAACCATCAAGATTCATCCGAAGGATTTTTCCCCTAAGATCGCTGTCATCTTGGGCTACTTCTGGATTTATCATTCCGTCGCCAATATTGATAAAAAGCTTTCCTTCATGAATGGTCAATGCCTGTACTTGGTGAGCAGCATTTATAGAGGGTATGTTGTCAAGTATAGTCTCCGCTTTTTCAGCTCTTAAGCCGTCCTTTGTCGTGAACTTGACAACTTTATTATTAAATTTTTCACCTTCTTTGTAGAGCATCGAAGCGAAGACATCTCCATTTTCATGAACAACGATTCCAATCACTCCAGATTCACCTGTTCCTGGCATCGTGTAATCAGGTTCATAGTTAAGTAAGTCTTCCGCAAAGGTAAGTACTTTAAATTCTTGAGTTACAACCTTAATTTTTCCGTAGAGTTCAGTCACATAGAATAGAGCAGACTCCTTATCAGGTTTTGGATTTGGTACAAATGTCAGGTTTACGGGCAGAAATAAACCTGAAACTACTTTTTCTATTTTAAATCCATCTCTAATTTCCCAGTTTTGTTCTTGAATCATCGTAAATCACCCTCCCTTGTTCTTTTGATTTTAAATAATAAGAATTATGACAAAAATAGTAAGAATTATAACTATTTCTATTAATAAAGTTAAAAAAAATATATATATATATTATTTTCATTTGTCAAATCACACTTTTTGAGCCGTCAACACGCCTTGTTTCTTCCAGTATTTAGGTAAATCTCATAAAGATATATACAATAACAAAGAGGGCTATTCCAAAAATAAAAAACAGAGGATTGCCCTTTCTTCTTTTCAGGCAAAAATTCCTTGACAATAATATAGAAAAGCACTCCTGCGATTAAGCTAATCAGAATGTTATCAACTAAGGAGGGAACTTGAACGAAGATAGCAAGGACCACTCCAAGCGTAGCTGGGAGAAACCTCTTGCGGACATAAAAAAGATATTCTTTCTATCCTTCACTCCTTTCCATTTTTGATGTGTATAATTATCTACATTTGTCATCTATTTAAGACAAAATTTTATTTAAGTAAAACATAATGTTACCTGTACTCAATTTGGAACAAAATTTGCATTTATTAAATTGTAATTTTATAATCAGACTAACGTCAGTAAAAAAAGGAGAGGATATAAATAGAATCCAGCTTTTCCTGATCTCTTCAGAATTAAGAACCTAATGAGACAGATTGCCTCCATTTTTTTGCTTTTAATACCCATCTATTTTATTAATTCAAACAATAATTATGGTGATGGAGCACTGGGATCTCATGCAGATAATCAAACAGAATTGGAAAGGATTCTAAAGAAGTGCTCTGATTATTGCGAAAGAGTAGCCCATTCAGCTCTCTTTTTCGTTTGTGAAGAGAAAATAGAAGAAGTCATTTATGATTATACTTTTCTGACTTATCTTGGAAGATATCGAATAAGAACCAGTCAACCTCAGAAAGTAGAAAAGAATATTTACATTTACGACTACCAATTGATTAAGAAAGGAAGAAAGATTGAAGAAAGGAGAATACTGTTAGAAGAGAATGGGAAGAAAAAATACGAGAAGAATGCCAGATTGAAAACTAAAAGGATCTACTCTAGAAGAACAATTTTTGGGCCCGTAGGACTGCTCAGCAAGGATTCGCAAGATATGTATAATTATAAAATATTAGGAGAAAAAACTATAAAAGGGAGGAAAAGTTTTGTTATTGAAGCAAAGCCGAAATGGAAGATAAAAGATAGGCCCAATTACGGAAAGTTATGGATTGATAAAGAAGATTCGAGTGTTCTAAAGATTGAGACTGATGAGGAATCTCTTGTTGGTTTTGATATCATTAAAGAAAAAAGCAAAAGGGAGGGAGTAACACCGATTCTAAGAGCCACTCATTATTACAACATAGAGAAAAATGGTGTTCGGTTTCCCAGCAAGACAGTTTTTGAAGAAGACTATAGGGGCGCAAAAATAAGAGGAAGAAAGAAGAGATCGAAGACGATTATCACTTATGATAAATACAGATTTTTTACTGTGGAGGTTAAAATTAAATATTGACCCAATCAATATGAGATGTGAGAGATGAGAAAGAAAATTTTTCTTTTAATTATATTATTCACCTTCATTTTTCAACCTAACCTTTGCAATTTAAATTCAGAAACAAACCAGGAAAAAGAAGACCAGGAAGCGCTTCTGCATGAAGTGACAGTAACCCTGAAATTAGTTCAGGTTTATGTGATGGATAAAAGAGAAAAACCTGTAACAGGATTAGTTAAGGACGATTTTTTGCTTTTCGATAATGGCGAAATAAAGAAAATCACTGAATTTGAAAAGCACATGTTGATTAAACCTCCAAAAAAGGTGGAAGAGAAGATCGAAGAGACAAGACCTGCTGCTCCGAGAAAAATTACCTTAAAGATGAACCGGAAGTTTTTCTTTATCTTTGATTATCCCAGGAACGATTTAGAAGGGATAATAAAGTCAAAGAAGGCAGCTTTGTACTTTATTGACAGTCAGATTCTGCCGACTGATGAAATCGGAGTTTTTTCTTATTCTCTTGTCAGAGGCTTAGTCCTCCATGAGTATCTAACTACGAATCACCATAAAGTCCGGGAAGTTATCCAGGGAATAAAGGATGTTCCGGGGGGAGTAGGAATACCGATGTACGAGCTGGAAGCAGTAACAAAAGTATCTGAAGATTTTCCAAATACAAGAACATGGATCATTGAAGATGGAAAGCTGGAAGGAAGTGCAAGAAGGTTAATGTCTTATGACTTTGTTCAAGATATAAAAAAACTTGCCCAATCTCTCTGGCATATTCCCGGGTATAAAAACATCATTTTCTTTTCAGCAGGATTAGCCAGAAGCCTGTTGTACGATAAAGGATCTTCTTTACTTCGAGATGAGTACAAAGAAATGTGTATAGAATTAGCCTCATCAAGCTGTCCGGTCTATTCCGTAAACACAGAAGGAGCCCTAGCCAGGTTAAGTCAGTTTGCAAAAGGAGGGTCGAGAGGAGAGGATTCTTTGATGCAGTTATCCAAACTCTCGGGTGGAAAATATTTTGGCAATGTAAACAGTTACAAAAGTGTAGTTGAAGACATCCAGGATATAACAGCCAATTATTATGTCTTGGGCTATTACATTGATGAAAAATGGGATGGGGAGTATCATAGAATAAAAGTTAAGGTTAAGCGAAAAGGATATAAAGTCTACGCTCAACAAGGGTATTTTAATCCAAAGCCTTTCAGCAAGTTATCTGATTTTGAAAAGCAGGTTCATCTTATTGGTTTAGCTTTGAGCAAGAAATCTTATTTTCAAGAACCCTTGAATTTTCCTTTAATCACTCTTCCTTGTTCAAATAAAAAAGAATCCAATACTGTTTTGCTTTCTGAAATTGATGTAGAAAGGATTAAAGAAGTAATAAAACAAAAAACGGAAATCACAACTCTTATCCTTGACACCCAGAATGCCCTAGTAGAACTTATAAAAGGAGAGATGGATTTCTCCACAATTCCTCAAAAGAAAATCCATCATTACACAATCACATCTCTTGTGCCTAGTCATTATGAATATCAGGTGGTCTTAAGAAATTTAAAAACAGGGAAAGCAGCAGTGGCTTCTTCATCAGTGGTTATTCCTGAAGTTTCTGATTCTGGTTTCCGGCTCTATCCACCTTTATTGCTTATACCTGAGAAAGAAACCTATTATTTATTTTCCAAAAACAAGGAAAAAGAAACAAAAAGTGAAATTCTCTCTTTAAAAGAAATATATCCTTTCATTTCTACGAGAAATTCGCCTCTTATAGAGGAGATAGATCATGGAGTGCCAAAGCTTTTTGCTGTGGTACGGTGTTCAATTTCTGATATTCCAGAGCCTGAGATCGAACTTTCTGCCTATCTGACTCAACTCTCATCCGGGCAGAAGACTTCATTGTCTTCTTCAATTCTTTCCAGCAAGACAGAAAGTGAAGAGATAGATGTACTTTTAATAGAGTTTCAGTTACCAGAGTTGGAGGCCGGTGAATACTCTTTATATCTTGTTGGCGAAGAGATAAATACTAAATCAGAATCTCAAACTACCCGTACTTTTAGAGTAAGATAATCTTCTATTTTTTCCAAAACAATTGGAGTAAGTTTCTTTTACTAATAAATAAGCCTATAAAAAGATAGAGTCTCCTAGAATATCTGGAAGATCATACTCTTTTTATTTTTTTTGCATGATAAAAAAAACAGAGCCGTACCACTTCGAATATTTCCTGTAAAGGTCTATTTCCTGCTGCTCATTGTCAAGTTCTGCAAGAGCCTTGGGATTGTTCCGGTATTTTGCTCGAAGGCGCTTAATACGTTCCTCAAGAGGAGTGTAATACTCTTCCCACCATGCATCCTCGGGCAAGGGAAAATGCTCGATGATTTTATAGCTGCATTCAGGAATCAATTCCAAGTTCTCCTGAACAGTCATTATCTGCGGGTATACTTTCTGCCAGTAAGCATGGATTTCTTTGGGGGGATCCGGCTGCAACCATGCCATTTCATGGACCACCATGAATCCTCGCGGTTTAAGGAACCGCCGCCACTCCTTGAGTCCTCTTTCAAACCCGATTATGAATATTGAGCCTTCAGCCCAGATTATATCGAAGCTCTCCTCTGGAAAATCCATATCGAACATTGAGCCGTGTACAGCCTCCATCCGGTGAGAAAATCCTGCTTTTTCTATCTTTCGTTCGAGTTTATCAAGATAAGGCCTGTGGGTGTCCAGCCCTATAACACGCCCATTGCTCAACCTTGCAAGCTCCATGGTTGGGCCCCCCGGCCCGCAGCCGATATCCAGTATACGTGGATTGTCTATTCCAGGAAGCATTTTGAATGCCTTCCTCGTGTATTTATCCCTTCCAGGGCCCTCTCTTGGAAGATCTTGATGTATCTCGAAGAATATATCTTCAGCACTCATTTTACCTGTATTTTTCTCATTAAAATATCTGTTTTAAAAAAGCGATCTAATTATAGGTATTTATTCTTTACCTTACAAGCAACAGCAGTCTGTACAATTTATCGCATTCCTGTTAATTTTGAATTCATCTATCTCATCCTTGTTTCTTCCTGATAGAGATCTTAAGAGAACAAAGTAAGCATCTTTTTTTCGTGATAAATGATCAAGCGAGGGGGATATGTATTAGATAAGGGGGATTAAATTAATTAATTTATTTTATGAAAAATATTAAAAAAATTAATTTATAAATTGATATTTTTAATTTTTTATGGTAAAAAGTTAAAAAAAATTAATTTAAGAAAAAAATGACTCAAGAATGGCGTGAATTAACTAAAATAACTCAGGGTGCCTCCATTACTGTAGAAAGAGTAAGGATAAAAGATAAAGATATTGCAGTAGAGGGAAATTTTGAACTGCCTCCCCTCGCCCGCCTGACGATGGAGGATCAGGTTTTTATCATGGCTTTTATTCGAAGCCACGGCTCGATTAAAGAAATGGAAGAATTATTCGACATCAGCTACCCGACAGTTAAAAACCGTCTGAAACGAATCACACAGCAACTCGAATTCGTCGAGATCAAACTTCCTGAATCGGAATAAAATCTTGTCCCAGTTAGACAAGAGAGTAATAACAGGCGAAGAGGCTCTTGAAAATTTAAGAGGATAACAATAATCCCGTATAGATGAAAATCAAGACCTATACTTTCACCTTTTTTTATAACTAATTGAAATCCCAGCCCAGCTTGAGCGATCAATAGTCGTCTCCATGTTGGGCAAGCTGTCCAGATAATCAAGAAATTCTCTGGTCCAAAACATCCGCCTTCCTGATACGTTATGTGCGGCAAAACATCCCCCGACTTCAAGCTTTGGCAGTACATCTTTCAGGTAATTTATATACCAGTCTTTGTCAGCATCACAAAAAACAAAATCAAATGGGCCCTCTAATTTTGGTACGAGTTCATGGGCATCAGCAAGCCTGGCATCAATGTAATCTGAAAGCCCAGCTTCTCTAAAATTTGTTAAAGCCTTTTTGTAGCGCCATTCATTAATTTCAATTGTTATGAGTTTGCCTCCGGTTTTACTCAGCGCCCAGGCAATCCATATTGCCGAATGTCCCGTGGATGTTCCGATATCAAGAGCCTTTTTATAATTATGTTTAAGGATAAGATCATGCAAGATCCTTCCATCGCGTTCAGAAACATTCATGTCTCTCCATTGGTATCTATGACTTTCAAGAAAGCTTTTGACCTTTTCATCAAGACTTCGACTTTCATCGGTCTTGGTGGAAAAACTCAATGCAACCGCTGTTAAACCCAATAATAGAAATAACGAAAACTTTAGAAAATCAAATTTGCATCTACGCTTCACATCTCTCTCCTTCTTTCAAGTCTTTTTTCCAATATTTCAGCCCCTTAAATTCTTTTCAAATACACTAACATACTATTTTCTGAGTTGCAGTTCAAACACTAAAAATTCCTGGAACATAATACTTAACTGATGAAATGATAAAAAGTTACATTTTAAGTCCTGGGATAAAAGACATATTCTGATGAATTAAGAAAAATATAAAAAGGGGATAAAATAACGGATGAAGAATTCAAATGGGACTTGTGGCGAGTTCCTGCAGCAGGTGGTGAAACTCAGAAGCTTGACTTGACAATGATTCAATTCTGGAACCCCAGCACCCACCCCGACGGCAAGTGTATCGCCTTCTCCTCATATGGAACCACGCGTCTAAAAGCCGATGTGTTGATGATGGAAAACATCCTGCCAGAAAAGAAAGCACAGAAATAATCTCAATCCTAAAGATAGATGAGTATATGCCCATGTAGTTATTGGGACAGTTTTACTATTAACAAATCCACGATTAGTAAAAGAAAAAGAAATATATTACCGCGAAAATAGCAGGAGTAGATTTTCCTGTGTAAAAGTCAATAAATCATCTCTCAGCTCGAGAAAAGGAGTAACATCATCCTCAACATCTCTCCATCTTAGCGATTGGATCCTTTTATGGATAATCTCAATCCAATTGTTTTCATTTAACCTCACGAAATCTTCTTGTTTTTGAGCAATAGCGTTATTTAATAAAATAAAATTGGGCAACGTCTCTTTCCATTTCGACCGGAACCAGAAAATATCATACACATCCCGACCTTTGGTATATGGCCGAGTTAGTACTGCTGCTAATTTTGCTGCTAACATCGAAGAAAGATCATAATGCTGAAGCAAAACAGGTAGATGAATATCGACGATTGTCTTCTCCCCTATCCAGCCGGGAGGAGGATTAATATCAATCTCAATATGGATAGGAAATTTTTTAGTTTTTTGACTAGTAAGTCCAACTTCATACAGCAATTCAGAAAAGCGAACCATAACTCTTTGTACAGTCTTATCTTCCTTTAACTGGACTGTAAAAGAGTAACCCGCTTTCTCTAGAGCATTCTTAATTCTTTTCATTCGCTCTGAAAGAGCAGACGGACTCCAGCCTTCTCCTGCTGAGAAATCAAGATCTTCAGAGTATCTCCTGATACCATAGAGAAAACGCAGTGCCGTTCCTCCAACAAAATAGAGAGATGTGTTTATTCTTTCTTTCTGCATTAAAAAAAGAATATAATTCTGAAGATATTCTCTGAGGATATTTAATTTTTGTTCCTTTGCTTCCAAAGCTATTTGAAGAGCGATTTCTTTCATGATAATTGCCTTTTTAATATGATTATATAAATTTGGGATGAACTTTTGTAAAACACAAACACTATCTTTGTTCTCTAATATATTCAACGGTCATTTTTACTGCTTTAGGAAGCGCCTTTTTTCTAGTCTTTTGCACAAAAGATTCGAATTTTTTAAGGTCAAAATTGTCTAAGTTTTGAAGTCGCATTTCCTTTAGCCACTCGAAAGAAAATCTATTTCCCTGTATAAAAAGATAAATTTTATCCAGAAGCGCCTTCTCTGGAAAAGCAATACTGATCAAATGACCATCAGATTTAACCTGTGTATACCCGGTAAAGAATGAAGGTTTAACATGATGGTAGATAAACAACCGATTCTGCGAAGCAAATTGAATGCCCCGCACAGTAGTTATGGAAGTAGGATTAGGTACATACTCAGGAATCATTTCATAATATTGAAGCGCCCACTCCAACGATAAATAGGAAGGATGGACGACTCTGTTGGCAATCACCGGAAGAGGAATATCTTTCGAGCGATAGGGTTTTTCAATAAGGTACCATTCTCTCCGTATCTGAGAGATTTTTCCGGAATCTACCCATCGGGAAAGCTGCACTTGAATATGATGGCGGTCATCAGGAAAAATCTCTAACAGGGAAGAATGAAAGAGCGGTCTTTCTGCAAACTCAAAAAGGAAATCTTTCCATTTCATAGTAATAACTTAACATATTAGTTTAGTTATTGCAATAATAAATTTGAATCATCGCCTTCATCGAAGAGACTAAGATCATCGACAGGATTATCCCGCATCTTAATCTGACTTTTGCTGCAGAACGCCCGCCTCCACTCCAAGCCCAGCCTCAACTGGCTATGGCTGCTGAGGAAAGGGTGGAATATCTATAAAAGTCGAAACAATGTGATTTAGAGGGCGAAGTCTATTCTGTATTTACCTTATTCTGGCATTTCTGCTGATTTTTTCTAATAATCGCGAATTTTCATTTACAGGATATGTCTCTTCTATTTTTTGTTATCTACAGAGCAGGTCAGAAGGTGGAAGTTTAATAAAAAAGAGCCAAATTCAATGCAGTCCCAAAACACAATTTTCTATGTTTAAAACGAGAATACAAAGATTACCTTATGTAGAGAAAGAGGGTGTGATTGCTTCCCATCTTATCTTTCATAGACATAGTCTCTACCTCTTTATCCTCCCAGCCTGGAATTCTGTAGTTGTGTGAAACCACATAGACTCCTGGTCTTAGTTGCCGCTCAAATTTTGGCCGCAACAGTTCATTTGATTCAGGCAGTAGATAAAGAGTAACCACTGTTGCTTCCGAAATATCAGCTTTCATAGCATCTCCCAGAAGAAACGTGACCAGCTTCTCCACGCCGGCTTTTTTTGCATTATTGTTAGATTCTCTGATCCTTTGAGGAATAATATCTATGCCGACTCCATTTGTTCCGTACTTTTTTGCAGCTTCGATAACAACCCGTCCATCGCCACACCCGATGTCGTACAGGACATCGCTTTCATCAACTTGGGCTAGTTCAAGCATCTTGTCGACAACTTCCATGGGAGTTGATAGATAGGGCGCCAGGTCCACAGCATCCTTCCTCCCGTGGGAGCCCTCGTAAATCATGATCAGGTTGTTTTCGTCATAACGGAATGAATAGGGCATTCCTGGAGATAGGCGACGTGTGATCTCCCGTCCGAGCTGATCGAATCTGATATCCATGGTTACCTTACTCGGATAGCGGTGGATTCCACCTGCATTCAGTCTCATTCTTTTCGGCTCGTCAAAGGGATTACCAGGCTTGATTCTGTAATTGATGACTCCCTTAGTTGCATTCCGTATGGTGATCGCACTGCCTTCCTCATAAGAGTAATCCTTCCCTCTGTCCCCATTCCCAGTAGTCAACAAAATGACTGCCAGGCACAATCCCACGAGGCTAACCAGAAGCACGATCTCAAACTTACGCTTCATTAGTTACACCCTCTAAATTCCTTTCTTGAATTTACTACTGCTCTTTACTGAATATCTTCTCTGCAGAGCAGCCAATTTCTCTTTGTTTACAATATTTACAGGCAAAGGAACCTCTTACTATCGCGTTTCCTCCAAAGGCAAAAAATATTAAGATGATAAGCATTATCCATATGAATAAATTTTTGAGGAAGATTATACCAAACATAAATACGGAAATCGAATTTAAAATATCAGCATAAGCATCTTTTTTTACCTCAGACTGTGCAACTGATTCATAAAGGTCATCTACTTACAGCCAAATTTTAGCGTTGACATCAATATCCTCCAATGATAAAAGCTATAGGTTGGACATTTCTTTAAAATCTAACAAAGAGAGCATGTTTGGATTATAAGAAATTTCCTCTCGCCACACATTATACACATCAATTGCTCAGAGGTCGGAGGAGAGAAAAATGGCTTTAAGTAAGAAGGATTTCGAAGGAAAAGAGATGAATTGCGACGATTACACTTTGGTTGATTTTTCGAGTTTCGAAAGCGATGACCTTTTTGATGTTGCTGACTATTTCTGGGAGTATGTTTCTGACGGTATAAGAAAACAGTATATGGTGTATGGCCAGCCAATGATGTCGAGTCCAAAAGTTGAATTCGAGGTCTTTGACCGGAACACGAATTCAGTACGCACGTTCTTAAATTTCTGTTCATATAACTACCTTGCATATTCTGTGCACCCGGAAGTCATAGAAGCTGTACAGGATGCACTCAATACATTCGGAACTGGAGCTGTATCAGCGCCTTTGCTCAGTGGATATTCTGGTTTACTGCTCAGGCTGGAAGAGAAAATTGCTGAATTGAAAGGGAAGGAATCTGCTGTCGTATTCTCCACAGGTTATGCGACCAATTTAGGAATACTGTCAGCACTCCTCAGGCCCGGTGATGTTGCTGTGATGGATATTTTATCTCATGCCTCTATCTATGACGGCGTCAGATTATCAGGTGCTGATATCAAGGTTTTTGCTCACAACAATCCCAAACAACTGGAAAAAACTCTTAAAAGTTTGAATACAAAAAGGGTAATAGTCTGTGTGGAGGGCGTGTACAGCATGGACGGAGATCTTGCAAACCTCCCTGAATTAATACCTATCTGCAAAAAGTACGGTGCCAAAATATTAGTGGATGAAGCTCATGCGTCTCTTGTGTTTGGAGAAAAGGGAGGAGGAGTAGCCGAGCATTTTGGCCTTGAAGATAAAGTCGATATCTCAATCGGCACTTTCAGTAAATCATTCGGAGCTATTGGCGGGTATGCTGCAGGAAAGGAAAAACTCATGACTTATCTCAGGATGTTTGCAAGGTCATATGTATTTTCCTGTGCCATGGCTCCCCATACTGCTGCCGGGATACTTAAAATCCTTGAGATATTCGAAAAAGACAAATCTGCCCGTGAAAGATTATGGGAAAACACTCGATACATGCATGCAAAACTCAAGGAAGCCGGGCTTGATATTGCCAACACAAAATCACAAGTAATCCCGGTTATGGCAGGAACCGATTTAAGACTCCGTGAAATAAGCAAAAGGATTCAACAGAGAGGGCTATACACGGGCGTTGTAACCTACCCAGCCGTATCCAAGAATAAAACCAGGCTAAGGCTCTCGGTTTCATCAGCTCACACCAGGGAACAGATGGATAAGTGCGTGAGTATACTCAAGGAAGTCTATAAGAGCATGGAACCCTCAAAGCAAACTTAAATGTCCAAAGACGGCCACAGAGGAAGAGCTTAAAGCTTTCATACATTCATTCCCGATTCAAAGGCTCGGCTTTCCAGAAGAAATTGGAGACCTCGTAGTCTTCCTCTGTTTAGATAGAGCCTCTTATATTACCGGGGCCTCCATCGACATCAACGGTGGGGATTTTTTGATTTAAATGGTACACATTTCTATTCAGTTTTGACCTCACTCTATTCCTGTGTTATAAGTCTTTTTGGGGGAGAAGCAATAAAAAAAAGGAAGGAGATACAAATAATGAAAAAAGCAATAGCTGTGTTGACAGTAATAGTATTTATAATTTTACTCTCATCAAGCTGCTCAAAAGAAAAGAAAAGGGAGCCTTCGCAATGGAAGGGAACCATAGAGGAAGAAAACGGAGTAAAGGTAGTTAAAAACCCGGTCGAGCCTATCTATGGAGAGATCAGTTTGGAATTAGAGGAAGATTTAAGTATCGGGAACGAGGAAGATGAAAACTATATGTTCTATCGAGTAAGCGAGATTAATGTAAACAGCAATGGAAACATTTTTGTCCTCGATACTGGAAATCAAAGGATACAAAAATTCGATAGGGATGGAAGTTATCTTCAGACAATCGGAAGAAAAGGACAGGGGCCTGGAGAATTTGAGAGGCCTTATGATATGTTTTTTGATAACCAGAATAACATCTTTGTTTCAGAGGGACGGAAAATTCAGATATTCACACATCAGGGAGAATTTGTAAAAAGCTTTGTCCTCCCGATATTTTTCCTCGACTTTATAGTAAATTCAGAGGGAAACATTATTGCCTCAGGTTTTATTCGAGCTGAAAAAGGTCAAAATTATGGGGTCGTAATCATAGATTCAGCAGGGAAAATAACAGAAAATATTTGCGAGTACCCAGGCATAAGTATAGTTGCCCGCAAGGGCGCAGGTTTTTCTTTCTCACATTCGTATACTCCAATCCTGTGCTTTTCTCATCTGGCCGGGAAGGGAATTATTTATGGATTCAGTACCGAATACAAACTCTATCTTATCGATGAAGAGGGAAAAAACTTTCTGATAATTAAAAAAGATGAGCCCTTCCACTCTATCGATCGAAAGGAAAAAGATAAAATTGTTAACGACGTTATTGAAAGTACAGCCAGGGAAGGAAGGCAATGGCCTAAAGATGTGGTTGAAGAAGGAGCTAATTTTCCACAATACCGACCATTTTTTAGTACTATTTTTTCTGACGATAGAGGGAGAATATATGCCAGAAAATTAAAATCAGTACTCGATCAAAGTAAAGAAATCGAATGTGATATATTCAGTCAGGATGGCTACTACTTATACACAACAAATCTTCCCTTTATCCCAGAAATCATAAAAGATGGTTTCCTCTACGACATTTTCACTCCAGAGGAAACCGGGGAAGTAAGAATCAAAAGGTACAAAATTTCCAACTGGACAGATATCAAAGATACAATTTATTGAGATTATTAAGAGTCTTAAAAGTAATTATTAAAGTTCATTTGGTTTTGATTCTGCAACTATAAAAAGGGCATCACCCTGACGAATTTTATAAGATCCCTGAGGGTTGACAACAATCACTCTCCTGCCACTCTGTACTGAATGTATAACATCGCTTGATAGCCTCTTTCTCAATTCTTCAGAGTCATCTGTTTCGAAACCCAAAAGTATTATGTGCTGTTGTATCAGTGTTCGCACAGCAGTAGAAAAATCTTCTCCAACTAACATATCAGAGATATGTCCATCATACCGATAAAACTCACTGCCTGAGTTAAAAGTTGTTAGCTCATTTACTATACGAGATATTCCATGATTTATAGTTGAGGCAACGATAAAATTTCCTCCCATTTGATCAAGGCAGATTATTTCATCAGCGTGTGCACGCTCCAAGTGTATACGGTTTGAAGAATTTATTATTTGTACACTGGTATGAATCTTCCGGTTGAGAGATTCCACTGCCAGCACAATCATTAATGCCTCGGCATCAGCCTCATTAGCCTTTTTAGTAAGATCGCTGAGCACGATAACGGATTCTGCACTCTTCACTCCCGCCCTGATGAGATCCTGATCCTGGGTAGGGTCGCCTTTTATAAACTCAATATGTTCATCCTTCACGGGCCGACGCTCGTGATTTGCTAGAATAACAATATCTGGCTGTGATTTTTCACCACTACTCAAAAGCTCTTTTATGATTTTTTCCCCTTGAAAATTCCATCCACAGATTATGATATGATCAGATAAATTAACTTTTTTCACAATCCTCCCTCCTTTCCTTACGAATTCAATAAATATACTTGTGATCTTTGCTGTAATGACTGCAAGGAAGGCAACACTAACTAACAGTGCAGTTAAGATACTGATCTGGCTTATAACGGAATCGCTTTCCACTATACCTAATTCACCTAAAAAGGCAGGCATAATCATAGTTGCTGCCTTGCCAAAACTCACTTTCTCACAAGCTATAAGGATAAGAGTTGAGCAAAAATAAATAAATGCAAGTAAACAAAGAATTGATGTTATAGGGCGATTTGCAATCTTTTTCTGGATGAATTGTATAAAATGTGAGAATTTAATTTTCATTAAATACAATATTCTAGGGAAAGGAATTCACTCTTTTATTCGATATGTCTCCCGCCCTTTTATTCTCTCTCATTAATGTGATAATAATGAGCTTATAGCACAGTAAAATTTTTTTGTCAAAATAAGTTCACAGCTTTGTCACAGCTTGCTAAATTTCCTTTTTATAAACACAACAAATCTCTCTTATTTTAAACAATTTCCACCTGCTCACATCCTCTATTACTGATAACAAAGCAAAATACCGTAGTTAAACATAGAGAATTAATGCTCTAACTTCCTGAATCTGGAAAAGACAGCTAAGATAATTGACGGGCTAATATAAAGCAGGAGGGGATTATTCTGATACATTTCAATTTGGAATAATCATTGGTTTTTTCTTGACATATTTAGGCTATATACTGTAATACACTTAAAAAAGCATTATTTTATATTACTTTGTGAAATTAAGTGAACAAATATCTGCTTGCTCTTGCAACAAATAATTATTAATTGAGTTTGTCCCAAAGTGACGGGATTAAAAGAAGTGTTCGAAAAAGGCAGTTCCATTGTCATTGCGAGCGATCGAAGCGAGCGTGGCAATCTCATTGAAAATAAATAGATTAATGCCCTTCCTTAAAAGATTGCTTCATCGCTTCGCTCTTCGCAATGACAAGGCATCCCGTCACTTTGGGACAAAGTCTATTAATTAAATAAAAAAAGGAGAAATAATATGGGAATCTTAAGCAAGTTTTTTGGAAAGGTAAAGTCTCAAGGCAAAAATGCCGTTGGAGAAATGTGGAATTTTAAGGAGGCCAAGCAAGAACAGGAGGATTTAGCTTTGGCCAATGAAGTTAGTCTTGATAACCTTGTTGAAATGAATGTTTACCGAATATTCCCCATGCAAGAACAAAAAATTGGAGATGAGGATATGATAACAGCTAATGGCACAATTATATGTTCGGTATGTGAAAAAGAATATCCTGTCGATTTTAAAGTGGGTTTTCGAGGCTTTTTAAATTTTTACAGCAAGCACAGCGTCGAGTGTCCTCATTGCTCTTCAATCACACGTATTGTAGGAGTTAAAACTGAAGTTAAAAAAGGCGAAGAAAAATTCTGGATTCTTGCCCACAGAGAAACAGGTCCTCCTGGTGTTTCAGGCTCATTACCTCAAATAAAAATTGAGACACTGTCACTGGGCAAGTAAGAGCTGGAAAAGAATATTTCTATACGGTGTTCCTGCGATAATTATTCTTAGAATACCCTAATACATTACAGAAATAAGAAACCTAAGGACGACTCAAAAAATCCTTGATAAACTCCTCAGAAGAAATACTAGTGTTTTTTAAATTTGGGAAAGAGATAACTTGTAAGGAGAGGTAAACAGTGAATGTAAAAAAATTATTATTGGCAGCTTGTATATTGCTTATGGCACTCGCAGTCATAAGCGCCTTAGTGTTTATTTCACCAGAAGAAAAAAAGGATGAATCACTATTATCTGAATATCCTGAAGAGGGTTGTACGGTGCTACTGGTCGGGAAAGATGCCTCAGTGGATGGCTCGACGATAACCACACACACCGCGGACTGCAGTGTATGCGATTGGACCTGGCGGCATGTACCTGCCGCAGACCATGAACCAGGTTCAATGCGCAAGATCTATCACATATCACAGATAAAAACATGGCCGCCCGATGTGGGCCTCAAATGGGATATGATTAAAGAAAATTTTACTGGATTAGAAATCCCTCAAGTTCCTCATACTTTTGCTTACCACCACGGTGTATTCGGCTATATGAATGAAAATCAACTGGCCATGGCTGAATCAACTATAGGCTGCCAACGGAAGATGAGAAACCCTACTCCCT
>JBGVTE010000111.1:0-2794 GCA_041862375.1 Candidatus Aminicenantaceae bacterium
CCCTTAATCCTGAAAACAGTTTTATCCCCATAGCCAGAAAGAGGGGAGTGACTGCAGCCCTTACTGCGCCCGGAGAAGGGAATCTCCTTTCTGGACAGAGCGCCCTGATTCATCTTTCCGGAAAAACAATGGAAGAAATGGTTGTCAAATTTCCTGTGGCTGTTCATGGAAGTCTCGGAGAGATGCCAAAACTTCGTTACGGGAAAAAAGGAAAAATGCCTTCCACTCGGATGGGTGAAGCAGTCCTCCTCAGGCAGACATTGATCGACGCACAAAATTACTTGAGCGAAATTCTCGATTATGAAAAAAAACTGGAAGAATACAAGAAGAAAGAAAAGGAAAGGGAAGCTAATCCCTCTGATAAGCCATTTCCCCCATCGACAGATTTTAAGCTTCGATCGCTTATTCCTGTAATTAAGGGGGAGATGTTTCTTGCACTCAGGGCTAACAGGCTTGATGATATACTTACTGCTTTGAGGATAGCCGAGGAGTTTCATCTGAAAATCATCATAAATCACGGAGCCGATGCCTATAAAGTCGCGGATAAGCTTTCTTCAAGGAATATTCCTGTTCTCGTAGGTCCTGTGGCTTCCTATTTCCAGATGCTAGAAACCCGGGGCGCACTGTATGAGAATGTTGTTCGTCTCCACAAAGCAGGTGTCAAGATTGCATTTCAAACTGGTTCTGTTAAAAATGGGTCTGACCTTCTCTACCAGGCAGAAATGGCAGTGAATTACGGGCTTCCCTATGAAGAGGCTATTAAGGCTATGACACTATATCCTGCTCAAATATTCGGAGTGGAAAGTAAGCTTGGTTCATTGGATAAAGGGAAAATAGCTAATGTTGTAATCTTTGAGGGTGATCCACTTAAACGGCTTTCAAAAGTGAGAATGGTTATCATCAAAGGCGAAATTCTAGAAAAGCAATAAAAAAAATCCACGCAAAACTTTTCAATGCGGTGAATCAGCTGAAACAGGCTGGGAAGCCTGCTCCCATTGCAGTCAAAAGTTAAATGAAAATAAATAGAAGTCGAATCATTTTAGTTCTGGATGAGGTTTATCTATTGATTTCTCTTCAAACAGGCGTTGAAACCTTGGGTATTTCCGAAGTGGATCCCATTGAGGATCAAGCCTCAAGAAATGAACAGAAATATTATTACCACATGGGATAGACATTAAATGCTCTAATTGAACGATGGCCTTCTCATATTCTCCAACTACAGAATAGATCCTGGCTAGGTTGAGGATATAACGAGGCCCTTCGAATGCATCTTGTATTACTGGATAAAGATCTACTGCTCGAATTCCCTCTCTAATTGCCTCATTTTTCCGGCCTAAGTAAGCATAAGCAAGACCAAGTGTAGCGTGAAGTCTTGTGTCTTCAGGGCGTTCACCTAAAGCTCTTTCCAGATGGATGCGTGCCAAGTCAGCATGAGTATTCATCGATGATAAATCTTTCATTGCATGATACACAGAAGCAAAGGCCAGGTCGACAGGAATATAAAAATGAGCTTCTGCAAAAGTATCATAGGGCGTTGATGCGAGCCGGTCCAGCACTTCATCGAAGTTCCGTTCGAGAATGCCAAGAATAAACCAGTTGTAATCGGTCAGAATATGATGAGGTAATGCTCCGATAAGAATTCGAGACTGTTTTGTATCTCCACTCGAAAGCATGGGAAGCCTAGCTTTCCCTAGCTTAGAATAATACAAATCCGGATAAATCGACAGAGCCCGGTTGAACCACTCCTCAGACTTTTCGTATTTGCCTATCCATGCGTATCTCCTTCCCAGTATATGGGCAAGGTCAGAAGAACGCGGGTGGAGTTTAAATGCCTTTTCATAATTTGCAATGGCCTCTTCCCACTTTCCCTGACGCGTTTGAATAAATCCAAGGAATGAGGGAGGGATGTTGGGCCGAGCTCTTTGAACGGATTTAAATATCTCAAGCGCACGGTCATAGTCCTGGAATGCCCGCACATAATAAGATCCTAATGCTAATTGCACTTCTGGTAAATCGGGTTCAAGTGCGAGTGCCCTATCTAGAGCATACCTTGATTTTGCTAGTCGTTCTTCAGTACGGTCAATTCCCACTGCATACATGTGTGAATGAATATGAGTAAGAAAGAGGTAGGCCAAGGTGAAGCTGGAGTCTAACTCGACTGCCTTTTGTAACAACTCAATAGCTTTTTCGTTTTCATTAGCATCTTGATTCAAATATCCCAGTGTCCAGTGTTCAGCAGCGCGCAGGTAATAGTCGTAGGCTTCAAGGTTGGCGGTAGGTTTTTCGTACAGGGCTTTACGCTCAGGTCCAAGTACAGTAATATCCAGTTGCTTGATGACTTCCTCGGCAATCTCAGACTGGACTGAAAAAATGTCTTCTAAGACCCGGTCATAGCGCTCAGACCAGAGGTGAGTATCATCAGAGACCCGGATAAGCTGCGGGGTGACCCGCACCCGGCTCTCACCACCTCCAATCCGGTTCCAGCGTACAGTCCCCTCAAGCACATAGTCAACACCCAGCTCTTCTCCGATCTGTTTTATTGTCTTGGGAGTTTCCTTATATTGCTTGGCGCTTGTTCGTGAGATGACTCCAAGGCCGTGAAGATAGGACAGGCGGTTCGTGAGTTCCTCTGTCAATCCATCGGCAAAATACTCATCCTCCTGAGATCCCAGGTTCTCAAAAGGCAGCACTACCAGCATTTTTACCTCTGAGGAAGGAACGACCGGCCCTTCTCTCCCCAAATACAGAAAAGCTGACGCTGCCACCAAAACCACCGCACAAAGCACCGCAACCA
>JBGVTE010000112.1:0-42148 GCA_041862375.1 Candidatus Aminicenantaceae bacterium
GGTCCGAGGAGGAGGAAAGTATTTATATCAGTTTACTAGTCTCCCAATCTTCTTTCAAAAAGAGGAAGTAAGCATCGTTTTTTCCGTGATAAAAAAAAAGCGTGGGTATACGGTGAAGAAGGTCGTAGGAAGGCTGAGCGGGCATGGTTCTGGGGTCAGGCTTTATTACGAAAAGATGCCCAAAGCATAAAATATATTCCAATGCTCACCATAATGACAAAGCCTGACCCCGCGAGGAAGAGCGAAGCCTGAATCGAGCCGCTTTGGCTCGCTGGGGCAAAGCGAGCGTGCCTTCAAGCCGTATCCCCATCGCTCAATGACTATTTTAATTTTCATCACGGAAAAAAAGATGCTTCCTAAGAGGAATGATTTCTGGAAATTTAAAAGGAAAGACCTGAGCTTTTAAGAGTGGCTTTGAGATCCATATTTGGTGTAAAAAGGACTCCTTTAATACCCAATTTCTCAGCCGCATTGACATTCTCTTCGCTATCATCAATGAAAACACAATCTCTGGCATCTGTTCCTGCTCTTTTCAATGCTTCTCTGTAAATCTGGGGATGAGGTTTCATAAAACCAACCTCGAATGAGAGAACATAGTGGTCGAAAATCATTATCTCAGGGAATTTCTTCCTGATGAATCCAAAGCGCATAACATCCGTGTTAGAAAGCAAAACGAGCTCATAGTTCTTCATCAACTTCTTCATTACCTCCAAGGCAGGAGTGTTAAGAGAAAATACATCGTTGTAGATAGAATAAAACTCATCATAAGCTATAGTGGCTCCAAGCCTTTGAACAACTTCGCTATAAAACTCCTGAGGAGCTATTTCTCCTCTGTCGAATGATTGGACAAGCCTCAACTCACCTAAGGCTCGATTTCCAATCTCTTCTTCAGAATAAGAGCAGAACTGGGACATCTTTTTGAAAAAAATCCGGTTATCAAAAAAAATGATTACTTTACCAAGGTCTGATATTACAGTATGAATCATCGAATCCGCATCTATTCTTAAAAAAATCTCTTCCACCAGAAAAAATAAAATACCCCGATAGAGCCTTGCTCTCTTTATTTACGCCTGGGCTATTCGAGTCGGAAGTTCAATTCCTACTTTCTCCTTTTTAGCTGAAAACTTTAGCAATAGAGAAAAAACGAGACCTAAAAAACCTAAAGAAGCAAACATTATCATAGTGTTGGTAAAATCACCACCTGAAAGGTCAGTTATTTTACCCGCAGCCCAGGGAAATGCAGCTAATCCAAAATTCTGGATAAGAGTCATGAAGCCAAAGGCTGTTCCCAGCCTTTTCTCTTCGGCCATTATGGGAATAGAAGGCCACATTGCTGCTGGAACGAGCGAAAAAGAAATGCCAAGGACCACCATAGCTATCGCCGGATGAAGGTAGGTTAATCCCAAGACTAAATGAGCCGGAACTAGCATCAAGGAACCGACTATCATCATGGTTGCCCTCTTCCCTATTTTATCAACAAGAAATCCAAAGATGGGAGTAAAAATCATTGAACCGGTGACTACGAGAGAAGTGTAAAAACTGCCCTGAATTTCAGGTAATCCAAATTTTGTCTTTAGGAAAAGAACAGAAAAAGCTGTAAAAGGGAAAATAGCGGAATAAAAAGTCATACAGAGGAATGACACATACCAGAAAGAAGGTTTAAATTTATATATGTCTTTAAAAACAAATTTTTCAGTTTCTCGCTCACCTTCTGCTCTTTTAAAATCTCTCTCTTTAGCTTTATCTATTCCCGTAAAAACTAAAAAGAGAGCAAAAGATACAAACATTACTACCGCTGAAATCCAGAGCGCAAGATGCCAGGAACCACTCCAAGCCTGAATGCGTGCTGCAGAATTCAGAGCAGCAATGGTTCCAAGTCTTGCTATGGTAATATTCAATCCGAAAGCTAGAGATAGTTCCTTTCCTCTGAACCATTTTGAAATGATTTTATCCATAGTTATGATAAGTGATTCTGCACCAAGACCATAGACAAGTCTTCCCCAGAGCATAACTTGGAAGGAAGATCCTGCTGCAGTCATTAGAACGCCCACAGCACAGAGAGCTACAAATAAACTTCCTGCTTTCCTGATGCCTATTTTATCCAGGAGAATGCCACCGAGGAGAACCATGATTAAATTTGGTATAGAGTAATATGTAAAGAGAAGGCCGTATTGGGCTCTCGTGACTCCCATATCTTTGATGATGAAGTCAGCTATCGGACTCACAGCATCGTAGGCATAGTAGGCTCCAAAAATCACGAGCCCCATAATAACAAGGATAAGCCACCTGATCCTCTGTGCCGAGTCTTTAATTTTTTCGGTCATTATTTGTATCTTCCTTTCTCTTGGATATACCGTAGAATTCTACATTGTCATTCTGAGTTATTTCTTTAGTTTCCCTAGCAATGCCTTAGAAAAATATGATATTAAGAGGAATAGTGTCAAGAATTTTTTACTAGAAATAATGAAAATATGTATCTATTTAAGCCGTGGACTTGGAGAGAAAGTGTCACAATGTCCTGAGTGCTGAAAGTAAGGCGAGGGCCAGGTAAAAATTCGACAGGCAAAAGGAAAAAGGATGAATTAATAACTCGAATTGTAATTTTACCATTGGTTCAATAAGGTAACAAAGTCATCTTAAAATTTTAATAAATATTAATAAGGAGGAATTAATGACAAAGCACCAAAAAACCACATCACCTTCAATATTCTGGACTGCATCTCTTCTGGTCTTATGCCTTTTAATCTTAATCGGCGGCGCTTTTATACTCTATTTTACAAAAGGGAAAAAAATCTCAGTTGAGGATATTAGAGCTGCCGAGAAGATAATCGGCCTGACTTTCAACACAAAAGAAAGAAAGATAATGCTGGAAGATGTGAGAACAAATCTCTCACACTATAAAGAGCTAAGAAAAATCTCATTAGAATATAATGTCAGTCCTGCCCTCCTTTTTAATCCTGTTGTACCTGGAATGAAAAAAGAGAAAGAGACCAAGCCAATTCCGCCCATGAAAATTCAGGAAATAAAGATGCCTGAAAACATAGAAGACTTAGCTCTTTACCCTGTGACAGCTCTTTCTCAACTCATAAGATCACGCCGTTTGACTTCAACCGAACTCACTCAAATGTATCTCAAACGACTCAAGAAATACGGACCGCGCCTTGAATGTTTTATCACCTTAACTGAAGAACTGGCCTTAAAACAAGCTCGTCTTGCAGACGAGGAAATAGCTTCTGGGAACTACAGAGGCCCCCTCCATGGTATTCCCTGGGGAGCAAAAGATCTCTTGGCAACAAAAGGAATTAAAACAACCTGGGGAGCAATGCCTTACAAGGACCAAATCATAGATGAGAATGCTACAGCAGTTGAGCGACTCGAAGAAGCAGGAGCAGTCTTGATTGCTAAATTATCCATGGGAGCATTAGCCTGGGGAGATGTTTGGTTTGGAGGAAAAACTAAAAATCCCTGGAACCCCGAACAGGGTTCAAGTGGTTCCTCAGCTGGCTCAGCATCTGCAACAGCTGCAGGGCTTGTAGGGTTTTCTATTGGCACCGAAACTTGGGGATCGATTGTGTCTCCTTCTACGAGGTGTGGAGTAAGCGGACTTCGTCCAACCTTTGGTCGAGTCAGCCGCTATGGCGCTATGGCCTTAAGCTGGAGTATGGATAAAATTGGGCCCATTTGCAGGAGTGTTGAAGACTGTGCGCTCGTTTTTGCCGCTATATACGGACCGGATGGAAAGGATCTTACAGTGATTGACCTTCCTTTCAACTGGGACTCATCTCTTGAATTGAAAAATATTCGAATCGGCTACTTAAAATCAGCCTTTGAGCGAGATTCAAGGTCCATAAAAAACGACAAAGCAGTGCTCAGAATTCTACGTTCTCTCGGAGCTGAACTTATTCACTTAGAGCTTCCTGACCTTCCTGTATACGCTCTTTCCTTCATCTTAAATGCTGAAGCAGCAGCCGCCTTTGACGAACTCACTCGAAGCGGAAGGGACGACCTCTTAGTAAGGCAAGTTAGGAGGGCATGGCCAAATGTCTTTCGCCAGGCAAGATTTATCCCTGCTGTAGAGTATATTCAAGCAAATCGAATCAGGGCTCTCCTCATGCAAGCCATGTATCAGAAAATGAATGGAATAGATGTTTATGTTGCTCCTTCCTCTGGTGGAAATAATTTGCTCTTAACAAATCTCACCGGACATCCTGCAGTTGTTGTACCAAATGGTTTTGATGATGATGGAAATCCTACAAGTATATCTTTCATCGGAAACCTCTATGAAGAAGCAAAAACTTTGGCTGTAGCAAAAACTTTCCAGGATGCTACTGATTTCCACCTTAAGCATCCACAGTTCTAGGGAAGTTTAGACAGAACATTCCCCTTAACGTTGGATAAGAGGAAAATATGGAGAGTGTAGTTTAATGATTTTAAATCTATATTTTTTGTTTCTCTTTTTATTTTAATAAACTTCTTTAGTCTATTCCTTCTTCTCTCTTTCTTGTTGATCTTTATCCTTCACTTCTTTAACCAATTCCTTTACATCCACAGCCATAGTCTGGAGAGCTTCATCTCGGTCTATGGCAAGCAATCTGAAGAGAATCTCCCCTACTTGAAACTCGTCACCAGATTGAAAGGATTTCTTATCATTTCTTAAAATTGTCGAAGGTTGGATGATAACACCATTAGCGCTGCCAAGGTCTTCAATAGTAAATTTCTTCTTATCGTAGCTCACTTTTAAATTGGCATGTTTCCTTGATACAGTTCCTGAGTTGAGGATGACATCACAGAGAGAATCTCTCCCTATGAAATTGTTACCACACTGGAGATCAAAAATTTTACCAGGGAGATCATCTGTGTCATTGTTTCCATGAATTATTGTTAATTGAACAATCCTATCCGAATCACAGGATTCTTTCTTTTTCCTAAAAAGTACCATGATTTACACCTTCCTTATATAATTATCATTCATACTTCTTTTTTCGTTGAATATCAATATAGAGAGAGATGAGCATTGTAAAGAGAAGGAGAACAAATCCAAGTCCGAATAATAATTCAATGATGATGAAGCATTTTGAAACCCAGATTGCAGGCAGGATATCGCCATATCCTAAAGTTGTGATCGTCACAAAACTAAAATAAAGAAGGTCAAAATAAGGAAGAGGAGAAGGATTAGAAATGGAAAAGGCATTTCCCTGGAAGATATTCTGGAGTCCGTTAAAAATCGTGGCAAAACTAATAATTCCTCCTAAATACTTAATAAGAGCCCCTATTATTTCCTGTCTCATCTCGTGAACATGGGTGACATCAACCATGCCACGCTTTTTTTCCAATTTTTCATGCCCAAAAACAGACAGGAATATATCTCCTGCAAGCATATAAACATAAAAGAGAGCAATTAATATTCCAACTATAGCAAGAAATCTTAGAGGAAGATAAAGAAAAATGATTGGTAATATCCAGAATAAGAAAAAATGGCTTATTACCGCTACTACATCTCCTAACTTATCAGCAATCTTGAACTCCAGCGCCGAAAAAAAATTAAGGATGGCTACCCATGCTCTAAGCACTCTTCCTCCTAGCTCTGATTTGTGAAAGATAATACCAAAAAAAGTCCGAAATTACTAGCTTCTGGAAATAGAAGTAGACTCCTCATTTACCATGGTGAAAGAATATAAAGCGATATTTATTAGGAGAAAATAAGGTTGATTTACTCAGGATTAAGGCTTTTTTATCTCTTCAATCATACGATGAAAAATATCTCTCTGTTTTATATGAATAATTTTTATTTTGTTCTTGCCGATAATTTCAAGAAGGTTATTTACGATGCTCCTTCTCACAACAAAAATAAATTTCTGATGCCTCTGGAAAATTATTTTTTTCAATGCAGGCCATAATCCCTTTCCTTCGAGCTCTAATGGTCCAATTTCATCCACTACCAGAATTTCAGCATCTTTACTCCTGAGAATAATTCTTTCTGCCCAAGCTAGCCCCTGAGGAATAAAAAAATAAGGCCCGATTTTTTCCCAATTTTTTTGGCCTGACCTACGGATGAATGGAATCAATTTCTCACTCTCGAGATCAAGCAAATCATATCCTATTTTCTCATTATCCTGCTCGACAACTTCACTCAAAAAGCCGTCTATCCTGAAATTTTGCTTCTTCAGCTCCTGGATGAGCCTTTTCAGGAAAGTTGTCTTTCCAGAATGAGGCTGTCCTGTTAACAATAAAATCATAGCTGAGAGACTACAAAGATATCTAAAGTTTTCCTAAAAAGAATGAGCATATTTAAAGCGCAAGCCTCGAATATGAACCTCCTTCTATCAGGGGAAAAAGCAAACGATAAATAAGAAAAGTGTAAGAACAATAACTTCATGCCACATTGTCTAAATCGCACTCTGTAGCATGGAGGAAACGGAATGAATTTGTGGATCAAAGATTGGAATTATTCCAGATTGGAAGTTTTGGTCGATATCTGATTATCTATGGTTTTTTTAATACAGACCAGCAAAGACCACATCGGCATGGAAAAGTTCCCGCGTTCTCCTTCGAATCCGCCAATCAACAGTCTCTTTTACGTTGAAATAAAACCAATATTTATCGAAGAGTTTCAGCTTCTTTAAGCTATACAGAGCATAATCAGTGAGGTTATCGACGATGATCTTGCCGATTTCCCTTCCGCTCTCATTCAATACAGCAATTTTGTAGCTGCTTTTCTCTTCTCCAGCTTGAGTTACTGTTGTCTCTTCCAGTTTTCCGTAAACTTTGGCCTTTTCTGTTCCTTCCCAACCTTCGCTTTTATTGTAGGCAATATTTTTAAAAGCTTTAAACTCATCTCTGTATTTTGAATCCAGATAATCATCAAGAACGACTTCTTCTATTCTCGTATAAATATTTTTCCATTCTTTCTCAGGTTCTTTTATATCAACAGTATCTACTACTAATATCGACGGCCTATCATGAGAAAACTCACCTCTTACTCTCACTTCCTTATCGACGAGAGTACTCGCATCCCCAGACTCTGCAGTGCCTGGGAAAACCATATCAATTCCCTTAGCGCTGGGGAGATAAAAATACTTGCCTACAGCTACTTTTACTACTCCTTCAAATTCGTTAATTCCCTTTTTAATTACCACTCCTTCTTCTGTTGTAGCCTCTTCTTCCGCTTTTTTCTTACAGGAAATACTCCCAGCAGCGACAATCAAAATTACAATTAGGCTCAATCCAATTATTCGGCTAATCCTCTCTGATCTCTTTTTCCTTTCCGTTAGAATAATTCTCATAGCACACACCTCCAATTCTTTAATCATTCAATACAGAGGAATTTAGTAGATCGTTAGGAATCTCTCCTTTATCGCACAGAAAGACCATCTTTTTACCTCAAATTAGAATAATTTATACCACTGATATGAATAAATGTAAAGAAGAAAATCTTCGGGGTCAGGCTTTCATAACTTGGATAACTCACATCTTCTCATGGAGTCATGCGAATATATAGGTAATATAAGACTTCAAAATTAAAGAAATATGAAAGTTATGAAAGCCTGACCCCAATAAAAGCCTATTTTTTTCTAACTCTTCCCCGTGAGGAAGATGCGCTTCTTCCTGAGGCAGAACTTCGGGATGAAGAAGAACGACTGCTTGATGAGCGCCTAACAGAAGAACGTGAGGATGATCTGGAACTCGGAGAGGAAATACTTCTCCTTGATGAGGATACACTTCTTTTCGGTGAAGCATAGCTCGGAGATGAATTAGAACGGATTCTCGAATAGCTTCTTGATGGCCTTGTATACGAACGGGAAGGAGGGCTATATCTTCGAGATGAATAACTTTTCGTTAGTGCAGAGCTTCTTCGCTGTGAAATATACTGTGAAGAAGAGGAAGAACTTCTAGAGGGATAGGCTTTTACCCGAGACTTTAGGGAAAGGGCCTTTCTTGAGGAAGGTCTTCTCGTAGGAGACGTTGCCTTCTTTGGGCTTATGGATTTCCGAAGTTTCGAAGTAGAAGAAAGTTTCGATCTTGAAGAGTAAGTCGCTCTTGATGGATACTGTTTTATTGCTGAGCGGGATGAAGTATTTCTCTTTACACTAGATTTACTCGATGACGTGGAAGAGTTCAAACGAGGTCGATTCCGCGGCAAAATTTTTGAGGAGGAACTCTTTATAGCTTTATTTGTCAGCGTTCGCCTATTCTTTGAAGAAGACAGGCTTCGAGAAATCCTAGGAGAGTTCCGTGACACTGAAGACTTCAACCGAGAAGGAGAACGTATAGTTTTCCCAGAAACATATGCTTTCCCAACTTTTCTGATATTAGAGCGGGAGAGTGCTTTAGCTGCTACAGAATTCTTACTGATCCGATTGATAACAGGTTTAATGCTTGGTTTTCGAGAGGAAAGAGAAATCTTTCCAAGGCTCCTGATTTGACTTTGCTTCAGGGCAGCTCTAGAAATACGGCGTGCCTGTAATTGACTTTTGTGAACAACGACAAGAGCTCGGGAATGCAGAGGATAATAGCGCGAATAATACCGCCCGTAAAAACGGTTATTTATTATTACGCCAGGATAGCCATGGTAACTTAATGGGCACCACCCAATGTGACGATGTCCCCGATACCAGTGCACCCAGCCTGGTCCCCAAAACCTGGTAGGAATCCAATACCACCCAAGGCCAAACCTCCAGTGCCATCTTCCGTAGTGGGAGACACACCATCCCCAGGGATCATAGGAGACCCAAGTCCAACCAATTATGGGATACCAGAGCCATCTTCCGTAGTAATAAGGCCTCCATGTGCTGTAATAAACACGAGGGACCCAAACGTGTCCATATGGGGGCTCATAAACCCACCGGCCATTGTCGGCGAGTTCTTCTTCATATTCATACATTTCAGAAGGAAGATATCGCCGCGATACCCGCCTTGTGAGTAAAGAATCTCTGTATTCATTCCATTGGTGAAAACTATCACTGAGCGAAGCATAAAAATTAGTGGGACTTGAATTAAAATGACCGCTTGATGCAACTAACCTCTGCTCTCTCTCCACTAGAAGAGAGCCTTCTTCTCCAGCAGCCTCAACAGCACCGTCATACACAAAAAGTTCAGATTCTCTATTCTCAATGACATTCAAGCGGTATAGGCCTTCGTCTAGGACATAGAAGGAAGCATCAGGGGTATGGATTTCAATATCCTTTTCTTTTTCTAAGAAATTAACTCTAAGATAAATACTGCCTGACAATATATGGAGCTTAATAAGGTCATATCCGTTCTTGGGAAGGCTAACAAAATCAACTTGAGTGTTGTTATCTACGCGCAGATAATTTCTCTTGCCAAAATGTATCTCTGCTCGCCCCTCTCTCGTTCCTAGCTTGTCACTTTCAACTACCGGTAAATTTACAACTCCCTCTTCATAGCCTAAATCTTGGGCTCTCTGTACAAATACATCACCTTTTACATAACTCAGGCGGGCGTAACTATAGCTGTAATAACCTTCATTCTCTGAAGAGGTTAGAAGCGTAACACAAAAGAACAAAACGGCAATTATTATGATAAACTTTTTCATCTTTCCTCCTTCCAGAAGCCTATTGAGCAAAAATCATGCCAATTTTTTCTCCTGGAAGGAGGAGAAAGACGAGCAGAATCCTGTCCACCTTTAAGGACAATTGACCAAAAAGGTGACGTTCTTTCAGTTAACCTATTGTGAATCGGGATCGAAATCGAAGTCTCCGCCCATGAAGTCCCATCCTCTTCTCCATGGACGGCGAAATCCGCGCCGGAAAGGAAAATGACCTCGACGGAAATGTCTTCCACGCTGGAAGTATCTCTGTGATCTTTTACCTCTCAATTCTGAGAACTTCTTTTCAAACTTCTCAATCTTCTCCAGCTGCTCAGGAGTAAATATCTTCTTGGCTTCTTGTCTGTGCTTGATAGTACCCTTAATGTGGTTTGCCCGTAACTGAGCCATTTTGTCAATGATATCATTGATTTTTTCCTCATTGGCTTCAGGATCTTTTATTAACTCACGGAACTCACCGCGCATTTTTCGTATTTCATCCTGAAAATTCAATCTTTCCTCACGACGAACTTTTCTCAGCTCTTCAAGCTGCTCTTTCTGTTCTGGAGTTAAATCCAGAAATTTTTCCATAAAAAGAAAACTTCTTCCCATTAACCTTCCCTGTTTCCTTTCTGACTGAGCTGAGGCCTCATCGGGAAAAAAAGTTAAACTGAAAAGAAACACAACCAGGAAAACACCCAGAGCATATTTCTTCATTTTAAACCTCCTATTATTTTTTTATATGTGTTAGACAAAAATTAATAAAAATCCTTGGCACTATTATCACCTAAACTTAAATATCTCTATTAAAATTAGGAATCAAATGGGAAGTGAATAAAACACAGAAGCACTGATATAAAGAAGGCCGAAGTGGATAGAAGACTGAATTTAACAGAAAAACTTCTTCCCCCTGAGTTTTAGGAAGAAGAAATGACCTTTGAGTTGTAGGCTTGAACTTTAATGAACCATGAAAAAATTTTACGCCTTTTTTAGGATAGGCATTCCTGTTCTTTCAGTCTCGACTACTTTATATCCAGCAGGAATATCATTCAAGGAGCCTGATCTTATGTCGCGAGCGAAAAAGTAGATCCTCTGGATTCGCCCACCTTTTAGGTTGACATCTTTAAAATGGAGATAATACTTAACCCCTTTTGAATTTGTGAATTCGTAAGCCATTTATTTTACCTCCAATCAAATTTTATTAACTTAGCTAGGAAATTTTGGCCATTTTTTTAGCTTGTCAAAGTATTTATAGGAAAAAAACAATAATGTCAAGCTAAAATTATCATTAATTTTCTATACAGTAACCTTTCCTTAATAGATACTATTATCCTAAAACTTAATCTCTTATTTAATAATTAAGTCTTCCCGTCCGATCTCCTTTAAAATTTGAGGATAAAGATTGTACACAGGTTTGAGAGCAGGCAATAATTTCATGGCTTGCTGAATCTTTCCCTCTACTTTTGCATCTCCTGAAAGAATAGCGGAAACAATGTTTACTTTTCCTTGCCAAAATTCGTGGCAAAAATCAGAGGAACAGGTAAATGAAAGATCTGGTTTGAGCACGCTCTCTCCCATTTCATAGGAAATGTATTTCTCCTTTTCAATGGGCTTGTCTCGGCAATTAACAGTAAATTTGCCTTCAGGGTCACTAACTTTGAAGCAAACGATGAGACCTGAATTAGCAAGGGCTGAACCTATTTGGGGATGAGAAGCTATATGATCAAAAAGTTCCTTATAAATTTTGTACATTTCTTCGCTATTTTTAAAATAGGACATTCTGAGCTCTCCTTATCCCGGATAATTTATTTTTCAATGAACAAAACCCACGGAAGGGGGAACATCAGCAGGAGTAATTGGGCCAAAGCTCTCTTCATATCTTTTTATGTTTACGTCGAGAGCTTCCATGAACCTCTTAACATGGGCAGGGCTGAGGATTATCCGAGCAACAAGCTTCCCCATGGGACAATCAGGGAAGAGAAAGGCAAAATCAAAAATAAACTCCTCCTTGGCATGACGGATAGCAGCAAGGTTAGAATACTGCCCAAGCGCAATTTGCTCATCTACTTTTATATCTATCTTTTTCTCCTCCATAACTCCTCCTTTAAACCCGGGGGCTTGATTTATTCTTACTAAATGCTGGAGAAAATTCAACACTAATCAGAAATTTTTTTTACATAATCAAGAAATATTATTATATTAAAAAAACCAAAAAAATTTTTCATTTTATTAAAATTTTTCTTTACAAAAAAAAATTTTTTGTTATACTATAAATGGTTCTTCTTCGCGGGCTGGGGAGAACCCCCACCTTTTTGGTTCCCATCATCAACCCCCCTTTTGCTGACAACAGCCCGCACTCTTTATCCCAATTGCAATTCCACTCATCCTGTTTATCTCGCTTATTTCTTTTACTAAAAAGAGGTTTATAAATTGCCAAATTGTTCTATCTTGATCGTTACCGCAATTCTTCTACCAAGTAACTCATTCGGGGATAATTAAAGAAATGAGATTTGATAAAAACCTATGCTAAGGAAGCTGAAAGAGTAAAGTTTAACTTAAATTTTGTTATTAGATTAAAAAAATAAAATTATCACCACAACCCTACGAGTGACTATTATTTGACTGGTTCTCCTTCAGGATACTTGTTTATAACTTCAACAGGGACTTCAAAAACTCTGTTCCATCCTCCGAATCGGCTAAGAACTTCAGGAGAACTAATACCCCGCTTTTTCCCACCTTCAATGATGTAGACCGGTCTGTTAGGACGAGAACCCTTCTCGATCACAAGCATTCCTTCAAAATTGAGATTAATCATCGAATCCTTCTTCATTTTTCCCAAGGTGTCATAGGAAACCTCAACCAGGTATTTCCAGGGATCCTTCCCCCTATTTCGGTCATAATTATAGCGGTAAAGACTCTCTAAATTTTTAAAGGGGCGTCGGATATATTCTCCTATTCCTTTTCTCTCTATCAAATAAACAGTGGCATCCTGGGCTTTAACATAATTCTGATGAAGATAAGCTAAATTGTCAGCTGCTGGCCATTTTGAGAATTCACGATCCATCCTATTTAAAATCCTGCGGCACTGCGAAAGTGGAGAGGGCCTAATCCGAGACCTCCCCATCTCCTTTTCTAATTCTTTAAAGGAATGCAAGAGGAATATAAAAGCGCTGTACATATTCGTCCTGAGAAATCCTTCATTGAAATAACCAGAACTTCTTTCAGCCAGCTTTAAAAAGAGTCGGCACGATGAAGCAAAAGCTTCAGATTTAAAAAGAATCGACTGTTCCTCATCAGAAATTTCTCCTTTCCAGCCTCTGAAGTGGTCAAAACTGCTCTCAGCAAGATAAGTGGCTTGCTCTTCTAGTTCAATACCTAATCGATAGATTGCTTCTCTTCTTTCCCCATAGGCTGTACCAGAAAGGGTAATGAGAAGAAGAAACACACAAAAGTTTTTAATTATCCTTAAATTCATGTTTACTTCCTCCTCTTCAAATTCCAGAAGAGAAAATAATTAAAACAGAAAAGAAAGTCAAATTTCCCATGCTTACCACATAACAAAGCAGCTTGACTAATTTTTCTCTCCTTGATAGATTTCAGGATCATATTCTATGTACGCTTTAGTAACCAGAGTGAGAGGACTAAAATGGTAAACAAAAGCACACTTTGGAAAAGATATGAAAGAATTTTCCTTCAGCTTGAAGATCTACTTAAGAAAACAGAAAACAAGATTGCCCGAATGGCATCTGTCGCTGCCCTCCTTCACTATAAAATTCCCTATTTCTTCTGGACTGGATTTTATATAATCACTGAGGGGGAATTGATTGTCGGTCCCTACCAAGGTCCATTAGCCTGTCAGGTTTTAGAAAAAAAGAAGGGTGTCTGTTGGGCAGGAGTAGAACGTAAGGAAGTGATAGTCGTGCCAGATGTTCATGAATTTCTTGGTCATATCGCTTGCGACAGCCGCTCTAACTCAGAGATAGTAATTCCTCTCTTTGACAAACATAATAATGTTTGGGCTGTACTGGATGTGGACAGCCGAAAGTTAGATGCTTTTTCTGAAATTGATAAGAAATGGCTGTCTAAGATTGTTAAGTTAATTTAACGAGTGAAATTACTTAAGGGAACAAATAAGAAGTAGGACATGTTTTAGTCCCAGAAAAATACCATCTATTTCAGCTTCTTCCCGAAGGCTGTGCTTATACCTTCCGTAAGTCCGTCCAAGATTGAGAGAAAGAATACCTCTCTCTATACCTCCATTAGCTTCTGTAGAGCCCAATGGATCAACCTCTACATCTCTAATTTTCAAGTATTTGAGGATATCCATCACCGTCTGAACTAGAAAAGACTCCTTGGCTCCAGGAAGTCGATGAGCTTTTGAACTTTGATTGAACTCGATTTCAACTTCAATACCTAATTCAGAGGCAATATCGTGGCAGATTTCTCTCACTTTTCTCTGGACCCGCTCGAGCTCTTCCTGATCGGCTGAACGAAGGTCTATTGTGAGGAAGGATTCTTGGGATACTGCATTTCTGACTTTTCCGCCGCCTATCTGGCCAATGTTCAGAATTGTCCATTTTTCCACAGGCTCTGCAGGAAGGTTTATGGCATATATTCGCTCTACTGCCTTGGCAACAGCCAGATTAGGATTGGGTACACCTCGGCTCTGCATAGTATGAGCTCCTGGGCCTCTGAAAACTATCTTCCCTCCGCCAAATCCAAGGGCGCCATAGTGAACTTTGCCTAAATCTCCATCAAGAGCAATGAGTAAATCAAATTTTTCCCTCACCCTATCCAAAAAAGCCCTCATGCCAACAAGCCCCGCTTCCTCTCCTACAGTCCCCATAAAATAATAGGTATTAACGGGTTTGAATCCTGCATCCTTTAAAGCTCTGATAGACCAGAGAAGATTTATCAAACTGGCTGTATCATCGCATATTCCAGGAGCTTTAAGAAGATTGCCCTCTTTTTTTACATTTATTTTCCACACTCCTTGAAAAACAGTATCCATGTGAGCAGAAACAATTATATTTTTCCCTTTGTCTTCTCCTCTCCAGATGCCAATCACATTGCCGGAGTCATCTTTATAAACTTTGCCTAGACCAGCAGCACTGAATTGCTCTTTGATGTATTCAGCTCTTTTTTTCTCGTGACCTGAAGGAGCAGGAATCTCTGTGAGAAATATCCATTCCTCGATAATTTTTTCCTTGTTTTTCTCAATAAAAGAAAAAATCTTTTGAACTAATGGTGTCGAGACAAGCTCAGGAGTAAAAAGGGACTTCTGGGAGGAGCGGTCAGTTGAGTTTAAGGCTAAAGAGAAGAATAAAAAAAATAATATGGACATTATAATACAGCATTTTCTCATTTTCTTCTCCGCTTTTCTATTCAGTACATATGAAAGACTGTTGTGATCAATAAAACTGATTTCTTGGGAGTCACCGAACTATAGCATCATTAATTCACAAGACTATAATATTTAATAACACGGATAATTGCCTCCTGGCAAACTTTACAAAAAGATTCCGTTCCTCTTGTGAACATGATGCAATCTACCATAGGGCGGAAAAGCCCTTGAGCTGCGTAACCAGCTCCTTCAAAAGCACCAACTTTTCCCCAATATTTACTCTTCCTAAGATAATCAGCTGCCTCCTTAGTGTGTTTCCTTGAAAGCCGCTCTGACCTCTGTTCAACTTTTTCCACTTCGCTTTTAGGCGCTCCTTCCCTCTTCATCTTGGCTATCTTCTTATTAATCTCCCGACGAATCTTCTGGTACTCATTATCCATCTTGTCAAAATCTTTCTTCTCCCATGGAGTAGGAATTTCTATGCCAGTAGTAACAAACTTTTTCCATTTAACATTTTTAGGATCGAGCAAAGCTGTAATATTTGGCTCTGCAGGCTCAACACCTCTTGGGTAGAATTCGTTGTAGGCAACAGAAGATGTATAGTATTCATCGCCAAGGCCGGCAAAGCTGTGACCGAACTCATGCACAAAGAGATATTCGTGCCATTGATTGTCCACAGTGAGGGTACAAAATAAATTATAAATTCCTCCACCGCCATAGCGTTTATGATTGACCATTATGAAAAGAGTATCATAGGGAACATGAGCAGCAACATCTCTGAGGGTTTTATTGTCTTCTGTAAGAAGATAGCGTTCTGAGCCAAGGGAATTAAAGGTCGCATTAAGCGTTGTATTTTTAAAGCTTCCATGAGTTGGCTCATCACAGCCGCTTTCATCGGAAGGCTTAAACACTCCGTAGAAATTGAAATTTTCTCTGTAAGTCTTGTAAGGCTCCTGGTTGAAAAATATCTTGGTGAATCTTTCTAAATCTGCTCTAAGTTTTTCTTCTTCATCAAGCGTATAGCCCTCAGCAATAAAAGCAATATCCACCATCTCGTGTGGGTCTCCGTTTTTAACCAACTCAAAAACTTTTACTCCTTTCTCTAAAGGTTCCTTTATTGTGGATATTCCATTGGGGTCAACTTCCTGGCTAAATAGAGGCTGAAGGAGATTCTTGCGATTCCGAACTTCAAGGGTAAATTTTATTTTTGCTCTTGGAAATGGGATGAGTGCTGATTCATGGTAGGTTCTCTTGATACCCTTTAGAGCTGATCCTGTTGTCTTGTATTCGCTGAAATAGCTATCGAATCCCTTAGAGTAAATTAATTTCCCAGAAGATAAATCATATATCTTGATGTAGTAACGTCCATTATTGAAATTATCGATGAGGTTTCGCTTACTCCCAGCCCAAATGCCCTGCTGATAAACCTGATCAATAGCGATGAATTCTTCTTTTGCATCTCCTGTATGATAATAATCAACGCGCAATGTCTTATCCAAGAAGTAATCATTAAAGTTTTGGGAATGTTGAGCGGTGATAACTCCCGCTAATACAAAGATTATGAAACAGGGAAAAAAATATTTTCTCATGTCACCTCCTTTAAGCTCATTTTCTGCGGGAAGCCACATCATACCTTCTTGGTAATAGTTCTTTTCCTTTGATGTGAAGTTTCGAAAACTATCTTTCCCGCAACTTCTTTTATAATCTTCACTGCCGCAGCAGCTGTAATCTGTGATTTATCACGGCCCGGATTGAGCTCTACCACATCTAAACCCACTATTGTAGCCTTTAAAGCATGAATCATGTCGATGGCTTGGCGGGTAGAAAGACCTCCTGGTTCGTGGTGGGAAACACCGGGGGCATAGGCAGGATCAAGGACGTCCATATCGAAGGAGATGTAGAGAGGATTAAAAAATTCAAGAGAAGTTTCTTCTTTTAAATCCTTCATCCACATTATCTTAACTCCATGCCTTAAAGCCTTGTCTTTTTGTTGGCCTGTAGCCGCCCTTATTCCCACTTGGACAAGGTTCTGAGCAAGACTCTCATCCATAATTCTTGCAAAAGGGCAGGCATGAGAAAATCGATCACCATACAATTCCTCATAGAGGTCTGGGTGGGCATCGAAGTGGAGAATATCTAAATTCTTAAAGACTCTGGAAAAGCCTCTAACTACAGGATAACTGATGGAATGGTCACCACCAAGAACAATCGGCACAGCTCTTCTCTCTAGTATTTTAATGATTTTATTTTCGATTCGGGAGAAAATCTCTGATGTGTCGCCAGAAACATCTAAATCCCCTAAATCAACCATTGTTGTTTCTTCTTCTAAGTTTACTCCTAACTCTGTCCAGGGATTGATTGCTTCCTCTGTAGAAGCACCGCGGATAGCCTGAGGTCCTTTTGCCGCTCCCTTCAAATAACAGGACTTTTCATCGAAGGGTACTCCAAGAATAGCAATTTCATACTCTTCAGTTTGTTTTAGTGCCCCGCCAAAATCATTCATCTGCTTTCAAAAATGCTTACTCATAATTCAAAACAAAAATTATACAGAAAAGGAGAAAGATAGGTAAGAAAAATTTCTAAATCAGCTCTTAATTCTAGTGTTGCAAATTTCATTCGAACTATTCTTGCCCGTATCTTCAGAGAGTTAGATCAACTATTAACACTTCTATTACTATTATTAAAAAAAAGCAAATCAAGGTAATCATATTTTTCTCCAGAACAAGAGATGTCTCCAACTCAGGTTGATAGAAATAAATCCTGTATTCTGATATGATTTTTACAATCTCATATCTGGAAAAGACAGAAACCGATGAATCGAAGAATGGATAAAAAATTCAACAAAATTTATGAGGCGGCTCGTAAGCCTGACAATATTATTCCCTTTAATCATAAAAAAGACTGCTTTGTGATCTTCTCTGACCATCACAAGGGAGCTGGCAGCAGCGCGGATGATTTCAAGAAAAATGCCCGCCTCTATGAAACTGCTCTTTCTTATTATGAAGAAAAAGGATTCAAGCTTATCGTTCTCGGAGACAATGAAGAACTCTGGGAAAATCGTTATGACCAGATCCTCGATAGTTATAGAAATCTTATCGCGAAAGAGATAAACATGGCTATAGAAGTCGTTAATAGCAATAAGAACAAAAAGAAAATAAGGCTCTTGGGAAACCACGATAAAGAGATTTCTCTTAAGCGTTTTAAAAGATACTGCAAGAATATGGATGTGACTATTCTTGATAAAGTTCTCCATAGAAAAGGAATTTGTCTAGGGGAAGATATTTTCCTCATCCACGGTCATCAAGGAAGATTCTTTGATGATGTTGCATGGAGAGTAAGCCGTTGGGCTGTACAATCTATCTGGAAAACTATACAACAACTATTTAATATCGGTAACGACGGTCCTGCAGAGAACTTTAAAATTCGAGATGATCTTGAGATAGCCTACTATGAGTGGGCCAAAAGAAAAAAAATAATGCTAATATGCGGCCATACCCACTGCGCAATCTTCAGCTCTCTGACGTATTTCGACCGTCTCCAAATAGAAATTGATTATCTTGAAAAAAGGCTGAAAGACATTCAATCAGTAGAAAAGAAAAAAGAGATTAAAAAAGAAATTAAACAAACGAGGGAAGAGATAGATAAAATACTGGCTCGAAGAAAGAGAGAATCGCCTAAGTCATTTGAAAAAAGCCCTGTAAGGCCAGTCCCCTGTTATTTCAATGACGGCTGCTGTGGCTACACCAACGGCATAACATGCCTTGAAATCGAGCAAGGAGTTGTACGGCTTGTTAAATGGCAGCGCCAAAAGAAAGAGCGAGTCATTTATGCGGAAGAAGATATGATAAAAATCCTTAATTATATTAAAAAAAGCCGCTCCATTGACGAAGCCTTTGAGCCAAAATTAAAGGATTAATATTTTAATGATGATGGAACTGGATTTGGAAGATATGCTTATAATAAAAACATGAGGAGGGGGGAGGAATCTTTCCTTTCCTCCCCCATCTCTCTCCCAGCCTCAGTAACGCCTTGGATGAGATGATTGAGCTAAACACCTAAGACTGGGATAGCATCTAGATTTTGGCAATAAGTAGCCTCAAGGTCAATCGCCTTCGCCGATGGATTTTAGGGTCATTTTTTATCCTCCCATTCTCACCCTAAAGGAGGATGCGCTATAACCTTTTATTTTCCAAAAAAGAAGACTATAATTTATGATTCGATACGAAAAATAGTGCAAAGGAGAAATTATGGAAAAAGCAAATACAGTAAAAACAAAAGAAGAGGCTATAGAGTTTTTAAACATAGCTCTAGAACACGAGTGGGCAGTAAGCTTTGAATACACCGTTCACGCTTACTCAATGCCCAAAGGCCAATATTTCTACGAAGACCCCATCATGAAATACAGAACAGATGTCCGTGCTCAGACAATCCAGATTGGCATTGATGAGATGTATCATTCTCTTCAACTCGGAACAATAATTACACAGCTGGGAGGGATTCCCTCTTTTAAAACGGATGAAGTTGTCCGCTACCCGCGAATCATGGACAACCTGAATAGAGATAAAATGACCGAGGATATGGTTGCTGACCTTTACCAGTCGGCAAAATTTGAAGAGGGTGCTTTCCCCAAGATTCAAAACATGATTCTGAATATCTCTTATGATGAAGTTCGTCATTCAAAACAGTTTGAAGCTATGATGGAAGCTATAAGAAATTCGGGAGATTCGGAGGCTCTTTGTTTTCAACCCAAGCCAGAAAATCTCCAAAGGGAAGAAGTCCAGCTTCTCCATGAAATCACTCGCCTCGAAAACGAGCTCATCCATCGCTACTTAAAGTATGTTTTCCTATTTAGTGAACACCAAGACCTAAGCCAGAGGTTGTTTAAAAACTCAATCAATCACATGCGTCATTGGGATAAAAACTCGGGGATCTTAATCAAAATGGGAGATGCCATTCAGATTGAAAATGCCGAAAAAGATGGAAATGGTGTGGAGAGGAGCAAAAACCCAATGCCTTCAACCTATCCAGGAAACGACCGATACACAGCATTGGATGCATTGCTGCCAGCTGAAGAAACTATCGTTACTAAGTATGAGAAAATAATCTCTTTAGTTGAAGACGGCGAAATAAAAGATCAGCTCAACCTTCATCTTGCCCTTAACCGTGAACACATTTTTACGATTGAATGGCTTCTCAAAAATGCTCAAAAAATAAAAGACCTGGAATAGAGAAAAAATTAATAGCACGCTTGAAGGTCAGAATTGCCGCTTTTGGAGGTAGCTATGAAAAGGATTATAACCTCGATCAGTGAATTTCAGTATTTTTATCCCTACACCGTTGCAATAGTCGGAGCTCAAGGGGGAAAACGAATAAATTATTTGGCATGTGCCTGGCATACTGCACTCTCCTTTGAACCACCTCTTTTCGGCGTTCTTATATCCAAGAAGAGACTTACCCACCAAATTATATCAGAGGCAGGAGAATTTACCACAAACTTCATCAGTTTCGATAAAGTAAAACTTTCAGCTCAAATGGGAAGAAAGTCTGGTCATGATATGGATAAAATTATGGAGTTTCAGGTTAAACTTTCTCCCTCAGCAGTTATAAAATCTCCAATTATTAACGAAGCTTATGTATGCTTTGAATGCAAAGTGGCTGATATCAGAACTTATGGAGACCATGATCTTTTTGTAGGGGAAGTCCTCGCTGTTCATGAAGATGAATGCTTCAATAAAGATGGTGTTCTGGATACCGTAAAGATTAATCCTCTACTTTATTTAGGAAATGATTTTTACATAACTACTAATCCTGATACCCTTCAGCATGTCCTTCCCGATTAAGAACTTACTTCTTTTTTCTATAAAAATAATATTCTCTGTCTTCAAGCTGAATAGAAACGGATTGTGATGAGTGAACAAAAGTATCGATCCATCTAAATTTTAATCGACTGGAGGTTTAAAATGGTTTATTTCTCCAAAAAACATACTTTTAATATCTTTTCTGCTTTTATTCTAATCCTCGCTATTGTTTTTATTAACGCCGAGAGTCAGGAAACAAAAGAACCTCCTTTCAAACTCACTATTGAGAACATCATGAAAGGACCTGAACTTGTCGGCACTTCTCCCTCAAACATTATGTGGTCAGTGGACGGAAAAAAAATCTATTTCCGATGGAAAAAACCTGGAGAGAAAAAAGCTGAGTTGTATTCCATCTCCAAGCCAAACTTGACTCCTCAGAAAATAAATGTAGATGAACTCCTCAAGCTGCCACCCATACCTCCCTCCAGCCAGTACTCTCTCTACCGCTTTTCAAGATTCAGAAGCCTCGAAATGGAAATAAAATTCGATAAGAAAAAGCAGAGAGCTCTCTTAGTCCGTCAGGGAGATATTTACCTTCTGGATATCCCTACTGGAACTACTACTCAGCTAACTTTCACCGACGAACAAGAATCCAATGCGAATTTTACTTTCGACGAGAAAAAAATCTATTACACTTTCCAAAACAATCTCTTCCTCCTCTCATTGGAAAAGAAAAGTCTCATGCAGTTGACCTCTTTCTCGAGAAAGAAAACGCCTGAGCCCAAGAAATCCGATGAAATTGAAAAATTTTACCAAGAACAACAAAAGGAACTTTTTGAACAATTCAAAACCAAACAGCGCGAAAGAACACCAAGAAACATATTCTCATCCCTCCCCAAGAGTAGAAGAAGAAAACCTTTTTATCTTGGGGAAGAACAACGCCTCATTTCTCTTAATTTAGCTCCAGATGAAAAACATGTCTACTTCCTCGTATCTGAAAATCTACTTAAATCCAAAGGAACAATTATTCCTAACTATCTAACCAGAACTGGCTACACTGAAACCATAAATTCACACACTAAAGCAGCCCAATCTTTTCACGAGTACAAAGCTGGTATCATGTCCACATCCACAGGAAAAGTCACTTGGATTGATTATAATCAGGGAGAGAGAAACATCATTCCTATGGAAGTGTATTGGTCTCCCAATGGAAATCACTGTGTAATCACAGCCAGAGCAGAAGACAGGAAAGATGAGTGGCTTCTTAGGCTGGATATTGCCACAGGAAAAACATCCGTTTTCGAACACATCCATGACGATGCCTGGGTAGGACATTTAGGCTTGACAAACATTCTCTGGATGCCAGATAGTGAACACATCGCTTATATCTCAGAAAAAGACGGATATGCCCATCTCTACATAGCTTCAATAGACGGAAAAAAGATAAAACAGCTCACAAAAGGAAAATTTGAGGTTTATGGGGCACATCTCTCTGAGGATAGCCAACGTTGGTATCTTACCACAAACGAAGAACATCCAGGTGAGCGTCATTTTTATTCAATGCCTCAGGAAGGGGGAAAGCGGAAAAAAATTACTTCCAAAAAAGGACACAACCGCGTCATTCTTTCTCCAGATGAGTCTTCATTGGCTATTGTTCACTCCTCAAGCTCACATCCTCCTGAACTCTATATCCAGCTCAACGAGCCAGGAAGTGAGGCTAAAAGGATTACTCTTTCTCCAACAAAAGAATTCCTGTCTTATTCATGGTATGATCCGGAAATCATAACGTTTGAGGCCCGCGATGGCATAGATGTCTATGCCAGAATATATAGCCCCAAAGAATGGCATCCTCAGAAGCCAGCAGTAATTTTTATCCACGGAGCAGGATATCTTCAGAATGCCCATCGCGGATGGAGCTCTTATTACCGAGAATACATGTTTCATAATTTCTTGAGGGAACAGGGCTATCTTGTCCTCGATATTGATTACCGTGGAAGCGCCGGGTACGGCAGAGACTGCCGCACAGCAATCTATCGTCATATGGGTGGAAAGGATCTGGATGATATCGTAGATGCTGCTAAATTTTTGGAAAAAAAATACAACGTAAATCCAGAAAGAATCGGAGTTTACGGAGGAAGTTATGGAGGTTTCCTTACTTTAATGGCAATGTTCACTGCCCCCGATACATTTAAGGCAGGAGCTGCTCTAAGACCTGTATCAGATTGGGCTCACTATCATCCTGGTTATACCGTGGATATCCTTAACCTTCCCCACAAGGATCCAGAAGCTTATCAACAAAGTTCCCCCATTTATTTGGCTCAGGGCCTCAAAGGAGCTCTTTTAATCTGCCATGGAATGGTGGACACAAATGTTCATTTTCAGGATACAGTACGACTTGCCCAGAGACTAATCGAGCTCGGAAAAGAAAACTGGGAGATAGCTATCTACCCTGCAGAAGGCCACGGCTTTCGAAACAGTTCTTCCTGGACCGACGAATACAAACGAATATACAAACTTTTCGAGGAAAATTTAAAGTAATTAAAAATATTTTTCGAAACTTACTTGGATAAAAGAACTCCTTGAATCACATTTTTTCCCTGGAAAGCTAGGACGGTTTTATTTTTATATAAAAGAAAAATTATTGTGAAAAATAACCGTCCCCATGAGTGAATTAATTAAGGTTGCAAGTAGCCAGAAAAATAATATAATTAGTAAAAACTACTATGGCTGTAGCACTTAAAATAGAGAATCTTCACAAATCCTTTAAAGTGGGATTTATTCCCAAGAAGAAGAAAATCCTCAAGGGCATTTCCCTGGAAGTGGAAGAGGGAGAAATCTTTGGTTATCTTGGCCCCAACGGAGCTGGAAAAACAACAACTCTGAAATGTGTTCTCGGTCTCATATTCCCTGAAAAGGGAAGTATAGAAATATTCGGCAAACCTCACCTCTCTCTTCAGGCTAAAGAAAAAACTGGATTCCTTCCTGAAAATCCTTATTTTTACGAATACCTCACAGCTTTAGAATTTCTCAATTTTTACGGGGATTTGTTCTTTAAGAGAAAAAAAGAAAGAAAAGCAAAAGCAGACGAACTTATCCAACTCGTCGGCTTAGAACAGTGGGCAGACCTTCAGCTTCGGAAATTCTCCCGTGGCATGCTCCAGAGAATAGGTTTAGCCCAGGCACTCATCAACGACCCATCCCTCGTTCTTCTCGATGAGCCACTGGGTGGCCTAGATCCCTTAGGCAGAAAAGAAATTAGAGACATCATTGTAAAACTAAAAAAAGAAGGAAAAACAGTCTTTCTTTCTTCCCATATTCTCCAAGACATCGAAATGATATGCGACCGAGTAGCGATCATCCACAATGGCCAAATTATTAATCAGGGATCTCTCCAAAATTTAGTTTCGGAAAAAATTCTCTCAACTGAAATCACCCTTTCTGGTGTAGACACCAAAGAACTTAAGGGATTAGGAGAATGTTTTTCTATTCACGGAGAAAAAATTCTCCTCAAAGTTTTCGAAGACAATAAAATCGAGAAAATCCTGGCACTCGTCCAAGAGAAGAAAGGGAAAATACACTCCTTTATCCCACGGACAGAAACTTTAGAAGACCTGTTTGTGGGAATGGTTAAAAAAAGATGAAAATAAGAGCTATTGCATCCAATACTTTCAAAGAAGCGATAAGAGACAGAATCCTTTACCTCCTCCTTTTTTTCGCGGCTGTAACCATCATTTCATCACGGATACTTGCCCTCCTTACTGTAGGTGATAGAGTCAAAATCATAAAGGATGTAGGACTCGCTTCCCTCTCTCTCTTTGGAGCATTGATGGCAATAGTAATGGGCACGAGCTTGGTTCACAAAGAAATTGACAAAAAAACAATCTACACTCTTCTCTCAAAACCTATCCACCGCTCCCAGTTTATCTTGGGGAAATTTTTTGGACTTATTCTAACTCTATTTATGATGCTTCTCTTTATGAGCCTCATTTTTCTGGCATTAGTCTTTTCTTATACATTCACAATAGATTGGAATCTCCTTCTTGCAATATTTCTCATTTTTCTCGAACTTTCTCTGATCACATCCGTTGCAATCCTTTTCTCGTGCTTCTCGACTCCTATCCTCAGTTCCATCTTCTCCCTATCTTTCTATCTCATTGGCCACTTATCCTGGGGACTAGAAACACTTATCCAGAAGATTAATCCAGGACCAGTAAAAGTCTTAATTCAAATCATACACCTCCTTCTTCCTGACCTCGAAAATTTTAACATCAAAACAGAAGTTGTCCACAATCTTCCTTTACCCTCTCATCTTTTCATTTTTGCTCCGGTTTATGGATTTTTTTTCACCTTGTTTTGTTTGACTATAGCTTCCTTCATTTTTAGAAAAAGAGACTTTATCTAGGCCATGAAAATGTCACTTCTCAAAGAAAAAGGTTTCAGCCCCCTATTCTTCATCTTGATTCTCCTTCTTTCTTGCGGTGCCTTTATTACTACAGAGCTTAAGATAGAAAGAATCTCCCGGAAAAAAATCCCAGGCTCTTCTATTATCTATATTCCTTCTGGAAAATACCTAAAGTATGCCACTTTTGGCTACTCATCTCTCCTTGCTGATTTAATTTATATTTGGGCTATCCAGTACTACAGCGATACCTCAATTGAAGAAAGATTTAAATACCTAGATCACATTTTTTCTATCATTTCTGAACTCGATCCTCACTATCTCGATCCCTACGAAGTTGGAGCAGTAATTGCTCTCTACGAAGCTAAAAATCCAGATTTATCCCTACAAATTCTAGACAGTGGCCTGGCAAAGAACCCTCAACAGTGGATTTTTCCATTCGAAGCCGGCCACTATGCACAATTAGTGATAAAGGATTACAAACTGGCTCAGCATCACTACAGAAGGGCGATGGAAATTGACGGCTCTCCCCCCATAGCTAAAAGACTGTATGCTAATGCTGCTTTCAAAGTAATGGATTTTCAAACTTCCTGGCGAACATGGTTGGAAATTCTGCAGACTACTAAAGACGAACGGATAAAAAAGATCGCCTCCAATCATCTTTACCAGGTAAAAGCAGCCATAGATATCGATATAATCACCAACGCTATCCAAAAATTTAGAGAAAGATATCAGCGCAACCCGATTGAATTGTCCCACCTTGTACGAGCTGGATTCCTGGAATCATTACCAAAGGACCTCGATGGGCAGGAATACTTGTATGATCCAAGCAAGGGGGAAGCAAAACCTCCAACAATACCATGGAAAAGATAATTCTTATTATTCTTTTCGGCCTTGCCTGGGGCAGCTTTCTCAACGTGGTGATCTACCGTTTGCCACGGAGAATGAGTCTTATCCGACCTTCCTCTTTTTGTCCTCGATGCAACATAAAAATAAAATTCTATGACAATATCCCCCTCATTTCTTTCTTCATCTTAAGGGGTAAGTGCCGTAACTGTCAGGAAAAAATTCCTGTTTCTTATCTACTCGTTGAGCTTGTCACTCCTTTATGCTTTCTCCTTCTTTACAGTCACTATTCTTTAAGCATCCTTTTCTTTGTGTCCTGCCTTTTTACCAGTGCTTTAATAGTTCTCTCTTTTATAGATTTTTGCCATCAGATTTTGCCCGATGAAATAACCCTCCCGGGATTAGCACTTGCTTTAATCTATGCCCTTTTCCGTTCTGACATAAACCTAACTCAGGCATTGGTAGGCGCTGTAACAGGAGCAGGATTCTTGCTCTTTGTCTACGGAGCTTATTATGCATTGAGGAAGAAGGAAGGGCTGGGTATGGGAGATGTAACAATGATGTTGATGATAGGCGCTTATCTTGGCTTCCTGCGTACTTTTTTCACCTTAATCCTAGCGTCTCTGGCAGGAGCTTTAGTAGGTGTAGTAATCATAGCATTCAAAAAGAAAGACCTGCAGTATTCCCTCCCCTTCGGCACTTTTCTCGCTCCCGCTGCCTTTGTCTCGCTACTTTGGGGAGAGAGAATAATCAATGCTTACCTGAGTATGTACAAGGACTTACCTCCCTGAATCTCTGTCTTTAAAAATATGTTAGATGTTATAAATATAAAATTCCACACATTATTAACCTGAATTATACATAAAATCTGCCGATACTCAGGCTTATCTTTATTTATATCTGCTTCTCCCGCATGATTTTCTACGGGTTCAAAGGAATAACTTTTTTCGCTAAATTCTCTTTTAATCTTAATCGGTTTTTTTTACCTTTGGGCAAGCCGATCCCACCGTATCTGCGGCAATCCCGACAGTAGAGTCGAAGACAAGCGCGGTGACCTTAAGAAAAGGGGAATAGCAGTGTCCGGACGCTTTCGCGTAAGTTCCGGTAACTCAGTCCTTTCCATAGTTCCATCTCCTGTCTTCTATCATCGAACCGGACGTGCGGATTTCCCGCATCCGGCTCTCCGACTGGTTTCACTTCAAAGCACACGGAGAAGGCCCCACATGCAGTCAGCCTCAAAACGCCGAGTTCTCCAAACACCTTTTCGTCTGGAAAATACCGGATGCCTCGCGAGGGCACCTTGTGACGCCGTCTCAGGAAGTGTCGAACGCGGTCATAGACAAAGTTGTCAATGGTCCGATAGGCCATCAATCGTGTCCCATAGCTAAAGTACTTAGCCCATTCCCTGAGTATTCCATTCAGGCGGGTCGGCGCCCAAAACTTCACTTTCGAGGCCTGCTCCGGATTAACTCACGTTGCGGCCCGCTGGCTTGCTCATCCACCCTTTCGGTGAACGTCTGTCCCCAAGGCTTACACAAGCTGGGTTTCCCCGCTTATGTCTCGGGTAGCTACGGAGCCTTACTAACAGTTACTCCGGCGGAACTTTCATCCGCTGGTCTATTGCGCCCTCGTGGCGCACTGAATAATTCAGGTTAATCAACAGTGAGAGTCTTGCTGATGTTCCTTGGCTGGTCTGGATTAATCCTCTTTTCCTGGCTCACGTAATAGGCTATTTGCTGCGAAACGATGACAGAGAGCAGGGGAGCAATGAAGTAATTTTGAGATGATAAGGGAATAAGTTCATCTGAATTTAGAGATAGCGATTCATCGGGAGGTGAAATAGTACATATTTTTCCCAGCCGACAGCCTACTTCATTAATATGGGAAAGAGTCATATAAGAATCTTCGAGTGTAGAAAGGAACAAGACCCAATCATCTTTTTTTATGATTGCTAATGGACCATGCTTGAACTCAGAAGAGTACATTCCTTCACAAGGAATATAAGTAATCTCTTTCATCTTCAGAGCTGCCTCTAAACACGCGCCATATGTTATTCCATAGCCCAGGTAATAGAGATAATCCTTTCCGGCCAGAATCCTGGCTATCTCCTGGCTTTTTTCTAAAGTCAGCGATAATGTTTCTTGTATGAGAAAGGGTATCTTCTCAAATTCCTCACCTAAAGATTCATTTTTTCTCCCTCTGATTTCTCCCAATTTCATCGCTAAAAAGAGAAAAATAATCACCTGATTGGTAAAAGTCTTAGTAGCAGGTACACTTATCTCTATATTAGAAAGTAGCGGTATGAAATTTTTTACTCTCAGCTGAAGAGAAGAACCCAGTACATTCACAACGGCAAAAATTTTCTTTGCCTGTTTTCTTTCTAAGTGATTCAACACACTGACAACATCCTTAGTTTCTCCACTCTGGGAAACAAGGATATAGACTCCACTAGAAAGGTCTGCATCTCCCAAAAACTCCTTGAAAGAACCAGCAATTACAGGCACAGCTTCAACACCTGCAATTTTATTCAGGTAATATGATCCAAGAACACAGGCATTATAAGATGAACCCGAACCTATGAGGAAAAGTCTGGATTCGTCCTTCAATTTCTCTAAAAATTCTACCGACTGACTGGACTCTCTCAAGAAATCGATCAAGGCTCGAGCTCTCTCCGGCTGCTCATGAATTTCTTTGAGCATAAAATGAGGGAATTCTCCTTTCTCAGCCTGTTCAATATCTAACGTGCAGTGATAAGGACTTCTCTCAATCTTTTCGCCAGAAGTAAGGTTTCTGACCTGGTAACCATTCCAGGTGTATTCAATGTATTCTCCATCGTAGATGGGAACGATTAAATCAGTGAACTGAATAATGGAGGGTAAATCTGAAGAACAACAGATGAAATCATCACCCACCCCAAGAAAAAGAGAAGAATATTTCTTCACACAGTACATCTTATCTGATTTTCTCTCGCTTATTACGTAAGCATAATCGCCTCTAAGGACGGTGTCTGCTTCTTGAATGGCATCTTTCATCTCCTTTTTCTGTTTGTATGCATTCTCTACTACATGGACAACAACTTCGCCATCATTCTCGCCCTTGAATATGTGACCTTTTTTACCCAGTTCCTTAATGAGCTCCTTGGTATTTATTATGTTTCCGTTGTGAGCCCCAACCAAGTTTTTTGAACAATCATAGTGAGGCTGAGCATTTGGCTGGGAGGGAGGGCCAAACGTTGCCCACCGGAGCTGAACGATTCCTTTATTCCCGGTGAGCTTTTCAAAATTGTGCTTTTCGTTGACTTCCTCAATCTCTCCTACATCCTTCTTTAGCTCCACAGAATCATTCCAAAAAGAGGCCATCCCTACAGAGTCATATCCCCTGTAAGTAAGCTTCCTTCCCGCCTGAAGGAGAATCTTCCCCAAATCCTCTTTATTATCCTTAAAGACAATTCCGAATATCCCACACATCTCTCATTCCATCGATTTATTATACTCTCATTAGTAACTTTATATCTCTTTCTTTTAACCTTGAACTGTATTCAAAACCAGGAATTTTGTCAACTTTGGGGTCAGGCTTTCATAACTTTCATAAGTTTTATAAATTGAATTTTTTTCGAATCTTGCATTTTAACTCTAGCTTTTGTTTCTTCCTGGTAAACAATAAATTATAAAAGTTATGAAAGCCTGACCCCATTGCTTTTTTGAGTGTAACAAGTTAAATTAGCTAAGAAAAATACAGGAATTTGTATCAACCTTTCAATTACTCGAATGATTGGAAGTATAGTAATCAAACTTAAACCTCTCGGCGAAATCAAAGTGACTGGTCATGGAGGAGAGAACCTCTACAAATTAGTGCTTAATATCCTGAATGAAAAAGACGAACATATTGCCAGAGAAGTGCATGATTCCAAAAAGGTTGAACTCGTGACAGTATCTCCCCTTTTGAAGGGAGTTAAATCCACACACGGTCATACTTATCTTAATCCCTTCCAAAGCGCTTCTTTCAGAGTTACATATCTAAAAGAAGAGCTGGTTGGTCCTCTTATAAACGGATTTCTCTTATTTTCAGATAAAGCAGAGCCTCTTCCATTCTCGAGCGGTGAAGTTTTGATAGATAAAGTTGACTGGCAAAAGGGAAACAATTCAATTTTCACATCTTTTGAAGAAATATTCTCATGTGCCCAAACAGAAAAAACTATTGCTCTAGAATTCTGCTCTCCCACTCTTTTTTATAGCAGAAGAAAAGAAAAGCTTTTTCCTATACCTAAGCTCGTATTTTCTTCTCTCCTAAAAAAATGGGAGGCCTTTTCAGAAATAGAAATCCCCTCTAACATTGGGGAAGAACTTAAGAAAATAAGAGTAACTCAATTTAGATTGAAGACAGAACATGTACATTTCTCTGAGCAGACGATTCCGGGATTTATGGGAAAGGTATGGTATGAACTGGAAGAGGAATTCAGCAAAGAAACCAAAAAAGCTCTTAACGCCTTAGGGAACTTTGCTTTTTATTCTGGGATTGGTTATAAAACCTCATTGGGTATGGGACAAGTCCGGAGAACAAAAGAATGAAACTCTTGGGAGGTTATGATGTATAAAGTAAAAATTCTACTTTTAATCCTCTTTTTTACTCTTACTTCATTGACATTCTCCAGCGAACAAAAGGTTATTCAAGTCCGAATCAAGGAGATTGAAGCCCTCGTTAATAACAATATATCAATCTGGAAGGTAAAAACTCATGATGTATCAGGTGGAGAAAAGATAGAACTCGACGACTCACAGTGGAAATCAATCCGACTCAGCTACTCCTTTCGGGATAAAGTTACATGGCTGCGGCAGGAATTTCATATACCAGTGGTTTTTTCTGGAGTAAAAATAGAGAGAAGCAAAATTACTCTTGCCTGTAGTTTTAGGGGGCTAGGAAAATTTATGGGAAAATTTTATCAAGATGGAACTCTCAAGGAGTCATTTGACCTCGAATTTGGAAATCACGTCGGGCAGGCAAAAAGAGTATTCATCTTGAAAGCCAAGGCACAGCCTGGAAAAAAATTATATCTAGCTTTTAGGTTTGAGAATTTAGGAAAACTTCCTCTCGTCAAGAGAGCAACAGTTGAACCAGGAACCTTTCTTCAAATTCAAGAGGCTCGTTTTTGGCCTGAAGCAGCCAAAGAGTCTTACCAAATACTCTCTCGATTTCTGCTCGATTTAAAAATCGGTGCCACGCTCCTGGATTTGATGCCAGAGAATAAAAGATTACTTCACAAGATGCGGCCTGTATCGAAAGATTATCAAAAGCTCCGAAACTCCAAAGAATTTCAAGCTTTGAAGCTCCTTTTCAAAAAAGCACTGCTGAATTTTAATGTATCCCCCCTGAGCAACGGAGATTTTGCTGAAATTCAATCCAATTTAAAGAAATTTTACAGAGAAGTAGAACCAGTTTCTCGCTTCTCGAAAAGCTATGACATCTACATTGCTGGAAATTCCCACATTGATCTCGCCTGGCTATGGAGGTGGCAGGAAACAGTTGAAGTGGCAAAGGAGACTTTCTCAACTATCATGGACAATATGGAAGAATATCCAGAGATTGTCTATGTCCAGAGTCAAGCTCAAGCTTACGAATGGATGGAGGAGTACTACCCAGAAGTATTTGAAAGGATTAAGAAAAAAGTAAAAGAAGGCAGGTGGGAAATAGTAGGAGGAATGTGGGCAGAACCCGACTGTAACCTCACCGATGGAGAGTCTTTTATCCGCCAAATTCTCTATGGAAAAAGATACTTTAAGGAAAAATTTAGAGTCGATATAAAGCTAGGATGGAACCCGGATTCCTTCGGATACAACTGGAATATGCCGCAATTCTTCAAAAAAAGCGGAATTGATGCCTTTATCACCCAAAAGATAAGCTGGAACGATACTAACACATTCCCTTATTTTCTTTTCTGGTGGCGGGGTCCAGACGGTTCAAAAATCTTGACCTACTTCCCTCCTACAGGATATGTGGGAAGGCTAAGGGGAGAGAGAATGGTAAATGGACTCAAGGACTACCAGAAGAACACTGGTTTAAAAAAGGTCCTCATTCTCTACGGATTAGGAAATCACGGAGGAGGGCCTAACAGAGCTATGCTCAACCAGGCAAAAGACCTCGGGAAACTGAAGATTTTTCCGAAAATCAAACATAGCTCAGCTTCACATTATCTAGGCCAGATAAAGAAAAAAAGACTCGACTCTCTTCCCGTATGGAAAGATGAGCTTTATCTAGAATACCACCGAGGCACCTACACAACCCAGGCCGAAACAAAAAAATTAAACCGATCTTCAGAAGTTCTCCTTTCTAACGCAGAAAAAATTTCCTCCCTTGCCTTTCTTATGGACGGTAAATATAGGCAGCATGACTTGAAGAGAGCTTGGAAAAAGGTCCTGATCAATCAATTTCATGACATCCTTCCTGGCTCGAGCATTAATCCTGTTTACAAAGATGCCAAAGAATTCTATTCTGAAGCTCAAAACCTGGCTCAGGAAGCCCTTATTGAAAGTCTTAATCATATTGCTCAAACAATCAATACTGCTGAAGGCGAGGAGGGAATTCCTCTTCTTGTTTTTAACACACTTTCATGGGAAAGGGATGGAGTTGTAAAAACACCGCTGCCTTCAGAGCTTAACGGCGAAATTCGAGTCTTCGATGACCGTGGTCTGGAAATTCCTTCTCAAGTCTTACATACTGGAAAAGAGAAGAATATATGCTTCATTGCCAAAAAAGTTCCTCCTGTGGGGTATAGAAGTTATAAAATAAAGCAGGGAAAGCAATCAGTTTATAAAAATTCTCTAAAAATAGAAAAAACAGCACTCGAAAACCATTTTTTCAGGGTCACTCTTAACCCAGAAAGCGGAAATATAATAAGCATCTTTGATAAACTTCATAAGAGGGAAGTGCTCTCACCTGCTGCCCAGGGAAACCAACTTCAACTTTTCGAAGATATGCCCGACAGATGGGATGCTTGGAATATTGGATACACAGGAAGAAAATGGCACGCGGACCAAGCACAGAGCGTGAAAATCATCCATAGAGGCCCTGTTATGGCCTCTATTAGAGTTGAAAAAATTTATCTCGGACTCTCAAAAGCAAGAAGGGAACCGACTTCAGACTTTCCCTCTTCATTTTTCATTCAAGAAATAATTCTCTATGAGGATATCCCTCGAATCGACATCGATATGAAAGCAGATTGGTGGGAGGATCAGGTGCTTCTAAAAGTTGCTTTTCCTGTTGATATTAAAAGCGATAAAGCAACTTATGAAATCCCTTTTGCTTTTGTCCAACGACCCACTGGGCGTAAAACTTCCTGGGAAAAAGCCAGATTTGAAGTTCCTGCCATTCGCTGGGCAGACCTCTCAGATGATGAATACGGAGTGAGCCTTCTCAATGAGTCGAAGTACGGCCACGACATCAAAGAAAATGTATTAAGGCTGACGCTTTTACGTTCTCCTCTTTGGCCTGATCCCCTTGCTGACAGAGGTAAACACCAATTCTCCTACGCCCTTTATCCTCACAAGGGGAGCTGGAAAGAAGCTGACACAGTCCAGAAAGGGTACGAATTTAACTACCCCTTGCTTTCATTCTTTGTTGATTCTCACTCAGGTAGGCTCCCATACTCTTCTTCCTTTTTTAAGGCATCTCCTTCGAATATCATTTGTGCAACCATTAAAAAGGCAGAAGACAGGAATAGCCTCATCTTGAGGCTCTACGAGGCTGAGGGCACAGAGACCAAGGCAACTCTCGAAGTTTTCCGCATACCAAAAGAAAGCTATGAGCTGGATCTTATGGAAAACAGACTACGTTCACTCTCCATAAAAAAGAAAGCTTTTTCATTAAAATTTGGAAAATCTGAGATTAAATCCATTGAGCTCGTGTATTAAAAAACTAAATCAAAAGTCTCTGCTCATCCTTTACAGTATTCAGCACAATATTGGTAACTGTTCTATCCACATATTTTTGAGAAAGAATATTCTTTATAAATTTATTTAAATCTTCTCTTCCCTTAAAATGAGCAACCACGATTGAATCCCATTCTCCAGTAACATCGTAAATTGCTGATACATGAGGATCTTCTGCAATTTTCTCTTGAGCCTCGATGAGCTTTCCGTGGGAAATCCTTATTGCAACAACAGCAATTAAATTATAGCCGAAGTATTCCAAGTCTAACACCGGGATATAACCCTTTATTGCTCCTAATTCTTCGAGCTTCTTAATTTTATTGATAACTGCTGGCGCAGAGGCCCCAATTTCTTTTGCTATCTCACGAAAGCTTTTCCGTGCGTTCTGATTAAGAGCTTTGACAATCTTACTTTCCAACTCATCTACCATGGCTTCCTCCTTTTTATATGTAAGGTAAAAAATCTAATAGCAATATATTTGTTAATTTATTTAAATAATATGTTGACAATTGAAATAATTTCATTATATATTGCTTACTTATGAAAAAACTAACCAGGCGACTTCATGAAAATGATAATTGATTCCTCTCTTGAAGTCAAATTATACACGAAGGAGCCTGTTGAACTCCCCGGTGTCATAAAAAAAAGGTTCTCCAGAGCCCAGTCAATTTACCAGCCTGAAAGCACTCATGATTTACAATGGATGTATTCTTATGCTCAAAAAAACAAACTCTCAGTAGTCCCCCGTGGAGCAGCAACCTCAAATATGGGGAGTATTATTCCACTCAGAAAATCCATGATTGCAGACCTTACGCATCTAAAAAGAATCCTCGATTTTGATAAAAAAGATAAGACAATTATTTTTGAAGCTGGGCTTAGATGGTGGGAGTTAAAGCATTTTTTGAAGAAATACTCACATGATCTTTACACTTATCCAACAAGCTTATTCTCGACTGTGGGCGGTTGGCTGTCCACCGGAGGATACGGAATTAACAGCTTCAAATACGGACACATCTCAAATTTTATAGACTCAATCGAGGTTGTTACTCCTGATAAAACATCAATAATTGGCAGATCAGATCGTAAATTTAAGTATTTCATTGGAACTGAAGGCCAAATGGGAATCATAAACAGGGTGAAGCTTAAGGTTCGAGAATCAAAACTATCAAAATCCTTCCTCATTTATTTCAAAATGACCTCACAGGCTGTTGAGTTTTTATCTGATATACTGAAATCATTAAAGCCCCCACCTGTCCATATTTCGTACTTTGACCGGCATCGGCTTGAACATAAAAATTTACTGCTCAATGGAAAAGTCTCTTTTCCTCAGAGCGAAGGTGTTCTTATGACCTTCGAGAGTTCCTCATCCAAAAATGAACTCTTGAAACTCGTAGAGAGAAAAAAAGGAATAGTAGCCGAAGATTACTTATCCTCATTCCTATGGAATGAAAGGTATTTTCCTTTTTCAGTAAAAAAGTTTTACCCGTCTATTCTAGGCTGTGAAGCTATACTTCCCCTGGAGAAGCTCGATCACTACATAACCATGACGAGAAAATTCGGGGATAGCCATGACATTCCCTTATCAACTGAAGCCACCCTTATAAACGAAAAAGAGGCTGTGGTCTTTACCATATTCCCCTCAGATTCTGAAAATATAATATATATCCTTCATCTCTTTTTGACTTATTCATTAAATAACATTGCAATGAGGTGTGGGGGAAAGCCATACGGAATCGGAATATGGAACCTCCCTCTGCTAAAAAAAAGATTTTCTGACAAAAAACTAAAAGAATACAGGCAATTTAAAAAAGAACAAGACCCGCTGAACTTAATAAATCCCGCAAAATCATTCTCCAAAAACTACGAAATCAAGTATCTTCTAAGATGTGCCTATGCGATGAGCACATTATTCTCAAACGGCATCTCTTTGCTCAAACCTTTCTCTAAAATCCTGAGTCCAGACTTAAGTACAATAAAAAAAGGTATATCTGAAACAGAATCATGTGCAAACTGCGGGGCCTGTACTCTAGTCTGCCCCTCCCATTTAATGAACAGCAACGAGATTGTCACAGCAAAAGGTAAGCTCTTTATATTGAAACAACTTCTTGAAAACAACCCGCTTCCAAAATCCATCGCCCAGAAGGCATTTCAATGCTTACACTGCCACCTCTGTGAATATGTATGCCAGAGTAAACTCACCTTAACTCCTGTATGGGAAAAGCTAGAATCTTTGTTGGAGAAAAAGTTCGGACGACCTGAAGACAAAATAGAGAGATTCATAAAACAGGTAGAATCTCATCCTGCTTATACCCAGCTTTTTGACTCCTTTGGTATTTGCTCAAACAATAAAAACAAGGATTTGCAGAATGTATGAAAGATATCACATAGAAACCTCCCCCGTAAAACTGCCAACAACTCAGATTGGAAAATTCGAGATTATCCGGAATGACCAATGTTTAAACTGTGGAAGATGCAGTACTCTCTGCATTTATGACGTCCATAAGCGAGATCCTAATGATCCCCGAAAGATGTCTGAGCCTGTCAGTTATCTCTGCAAGAACTGCTTCTCTTGCATCCAAAACTGCCCTCAACAGGCTCTAGAAATGGTTCCCAACAAAGAATATGAAAGCCTGGGAAATACGTATTGGACTCCCCATATTATCCATACTATCTGGAATGAAGCAGAAGAGGGGAAAATACCCGTGTACGGTGCAGGGTACCGAGGACCGTTTAGAGGAGCTGGCTTTGACAACATATGGACAGATATGTCAGAAATCATCCGGCCAACTCGGGATGGAATTCATGGCAGAGAATATATCGCGACTGCAGTAGATCTCGGGAGAAAATTACCCTGGATACCTGATTATGAAAAAATTAATCTTCCAAATTCTTATGAAATACAAATCCCTATGCTCCTCGATACAGATCCATTGAAACTCAAACTTAAAAATATCACTCTGGCAATCTTGAAAGCTGCATACGAGCTCGGAACTTTCGTTCTTCTAGACATCGAGAATTATTCCGATGAGCTAAAACCTTACCTAAAATCAATAGCCCTTCGATGCCCGATCGGAAAAATCACTGACATTGATTCCTCTCCATGGAAAGAGGTACCTGTCGTCGAATTAATCCTGCCAAAAAGATTTCACGTATCTGAACTTGAATCTATACTGGAAAAAATAAAAACATATCATCCAACTGCTTTGATTTCTCTGGGTTTGGTCGATTATTCTCTCCCTGAAGAACTCCTTAAACAATTCCGCCATGGAAGGGTAGACATATTACATTACTATGCTGATAACCAGGGACAAAGCTTCGAGGGAAACTCCTTCATCTATCAATCAATAAGAAAATTTCAACTTAATTTCGTCAAACAGCATATGAGGAATGAAATCACGATAATAGGAAAAGGCGGAATTGCAGCTGCTGAACACGTTCCAAAGTTAATCATCTGTGGTGCAGACGCAGTAGAACTCGATCTTTCTCTACTAGTAGCAATGGGTTGCAGAGCGTGTAAAACCTGCAAGGTTGAATACTGCCCCGCAGCAATTGGAGAACTTGATCCAGATACCGCTAAACAGCGCATCATTAACTTGATTTGTGCCTGGAGAGACCAGCTTCTAGAAATACTGAGCGCAATGGGGATTAGGGACGTAAGACGACTGCGCGGTGAGGTCGGAAGGGCAATGTTCTATGAAGAAATAGAGAAAGAATCCTTTGATTTTATCTTTAACGACGGTGAGCCGCTTAAATGAAAAACATTGAGACAAGAACCTGTGTGTCAAGATTTAGCAGAGAAATTGGTAAATACAGAATTTCTCTCGGTGATGCCTGTTTCCACTGCGGGCTTTGTGCAGCGATATGTCCCCATGGAGTTTTTACAAGGGTTGATGGTTTTAACCATGTCTCAATTTTAAACTCAGCAAACTGCACAGGTCCTGATTGCAGAAAAGGAGCATTCTTTTGCACTGCAAAATGTCCTGTCGAAGCCATAACAATTGAGCTGGACTCCCAATGGAAAACTCTAGGAGATTTCCGGTGGACTCCAGACTTGATCCTCTTAACATGGCAGCAGGCAGAAACTGGAGAAATACCTCCCACTACCTTAAAGCATAAATGTGGTGCCTCTGGTGGTGGATTTGATAAATTCGACTTCATCATCAATAACCATCATTCCACTCCATCTGGAGCAGTTGACTCAATTAATACTTCAATCAGCTTAAACCGCCGCTCAGAAGGACCTGTCATAGAAATCCCTATTCCCTGGTATGGCGCGGGTATGTCATTCGGCTCAATAAGCCTCGCTGCAATGCTTGCTCGAGCGACAACCGCAAAAACATGGAGTACGTTTACATCTACAGGAGAGGGAGGGTATCCCAATGAACTCATGCCCTATAAGGACCACGTAATTACCCAGATAGCAACTGGGATGTTTGGAGTGAGAGAAGAGACAATAAAAAGTGCCCGAATCATCGAATTCAAGTATGCTCAGGGCGCAAAACCCGGTCTCGGCGGACATCTGCTGGGAGATAAAAACACTCCTTCAGTCGCAAAAATGAGAGAAGCTGTTGCCTGGACTTCTCTATTCTCCCCTTTTCCTTTCCACAGCGTGTATTCTGTGGAGGATCACAAGAAGCATATAGACTGGGTCAAAATAATACACCCTGAGGCCCTCATTTCTGTCAAAGTTTCAACTCCTTCAGACGTAGATATGGTCGCAGTAGGAAGCTATTACGCAGGAGCGAATATTATCAATCTCGATGGTGGATATGGAGGAACAGGTGCTGCCCCTGAGATTGCCAAGAAAAACATTGCCATGCCGATAGAATACGCAATCACAAAGGTTCACAAATTTCTCCTTGCCGAAGGTGTACGCGATGAAATCGTACTTATGGCCAGCGGAGGGATCAGGAATGCCTTTGACATAGCTAAAGCAATTGCACTTGGAGCAGATGGTGCAGTAATAGGAACATCAGAATTAGTTGCTCTGGGATGTGTCCGCTGCGGCAACTGCGAGAGCGGGAGAGGATGCCCCCGGGGTATTGCAACAACTGATCCAGAGCTCGAAAATCAAATCGATCCTTCTTGGGGAGCCCAAAGGATTATCAACCTCTATGCATCGTGGCAAAAGCAATTAAAAATGCTTCTTTATCAGCTCGGGCTAAAAGACATAAAGCAATTAAGAGGTCGGACGGATCTCTTGAGGAATATTGATGAAAAATGAGGAAGTATTGGCATTAATTGAATCGCGAAAAAAGCTGGCACCGCCCCATAATCTCAAAAAAGTTGAAGTGGAGGGAGGCTGTGGAGTTATCGGATTAGCCTGCAACGAAAAAATCTCAAGTAAACACATCATGCGGGCTCTGGTTCAGATGCACAATCGAGGAAATAGCAAAGGCGGAGGGATTGCAGCCTTTGGACTCGAAGCGAGTCAGCTCGGAGTGAGTAAAGAAACACTTGAAAAAGATTACTTAATTCAGATAGCCTATCTTGATTCAAATGTAAGAAAACAAGTAGAAGAAGAATTCATTTTTTCTCCCCTCGCTGTTAACTCTTCTTATAAAGTTTCAACCCTCGAAGATCATCAGATTATTGATGGCTTGGACATCCAACCTCCAGAAGTATGGAGGTACTTTTGCCGAGCTAAAGATGAAATGCTTAATCAATTTATTTGTGAGAACGATTTAAATACTCTTAGCAGAAGGGGAGTTGAGGACGAATTCATCTATCAAAATACATATAATTTAAATAAAAAATTCTACACATCTCTCGGGGAAAAAAGGGCATTTGTTCTCTCCCACGGCCGTAACATGATCATTCTGAAAATCGTAGGTTATGCAGAACAAGCAATAGAGTATTACAACATTGAAAACTTGAGAGCTCATATTTGGATTGGACACCAGAGATATCCCACGAAAGGAAAAGTCTGGCACCCAGGTGGAGCTCATCCTTTTATGGGAATGGACGAAGCATTAGTTCATAATGGAGATTTTGCTAATTATTATTCAATAACTGAATACCTCAGTCAGCGGAATATCTATCCTCTCTTCCTGACTGATACAGAAGTCTCAGCGCTTCTCTTTGACCTGCTTATCAGGACCTATGAGTATCCGCTAGAATATATCATCGAAGCTATGGCTCCCACCACAGAAAGAGATTTTCATCTGCTGCCAGAGGCGAAAAAAAAGATATACCGCGCTATCCAAACATCCCATATTCACAGTTCTCCTGATGGCCCATGGTTTTTTATAATCGGCCGAACAAACGTGAACCAAAAGAGCTTCCAGCTCTTGGGAATCACAGATACATCGATGCTGAGACCACAAGTTTTTGCTCTCCAGGAAAATGGAGCGCAAATCGGTATTGTGGCCAGCGAAAAGCAAGCAATAGATGCCACATTGCGGAGCTTGCATCAGGAAGATAAAAGATTTTTGCCCTATGCCGACACCTACTGGAATGCAAGGGGCGGAAGCTATACAGATGGAGGGGCATTTATCTTTACTGTTAAAGGAAAGGAATTAGCTGTCACCGATAAATTTGGTCAAAGAATCTCAACAAACAAAGAACATGACTGCCCACCTGTCCAACTGTTAACACAAACCCTTAAGGTAGATACTTATTTATCAGAAAAAATAACAAAGATCACTAAAGTAATCGACCATAGGTGGAGAGTCCCGATTAGAGATAGAGCATATGCCATAACAAATGCTGAAAAACACCTGAACGAAATCTTTTCATCATTAGCCTCCCAGCACAAGCCAGCATTCCGCTTCCACTATACAGACTGGGAGAGAAAAGATTCGTTGTCTATACCAAAGAGTCACCAAGATGTTCTGGTGATTGACTGTGAAAATTTCCCTTCGGAGGGGACTCAGTCAATCTCCAGGTTTATCCAGAAGGCTTACCTAATGGGATGGAAAAATCTCATTACATTTAACTGGCGCGGCCAGAGATTCTGTGGATGTGGATTGGGGCCGGGATCAAAGGATATCCGAATTGATATCTATGGAAGTTCAGGCGACTATCTTGCTTCAGGTCTTGACGGAGCTGAAATCTTCGTTCATGAAAATGTCCAGGATCAAGTAGCACAGATCATGAAAAGCGGAAAACTCGTCATCTATGGCGATGCGGGACAGACTTTTATGTACGGGGCAAAAGGTGGTGAAGTCTATGTGCTTGGAAATGCTGCTGGAAGACCATTAATAAATGCGGTGGGTGCACCAAGAGTTGTAATAAACGGCACATGCCTTGACTACCTGGCTGAATCTTTCATGGCTGGAAATCCCTTTGAGGGGGGAGGATTTGTAATTCTTAATGGCCTTACTTTCGATGAAAAAGGCAGTCTTACTGAATTAGAAACGCCATACCCTGGCGGAAATCTCTTTTCACTTGCTTCTGGAGGGGCTATCTACATCCGCGATCCACATTCAAGAGTTGAAGAGGGCCAGCTCAACGGAGGAAGGCTCGCCAAAATAACTGAGAAAGATTGGGAACTTATTCTTCCCTATTTGGAAGAAAATGAGAGACTCTTTAATATTCCCATAAAACATTTATTAACAGTAAATAGAAAGCACTTACCGTTCAATCAAGTCTACCGAAAGGTTGAAGCTATCGAGCTAAAAGTCTTATCAAAAACTGGCTATTAAAGATATACATAAAATAAAAAAAGGTGAAAAAATGGATAAATTAAAAATAAATGTAAAATGTCCTTACTGCAAAAAAAGTTTTATGGATGAGAAGACGACAATAGATGGCTTGCCTAGTATCAAAGTTGTTATTCAGCATCGTAACATGCGTGGAATCCTGTATTTGAGTCAGATTTACGGGAGTTATAATATTAGCTCCGAAATAAATGTTCCCACGGATGAGCTTATTCTATTTTTTTGCCCCTTCTGTGACTCTTCTCTTTTAACTAAAAATTTATGTGATAAGTGCAAAGGTCCGATGACTTTTTTCGAATTATTAAATGGAGGTCAAGTTCAAATCTGCTCCAGAAGAGGATGCAGAAAGCATCTGATAGAATTTTCAAAACTAGAACAAGAAATATCCGCACTTTACAATGTCTATGAAGTATTTGCTGATCCATCTCGCAAGAAATAAAGCATCCCACATTTAAACGTATGGTTATGAGCTTAATTATTAAAAAAAAGCGCCCCCGACGGGATTTGAACCCGTGTTGCCGCCTTGAAAGGGCGATGTCCTAGACCAAGCTAGACGACAGGGGCGCTGAGGAATGGTGAGCCGTGCTGGACTCGAACCAGCGACACCCGGCTTAAAAGGCCGGTGCTCTCCCTC
>JBGVTE010000113.1:0-4959 GCA_041862375.1 Candidatus Aminicenantaceae bacterium
GGCTGTGTGGCAAAAGGGTATGGCATCGAATCAGGAAGCCAAACTCTTTTGAACAACATGAACAAACAAGTAACTGTTGAACAAGCTGAAAAAGCCCTTAAAGACGCGGTTAATGTAGGAATATACCCAATTATGCAAATGATGTATGGGTATCCTGGAGAGACAAGGAAAACCTTACAAGAAACAGTAGAATTTGTTAAAAAACTCCCTCACGTTTTGCCTCTGGGGGGTCTTTCCACCACAACACCCTTACCGGGAGCGGAGTTATATTATTATTCATTGAAAAGAGGATTAATAAAAGATGAAGAAAAATATTTGGAACAGCTATCAGCTGGCTATATGCAAGATGGAACACGTCCCTTAGTGAATTTTACCGAATTTGATGATGAAGATTTTTATCGACTTAAATGGGAAACTGAGAGTGCAATTTGGGTGTATCAAAAAAGGAAGTACCCCCTCCTCCGTCTCGTAAAGGACTTTTTGCGTGTAATTTTGCCACATATCCAAAAGTACGGCTATAAACAGACAATTAGAAGGACAGTGCTGTTATTAAATCGAAAATTCGATATCACATTAAACAAAAAAAGGAAAGAAAAATGAAGAAAATAAAATTAGGCGACAGACACATCGGGGAGGATGAACCATGCTTCATAATAGCAGAAGCTGGTGTAAATCATAATGGCGACGTTAGATTAGCCAAGAAATTGATCGATGTTTCAAAGGATGCTGGGGCAGATGCTGTGAAATTCCAAGCTTTCAAAACGGAAAAGGTTGTTACAAAATATGCCGGAAAAGCAAAATATCAGAAGGAAATTACTGCTCTAAGTGAGTCGCAGTATAACATGATAAGAAAGTTGGAGCTTAAAGACGAAGAATTTAAAGAATTATTCAACTACGCTGAGAAAAATAATATTATTTTTTTGTCTTCAGCGTTTGACAAAGACAGCGTTGATTTGTTAGATGATTTAGGAGTTCCAGCATTCAAGGTTGCATCTGGAGAAATAACCGACTTCCCTTTGCTCAAATATATAGCCGAAAAAAAGAAGCCCATTATTCTATCGACGGGCATGAGCACATTAGATGAAATAGAAGACGCTTTGGAGGTCTTTAGAGAAAAAGGAGTAGAAGACGTTGTTTTACTTCATTGCATAACCAGTTATCCAGCAAAAATAGAGGATGCAAATTTAAGGATCATAGAAACTTTAAGGCACAGGTTTAAGCTTCCAGTCGGCTTTTCCGACCATACGCTTGGAATCACAATATCAATAGCCGCAGCTACATTGGGTGCTGTACTCGTTGAGAAACATTTTACTCTGGATAGGACTTTGCCAGGGCCAGATCATAAGGCGTCTTTGGAGCCAGATGAATTAAAAGATATGATAAGATCGATTAGGGATATAGAACAAGCTTTGGGTGACGGAATAAAGAAGCCCATAGAGGACGAGGAAAGAATCAAAAAAATTGTAAGAAGAAGCATAGTGGCAAAGGTAGAAATTCCAAAGGGCACAGTCATCACTGAAAATATGCTGGATTTTAAAAGACCAGGTGTTGGAATTGAACCAAAATACCTGAATGAAGTCATCGGAAAAAAAGCGAAAAAGGATATTAAGCCTGATGAATTGATGACCTTTGAGAAACTCGTGTGATAATATGAGGAAAAATAGCTGTGGTAACCAAAGCTGATGATGGAATGACAAGATGCATGGCGTGAAAAAAATTGTTTATGTAACAGGATCACGTGCAGAGTATGGGCGAATGCGTTCAACATTACACCTAATAGAAAAACAATCTAGTCTAAAGCTTTCATTGATCGTCACGGGAATGCACTTATCACAAGAGTTTGGGTACACCATAAGGGAAATAGAAAGAGATGGATTTAAAATTGATTCAAAAATACAAGCACTTCCATTGCATGATACTGGAGCAGCAATGGCTGAAGCTTTAGCTAGGTGTATAACAGGCATTACAAAAATCTTAAGGAAGAAAAAACATGATTTTATTTTGGTTCTTGGTGATCGAGGCGAGATGTTGGCAGCTAGTATTGCTGGGGCCCATATGAACATACCCGTAATACACGTCGGGGGTGGATATGTTTCTGGATCTATCGATGATCGTCTACGAGACGCCATTACCATATTCTCCGACATACACTTTACTCCTAACAAAAAGAGCGCTGAGAGGGTTATCGCTCTAGGTGCGAAACCCTCTTCTGTTTACGTAGTTGGTGCTCCTGATTTAGATGCAATAAGAAATAAAGAATTCGCTAAACCTAAAGAAATTGCAAGAAAATTCCACCTTGATTTAACTAAATCCATAATACTGGTTTCTCAGCATCCAGTGACGACAGAAGTTGAAGAATCAGGAGATCAGATGAGAGAGACCATGGAGGCTGTAGTAGAAATGGGCATGCAAACAATTGTTATTAACCCAAATGCAGATGCAGGTGGAAGAAGAATGCTTAGGGTAATAAATGAATCTAAGAACGTACCATTTGTACAGATCTATAGAAATGTTCCTTACGCATCACATCTTGGACTCATGAATGTGGCCGACGTAATGGTTGGCAATTCAAGTGCTGGAATTATAGAGGCACCATCCTTTGGGTTACCTGTTGTTAACATAGGTACAAGACAGGAAGGTAGGGAAAGAGCAGAAAATGTCATCGATGTTGGATATGATCGAAAAGAAATAATAGTGGCTCTGAAGAGGGCACTTACTCCGGAGTTTAAACGAATAGCAAAGTCTTGTAAGAATCCATATGGTGATGGAAAAACAGGAGAAAAAATTGTAAATATCTTAGCAAAAATAGTGCGTGTGGAAACTCAATGATAAAAGCTATTATTTTTGATTTAGATGGAGTCCTTTTTGATGAAAACGAATTTGTAATGAGTGGTTTTAAGGTAGTTTCAAATTATCTCGCATCAAAATACAATTTGGACTCTAGCAAAATCTTTGAAGTTCTGAAGACCGATTTTCAACAAGGACTGCGAAGAAAGAATTTTGATATATTGTTGAAAAAGATTAATTTAGAAAACGAAAAAGTAGTAAATTTAGTAAATATTTATAGAAAACACCAGCCCCAACTCTCTCTTCATTCTGATGCTAGAAAACTCTTGAAAAAACTAAAAGGTAGATTCAAATTGGGAATAGTAACCGATGGATATAAAGAAACTCAAGAGAAGAAAGTTTCTGCACTTAATTTAAAGGAATATTTCGATGTAATTACAATAAATGATAAAAAAGAAGAATGGAAACCAAGCGTAAAGCCATTGAAAGTTACATTAAAGAAACTTGGAATAAAGCCAAATGAAGCAATTTATATCGGGGATAATCCGCTGAAAGATTTTATTGGTTGCAAGAAAATTGGAATGTATACTGTAAGAATACGAAGAGGAGATGGAGAATACAACAATTTAATATTAAACAATGAATATGAAGCAGAATATACAATTTCGAATCTATTGGATCTTGAAAAAATACTAAGTCACAAAATGAAAAAATAAGATGTCGCTTGTATCGAATATCGCGGTGAAAAATGTGAAAGAAGTTAAAGTATTACTTACTCCTTCTAGTTCTGGAATGGCGATTTCAGCAATAAAAGCGTTGAGACAAGATAAGAATATGAAAATAATATCTACTGATATAGATGAACTGGCCCCTGGCCTCTACCTTTCTGATAAAGGATACCTTGTTCCTCCCTTTAAAGATGAGTCCTTCTATTTAACGTTAAAAAAAATTGTTAAGAAAGAAAAAATTGATGTAATTATCCCTTGTTTGGATACAATTTTACTAGATTTTTCGAAGAGGAAAAAAGAGTTTGAAAATGTTGGAGCCAAAGTACTAATTTCTAATCAAAAAACAATAGAAATAACCAGAGACAAATGGAAGACCTACAACAAACTAAAAGGTATTATTCCCCTTCCGAAATCTTTCATAAAAAAGGAAGACATTGACATCAATTATCCTCTTGTTATGAAACCTAGATGTGGATCGGGTTCAAAGAATGTTTATAAAATAAATTCAAAAGAGGAGCTTGATTTTTTTTATAAAAGAATCGAGAAACCAATTATTCAAGAATATCTTGAGGGTAAAGAATATACTGTAGACTGCCTAGCGGATATGAATGGAAAATTAATCATTTCTATACCCCGAGAGAGGATCGAAACTAGAGGAGGGATATCCGTTAAGGGGAAAATTGTAGAAAATAAAAAACTTAATGAAATGGCGGAAAGGATTTCGGGGAAATTGAGCTTTCGCGGGCCCTTCTTTTTCCAAGCAAGAGAAGATGTAAATAGAATACCGAAAATGACAGAAATAAATGCCAGAATTGCAGGGGGTATGTGCTTGTCAAGTTTTGGGGGTTTGAATATACATATTTTGGCCGTTAGACTATGCATGGGAGAAAAAATAGAGATACCAAGGATTAGAACAGATTTATATTTATCCCGATATTGGGAAGAAATTTACTTGACTAAACATAATATGAAACGAAAAGTATTTGAAGCATAGTTTAAAAGAAACATCCTGGTGTGCATCAATAATCGATCTTTATGCCCTGGCTTCCTTGCATTTACCATGTAGTCAAAGGAGATGAACATAATGAGCTGGAAGATTCCTTTATTTAGGATATTCTGGGATGATGAGGATGTCAAGGCGGTGGAAGGGGTAATCAAGAGGGGAATGTATTGGACAAGTGGTCCGCAAAGCGAAGAATTTGAAAAAAGGATCGCTGAATACATTGGAACAAAGTACGCTGTTGTTTTCAATTCTGGAACCAGCGCTTTACACGCTGCCGTTTTAGCACATAACATCAAGGAAGGGGACGAGGCGATCGTCCCTTCCTTTACTTTCATTGCCACAGCAAATGCCCTACTTTTTGCTGGCGCTAAACCAGTCTTCGCAGATATAGAAAGTAAAACCTTCGGTTTAGATCCAGAGGATGTGAAAGAGAGAATTACA
>JBGVTE010000114.1:0-39123 GCA_041862375.1 Candidatus Aminicenantaceae bacterium
GCTCAAATTTAGCTAAGGAGACCTCAGTTTTTACGATTTTATCCCGCTTGGCTTTGAAGATTTCCTCAAGAAGGAGTTTGCCTGCGAGACGGACTTCTACTTTGAAATCAGGTTCAACTTTTTCATACTTACGGTAAAAGTCATTTAGAGCATAAAACACGTAGAAATTTTCATGAGTTGATCTCCAGTGTGCTGTTTTTCTCTTCTCAACCAACCATCGGGCTACAGCAGGGAGTAGGGGATGGTCATAGCCAAGTTCAATCATGCTCTGAAGAACAAATGCTGAGGTGCGGGTATTTGATGAGTAGATCCAACCACCTCCTCTGCCTTCATCATCTTCGAAATGAGCTTTGCTCGGCGTAACCTTAATCTTGTTCATTAAATCTTCGAGAAGAGTGTTCTGAGCTTGAAGCGAGCCTTTACCTTGATTGAGCGCCTTGAGTAAAAGAGTCTTTCCAAACAGGGATAGATTTTCTGTTTCTTCATATAACTTTTCAGCATAGGAAGGCTCTGGTTGATTGAGGAGAGCAAGATTATAGAGAGCAAAAGCCTGAATTGTTTTCCAGGTTCTTGAGATGTACGGATAATTTTGTTTTTCCAACCTCCCACGCAGCAGGTTCTTAAGATATGTTACTGCCTTTTCCATCACCTGCTTATTCACATTGAAACCTGCATCTCTTGCTTTAGCGAGTGCAAAAGTGGTGTAACAGGTGAGAAAAGGGGATTCATAGGTGGATTCTGGCCACAAGCCGAAGCCTCCGTTAGCCTTCTGGTAGTTATAGATTTCTTTAATAGAATCCTTGACAAATATTTGCATTTCTTTCGCATCAAACTTGCTGAGCTTAAAATCCAAGATGACATCATAAGCAACAATGTAGGGGAGGACTGAAGAAAGGCGCTGTTCGAGGCAGAGATAGGGGTAGTCCGTCAGGTAATCAACACAGCCTTTAAGACCTGAGAGAGCTGTGGATGCTGCTTGAACTTCTATTTTGCTTTCAGAGGGAAAGATGTTTTCCGGGATGCGGATTTTTTCTTCTGTTGATTCAGTGGTGTGATTGAAGAGCGCCACTGTTTCTGTAGGCCGGGGTTTTTTTAGGGGAAGTGTTATTTCAAGCCCATCTGTTTCCTCCTCCATTCGGGCACGGAAGGTAAACACTGCTTTTCCTGCTTTTTTAGCTTCGAAGGGGAAAAGAACCTCTTTTCCTTCTCCTGGATTGAGAGAAATACGGACATCAGTGTTTTTCTCAGGCATGTGAATTCCTTTTGCTTCACAACTTACTATAACATCTCCTTTTTTTGAGGAGAAGTTTTGGACAACAACACCGCCTTTAAAACTATCCCCCAGGCGAGCAAATCGAGGGAGAGCTGCCTGAAGGAGCAGGGGTTTTGAGACCTTGAAATTAGATTCTGCTCTACCAAATCGAGAATCTTTTGTTTGGGCAACGGCCATGATACGAAATGTTGTGAGGTTATCGGGGAGCTTGAAGCTTACAGAAGCATTCCCATCTTCATCAGTTAAAACAGATGGATTCCAGTAGGCAGTTGATTTAAAATCTCCGCGAAGCTCGATTTCTGTAATGGATGGTGCATAAGCAGCCTTTATCCTTTCTCCAACACCACCTCCAACATCTTCTCCCTTCTCGCCATATTCTCTTTGTCCCAGAACGTGCAGTCTCGTTTCCGATGTTTGAACAGACAGAGGTTTTTGCCTGTAGAACAGTGAAAAGGGATTGGGAGTTTTGTATCCAATCAGATTGAGCACTCCCAGGTCGACTGCAGCCAGGGAAATACTGGCCTGTGTTCCTGCACCTTTTAAATCCTTGACTTTTAGATTTACAGTCACTTTATCTCGGGGTCTGTATGATTGTTTGTCTTTTTGGATGTCTATTGCTAAACGTTTCTCTGAGGGATCAACATTCAGCTTAACGTAACCGATCTTGAAAGAAGGTTTGCCAATGTCTTCATTTTGATCGGCTACTTTTGGCGAAGTCCGACCTTGAACTAAGAGCACGGAGATAAAAACATTGGGAATATAGTCAGAGATTATAGGAATTTCAATCTCGTTAGAGCTCCCTTGTAAATTTACTACATGACTGTTTACAATGAATTCTCTTTCGATAGAAACAAGGGCTTTTGTTATTTCATAAGGGGATTTCACTAAGATTCTGGCTACGTCTCCAGGCTTGTAGTTCTCGCTGTCTGTTACGAGCTCCACCGTATCATCATCCTCTCTTTTCCAGGGAACATAGTCTTTACCAGTTACATAAAAATAAGTTGTAGTTGTAATTGTATTACCTTTTTTATCTTTGCCTGTGGCGGAAAGTAGATAAAACCCCGATTTTTCAGGATTAAAAGTAATTTGTACGGGCTCATTCTTGGATTGAACCTGACGGACATCAATTTCTTTATCTTCTCTCTCGCTTATCCAGCGAAACCTCCCTCCGATTCCCGCCTTTCTCACGGAATGCCATTCTCTTTTTAAGAGCTTAATGCTGATTTTTCTTTCGGGAACGAAAGATCCTTCCGGATCCACAGTAATAGTATTTACTTTGAGTTCGTCGCCCTTTTTTAAGAAAATTGTGCTGGGCTTCAAGCCGATGTAGTAACTACCTCGGTGGACTATAGTCTGAATCCGGTTGGATATCGAGCGGCGGCTTGGGCCTACAACTGTTGCCTCCAGTGTTGCGTATGCAGAATCTTTTTCTTTTTCCGGAATAAGTTTAGCTTTGAGTTCGAGTTTTCCTCGCGCATCCAGTGTGGCTTCGCCAGAAGTGAGAAGCCGGCTTTTTTCGCTTTCCTCCCAGTCCCACTCGTCAATCTGGTTTCCAAAGATATAGCCTTTATGACCTGGAGGAGTATAGTAAGAAGGATTAAGACGCAGGTGCCATGATGCTTTTTGGCCTGCCATCGGTCCCCCGAAGAGATAATCGGCTCGAATTGTAGCCTTATACTCATCACCAAAAACATAACTTTCTTTGGACGTGCGAAGGTTAACTTCAAATTCAGCAGGACGAAAAGCTTCAACTCTGAAAGAGCCATGAACTGTGGTGCTTTTTTCACCTTGCGGCTCTTGAGAAATTTTAGCCATGATTTGATAGACACCCAGGGAAGCTTCTTCAGATATATCAAGGTCTAAGGAGAAAGATCCGTAGGAGTCGAGTTCGATTTTATCCTTGTATATCTTTTTCTGGAAAGGATCGTGGACTTCACATTCTATGCTTTTTATTGAAGGAAGCTTCCATTCTCCCCTTTCGCTATTTCTGATAATTCCCTTGATATGAACTTTCTCTCCGGCTCTGTATATGCCTCTTTCAGTGAAAATGTAGCCTTGGATTTTTATCGGTTGAGGGTTCCAGTCGTAATTAATACCAAAGCGGTAAGGTGATATTCCTGTGCCCCATTCAGAGGAGGTAAATACAATGTCTTTCCCCCGTTTTACAAAAACCCACTGCCGTGGCTTAATCCATTTGTCTTTGCTTTGTATGCCCAGTGGTTTCCACCCTGGAGTTTTAGAAATTCCCTGGCTATCAGTTTTGCCCCGCCATTGCACTTTATTAAAATCATCCCTTATTTCTACTTCAGCTTCGGAAACAGGAAGTCCTGTCTTGAGCTCTGTTACCCAAATGAGATTATTATCCGGAGAAAACTTGGCTGATATTCCAAGATCTGTTACTTGAAGAAAAGCTTTGGGATATCGGTTCCATTTTTCTTTAAGCTGAGTATCTAACTGAAGAAAAAGAAAACCGTATTTTTCAGGCAGTAGTTCTTTCAGATTGATGGGGAATATTAGTTTTTTATTCCTGGGAACCTCCAGTTTGAGAACTTTTTCGACCTGGAAGAAATTTTTTTTGTAAAACTTCTGATCAGACCAAAATATTTTTTTCGTAGTTAAAAGGGGAATCACGTCTTCTTTTTTTATATTGGCCCCGTGGAAAGATACTTCTTGAGTGTTAAGCGCAAAGAAAGGATATCGCAAATCTCCGTATGCTTCCACGATCCCGTGGCCTGTAGTCATACTTACTGATGGAGAGTAGGCAGATGTAGAGAATGCAAGCTCTATCTGCTTGCCCAGTTTATTTCCGAATTCATCTTCCAATTCAGGTTCAATGAATAGGGTATATTCTGATTCAGGTTCTAAGGGGAGTGTTACCCAGAGTGTAGAATTTCCGTATTCCCAACTGGAATAATAATCAGGGATTAAGACTTCAGGTTGGAAGCGGATTCTCTCTACGAAGTTTTTATATACTACAGGATTAGAAAACTGAAATTTGAGAGGATCCCGTGGATTGTGATTTTTAATTGATTCCATTTTTTCAAATGTGAATGCCTTAAAAGTTTTAAATAAAAACAACCGGCTTTTTTCCATTCCTAGAGTGCCTTCTTTTCCGGGCAGACCAGATTTTAGCCCTATAAAATAGGTGTAGTCTGTCTTCAATTTTTCTTCTGGGATAAGAAGAAGAACTTCATCAGGAGAGGCTTTGATTTTTTCTTCTTTTAACTGTTTTGCTGAGGGCGACGTTATTTTGAAGTCGAGAGAGGTCTCTTCGTCTTCTTTGCTGACTCCTACAAGAGAAAGGAACTCTTCCACCTTTTTATGAATAACCGGCTGATTGAAAATTAGAAGAATTTGAGAGTCAAGCTTGATCCATTCCTGTTTATGCTGGGGAGAGTGACTCACTAGCCGGGGACGAATTGTTGAGAAAGACCAAGTAAAATCTTTTTTCAAAGTATATCCCTTGAGGGATTGGGTGCCAGCAGGGATAGCGGCTTTGATTTCAGTGGCATAAGGGAAGCGTTTGTCAGGAGTGAAAGCTAAAGTCCTTGTTCCCATCCACCGGTGCTTACCAGAAAAAGAAGGATCCAATTTTAGAAAAGATGGGCCCTCTTTCTCTGGAAGGGCTTCGAGAGGAACCATAGGCTGGTCGAAAATTACCACGATTGTTTCTGCTTCATGGGGAGCAGATGTTTGTCCCTTGGGACTTACATGGAGAACGTGAAGATCGCCGACTGGAGTCATTTCGGTTGTTTCTGGCCTTTTTTCTTCCTTTTTTTTGCAGCTTAATAGTGAGAGAAGGAGGAGCGCTCCTAGAAGAATAAATAAAATGGGTAGCTTTTTTTTCATCTTATTCCTCGTTATCAGAATTTTTTTTAATGCTAAAAGAAAAAAAAATAAATATCAAGATAAGCTATAAATAAATGGAGACAGTTCAGATTTTTAAAGAGTATCTTAGCATCAATACATGCAATCCTCCCAAATCGAACGTCATACCAGGAAAAACTGAAGCCGTATTGGATTGCAGACTCCTTCCAGACCAGGAGCCTGCAGAGTTTGTGGCAAAACTGAAGCAGATAATCGACGACCCGCGAATAAAAATTGACTACATTGAAAGATCAATTAAATCGATTGTTTCACCTTATGGAAGATTACCGAACAATACATGGAAATGATGAACGAGTAAAAGAGTTGAGCCTGAGAACGGCTGTTCGTATATACTATAATGTAGTGAAGAATCTGTGTAAGGCTAAAGATTAGTCATCCCAGGAGGCATTCTTAATTCCATATGAAGTTTAGACCTATGAAGTAGGAAAAGAAGGAATTGGGTAAGATACTCAATCCTTCATAAACATGTTTACTTTTCATCATAGTAGATGAGATGCTTGTATTTAATTGCGTGGAGTAGACATTGATTTGATTTTGTGATAATGGTGAAATCTTATTTTTTTTCTTCTTGTGAAGTTACATTAACAGTGAACTCATGAATCCTGGCAATCCCAATCCAAATTCCCAACCGCGTCTTATTCGCAACTTAGGCTTTAGTGCTGCGATGTCGGTAGGAGTTGGCACTATGATTGGGGCAGGCATCTTTGTTCTCCCCGGGATTGCTTCCAGCAAAGCAGGGCCAGCGGTTCTACTCGCGTTTGTTATCTGCGGTCTTGTATCAACTTTAATTGCTCTCTGTATGGCCGAACTATCTACAGGCATGCCCTATGCCGGAGGAGGGTATTTATTCGTCGTCCGGGCATTCGGACCTTTAGCAGGATCAATCATAGGGTGGAGCCTTTGGCTGAGCCTTGTATTTGCATCAGCTTTCTACATGATTGGATTCGGACATTATATAAGCGATATTTTGGGTACCTCGCCTACGGTCACTGCTCTTATAATGACAGCATTGCTCGGCCTCCTTAACTTCATTGGTGCTCGGGAAACCGGCGGTACACAGATTGTCATAGTAGCCTTAATGCTCTTGGTTCTTCTAGCGTTTGTCGCCCTGGCAGTATTCTCCGTAAATCCACAAAACCTCAAGCCTTTCGTGCCACCTGAGATTGGATTTACTGGAGTGCTAATAACACTGCCAATTCTTTTTATCACATTCATGGGATTTGCTGAGATATCCGCTATATCCGAAGAAATTCGTAATCCAGGCCGGAATTTACCTCTTTCTCTCGTCGGGTCTGTACTTGTTGTTACTGTTGTTTATTGTGCTGTTGTCGTCTGTATTCTGGGATTGCGAAATTACAGTGATCCTAACATGGCCAAAGAAACTGTTTTAATGGAGCTAGCGCAGATGCTTGGAGGCCAAGTGGGGTATTTTTTTATTCTTATTGGAGGAATTTTAGCCACTGTCTCCTCAGCAAATGCTAGTGTCATGGCAGCCTCGAGAGTCAGCTTTGCTATGGGCAGGGACCATATTATGCCAGAATGGTTTAATCAGATTCACTCTCGTTTTAAAACACCGTACCTATCGATTATCGTGACCGGTAGTTTGACGATGTTCCTGTTAGCACTCATGGGGCGGCATCTTGAGCTTTTGGCCGAAGTAGCGGGTTTCTTGAGCCTTATTCTTTACTCTCTCATAACCCTGGCAAGTATGATTATGAGGTATGCTAATCTGGACTGGTATAAACCCAAATTTAGAACTCCTCTCTTTCCCTTGGTGCCAATTTTGGGATTGCTGGGCTGCATTTTTGTTATGATCAATACGAGCAGGACATCCCTCATCATTGGTTACCTTATTATCGCTGCCAGTTTTATCTGGTACGTTGTATTTCTGCGCAAGGGAACTCAGTTGGTTGGTGCTTCGAACATACTCTTAAGGCAGAAAATCATAAAGCCTCTTGTCGTGAGAGCGGAGCAATACCTGGTCACAAGAGGGGAGGAATTCCCCGTGATTCTTGTTCCGTTGGCTAATCCTGATACAGAACAATCGCTGGTAATGGTAGGTACGGCACTAGCGAGAAGGCACCAAGCACGCCTGCATTTTATACACGTTATAAATGTTCCTGTGCAGACGCCGCTGGAAGCAGGACGCATGGAATATGAGAGGCTTCGAGATGAAAAAAATACTCTATTAGATATTGCATCAAATCGTGCCGCTGAGCATGGTGTTCGAGCTCGAACAAGCTCTATCGTTGCTCACAACATTCCATCTGCTATTCTCAGCGTTGCAGATACTGAAAAACCTGAATTCATACTTATGGGCTGGCGCGGTGAGGTTCGAATGCCAAGAACTCAGAGTACCAGTGTTGCCGGTGTCCTGAAGATTGCAAAAGAGAATGTTTTGGTTCTAAAAGATCGCGGTCTGAAAGAAGTCAGGCGTATAGTAGTTCCCATAAGCGGGGGGTCTCATTCAAAACTAGGATTAAAGATAGCTTACGAACTAGCTACAGAATGGGGAGCTACGATTACTGCACTTAAAGTCCAAATTGGACGTGGGATCTCTGATTCCTGTTCTGAGTCTGATCGTGAGAGCGTAGAACTCTTTCAACACATAGCTGAGGATTTTGTCAAAGACGCACTTGAGGAAGCGGGAGTTCAGGCTGAGGTCTGTGTAGTAATTGATACCGATATTTCCCGGGCTATTGTTAAGGCAGCCTCTGAGCATGATCTCATCGTCATGGGAGCATCGAATGAGTGGTTTTTGAGACGATTGCTTTTCGGTTCGATCCCAGATCAAGTTGCAAATAATTCGCCAGCTTCTTTGCTCATGGTGAGATCAAAAACATAAAGAGCTCATTGTTGTAGCTGATTACAGATTCCTTTCGCATGTTGACAAATCAAAGAGTTAAATATATATATGTGAGAAAGTTTATTTTATACTGAAAAGATGAAGGGAATACTGGGAACGAAACTCAAAAAAGCACGAGAAGATTTAGGTCTTACTCAAGGTGCATTTGGCAGGGCTGTTGGCCTTTCTAGTGAATATATCTCTCTACTTGAATCGGGGAAGAGAAGACCAAGTCTTGAAACCCTTACAAATCTCTGTGATTATCTAAAAAAGGATATTTCTTATTTTTTTAGAGAAAAGGAAGAGGTTTTTGACATCCTCCTACGAAGCGAAAGACTAGACAAAAAATCAATAAAAGAGATTAGAAAATTCCAAAAATACTGTAAAGAGTACCTCTATGTTGAAGAGCTTGCAGAGCGTCCTCTCGAATCTGCTCCGCTTTATAAAAATATTTCAGCGGAAAGAATGGCAGATGAGGAAAGGCGAAGGCTTGGTTTAGGGAATGAGCCAATTAGAAATATTTTTTCGCTTATTGAACTAAACGGATGCCGCGTCATAAGACAGCCCGTTCCAGAAGAATTTAAGATCTCAGGAGTCTTTATTTTTTTTGAGGTAAAAGAAGCCTCATTCGTTTTAATTAACTGTACTCTTCCTTATGGAGAACAGGTCTTCGTTGCAGCTCATGAATACTGCCATTTCCTTAAAGATAGAAACAGCGGCCCGATTATCGATAATCCAGACATGTTTATTGATGAATATGTCTCTCTTTACCACCCTCGGGAAAAATTCGCTCATACTTTTGCAGCGATGTTCCTCATGCCGCCCTCAAAGGTTAAAGAAATCATCGAGAAAGATATTAAATCTCCAAGGCTAAGATTTGAGGATGTCATCTATCTTAAGCGCTATTTTGGTGTAAGCACCTACCACATGCTGCAGACCATTCAAAGCTTGGGGTGTCTGTCTCGCTCAAAACTTGTAGAATACCAGAAGCTTGACTCTGATAAATATGAAGATTCTTTCTTTGGGGATATTGCTGATCAAGGCAGGTTACAAAAGGGGAAAAAGCGAGTGATGCTTTCTGATAGGTATAAGAGTCTAGCCTTAAAAGCCTATCAGAAAAAAAAGATAGGCCTTGATGAACTGTCAAAGCTTCTCAACCAGAAAAAAGTTACATTCAATCAATGATAGGGAAGTAGTTGGCCAGTAGCAAGCTGAGTTTTTTTAAGAGAAAGACAGCAGGAATTCAGTAGAAGTTTACTGTTTATCTCTTCAAGCACTGCCTTCTTCGGACTTTCAATTATCTCGAGTAATAGGAATTATCCTGTCTCGCAACATTTAAAGACAAGAGAGAAAATGAAAAGCCTTGTAACCGGAGCTTCAGGCTACATCGGAGGTAATTTAATTCGGAAGATGGCAGAAAAAGGGATGGAAGTAAAAGCTTTTGTTCGAAAGACGAGCGATATCAGGAAACTGAAGGAATTAAATAATATTGAAATATGTTATGGAGACTTGACTGATTTTTCTTCTCTTGAAAAGGCTGTAATGGGAAGCCAGGTTGTTTTTCATGTAGCTGCAGCTTCGAGTGACTGGGGAGATTATAAGAATTTTTTCCATTCTAATTATGTAGGCACCAAGAATATTCTTAGGGCTTCAATAAAGGCGCATGTTAAAAAATTTATTTATATCAGCACTATTGGCGTTCTCGATTTAAGAAGAAAAGGAATTATTCAAGAAAGTCATCCCTATGGAAATTTCCCAGGTTCTTATCGAAGGTCTAAAACTGAAGCTGAAAAATTGGTCAGAAAGCACAGTGATGTAATTCCCACAGTAATCATAAGGCCTCCACCTGTCTACGGTCCTGAAGACCCTCAGTGTACTTCCAGGACGCTGCGCTTTGCTCGTAAAAACCCTATGTTTTTAGTTAAAGGAGGCAGAGGCATTTTCCCTCATGTTTATATTGACAATCTCATTGATTCTATCCTCCTTGCAGCTCAAAAAAAGGAAGCAGAGGGCGAGATATTTAATGTTACTGATGATGTATCCACTACAGCTAAAGAGTTCTTTACCCACCTGAACCATATAGCCGGAAAGGGAGATATCCATCTTTCTTTAGCACATCCTGTGGCTTGGGTAGTAGCTTTATTGATGGATTTGCTGGCCAGGTTGAATTCTAAGCCGCCTGTTCTATCTTGGACAGCTTTAGATTTTTTAGTACTCAAATCGAGATTTGATATTTCTAATGCAAGAGATAAACTAGACTATAAGCCCGCTGTTTCTTTGGATGAAGGCATGCGAAGGGTAAAGCTCTGGTGGGAGTCCATAACCGCGAAATGATTATTCCTCGCTGTGATTTGAATGTATTTTAAAATCAGGAAAGCTCTCTAAGAGCTGTAGTTAGAAATTTCCAAAAGCTCTCCACAGAAGCGATGTTTACTCTTTCTTCTGGAGAGTGGGGATGTTCGATAGTAGGGCCAAAGGAGATCATATCCATCCCAGGATATTTTTCACCGATGATTCCGCACTCCAGGCCAGCGTGCACAGCTTCTACTTTTGGTTCTTTCTGGAATACTTTTTGGTAGACTTCTTTTAAGGTCTTTAGGAGAGGAGATTGAAGATTTGGGGCCCAGCCAGGATACCCTTCAGGTTGCTTTGTTTCAGCGGCCACAATTTCCCCTAGAGCACAAATCATGTTTCTAGTTGCTTCTAAAGCTGACGCTACCGAGCTACGGCTACTGCAGACGATTTCGGCTTGATCCTGATGAGTGTGGATAATAGCAAGATTAGTAGAAGTCTCTACAAGATCATCTATTTCAGGATGCATGGCCAAAACTCCATGGGGAAGGGTTAAAAGCAAGTTGATGAGAATTTTTTGGGAATCAGGAGAGAGTGGATCCTCTTTATCTCCCTCAATTTTTTCTAGAGAAAATTTGGCTTCTTTCTCCACAGACTTGTACTCATCCTGGATTTTTTCATAGGCTCTTTTAAAGAAAGATGAAAGGGTATCAAACTGTTCAGGCTCAAGGAGGATTTCAGCCCATGCTTCGCGGGGAATTGCATTTCTTTTGTTGCCACCTTCTGCTCTGATTAATTTAAATTCATTTTCTTTGGACGCCTGCCAGAGCATTCGTGCGAGAAATTTAATAGCATTTCCTCTTCCTTGATTAATATCAATTCCAGAGTGTCCTCCTCTGAGGCCGTAGATTTTGAGCTTGTGTAGTGATCCACCACTGCTTTTTTCTCTTGTTAAAGGAAGAATTATTTCAGAATCAGCTCCCCCTGCACAACCTATAGTAAACGTTCCTTCGTCTTCACTATCGAGGTTAAGGAATTTTTTCCCTTTAAGAAAATCAGGTTCAATCTTTGTTGCTCCTGTTAGGCCCGTCTCTTCATCCACGGTGAAGAGAAACTCTAAAGGCCCATGCTCGAGTGCACTATCTTCCATGACGGCAAGAGCGGCTGCCACACCTATTCCATTATCTGAACCAAGAGTGGTTCCTTTTGCCTGGATCCATCCTTCCTTAACTTCAGCCTTGATTTCATCTGTGCTGAAGTCATGCTCAACATCAGAATTTTTTTCACCGACCATGTCCAGATGACCTTGGAGAATGACTACCTCAGCATTTTCATTGCCTGGTGAAGCTTTTTTTTCGACCACGATATTGCCCACATTATCCCTTTTCCAAGGCAGATTCGATTTCTTTGCTGTTGAAATAATATAATCTCCAAAGGCCTTTTCGTTTCCCGAACAGTGGGGTATTTTTAGTATTTGCTCAAAATGTTTCCAGATAAGTGATGGTTTTAATCCTTCAAAAATAGATGGCATTATTATTTCTCCTTTGATTTTTTAAATAATTAATTAAGTTAATAATAATAGCCACAAATTAGGCGACATAATCTCATAAAAATTGTAAAGATGCAAGAAAAATTTGAACGGGAGTGAATCCATTCCCAAATGCTTTAATTTAGTTGTCACAGAAAAGGAAAATCTTGCACATTTGACTTTTCATTTTTTATTTCCTTACAATGCAGATACTCCCGGATGATAGAGAAATCATTAAAGTCCTTATTCGAAAAAATCTATGAGCTTCCCCCCGATGTTATTTCTTCTTCTCCTGGACGAATAAACATTATCGGAGAGCATACTGATTATAATCAAGGGTATGTCCTGCCTGCAGCTGTTAATCTCCGGATCTATTTTCTGGCATCAATTAGAGATGATGAGAAAGTCCTTCTTTGGGCAGAAAATTTCAAGAAGAAGGATAGTTTTTCTCTGGAAAGTTTTACATTATCTGAAGAAAACAGATGGGCTGATTACATAAGAGGAATATATTGGGTCCTGGGGAGAGAAAGGTTTCCCTTGAAGGGTGTTAATGCCCTGATATGGGGGAATATTCCCCTTGAGGCAGGCCTTTCTTCTTCTGCTGCTCTTGAGATAAGCATAATAAACAGCCTTGATAGACTTTTCAGACTAAATCTTACTTCAGAGAAGAAAGCTTTTTTGGCCCAAAAGGCAGAGAATGATTTTGTAGGAGTAAAATGTGGCATCATGGATCAATTTATTTCTCTTCTCGGCCAGAAAGACAAAGCTCTCTTCCTCGATTGTGAGACTCTCAGCTATGAGTTTATTCCCCTCAACTTCACAGAGGCGAACGTTTGTATTCTTGTCTATGATAGTCGAGTATCGCGGTCTTTGGCTTCTTCTGAGTACAATAAGAGGCGTCAGGAAGCGGCCGAAGCTCTCCAGTTCCTTAAAAAGAGGGGACATAAAAGCTTTAAAGAAGTGGATTTTTTGACACAGGAAGAGATGAGGAAAGGACTGAACGAAGTTATATATAGAAGAGCTAAGCATGTAATTAACGAGAACATGAGGGTAAAGAAAGCAGTACAGGCATTAAGGGAAGATGATTTTTCTCTTCTGGGGGAGCTCCTTTTCCTCTCCCACGAGAGTTTGAGAGATGATTATGAAGTCTCTTGCCCAGAGCTTGATTTGTTGTATGAGACGGGAAAGGACTTTACAGGGTGTCTTGGAGCTCGTTTAACTGGAGCTGGCTTCGGTGGATCAGGAATAGCATTGGTAAAAAAAGAGAGCGCGGAGCTTTTCAGGAAAAAAGCAATCGAGAATGCTGAGAAGAAAGGATTTAACATGCCTGAGATTTATGAAATTGAAGTTGGTGAAGGAGCGAAAGTTAAAACTTTAAAATAAGGGGAGGTGAGGGTTGAAGAGAACGTTTTTTTTGATTTTATCTTTTCTCTTTATGTTTAATTTTCTGGGAGCACAGGAAAAGGATTTAATCAAGAGATTTCCTCTCGAGAAGGGAGGGCTTCACTTGGGCCGTTTGGTACAGCCTCAATACTATTGTGAGAGCATTGGTCGACAGAGTGCTATTCTGGGCAGAGAAAATGGCGAATTAGAAATTTGGATTTATCCTTATAAAGTTCTTCACAATTTTCGATTGTATTTCTTGAAAGAGGAAGAAAATGAGCTCCTGGATGGGCGGGATCTAGCAAGAAGCATTGATGTTTATCCACATCAAACAATCCTTCGCTATGTTCATTCCTCTTTTAGCGCAGAAGAAATCCTCTTCGCTCCATTGAAAGAATCAGGTGTTTTAATTCTTTTGTCAGTCCAGACTGTGAAGCCTCTATCTATGATCGTGAGCTTTACTCCTGATCTGAAACTTATGTGGCCGGCCGGTTTAGGAGGGCAGTACAGTTCCTGGGATGATAAGAGAAAATATTTTGTCCTTTCGGAAGGCACCAGAAAAAATGTTGCTCTCGTTGGAAGTCCAATTGGTGAACGGATTTCATCTGGCCCAGCCCACTCACTTCCTGAGGATGATCTGAAATTTAAAATATATGTTGATCCTGGAAAAACTGAAAAATATTTTTTCCCTATCATTGTATCAGCCAGCCATGAGGGACGAGATCATGCAGGTGAGATCTATTCTCGGCTGAGCAAGGAATTTGAAAAGCTTTATGGTGAAAGATTTCTTCACTACCAAAAGCTTGGAAAGGAGTATCTCTCAGTGAAGACTCCTGATGAGAAGTTGAATAATGCTTACGAGTGGGCAAAAGTAGCTTTGGATAAAGCCTTTGTCTGTAATCCCCATCTCGGTTGCGGATTAGTAGCTGGATATGGACTTTCAGGAAAATCCGAAAGGCCAGGTTTTGCCTGGTTTTTTGGAGGAGATACTTTTTTCAATTCTTTTGCGTTAAACAGTTTTGGTGCCTTTGATGTAACACGACAAAGTCTTGCCTTGATAAGGAAAAATCAACGCAAGGATGGAAAAATCATGCACGAGTTATCCCAGGGAGCAGGCTTCATTCCCTGGTTTGAGGAATATCCGTACGGTTTCTATCATGCTGAAACAACTCCCTATTATATTGTAAGTCTGTATGATTATCTGATGTGGTCTGGAGATATGGAATTTATAAAAGAGAGCTGGCCTGCTTTAAAGAAGGCTTATAATTATGTTCTTTCTGCTGATACAGATAAAGACGGCCTCATGGAGAACACCGTAGCTGGATTAGCTGCCCTAGAGCTCGGAGCTTTTTTGAAAAAAACGAAATCAGATATTTATTTGGCTGCTTTGTCGGTTGAGGCATTCAAGTCATTTTCAGAAATTGCAAAGCTCATGGGCGAAGAAAAGCTTGCACAAGATTCAAGCAAGTTTTTTAAAATTGCCTTAAATTCATTACAAGAGAAATTCTGGGTAGCGGAAAAAAATAGCTATGCTCATGCCTTGACTGTGGACGATATGACGTTGGAAGAAATAACTGTATGGCCTTTTATGCCTCTTTTCTTCAGACAGCTTTCTCCAGATAGAGCAGCTTATGTCTTGGATCTTTTCGCCTCTTCCGAAATGAGCACTGATTGGGGAGTTCGATCTCTATCTCCAAAGAGCAATTACTATGATCCTATAAATTACAATTATGGAACTGTCTGGCCTTTTCTAACCGGATACACCTGCCTTGCAGAATACAACTATGATCGATCCCTTGCAGCTTTTTCTCATCTTATGAGTTTGGCTCACAACACCTTTATCGACGCCTTAGGTTTCTGTCCGGAGCTTTTTTCTGGTGAATTATTTACACCCTTGGAGGAATCTGTACCTCATCAAATTTTTTCTTCATCTCCAGTGATAACATGTCTTGTGAGGGGACTTTTGGGATTAAGAGGGAATGCATTAAAAAGAGAGATAGAATTCAGACCTAGTTTTCCAGGTGGAATAGGGGAAGTAGAGATCAGAAATTTTCGCATCGGTGAGGATATTTTTCACTTTAACGTGAAGAGAGGCGAGAATAAAATTGCCTTTCAGATTATTCCCAGAGTACATACTCCTTATAACCTTTATCTCAGCCCTTCATTAGGTTATGGGTCCCGGGTTACGAGAGTAAAAGTTGACGATAAACCAAAGGATTTCAATATTAATAAGACGAGAGGGGAAGTTCGCTGTTCACTTTTCATTGAGGTAAGCAGGGAGACTAATGTAGAAATTGAGTACGAAGATGGCATAGTCGTATTTACGCCTCCTCATTTTCCTCGTACTGGTGATATAACAACAGGGTTGAAAATTATAAATGCTCATTACAGAGATGATCGAATATATATCTTCGTAGAAGGATTAAGGGGAAGGATGTATGACTTAAGCATTATAACACCCCGTAATATCGTTTCTTTGAGTGGAGCAAGAATTATGTCCAAAGACAGAAGAGTAAAGAAGCTCATGCTCAGCTTTGAAGAGGGAGAAAATGGCTATACGAGAAAAGAAATTGTAGTTAAATTCGAGTGAACAGTTGACATACTTTATTTAATATAATAAGAAGAAAGAAACATGACCGTTCAGATTATTGGAGGGTGTATTCTCTCTTATCTTTTAGGTTCTATTCCTTTTTCCTACATAGTAGCTAAAATAGTAAAAGGAGTTGACATAAGAATTGTGGGAGAAGGTAATGTTGGGGGAAGAAATGTATGGCATGTTGTCGGAAAGAAATACGGAGTAATTGCAGGTTTTCTGGATTTTGTGAAGGGAGCTTTGGCTTATTTAGTAGGCTTCCTTCTAGGGCTTTCTCCCTGGTGGATTTGGCTTTGCGGGCTGTTTGTTGTGTTGGGCCATTGTTTTCCTGTTTTCCTTAGAGGAAGAGGAGGGAAAGGAGCTGCCTCTGCCATGGGATTTCTTATGGCTATGGAACCTCTCCTTATTCTGATTTCTGGGGCTATAATTGGTATCATGTACATGCCCTGGCGTAATTTTCATTTGGCAGTAAGCACTGGAATGGGAGCTATTCCCATCCTCTGGTGGCTAGTTTTTAAAAAGTCGTGGAGGGAAGTTTTAATTTTAATTTGCTTTCTTCTTGTGATGGGCCTGAAGAGACTGATTGATGAGCCCTACATGAGGAGAGTAAAGCAGGAATCCGGTTGGTAGAGTAATATGGAGTTTCTTCAGGTATTAGTTTTATTTTTGCTTCTCCTTCTCTTTCTTAATTTGCTTCGAAATATCAAAATGCTCAAAAAAACCAGATCCCGGAGAATTAAAGGTCCTCTGCCTCTGGTCTCTGTTTTGATTCCGGCCAGGAATGAAGAGAAGAATATTGAAAAGTGTGTACGCTCTATTCTTAAACAAAATTATCCTAATATAGAAATTATTGTTCTTGATGACCACTCGACCGACCAAACCTTCACAATAGTTAAGAAAATTTCCCGGAGTACAAAAAATTTAAGAGTAGTAAAAGGGAGAAAACTTCCTCCAGGCTGGAATGGAAAAAACTGGGCATGCTATCAGCTTTCTCAAATGGCAAAAGGTGAGTGGTTTCTTTTTACCGATGCTGATACAGTCCATAGAAGACATTCAGTATCAACGGCTTTTGCTGCATCTCAAAGAAATAGCTCTGTTTTTGTCACCTGTATTCCTGGATTGATTACTAAGAGCTGGTCTGAGAAACTTCACTTACCGATCATTCATTTTGCCTTGGTTGTCCTTCTCCCTTTCAAACTAATAAACTATTCTAAGGATTCTCGAATATCATTCGGTATTGGCCCCTTTATGTTTATCAACAGAGATTTTTATTTATCTTTAGGTGGCTATGAGACAATAAAAAGGGAGATCGTGGATGATATGGCATTGGCAAAGCTTGTGAAAGAGAACAAAGGGAAAATTACCGTTGTTGATGGCACAAAATTTATGGATGTGAGGTTCTACACTAATTTTAAAGAGCTGTGGCATGGATTCTCAAAGAATAACTATGAAGCCATAGGAAGTGCGCCTCATTATTTAGCAGTGATTTTAATCACGTGTTATTTTTTATTTATCTATCCTTACCTCTCTCTCTGGGGGGCTTTTGAGTCACATCAGAGCATTACTCTTCCCCTCTTCCAAGTCATGACAATTTCTCTCATGAAAGTAATTCTGTCTTTAAGATTTAAGACGAGTATTTTCTATGGCTTGCTGCATCCATTCACAGTAATTCTTGCTTTGATGATTCTGCTTAATTCCTTTCGCCTCTCCCTGTTTAAGAAAAAAATTGAGTGGAAGGAGCGATTTTATCCAGTTGAATAATCATGGGAGAAAAGAAAATTCTTTTTTTTATCTTTTTATTATCATTCTCTAGTCTTTTCAGCCTTCATGCTTTAGGAAATAAGCCTTTCAAAAATATTCAAATCATAACAAGTGTTTTCCCCTTACAGGAATTTGCTAGCGCAGTAGTAAAAGGAAGAGGAGAGGTAAGTCTTCTTCTTCCTCCCGGTGCAGAAATTCATACCTGGCGGCCTAGAGCATCAGATATTATCAAACTTTATTCTGCTGATCTTGTAATTTATGTTGGAGCATCTCTCGAGCTGTGGCTGCATGATATATTAAAAAGCGCTGCAAGTCCTAAGCTCAGAGTACTGGAAGCAAGTAAAGGTTTGTCCTTGATTAAAGAGGATGAAGATGGGCATAGTCATAAAGAAGATAAAAAGTCAGAGGAAGAAAACCATGGACATCAACCCAAGTATATTGATCCTCATATCTGGTTAGATTTTGAATATGACCAGATCATTGTGGACAGAATTGCGGCAGTCCTTTCTGAATTAGATCCGGAGGGTGAGACTCTGTTCAGGGAAAATGCAAAGAGCTATAAAAAGAAACTCCAGGAATTAGACAAGAAATACTGCGAGGCACTTAGGAATTGCACTCATGCCACTTTTATTTTAGGCGGCCATGCCGCCTTTGGGTATCTTGCTAAAAGATACGACTTAAACCAAATTGCACTCTATGGTCTTAGCCCTGATTCAAAGCCAACGCCCAAACAGTTAGTCGATGTGATCAAAGTTGCCAAAGAGAATAATATAAATGCCATTTATTTTGAACATTATGTGAGTGATGAGCTGGCAAAAGTGATAGCTAGAGAAATTGGTGCTGAAACTCTTGTTTTATATACCGGAGCTAACGTTACCAAGGAGCAATTGAAATCAGGGATAACATTCTTGAAGATTATGGAGAAGAATTTGGAGAGCTTAAGACATGGACTTATCTGCCACTGAACAGAAGACTTTAATTTTGGTAAAAGATATTTCTTTCAGCTATGGATACTTGCCTGTCTTAAAAGAAGTGACGTTTTCGATTAATTCAGGAGATTTTTTAGCCCTCATAGGACCTAACGGCTCGGGGAAAACAACTCTTCTAAAAATTATCTTGGGCTTGTTGAAGCCTTCTCATGGAGAAATTTGGATTATGGAGAAATCCCTAGAGGAATTCACGGAATGGAGAAACATAGGTTATATTCCTCAAAATGCAACTCATATTGATCCTTTTTTCCCGGCTTCCGTCAAAGAGGTTGTGGCAATGGCCCTTTTATCCGGCAAGAGGTTTTCCCTGCCTGTAAAAGGTAAGGCAGAGAATGATGTACAACGAGCTTTAAATCTGGTTGGCTTGGATTCCTATAAGAATTGGCGCATTGGCAGATTATCAGGAGGACAGCAGCAGCGTGTTTTTATCGCTCGGGCAATAGTGAATCAGCCGAAAATCCTTTTCCTGGATGAGCCGACCACGGGAGTGGATATTGAAATCCAAGATCGCTTCTATGAAATGCTGGGTTATCTTAATAAAAAAGAAGGGATTACTATTGTTCTAATTACTCATGATATAGGAATAGTCAATAAGCATGTGACTAAGGTAGCTTGTTTGAATCAGAGGCTTGTATATCATGGAACACATGAAGATTTTTGTCAGTCAGATGCCTTTAAAGAAATGCTGGAGGGCGGGCATCATTTAATCTCTCATCGTCATTAATAAAAGTTCCCATGGAAAGCTTTCTCAATTACGGATTTGTCCAGAAGGCTCTTGTCTCTGGAGTTTTGATTGCCATAGCTTGTGCCATTTTAGGTGTTTTTCTTATTTTAAGAAGAGATGCCATGTTCGCTCATGGTTTAGCTCACGTCACTTTTGCCGGCGTTGCTTTAGGCCTATTCTTAGGTATTATGCCTTTAGTAGCAGCCCTGTGCGTCGCCATCCTTGCCGCCCTGGCAATATTGAAGTTAAAGGAGAAAGCAGGTCTTTACGGAGATACTGCTATTGGAGTTCTTAGCAGTGTGGGGATGGCCCTTGGAATATTAATAGTGTCTCTTGCTCAAAATTTTAATGTTGATCTTTTCAGCTATCTCTTTGGCGAGATTTTAGCAATAGAGACTTCAGAAGTCTGGCTTTCGGTGGGTCTTGTTATCTGTGTTCTGCTGGTTGTACTCATAAATTACCATAAATTTTTATACATTGCCTTTGACTCTGAATCGGCCAAAGCTTCTGGAATAAGAGTAAACCGGCTTGATATTCTGTTAGCAGTGCTCACTGCAGTTACTGTCGTGCTGGGGATGAAAGTAGTGGGACTCCTTTTAGTTGCCGCTCTCGTAGTTATCCCTGCGGCAGCGGCCCTTCAAGTGGCAACAAGTTTTAAAGTAGCTCTAATCGTATCTTGCTTTGTAGCACTCCTCTCTGTTGTGTTAGGTCTCTTTTTAGCTTTCTATTTTGATTTTCCTGCTTCTGGGACTATTGTTCTCCTTGCATTTTTCTTATTCGGACTGTTTTTTGTTTTCAAAAGAGTGAAGAGCTTAATATGATGTTTTAAGGATTCAGCTCCTCTAAAGTGTCCTGAAAAACTGAGTAGGCCTCTTGTCCATAGAGACAGAAAATAATCTCTTTAGGATATTCGTTATCCTTTTCTCTGAGATAATCTGTTGCAACTTTTATCATTATTTCACTACATCTTTTGATGGGAAACCCAAATATTCCAGCGCTGATAGCAGGAAACGCAATACTATTTATGGTCTTCTCTCTGGCAATTCTTAAACTGTTTAAAGTTGCCATTCGAAGTTTTTCATCCTCATCGCCTTCGCCATAAACAGGACCCGCAGCATGGATTACATACTTTGCTTTTAAATTACCACCTCCTGTTAGAGCTGCCTCTCCCACTTCAATAGGACCGATTTTGTTGCATTCTTCTTGGATAGTAGGGCCCCCGAATTGCCTTATTGCCCCAGCAACACCGCCACCGAGAATCAAGTTTTTATTTGCTGCATTAACCACTGCTTCAACATCAAGGAGGACAATATTTCCTTCTACAAGTTTTAATTTTTTTCCATTGGTTATCCATTCTTTCATGACATCCCCTCTTTAAATTGGAATTATCTTCAGATTTAAAAAAATCGAAGTTAGTTTTGTTCAGACCACTTTTGCGCCGTAAACTTTATCCATTCTCCGGAGGGCAAACTGATGAGCCTCTTGGTCAAAATCAGCCACTCCCTCTTTATAAACTACCACAGGATAATGTCTGTTTCGCAATTCTCCTGCTGTGTCCATGATACAGATAGAAGTACAGACACCCAGAAGATGGATTTCACTTATTTTATATTCTTTCAATACCTTGTCTAAACCTGTGCCTAAAAAAGAACTAAAAGTTTTCTTTTTAATGATTATGTCGTCCTTAAAAATGGGTAACTCTTCGATAATCTCTGCACCATTTGAGTTCTCGACAGCATGTTTTTCAAACATTTTGAACTCTCGATCATCTTCATCATGCGCATCACAGATAAAAATTACTAAATCACCTTTTTCATGAAACTCTTCTATCTTATTCTTTACGAAAGGAATTATCTTCCGTGAAGTATCACCACAGTAGAGAGCTCCTTCTTTGGAGAGGAAATCGTTGAGCATATCGATTATGATGAGAGCTTTCAATGTCTCCTACTTTATCTCTATTTTAGCAACCAATTTTGCACTTCATAGAACACATTTTGGAAATTATCTTGATTCAAAATAATAAGCTTGACGTCATATCTCCCTTTGACCTTATCAGCAAACTCATTTTTTCGTTCCATGATGGTCGCTAAGACTTTTTGAGGTGAATTCAATGCTTGAGCCAAGATGTATTTAAATTTTTTTGAAAAAAGTTCCATTTTTCCAATTTCATCTACGACGACGATCTTTCCTAGTGCAAGTGCTCTTTGAATAGAAGCCACTCCTATTTTTTCCAAGTGTTCAAAATTAACGCCGTAGCTTCCTAAGTGACAACGAGAAGGAAATCCTTTGCGAGCTAGGAAGCCTTCTTCTCTTTCCGGAAAAGAAATGATTTTAAATCCGACTCTTTCGCCTTTTTCTCTTATTTCTTCAGTAATAAAGCCTCCGAATTTATCGCTCGTTGACTGATTGTCAATAATTTTCTTGATGAGCGTAGTTTTTCCGCATCTTGGCAAACCACTTATCAAGAGGTTTTTCACTTTTACTTCAACTCTTTTTCCATAAACTTTCTTATTTCTTTTCCGACATTTATGGCCTTTTCTGTCAGAGTTGTAGCTTGCTCTAATATTTTTGATTTAAATTCTTCATCGTTTATGTTTGGTACATTTATTTTAATGTTGTAGTAGGCTCCTTCAGCTGCAGTCTGGGCTGCGAGAGCTGCTACGCCTGCGTCGCTCAAGGAATTCTTATTCCCTTTCAAGCAAACTTCTTTTGCCAGCTCTAAGGCTTCAATACTTTTCTTCAGCACTTCCATTGGAACTAATGTAGCTTCTTTTGTGGCTTCCTCTACGGCGTTATCCCTCTCTTGCTTTTGTTCTTTAGTTTTTTTCGGCAACTTAAAAGCGTCCATAATTTTGTTAAAAGCTGCCGTATCCAAATCCACGGCTTTCAAGAATTCATCCTTTAAAGCTTGAGCTTTCACTGCCAGTTCTTTTATTTTCTTTTGCACACTCTCGTACTCCTTTTTTCCAACAGTCAGATTCGAGACCATAGAGGTAAGAGAAGCTGACAAAGCCCCGCAGAGAGCGGCCGTGCTTCCTCCTCCTGGAGCAGGAGAATCAGATGAGAGTTCGTTGGTAAATTCTCTGAGATTGAAGCGAAGAAGAGAATTTGCTGTTTCCTGAAATTGGTATTCGATAATTTTCTTTTCTGGTTCAAAGGGAGCAACATCGTTTAAACCAAGAGAAATGACAGCTGTCCTGATAAGTTCTTCCTCGGGCACGCCCGGGCTTTTATCTTGCTTCTCAAGGTAATATCTTCCAGCCATCAGCATTGCTTCTTTTGGAATTAAGCCGACCAATTCACTTCCTGTTACTCTTAACCCTATTTTTTCTGCTTGTTTGCAGGCTTCGTCGAAGACGAGGTGGGGGGGAGAGATTTTGTAGTTTATGAAATTTATTGATATCTGTGCAATTCCGTAATCCTCTATATACCATCCTACTGCCTTTACTGCCTTAAATTTTCCCGGAATTTTTATTGCTTTTCCTCCAGCATCTCGAATTATATTACCTTCTTTATCACGTTTTGCCCTTCCGAGCTCTCTCAAATTGAGTGCTATTTCCTGGGCAAGCTTCCGGTCTTTTGTGTTTAGATTTATATTATAAGCAATGAGGAATTCTCTGGCTCCGATAATTGTGGCTCCAGCCTTGGGATTAAAGACTGGTTCGCCATAATCTGGCGCCCACTCAGGATTTTTAAGCTTTTCAGGCAAACCCTCGTATTCTCCAGTTCGAATATTAGCCAGGTTCTTCCGTTTAGGCTTTTTTGCCGCTTCTTCGTACAGGTAGACAGGAATTCCGAGTTCTTGTGCAACTCTTTCTCCGACTTCATTTGCTATTCGAATACAGTCCTCCATGGTGACTCCCGTCACGGGAACAAAAGGGCAAACATCAGTAGCCCCGATTCGGCTATGGGCCCCCTTGTGATTTCTCATATCGATAACTTCAGCCGCCTTTTTGATTGCTTTAAATGAAGCCTCCTTGACTCCTTCAGGAGAGCCTATAAAGGTGACAACAGTGCGGTTGGTTGACTCTCCTGGATCAACATCAAGGAGCTTGACTTGAGGAGTTTTTTCTATCTCTTTTGTTATGGCATCGAGTTTTTCTCTGTCTCTTCCTTCGCTGAAGTTGGGGACACATTCAACTAATTTCATTCTTCAACTCCTTTTGTCATGGAATATTGTAATTCTCCCTTATTGTTATAAACTTCCACTTCTTCAAAGTTTTTAAGATGGTCAATAATCTTTCTTTTGTCTGCAACTATAACCACTACAGGAGTAAGAAGTGGGTATTTTTGAGCTACTTCAAAAACCTTTTCTGAGCTGGTGAGCATGATATTTTCATAATATTTATTCCAATATTCATTCCCCAGGTTAAATCCTTTAATCTCGGCAATTTTAAAACAAAAATCTTCTGAAGTTTCTATCTTAAGAGGGAAATTACCTATCAAGTAAGATTTTGCCTGTTCGATTTCAAAACTTGTAATCTCTTCTTTTATAATTTTATCGATTTCATTAAGACATTCTCTTACAGACTCGTAAGTGACTTCTGGCCGTACTCTCGCTCTTATAAAGAAAACTCCGCAGCTCCTGAATAAATTCACCTCGCTAAAAGCAAAATACGCAAAACCTTTTGATTCTCTGAGATTCATAAAAAGGCGGCTCCCAGTTGTGCCTCCTAGAACTTGGTTGAGCACAATAAAAGGAAAGTAATCCTCGCTGTTTCGAGGGAAAATTATATTGCCTATGTTAATTATGGTTTCTGTAGCTTGAGGATGGTCAACGAGGCAAATCCTTTCTTTTCTGGAGGGCTCAGAGGGAGAGAGAAAATGGCTCTCCAAGTTACTACTCTTCCATGTATTCAAATAGTGGCTGACCTTTCTGAAAGCTGTACGAAGGTTTAAATTCCCCACTAAAATAAGCGCAGCATTGTTAGGCCTGTAATATTTATCATAGAAGGCAAGGATATCTTTTTGACTTATATTGAGGATGAGATCTTCGGTGAAAGCTGTCCTGCTGTAGGGATGATTCTGAAATAAGAGGCGAAAAAGCTGACTTTTAGCCAAGTATTCAGGATCTTGTTTTTGTGTCCTTAACTCATAAAACATGGTTCTTTTCTTATTATCGATTTCTCTTCTTAGAAAAGAAGGTTGGAGAATCATTTTGCTCATTACTTCAAGCGCCTCATCCAGATATTCTTCTAGGAAAGAAAATGAGAACAAGGAATAGTCGAGGGATGTAGAAGTTAAGAATTTACCCCCGATTGACTCTACTATTTCTTCGATATCAGATGATGAAAGGTTTCTACTGCCCTTACTGAGCATCTCCGCAGTGAATGTAGCAAGTCCTGGCAAGTTTTCAGGAGTGGAGCTTTCTCCAGCTAGAATAATCAAATGAATACTGATAATGGGAAGGTTTTCTCTTTTGGCTACTGTAATATCCAGACCATTAGATAGCGGAGCAGATTCTATTCGAGGTAAATTTAAATCTTTGAGAGGTTCTGGAAAAGGTGGAGATTTCCTGTACCTTTCTTGAGAGGCAAGGGGAGTAACCAATATCAAAAGAATCAATAGAATAGAAGTAAGCTTCATTTAATTTTTATAGAAAGAAAAACTCTGTTATCAGAGGTAAAGTATTTATTTGTAATCCTTATTATATCTGCCGGTTTTACATCGAGATACTTCTGCAACTCTGCAGCTAATTCATCCAAGCCTATTTGAGAGAGGGCGGCTTCTGTTAGGAATAAAGCCTTCTCTTGTGTTGTGCTATGCTTTTTTATGTAATCCATTTTAAACATATTTTTTGATTTTGTGAGCTCCTTCTCAGAAAGAGGAGTTGATTTGAGCTTATCAATTTCTGAAGATATTGCTCTTCGGCTTCTGTCTAAAACAATTTCATTGCTGCCTAAAACGAATAGCTTAAAAACAGCATAATTTCTCCTCTTATCGATGCCTCCACTATAATCGTATACAATTCGTTCTTTTTTATACAACCTTTCGTGGAGTCGAGAAGTATTGCCCCGAAGCAGGATATATTCCAAGATCTTAAAAGCGTAATAATCATTTGAATACGGAGAAGGGATTCTGAAACCCAAGTGATAGCCTGGGAGGGGAGCGAGAGAATCTTCTAAGGTCTTTTCTGTTGATATTTTTTCGATCGATTCGGCAATAAGGGAAGATGACAATTCTTTTCCTTGCGGAAGAGATTCAAAATATTTTTTAATGAGTTCCTCAGCCCTTCTTTGGTTAAAATTTCCCACAACACAGAGGACTGCATTGTTAGGGGCATAGAATGTGGAGTAGAATTTTTTAACATCCTCTACTGTGATTCTTCTTATGTCTTCTATGCTGCCAATGACAGGATGGCTGTAGGCAAAATCAGGGAAAATAAGCTGGTCAAAAGCAAAGAAACTGTCGAGATAGAGGTCTGTGGCTTTTCTGTGCTGAATTTCATCAATGAGTGAATTTTTTGATCTTTCAACATTAGATTCTGTGATCCTGAGATATCTCATCCTGTCTGATTCGAGCCAGAGCACTAGTGCGAGCTGGTTTGAAGGAACAGTTTGATAGTATAATGTTTTATCTTCTGATGTAGAAGCATTCAACGTTCCTCCAGTCCTGTTTATGTAAGTAATGTGCTGCATCCGGCTTACATTTTGTGAACCCTGGAACATTAGATTCCCGAGTAAATAAGCGAGACCGGTCTTTCCTGGCTGTTCATCAATGGAGCCAACATTATAAGCAACAACGACAGATACAAGAGGCGCACGATGATCTTCAGAGAGGATGACCTGTAATCCATTCTTTAATCTGTATTGAGAGATCGGGAGAGGAAATGCTTCCTGATTTTGAGCTAAAATTGGAGTAACTGTTATGAAATGAAGGAAAGTCAAGCATAAGACTAAAAAGGCTTTTTTGTCGATATTAATTTTTTGCTCTGAAAATCTTGTCATCAATTACTTAAAATATCATAAACAATAAAAGAAATTCAAATATCAAAAAAGGGACAGGCTACTTTTTTTAAAAAGGGGTAGCTATACGTGAGACCTGGCTTTTTATTCAAATAATTAAAGAACTTCAATGTTTCTCCTTGGGATCATTTCAAGTTAATGTCTGATCCAAGTAGACAAAAATTGTCATTTTTAAAAAAAGTAGCCTGTCCCCTTAATTGTATTGAAAATAAGCTTTCTTTGTGCTATTGTTTCTGCTAATTCATTTGCGGAGTTTAAAATGAGTAAAGAAGGAAAACATCTGTTTACTTCCGAGTCAGTAACTGAAGGTCACCCGGATAAAATATGTGATCAGATATCTGATGCTGTATTGGATGATCTTATCAAACAGGATCCAAAGAGTAGAGTAGCATGTGAAGCTCTGGTGACTACAGGTCTTGTCCTTATCGCCGGAGAAATAACAACGAATGGCTATTGCGACTTCCAGAAGCTAGTCAGGAATACCGTTAAAGAAATTGGCTACACCAGAGCTAAATACGGATTTGACTATGAGACTTGCTGTGTCATCTCTTCTATTCATGAGCAATCACAGGATATTGCAAGAGGAGTCGACGAGACAGAAGATCATGAGCAAGGAGCAGGAGACCAAGGACTCATGTTTGGTTTTGCTTGTAACGAAACAGAGGAATACATGCCAATGCCTATCATGTTGGCGCATAAACTGGTCAGGCGTCTGGGTAACGTGAGAAAAGAGAAGATTCTTAATTATCTCAGGCCAGATGGGAAGTCACAGGTAACAGTGGAATACGATGGAGATATTCCCCGGAGAATAGAAACAATTGTTATTGCAGCCCAGCATGATAGGGTAGTAAAAATGAGCGATTTAAGGGAAGATATAAAGAAAGTGGTAGTTGGAGAAATTATTCCCCCTGATATGCTCGATAAAAACACTAAGGTCTATATCAATGAAACAGGACGATTTGAACAGGGAGGACCTTTAGCTGATACAGGTCTAACCGGGCGTAAAATAATAGTTGACACATATGGAGGTGTTGGAAGCCACGGAGGAGGCTGTTTTTCTGGAAAAGACCCTTCAAAAGTTGACCGTTCAGGTTCTTACATGGCCCGCTACATCGCTAAAAATATGGTTGCAGCCGGAATTGCTGATAAATTGGAAGTTCAGTTGGCCTACGCTATTGGAGTTTCCCATCCAGTTTCAATAATGGTTGATTCCTTTGGCACAAGTAAAATCTCAGAAGATAAAATCAAGGAGCTAATCAGAACTCATTTTAAACTCTCTCCAAAGGCAATGATTGAGAGCTTAAATTTACTCCGTCCTATATACAAGAAAACAGCCTGCTACGGACATTTTGGACGGAATGAAAAGGAGTTCACCTGGGAGAAAATTGATAAGGCAGAAGAGTTGAAAAAGGATGCAGGCATTTAACACTACTTGATAAGAAAGGAAACTATCCTGCAAGCTATAAAAAGAATGTTGTTCGTGACCTGTTTGTTGGGCAAAAAAGGTAAGATATAAAGTAAATTAAACAAACCAAGAGTCCCAGAGGAAAGAAACAAACTTATCTCTAGGAGTGGATAATGGAACATGATGTCAAAGACTTAAAGCTTGCTGAGAAGGGAAAGAGAAAGATTGAATGGGCGGAAAGATACATGCCTGTTCTCAGCTTTTTAAAAGAAAAATTTGTGAATGAAAAGCCTCTCAGGGGGGCGAGAATTTCTGCCTGCCTTCATGTTACCAGTGAAACAGGGAACTTAATGGAGGTTCTAAAGAATGGCGGTGCTGAAGTTCGACTTACCGCATCCAATCCGCTCAGCACCCAGGATGAGGTCGCTGCTGCTTTAGTGAATAAGTATAAAATCCCTGTTTTTGCCATAAAAGGCGAAGATAACAAGACGTATTACAGACATATTAATCAAGCCTTAGACCATGGACCACAGATTACCATGGATGATGGAGCTGATTTAGTTACTACTGTTCATTCTCGCAGGAAGGAATTGATAGATGAGATTATCGGTGGAACAGAGGAAACTACAACGGGAGTCATCCGGTTGAGGAGTATGGCAAAAAAGAGAGTGCTTCGCTATCCCATAATAGCAGTTAACAACGCGAATACTAAGTATCTGTTTGATAACCGTTACGGAACAGGACAGAGTACACTCGACGGAATTTTAAGGGCAACTAATATTCTTATTGCTGGTTTGAATTTTGTTATTGCAGGCTATGGATGGTGTGGCCGGGGAGTTGCAATGCGAGCAAAAGGTGCCGGGGCTAAAGTAATCATTTGCGAAGTTGATCCCCTTCGAGCTCTCGAAGCTGTGATGGATGGTTTCCAGGTAATGGCTCTAAAAGAAGCTGCCAAGGTCGGAGATATTTTTATAACGGTAACTGGGGATAAAAGAGTAATCACCCGCAGTCATTTTTTGAAGATGAAGGATGGCGCGATTGTTGCCAATTCTGGCCATTTCAATGTTGAGATCGACATACCAGTCTTAGAGGAATTATCCAGAAAAAAGAGAAAAATTAGAGAGTTTGTGGAAGAGTATACTCTGGAAAGCGGCAAGAAAATATACCTTTTAGGTGAAGGCCGACTGATTAACCTAGCCGCAGCCGAAGGGCATCCTGCCACAGTTATGGATATGAGTTTTGCTAATCAAGCCCTCTGTGTGTCTTACCTTTTCAGGAAAAAAGGAAAATTTGAGAAAGAAGTTTACCCTGTCCCAAGAGAAATTGACGAGGAAATTGCCCGTATGAAACTCCGATCTATGGGAATAGAAATTGACACTCTAACCGCGGAGCAGAAAAGATATTTAACTGATTGGGAAGAGGGAACCTAAATGAAGTAAGGGATTACTCCTTATTTATTATCTTTAAATACTGGGTGATTCTCTCCTTCATTTGAGGATCAGTTACTTTATTATATATGCCTTCAAAGATCTCTTTTGCTTCACTGAATTGGTTGTTATAAAAAAAGGCTACAGCCAGATTGAAGCTGAAATTTATCTCGCCTGGAACAATAATTAATGCCCTTGTATAACTTTCTATAGCTTGAGGGAAATTGTTAGTCTTTTCGAAAATGAGACCTATGAGGTTATAAGCCATTGCAAAGCGTGCGTTTTCTTTAATCGATTTCTGAGCATAATCGAGTGCTTCGTTAAATTTTTCCTGTATATAGAATAATCGAGCCAGATTATAGTAAGGTTTCTCTTTGGTGGGATAGTCCTTATCAGCAATTGCTTTTAAGAACTCTTCTTCCGCCCTATCTATGATTCCCATTTGTTGGTAGATCATTCCAAGGTTATTGTGGGCATCAGTAAATCTAGGATTAATCTCAAGACATTTGTTGAAATGTTTCAGCGATTCCTCTAATTCTCCCTTCATAGAATAGGCAATTCCAAGGAAGTTGTAAGCAATGTGATTACGGGGATTTAGAGCAAGTGACTTTTTCAAATATTTGATTGCTTCGTCTACATTACCTCTATTAAGGTAGAGCAATCCAAGGTTGTACTGGAATTGAGGATCTTTTTCCTGAGCTTCCTTTAGTTTTTTTTGGGAAGAAGCACAAAGCATCAAACTTAAACACAGTACAAGGATAAAAATACTTTTATATTTCATTGTCTTCCCTCTCTTTCCGTTCAATCCTTAAGCACTTTTTATTTGTGTTATAATTTTTTATTCCTCTTTGAGTTTTCTTGAGAGAAGTTCTCTTAGAGCATTTTTTGGATTCTTATTTTTGTAAAGTACTTGATAGACTTGTTCGCAGATTGGCATTTCCACTTTTTCCCTCGATGAAAGCTGATGAGCAGAGAGAGTGGTTGATATCCCTTCAGCCACCATTTTCATCTTGGAAGTGATATCGCTCAGACGTTTCCCTTTCCCTAATTCTATACCTATATTTCTATTCCTGCTCAATTTCCCTGTGCACGTGAGCACTAAATCTCCCATGCCTGCTAATCCTGCAAAGGTTGGTTGCTTTGCTCCCAGTTTTAAACCCAACCGCGTTATTTCAGCTAAGCCCCTTGTGATTAAAGCTGCCTTGGAGTTGCTGCCAAATTGCAGTGAATCCGAGATGCCAGCAGCTATGGCGACTACATTTTTTAGGGCTCCGCAGAGTTCCACACCGACCACATCATCACATGTATAACCCCTGAAGTATAGGCTTGATATAAAGTGTTGGACTTCTCGAGCCAATTTAATGTCTTTTGAGGCTAGAACAACGGCAGTAGGGTGGCCTTGAATAACTTCTCTGGCAAAGCTCGGGCCAGAAATCACAACAATTCGAGAAGAGAAAAATTGAGAAAAAACTTCCTCCATTATTTCACTCATTCTCTTCAGTGTCCCTTCTTCAATTCCTTTGGTAAGGCTTACTATAATCTGCTCTGGGTAGAGGAAGGGAGCAATTTTGACATAAATTGTACGGCAGAATTTTGAAGGGACAGCTATAAAAACAACATCTGCCGAATAAAGTGCTTCTTCAAAATCATTGAAGAGGGAGACTGCTGGGGGAAAGCTAAAACCAGGCAGAAAGACTTTATTTTCCCTGCTGCTATGAGCTTCCTTAAAAATTTCTTTTTCTCTTATCCAGAGTTGAGTTTTGATTTTCTGTCTTCCGAGATATATAGCAAAGGCACTTCCCCAGGTGCCTCCTCCGATAATGCTTGCTCTCATTTTACTTTTTCACCAAGTTTTCTCTCGTTTCCTTCAATAAGACGTTTTATATTTCCGGAATGCCTTAGAGCGATTATGAGAAAAAGGAGAGCACTCAAAATAATTATTTCTCCTTCTTTATGAAAAAGAAAAGCAAAAAAAGGATAGAAAAAAGTAGATAATAGGGAACCTAGGGAAACATAACGGCTGATCGCAATAACGAGTAAGAAGGTGGCCAGACTGAGAAGGAAAGGTTTAAAGCCCAGCACTGCGTAAGCACCCATTGTAGTTGCTATTCCTTTTCCGCCTCTAAACTTGATATAGACAGGAAAACAGTGCCCTAACACTGCGAGAAACGCACACAAGAGTGAAAATCTTAAATCAGAGAATATCCTTAATGCCAGATAAACTGGCAAAGCTCCCTTAAGAATATCAATAATGATTGCCGGCAGAGTCCATTTCCAGCCTTTAATCCGAAACAAGTTTGTTGCCCCGGTACTTCCGCTTCCAAAATCACGAATATCTTTTTTATCGCTAATCCGAAAGAGAATATAGCCGGAAGGAATAGATCCTAAAAGATAAGAAAAAAGGAGAAAAATTATCTTCATTTTAATAGGTATTCAGAAAGTACGATGTATTCAGCTCCTGATGGTTTTAGTATACTTTGAAAAAGGGTTATTTTATTTACAATCATTTCTCCAAAAAATGCCTCTTGATATTTTTTAAGCTCTTTAATAGTTTCATGAATGAATGAGAATGTTTTAACTCTTCCAAGAGTTAAATGGGGATGAAATGATCGTTTTTCACGAGGAAATCCTATTTTTTCCAGTTCAGTCTCCACCTGCTCCTGAAGAACAAAAAGAGTTTTATCTGCTTCTATTCCAACCCACAGAACTCTAGGATTTTTCTTTTCGGGGGGGAAATAGCCCGTTCCTTTGATTTTTAGAGAAAAGGATTTGAAATTTTCAGAAATATTCCTCAAAATATTTTCAACCTCTGGTATCTGCGCCTTTTCGATCTCGCCCAAAAATTTCAGTGTTATGTGCATTCCTTGACGTTGAACCCACTTAATTTTTTCTCTTTTTAGAATGAGCTTTTCAATCAATGAAGACAAGGATTTCTTTATCTCTCTGTCAAGGTCTACAGCAATAAAAGTTCTCATTGCATCATTCCTTGGTTTTATTTACTCTTTTCATTTTCTTGGAGATGCCTTCGCAGCATATCAAGTGCCTTTTGGCTAGATTGAAATTTTATAATTTTTCTATTGCCAGGAAAAATATTTTTTTTAACTTTCGTTCCTTTCTCTGAGGCAAGGGCTATATAAACTAAACCTACTTGCTTTTCAGGTGAACCTCCGGTCGGTCCAGCAATGCCAGTTATTCCGAGTCCATAACTTGCTCCGGCTTTTTTCCTGATTGCTTCAGCCATAGCGGCAGCAACCTTAGGACTGACTGCTCCATGTTCCTTTATTAAAGAAAGCGGAATACCCAAAGAGTCAATTTTTGCCTCATTACTGTAAACAACAGTCCCTTGGAGGAAGTAATCCGAGCTTCCAGGAACATTTGTAATGCGGTTACTGAGAAGCCCTCCTGTGCAGGATTCGGCTACTGCCAGAGTTTTATTCCAATGCCGCAGAAGGTTTCCTACCACTTTTTCAAGTTCTTCTCCAGAAGTAGAAAAAACATTATCTTCGAGTCTTGTTAATATTTGTGCTTCTATTTTTAGGACTCTGCTTTCTGCCTGTTTCTCGCTCTTAGAGTCGTGAGATGTAAGGTGAATCTCAATCTGACCTGGGTAGGCTAATATGTTGATGTTGGCGTGGGAAGCTTTAGGATAAAGATCTGAAATGAGTGTTTCTACTTTAGACTCAGTTAATCCGGCTATTTTTAAGACCTTACGAAAGACATAGAGCTTGCTGATTTTTTTTAGTCGAGGCCAGATTGACTGTTCACATATGGGTTTGAGTTCGTGAGGAGGGCCAGGAAGCAAGACAATTAAGTTCTGGTTTGTATCCAACCACAAGCCAGGAGCAGTCCCATTCTTGTTTTCGAGTATTTCAGCGCCTTCAATAATGTATGCCTGTTTCTTGTTTACAGCAGGCATTTTGAGCCCTCGTCGCTCAAACCTCTTTTCAATTGTGCGGAGGAGATCTTTTTTAAAGATAAGCTTCCGCTCAAGAGCTTCTGCAAAGGCTTCTCGAGTCTTATCATCTTGGGTTGGACCGAGACCTCCTGTTGCAATGATTAGATGGGAACGGGATAGGGCTTCCTTTATTACATGGAGAAGATTTTCCCAATCATCTCCCACTAAAGTTTTAAATGAAACCTCAAATCCCAAATCATTCAGCCTTTGAGTGAGGTAGAGAGAGTTAGTCTCATTAAAGAATGAGGTAAGAAGTTCTGACCCTACAGCAATGATTTCAATTTTTGATTCTATGTTGAGTCTCATTTAAGAAGCAGGTAAATATTCAGAATAAAAGCTGCATAGACAGCTGCAATTATATCATCGATCATTATTCCCCAGCCCTTTGCAAGATACTCAAATTTTTTTATTGGGTAAGGCTTAATTATATCAAAGAGACGGAAAAGAAAAAATCCAATAAGAAGGGGAAGCCACGAATCAGGAATATGGAAAAGTACAAAAAGCTGGCCACAGGCTTCATCAATAACTATTTTTCTCGGATCTTTTTCTTTTAATCTTATAGCATAGCTGCTGGAAGCATAGACTCCGATGAAGAAAAAGAGAATAAAAATGATAATGTAAAGTTGCCAGCTCAGGTCGTGGAGGAAAAATTTATAAAGGATAACGATGATCAAACTCGTTAATGTGCCTGGTGCAATGGGGAAAAAGCCAACTCCAAAAAAAGTTGCCAGTATTTTCCATATAGTCTTCATCGAATTAATTTTCCGTATAAATCATATGTATCATAGTCTATTATTTCAACATTTTGAATTGTATTAACAACTTTTGATATTTTCCCTTTGTGAGGGATAAAGACTACACCATCAATTTCAGGAGCTTGGAATTGAGTTCGACCCACTAAAAGCTCAGGGTCTTCTTTGAGAGTGCCTTCAATCAGAACTTCAATTTTCTTATTAAGGTATTTATGATTATTCTTAAGAGAAATATCTGCCTGAATCTGCATTAGTTCTTCTTTTCTTCTTGTTTTCTCGCTTTCTTCTACTGGGTCTCCGAGGGAAAAAGAGGAAGTTCCTTCTTCTTGAGAATAGGTGAAGACTCCTAGATGGTCAAACCTTGCTTTCTTACAGAATCTTTTTAAATTATCAAATTCCTCTTTTCCTTCGCCTGGGAAGCCGACAACGAGGGATGTCCTTAAAGCAATGCTTGGAACTTTTTTCCGAATTTTTCTGATTAGCTTTAATGCTCTTTCCCCGTTCATTGCTCTTTTCATCTTCTTAATGATTTTTGTTTCAGAATGCTGAAGAGGGATGTCGAGGTAGGGGCAGATTTTTTTCTCTCTCATTATCTCGAGGAGTGACTCACTTATCTCTTCAGGATAGCCATAGAGTATGCGGATCCATTCGATTCCTTTTATCATTAAAAGTTCTTTAAGGAGGAGAGTTAATCCCTTATTCAATCCAATATCACGTCCAAAATAGGTTGTGTCCTGGGAGACAATGTTTATCTCCTTCACTCCCAGAGCGGCGATATGCTCTGCTTCTCGGATAATTGATGGTATCGTACGAGAACGATAGCTCCCCTTTATCAGAGGAATTGAACAGAAGGAACACTCGTGGGAGCAGCCTTCAGATATTTTTATGTAAGTCCATACTGGCGGCGTTGAAAAGTAGCGGGGAGAAGTATGATTGTAAAGAAAGCATTTTTTTGATTTCTTAAACGGCTTTGACTCGACTGCCTGGACTATTTTGTCAAAGTCATTTACTCCGAGCCAGATATCTATTTGAGGGAATTTTTTTATGAGATTGTCTTTATACCGTTCAACAAAGCAGCCAGCAGCGATAATTTGCTTTACCTTTCCTCTTGATTTCTGGTCGACAGCTTTCTGAAGAGCCTCAAGAGTTTCCTCTTTGGCAGGCTGAATAAAACCACAGGTATTAATGATTACTGTGTCTGCTTTTTCTGAATTCGAAACAAAAGTATAGCCGGCCTTGTTCAGGTACCCCAGCATAATTTCGCTGTCGACAAGGTTTTTGGCACACCCATAACTGATGAGTGCTAAGGTTTTCATGATAAATACATAGTAATAAGCAAAAAGCAAACAGTCAACAGCAGCATAGAATTACTGACTCTTGGAATTGTCAGGTAAGGAGGGACAGGCTGCTTTTTTAAAAGTCGTCTGTATCCCTTTTATGCAGACTGATGGAGTTGAAAAATAACTTAAATGTGAAGCTATTTAGATTTGGAAAAGGCGAGTGGCCAATCACGGATAGATACGGTAGAGAAGACGGGGAAAAGGAATGGTTTCTCTTATATGCTTTAATTTACAGATCCAGGCAACGGTTCTCTCAATTCCCAATCCAAACCCGGAGTGGGGGACCGAGCCATATTTTCTTAAGTCCAAGTACCACTGGTAAGCCTCTTTTGGAAGGTTGTGCTCTTTGATTTTTTGCATAAGGAGGTCATGGTCATGTATCCGCTGTCCTCCTCCAATGATTTCTCCGTATCCCTCTGAGGCAAGCATATCGACACAAAGAGCTAGATCAGACCGTTCAGGATCTGGCTGCATGTAAAAAGCTTTTGTTTTTAAAGGAAAGTGAGTAATACTTACCGGCTTGTCGAATAATTCTGAAATCAATGTTTCATCTGGAGCACCGAAATCATCCCCTAATTCCATTTTAGAGCCCATCTTTTTGATTTTCTTAATGGCTTCTTCATACGTTATCCGGGGGAAAGGTTTTTTCACTCTTTCGAGGGGCTTTGTATCTCTTTCCAGGATTTCAAGTTCTTTCTTTTTCTTCTCTAAGATGCGTTCGACAATGTAAATTACAAAGTCTTCTCCTAATTCAATAATATCATCTAAGGTTGCAAAGGCAACTTCAGGTTCAACCATCCAGAATTCAATCAGGTGCTTTCTTGTTTTTGATTTTTCAGCTCTGAAGGTGGGGCCAAAACAATAGACTTTTCCGAAAGACATGGCTGTTGCTTCATTGTAGAGCTGACCGCTCTGGCTCAAATAAGCTTTCTGGTCAAAATATTCAGTTTCAAACAGAGTAGTGGTTCCTTCACATGCGCTGGGAGTTAAAATGGGTGTATCCATAAGGTAGAATCCCCGGCCATCGAAGAAATCGCGGATTGCTCTTATAGTTTCAGCCCTAATCTGAAGGATTGCGTGTTGTTTATGAGAGCGGAGCCAGAGATGGCGGTTTTCCATCAGGAAGGGAACGCCGTGGGACTTGGGAGTGATAGGATAATCTTCGGCAATCTGAATTATTTCCATTTCTTCGATGCCTAATTCAAAACCACCAGGTGCTCTTTTTTCTTCCTTGACTTTCCCTTTGGCAATAACGGATGATTCCAGGGTAAGTGTGTCAAATATTTTGAAAAGAGGGCTTTCTTTTTCAGGACTATATATTGTTCCCTGGATAATTCCTGTTCCATCTCTGATGAGAAGGAAGCGAATTTTGCCGCTTGACCTCTTTTTGTAGACCCATCCTCTGATTTCAACTTCTTTATCCTTGTATTCAGGAATATCCTCTATGTATACCCACTTCATAGCGCATGAATTATAAATAATTAAGAAACTGAGGTCAATCTTTCGAATCAACATTTAAATCAATTTGACTCCTGTCTGATTAATTGCTATTCTTTTTCCGAGCCTGCCTGGAGGGATTATAGTGACAGTAAAATGCCCCAAATATTGTTTTGAGCTGTATGAAGTAGTTAGAAAGAAAGATTTTTATCAAAATCAGTAGACAATGGCGGAGGCAAAGCCTTTTTTTCCAGTTAAGTTAATCTGTGGAATTATTGCCTCTGAGCAGCGCATTTTCGAGAAAGCAGAAGAATACCTTCTCAATAATTATGGAGCTGTGGATCGTACAAGTGCTTTATTTAAATTTGATTTTACTGATTACTATGAAAAACAGATGGGAAAGGATTTAAAAAGGAAGTTTTTAAGCTTTGGGAATCTTTTCCCGCCTGATAAATTAAGCGAGATAAAGCTTCAAACCAACAAGCTTGAAGAAGTAATCAAAAAAGAAGCGAAAGCCCCTGTGAGAGTTGTGAATCTTGATCCAGGGTATTTAACTTCTTCTGCTTTAATCTTGGCCACAGCAAAGGACTTTGCCCATCGAATTCCTCTCAAAAACGGGATTTATGCACATCTTGAATTACTGTTTAGTAAAAAAGGAGTGAGAACTTTGAGCTGGACCTATCCAGATTATAAAACTGAGGAATATCAGAAATTTTTCATAGATGTCAGAAAAATCTATCTTGCCCAGCTTAAGTCAAAAGCTTAGCTGTGCAAATCAAAACGCTTATAGCTCTGCATCAATGTTTTGAAAATCCGATATAGCTTATTGTTATTTTTCCGAAAAGAGAGTCGCAGAATGTATAATCACAAGTGATGCAGTCACTCATATGATTTGTTGAATACTTCTACATTGGGTAAGACTTCGTCTCGAAGATATCGGTCGATGATTTCTCTTTTGGGAGTCAAATCAACGGACCTTCCCCAAAATTTCTCTAATGCAGCCAATGAAGCCAACAAGAAATAAGTCTTACCGTCATTTTCCCAAAGTAATGCTTTAAAGAGATAAGGTCTTATGCCTTCACTATCCTCTTTTTTAAGATAATAGTAGAAAGAGCCTTCTCCAATTATATATTCATCTTTAGGCTCTATCTTCCTTATTGTTATATCGATTATTTTCCAGGTTGTACCGCTTTTTGTCCTAAAATAGCTACCCTTGATACGTTTAATATAATCTATAAATAAGTTTCTTGTTATTTCCTTTTGCATATTATCCCATACAAGCTCTACATATTTTTCTGAATCTGTTAATAGTGTCCATAAGGAACCGTTCACATCGCTCATGCCTTCTGGGAACCATTCAAAGGGATCGTAATCATTGGTGCGCCAATTATCTGGGATGAAAAAGGAAAGCTTGTATTCTTTAGAGGTATATTTTTGCTTAAGTTGAGGAAATTCTTGCCCTCTCGCACCAGGATGGCAGACGGTTGTTAAGCTTATTTTTTCTTGCAATGCTAAAAGCTCTTTCGGTGTCCCCCTTCCAACGTTAATATTGCAGTCGGCAATAAACTGTCGTTTGGTCTCGGGGCAGTTCCATACAATAAACCTTGTATGAATCCTTCCTTCATATATAGTTCCATCAATATAAAATGCCTTATGTCCAGCTATCCTCATCTCGCCGCCCTTATCACTTAAGGTAAATGGCATATTGGGTCCCCAGAAAGAGAGCATCAGTTTTCGCATATAGTCAATGGATAAATTTTCTTTCTCCTCGGTAAGGGGGCGCCAGTGTACAAAATACATCAGCCACTTATCTTGGTATAATTTGATGGAACCTCCGGAAGGAGAGCTCTTTTCGGTTATGACTTTCCAATCATCTCCATGGCTGCATAGTCCCTCTATATCAATAAGCTTTTTAATTTCCTGGTCACCGTAGACTGAGAATAGAAAGTTTAATCCAAAATAAAGACAAAACAATGATAAAATAAGCTTCCTCATTTTTCACTCCTATCGATTGATTCGAGTGAAGTTTTCTTTTTGGTCTTTTCAAGGTGATCGCGGATGAATCTTTTTTCGATCTGGAAATACTCTTCCAGCCAGTTCATTATTTAGAAGAGTGATGTGCATCATTTATGCCAGGATTAATTGAAGAATTTACTGAGAGAATATAGGGGAGAAGATTGATTATTGAAGGGAAAAATCCGATGTCTCAAGATAATTTGTAAAGAACATTTACGCCGATGTCAGTTTACAGAATGACTTCATCTTTTATCAATTCTTTCCAATCACTCTTTTAAGCTCATATTACAGGTTAAATTTAATGTCAAAATATACGACAAAAGGTAAATTTAGTGAATTTGTTGCAGTCCCCAAAAGGAAAAAACTAATCTGTTCGATATTGTCGAACATCTCTTAATTTGAAGTAAAATTTGACTTTCAGTCCTCAGTTGCCGCAAATCAGTTAAATATTTTAATTTACAAACTCGAAAAAATTAATTTTATTAAGAATAATATTAATAATATTAATTTTTCAGCACAAAAAAATTAAAAAATTTAAGTTAGTATTTCA
>JBGVTE010000115.1:0-6392 GCA_041862375.1 Candidatus Aminicenantaceae bacterium
AATCGAATGCGGTGGGGAGGTTATAGCGCGTTATAAGATAAGAGAAGAAAGATATCAGGATGTACCGAAAAACCTCTTGTGACAGTTTAGATTTGGAAAAATGTGACAGTTTAGATTTGGCATAACAAGGACCCCATCGCTTGACAAATCCCTTATTTTGGTGTTTATAATTACCAATAATGTCTGAAGTATCCTTCCCCATCATCTAATATGGAAAAAATCACACACCCGTATATAAGGAATAATGCCTTTTTTGGCGTTTTAGATAAGAATCTAAAAAAGCTCGAAAAAAGACTGGGAATCAGTCTTTCTGTCAGAGGCGATAACCTCCTAATTGATGGAGACACAAAAAAAGTAGAATTTGCTAAATATTTTTTTAACAAAATGAAAGACCTATCAGAAAAAGGGTATGCTCTGAAAGAAGAAGATTTCCACATTGCTCTTGACCTTTTAGAAGAGGACCGCGATCATCACTTAGAGGATTTCTTCCCTTCAGAAGCTCTCAACTTCTCGCGAAAATCAGTAACTCCAAAGAGCCTCAACCAGCAGGAATACATTCAAGCTATCAAAACATATGATTTGGTGTTTGGTATAGGACCAGCTGGCACAGGAAAGACCTACCTGGCCATGGCTATGGCCCTCTCGTTTCTACAGAATAAAACTGTCAACCGAATTGTTCTCACCCGCCCTGCTGTTGAAGCAGGTGAGAAACTAGGCTTTTTGCCTGGCGATATGTACCAAAAAATAAATCCTTATCTCCGTCCTCTCTACGATGCACTATACGACTTAGCTCAATCAGACCAAGCCAACAGGCTTATAGAAAGGGGAATCATAGAAATTGCGCCCCTTGCATACATGAGAGGCAGGAGTTTAAATAGTGCATTTATTATCGTTGATGAAGCCCAGAATACGACTAAAGAGCAGATGAAGATGATCTTAACTCGCTCTGGCTTTGGATCCAAAGTAGTTATAACCGCAGACATCACTCAGATTGATCTTCCCCAGCCCAAAAAATCTGGGGTCCTGCATTCAATTCGTATTCTTTCTTCTATAAAAGAGATAGCCTTTACCTACTTCAATGAAAAAGATGTCGTTAGACATCCTCTCGTTCAAAAAATCATCAAGGCCTACGAGAAGGCTGAAGCTAAATCGTTAAGAAACAAATGAACTTCTTCTCCACAAAAAAAATCAAACTGTTTAAAAGTACAGAACCGCTTGCCCAAAAGCAAAACACTAAACCTGTCCTCCCAAAAAAAGAAAAAAAACAGTTATTCACACAAAAAATTATCAATAATCCCTTCATCTTTATTTTTATTTTTATTCTTATCTTTGCCTATTTCATCTCTTATTTGCCCTCAAAATCTCTTCCTCTTCTCAAAGAGGAAGAAATTGCTCCTTCAGATATTGTTGCTCCAGAAGACTTAACCATTGAAGATAAAGAAACAACAGAAAAGAGAAGGATTGAAGCTGTTGAAGCAGTATTACCGGTATATAATCATGACCAAAACGTCTTTCTCAATACTGAAGAAAAAATTCGAGAATTTTTTAGTCTCGGAAGAGAATGGCTCGAGGAAAAGTCTATTACTGCTAAGAGGAAAGAGCAATTTAGAAAAGATATTCTCGATAAATTCGGGATTGGAATCTCCCCAAAAGACATAAACTCTCTTGTAAAATTCAAGTTTGATCCGAAAATTGAAGAAAGTCTGATCAACCTTATCAGTAAAATTTCTGACCAAGGCATAATCCTCTCTAAGAATCTCTTCATTCACGGAGAACAAGAAAGAGGGCTTACTCTGATAAAAAGTCCTGAGAGCGAAAAAAACATAAGAGTTGATGATATCTTGGATACTCAAGAAAGCAAACAAATATTAACGGCTGAAATAAACAAATTAGAGCTTTCTCAATCAGAAAAATCGATACTTATTACTCTCTCTCACCTCTTCATTTCGCCAAACATTTCTTACAACAGAGTTGAAACAGAAGCGAGAAAAGATAAAACAAGGGCAGGAGTTGAAACAGTCTTTTACACTATAAAAAAGGGAAAGGTCATCATTCGTAAAGGAGACGAAGTCAACGAGGACACTCTCAAACAAATTAAAATAATTAATCAGAATCTTAAAGCTAAGCCAAGCTGGCTGACTAATTTTTTAGGAACATTCCTTCTTTTTGGACTTCTCTTTATCTCTCTCTGGTACTATCTAAAATCACTGTTAAAATTTCGATTGGCCATGAAAAATTTTCTCATGATGGGCGTCACACTTCTCCTCAGCCTTTTGTTCTACAAGCTATCGATTTTTTTAGCTAATATTTTCAGCCAAAATACAAATATTTTCCTTTTTGCTCATGCTGAAAGCTACAGGTATGCATTCCCTTATCAATTCGGAGTTCTTCTCTTTGCTTTTCTTACAACCAATCATCTCGCTATAATCTTCGCTTTCATCAATAGCCTGCTCGTTGGGTATCTTTTCAAAGCCAATTTCTATCTGATGACATTTACTTTCCTTGGAGGGCTGGCAGCAATCTATGGCATAAAATATTACCAGAAACAAAAACGGAGCTCTACTTTAAGAGCCGGGATATTCGTGATAGCCCCGATCAATATCTTTGTTATCATAATAATCCATCTTATAAAAGAAATATTAGGGCCATTGGATTTATTCACGAGTGAAGTAATAATGGGACTCCTGGGAGGAATCCTCGGTGCCACAGTAGCTTTTCTATTCCTTCCTGTGTTTGAATACATTTTTAACATAATCACTCAGACAAAACTCCTTGAGCTGACAAACTCGGATTTGCCAATCTTCAGACGAATGGCCATTGAGGCTCCTGGTTCATACCATCATTCGTTGATTGTTGCTTCTCTGGCTGAAGAAGCTGCAGAGAAAATCAAACTAGATACAATGCTGGTAAAAGCTGGGTCTCTCTACCATGATATAGGAAAAATAAAACGACCTGAATACTTTATCGAAAATCAAACCATAAACCCGGATAGGCACAAAGACCTAACTCCCAGCATGAGCACTCTGGTCATCATTAACCATGTCAAAGAAGGAGTAGAACTGGCAAAAAAATTGAGGCTTCCTCATAAAATAAGAGAAATTATCGCCCACCATCACGGGAATTCCCTAGTCAGGTATTTTTTCCAAAAGGCTAAGGAAAAATATGACCCAGAGATGCATAAGGTAGGGGAAGAAAGCTACAGGTATCCCGGTCCTGCACCACAAAGTAAAGAGGCTGCCCTGATTTTATTGGCAGATTCTGTGGAGGCTGCTTCCCGAAGTCTGTCATCCCCATCGAGAGAGAATCTAAAGAGAGTCATAAAGAATATTTTTGAAAACTATCTTCAAGATGGTCAACTCGACGACTGCGATTTTTCATTAAAAGAGCTCAGGACAATCGCCTCCTCCTTTCTATCTACTCTTTATACAATCTATCACCCTAGACCGGAGTATCCAGGATTTGATTTTGAACTAAAGAAAAATATTGAGAAAAAACAGAAATCCAATGATCGAAATCTTAAATCGTCAGCAAAGATACTGGATAAATCAAAAAAAGTTTAAAAGTTTGTTAAAAAAATTAATCAGGCATTACAGACTCAGTAACCCTGAAATTTCACTAGTTTTTGTAGAAACAAAGACGATAAAAAAACTAAACCGCCAGTATCTCAAGAAGGACGAACCCACAGATGTCCTGAGCTTTCCTATAAGAGAAAAAAGCATCGATGGAAAATTTTATCTCGGCGATATAATTATTTCTGTTCCTCAGGCTTTTAAACAATGCTTCTCTCTTGAATATGGCTTGGAAACTGAGCTTGAATTTTTAGCTATCCACGGCTTTCTCCACCTAGTAGGGTTTGAGCACTCAAAGGGAATAGAGGAAGAAGAAATAAAAATAAGAACTCTCATGCTTGAAAGAGACTGAAATGAATATTGAGCTATTGATTTCAGCAGGGCTCGTCCTGAGCTTTCTCTGCACTTTTCTCCTTTCACTCTTTCACATAGCTTTAAGTACTTCTTCAAAAATCTCTATCAGCAGATTTCTCGAGGATAAAGAAAAGGAATACCGCCTTAAAGTATTAAAAATATATGAGGAAATAAAAATATCCGTAAACTTTGTAAGAAATCTCTTTCTCATCGCATTCCTGGTTTATCTCTTTATTTCATTCCCTCGATCGAAATACTGGCCTCTCTGGCTATTTATAGTGTCCCTAGCCCTGTACCTCATTTTCTTTGACATGATTCCCCATCTCCTTAACTCCCTCTATAAAAAGAAAGTTCTCACCATTTTTCTTCCTTCCTTCAAACTCCCTTACTACCTTTCTGCTCCTCTTTTGCTCATCTTGAAATCATTAACTCCAAAGAAAGAAATTGAAGAATTCCACGAAGCTACAGATGAAGAGATTCAAACTTTTATCGATGAAGCTAAAGAAGAAGGAATCATAGAAAAAGATGAAGGAACGCTTCTCAAAAGTATTGTTGAGTTTGGCGACACAGTAGTCAGAGAAATTATGACACCAAGAGTAGACATGATATGCATCAGTAAAAACGCCACAATCCAAAAGCTCAAGGGACTGGTGTTAAAAGAAAAACATTCTCGTATTCCTGTTTACAGAGAGAGGGTAGACAATATTGAAGGAATCGTAATTGCTAAAGATTTCCTTAAATATTCTGATGATAAACATATGAATGACTCAATCGAGCCCCTTATTAGACCATCATATTTTGTTCCTGAGTCTATGAAGGTATCAGAACTCCTAAAAGAATTCCAAAGAAGAAAACAAAAACTGGCAATTGTCGTTGATGAACACGGTGGTGTTTCAGGTCTGGTTACTATGGAAGACCTTATGGAAGAAATCGTCGGAGAAATTAAGGATGAATATGATAAAGAACAAGCTCAGATTACAAAAGTGTCTCCTTTTGACTACATTGTCTCAGGTGATGTGGACGTCGAAGAAATAGAGAAGCTTTTTGATATAGATTTAGCTGAGGATATTTATATCACTGTGGGCGGGCTGATAATTCATCATTTGGAAAGATTCCCAGAACTCGGAGAACGCATAAAAATAAAAGGATTATCCTTAGAAATTCTCGATGTCGACCAGAAAAGAGTAAAAAAATTAAGGATTAAAAAGCATAAAGACTAAGCTGTCGATACCTTATTCTGACAATCGAAATAATCATTTGAAGAACAGGTCTTGCTAATCTTTCGAAAGAAACGAAATAAGTTAGGTTAAGGAGATAAGCAACACATGAAAGTAGGATATGTAGCTCTCATTGGCCGCCCAAATGTGGGAAAATCTACGCTCCTCAACAAAATGCTCGGCCAAAAAATAGCCATTATTTCTGAAAAGCCACAAACAACACGAAGAAGTATTTTGGGAATAAAAACCACTCAAAAAGGACAGATTATTTTCGTCGACAACCCAGGCATCCACAAACCTCTGCACAAATTGAATAAAAGAATGATGAATTTTGTCTATTCTTCCCTGGAAACTTGTGATCTTATCACCTTAATCATTGATTCCACCTTGAAATTTGGCCATGGCGACCAGTTCGTCATAGCAACATTGAGGGAAATATCATCTCCCAAATTCTTACTCATTAACAAAGTTGACATCATAAAAAAAGAAAAAATTCTTCTCATAATAGATAAGTACAGAGAACTTTTGGATTTTAAAGAAATAATTCCCATCTCAGCTCTTCAAGGAACCAATCTTGATGTTCTTGAAGATATGATATATGAGTTTCTTCCAGTTGCTGAAAAAATTTATGCTGATGACGAAACTTCTGACCAATCCCAGAAGTTTCTTTTATCGGAAATTATCCGAGAAAAACTTCTCAGCCACGTCGAAAAAGAACTTCCCTTTGTCACAGCCGTTCATATAGAAAAAATGGAAGACCACCGAATGAGTTCAAGACCTCAAACTTCTTCTGAAGTTGATGAGGCCAAGAAAAAACCAGTAAAATACATTAAAGCCAGCATCTTTGTTGAGAAAGATTCCCATCGAAAAATTATCATCGGTAAACAAGGGCGTATGATAAAAGCAATTGGAACTCAATCACGCCAAGAGATAGAACAATTATTGGTTACTAAGGTATTCCTTGACTTACATGTAAAGGTCAGAGAAAAATGGCGTGACTCTGCGGATGTCTTAGATTTAATCGAAGGCCAAGAATAACCTACTAATCCAGCAAGATTAACTCGTTTACTCGAATCTTATAGTTTGAAGCGGGAAAAATTGCCCTTTCTATTTTCTGCTTCTTTCCTCTTTTATTGACTTTGAATTCAATTGATGCGAAAATTTTATTCATCTGAATGTGTGGTGAGCGTAGCTCAACTGGTTAGAGCACTGGACTGTGGATCCAGAGGTTGGGGGTTCGAGACCCCTCGCT
>JBGVTE010000116.1:0-21085 GCA_041862375.1 Candidatus Aminicenantaceae bacterium
GCATTAATCTATTTGTTTTCAATGAGATTGCCACGCTCTCTTCGATCGCTCGCAATGACAATGGAACTGCCTTTTTCGAACACTTCTTTTAATCCCGTCACTTTGGGACAAACTCATTTAATATGAAACATTAAATATGTAAAAATCTCTCTATTTCCTTTTTAAAAAATACCAGGCCAGGTTATACCAAAATCTTTGAATTCCCCTTTATATTCTTCCCAGGTTACATCTACTTTCTCAACTATTGACAGGGGAGGTCCTTCATTCAAACGGTTAATAAGATTTTCTATTTTCTCCCTTTCTCCTTCTGCAATTGCCTCAACGCGGCCATCACTCAGATTTCTCACCCATCCTGTCAAATCAAGAGATGAAGCCCACCTTTGAGTATGATCACGAAAAAAGACTCCTTGAACTCGGCCTGAGACAAAAATATGTGCTCTGGCTTTCATTTCTATGATGTCCATATTAGCATATCAATTTACAGTCGTAAACTATAATGTAAGCATCGTAAGCATCTTTTTTTCCGTGATATTGAAAGCCTTTGTGAATGGCTTCGTTTAAAGGGGGACAGGCAACTTTTAACAAAAGTAGCCTGCCCCCTTTTTAAAATGGTCACTTCATCAATCCCCAAAGACTTCCATATAAGAAATTACTCTCATCACGGAAAAAAATGTTTACAACTATAATTGTGTTGACGATATTTTTTATTCATTTATTATTTACCTCTCGATAGGTTAAATGTAGAATAGGAATTCAAATGAAAAAAATTCTTCTATCAATCGCAGGTTTTGACCCATCATCAGGAGCTGGGCTTGTACTCGACCTAAAAGTTTTCCAAAAGTTAAACTTCCATGGGATGGGCATTTTAACCTCGCTTACAGTACAAAATACGAAAGATGTAAAAAAAGTCCATTGTATATCTTCTGATATTATCTGGAATCAGTATAAGGCCCTTCAAGAGGATGTTTCTTTCTCCGGAGTCAAAGTAGGAATGCTCGGATGCAAAAGCAATATTCAAGTAGTAAATAAAATCCTATCTGAAAACAAAGACATACCTAAAGTTGTAGATCCCGTCTTCAAATCCAGCTCAGGCACATGGCTTTTAGAAAAAGAGGCTATTCACCGCTGTATTACAAAAATCAGTGGTAAGGCATCCCTTCTTACTCCAAACCGAGAAGAAGCGAACCTGATATCTGGAATCAAAATCAAAAATGCAGAAGATATGAAAGAAGCCGCCAAACAAATATTTTCTTTAACCAATATTCCTTGCTTAATTAAAGGATTTAATATCAAGTCTATTGTCATAGACGTCCTGTTTGACGGAAAAAAATTTCATCAGTTTGAAAATAAAAAAATAAAAAAGAAGGTCCACGGTACTGGATGTTTCCTTTCTTCAAGCATCCTTAGTTTTATGGCCAAAGGCAATTCCCTGGAAGAATCATGCTCCCTTGCCTCCAAACTTACTTACCAAGCTATGAGCAAAGCAATCCAATTGGGTCAGGGCCAGCAGATCATTTCTTTTTTCCTCGAAGAAGATTGAATTTGGGAAAATCAATAATACTTGCTTTCATGAAACTCGTAGGGAGTTACAAAACAAAACCTTAAAGGTCTGTCTATTCTCTGGGCAAGGATTTCAGCATTAAAATTTCTGCTGCATTCGCTTCAATATTATCACGATTGAAGAGCATCGGATGGTATTTGCCTTCCAGCCAGAGCGGAATCTGATCATCGTAACAGCGGCTGAGAAAATGGCCGCTCTGACCTGAGCTGATGACACAAACAGATTTTTCAAAGTCAAACAAATCAATGATTTGACGGTAAGAAGCCCCCCAATCCTTTTTCAACTGTGTAATAAAAAATACCCTTACTGTATTCGCATCTCCATCTACAGGGTAAGGACCTCGGTTAAAAAATTTCAAAACAGGAACTTCACCTAACGGATGCTTGAAGCGAATGGAATTTATCTTCGTCCAATCCCATTTTTCAACAGGGCCATACTGTTCCTTCAGCCAATCATAAGATCTTTTCAGACTGATTCTTATGATCTCATCTCTCGTTTCCACATTGGGAGTATCTTTATTATCAAACCAAGGAGACAAAGGATTGGAAAGGATCCTGAGAAGCCCTGCTACCCTCAGTCCAAAAATATTATCAAAGGTCTTAAAATCTTCTCCAATATCATCTTTAAAAACTTCTTCATGGAAAATATTCATAAAGACTTTATAAAGAGCAGCTTTGCTCCCTGTGGATAAGCGATAGTCCCAGCCTTTAAACATCTCAAGAACCGCCCTCGTTTCCTCATCTGTCTCATTTATATTACTGATATACGGGTAAAAAAGTTCTGCCTCTTTTGATAAAATGTCATTCTGGATTTCCTTCTGGGTTTCCACCGTGTGCTTCTCTTTTTGAAGTACTAATTCCCTAATTCTTTCTTCCCTGAATGGGGCAAGCCAACTTGAGCTTACGTAATAGGGATAATCATCGGAAATGACTTTATTATTGGCAGTAATAATGAACCCTCTTTCAGGATTATATATTTTAGATCGTTCTTCCTCTTTTATATATCCCCTCCAATCCCCCTCTTCCTTCCAACCAGGAAAAGGAAAAAGAGCTGTCTCTTTTGGCCTCAGAGGAATGCTCCCGCTTAAATAATAACCGATATTTCCTTCTTTATCAGCATAGACAAAACTCTGAGAAGGCACATCAAACAAAGCCAAAGCGTTTATAAATTCATCCCATGTCCTTGCTTTGTTGAGAAGGTAGAACGCCTCTAAAGTCCTCCCTCCATCATAAATAGTCCATCGCAAAGAAAGCGGCACGGGAGTGGAGACAACTGCTGGAGAGACAATTGGCCCTCTCTCTGTCCAGAGAACCTCGATTTTTTCAAATTCTTTTCTTCCCCTTATCCTAATCATCTCTTCTTTTTTTCTGAGAGGCTTCCATCCTTCTTTGTCCAAGTAGCTATCTTGAGAGCTGTTTAATTTCTCGATGTATAAATCCTGAACATCTGCACCAGAGTTAGTCATTCCCCACGCGATAAATTCATTGTGACCGATGATTACTCCTGGAGTTCCGGGGAGCGAAACACCAATGACGTTTAAGGAAGGACACTTGAGATGAATCTCATACCAAATAGAGGGAAGGCTTATTTCAAGGTGAGGATCATTAGCCAGGAGTGGCTTTCCGGTCTCGGTTCGCCAGCCTGCTAATACCCAATTGTTACTCCCCTGAAAATTCGGTGACAAAAACCATTCAGGTATTTCCCCTTCCTGTGTATCGTTCGAGGGTAGCACAACTCCTTCTTCCAGTATTTGAAGCGCTCTCTCAGGACCAAACTTTTTTACTAATTTTGCTCTAAAAATCTCGCTCTGGTAATCCATACAAAGTAGCAAGGCCATAATTTCTTTTATGATGAGTACATCCTGGACACTCCAGTCTTGAGGTCGATAGCGCAAAATCAAAAACTCAGGAGGCCATTTTAATTTTCTTGAATTCAACCAGGAATTAATGCCCCGGCAATAATCAAGAAGTAGCTGTTTCAACTCAGGGGAAAGCTTCTCGAAATCTTTCTGGGCAGCTTCTCTCAGACACAAAGTCCTCAAGAACTTGTCTCTTTCGAGGGCCCTCTCTCCGAATACTTCTGAGAGCCTTCCATAACCCGCCCGTCTTGTCAGCTCCATCTGCCACATTCTTTCTTGGGCATGTACATAGCCCAAGGCAAAAAAAAGATCCTCCTCATTTTGAGCAAAAATGTGAGGAACACCCCACATATCCCGGATAATTTCAACATCAGCTGATAATCCCCCAAGAGTAACCTTCCCTTTTAGCTTGGGAAGGGAATTATAGATAAGAAATAAAGAAAAGATAACAAATCCCACAAAGAGAAAAAGCAAAGATATGGCTGCTATCTTCAGGAGCTTCTTCATTAAAACTTAAAAATTATCAGTGGGACTCTCCTCCATTCCAAGAATTTCGTCAGCTCTCTTCATAATTTCATCAGAAAATGCAATCCCCTGCTTTTCTGCTGCTTGTAAATTAAGATGTAATTTTATCTTTTTCATATACTGGATGGGGATCCGTGCGGGACTTTCGTTATCTTTTACTCTGAGAGCAATTTTTCCTGTTTTGTATCCCATATCAAAAAAGTCCCAGCCCATAGCTGCGCATGCTCCCAGGTGAGTCGAAAGAGGGAAGCCGCCAAATAGAGGAATAGAGTTTTCTTTAGCTGCTTTACTCACAGCCTCGAATGAAGCATTTATTGTGTTATCGGAAATTTGATAAATAGCATCTATTTTTTTATTTACTAATATTTGAGCTGATAAGAGTACTTCACTTTTGTTAGCAACAGGTACTGCAACTATCTCCAATCCTAACTCTCGTGCTCCGTTTCGACAGAGCTCTAAATAGTATTCTGAGTTTATTTCTGAAGGAGTCCACAGAGTTCCTATTCTTTTTGCCTCAGGAAGTATTTTTTTTATAAATTCTAAACTCTGCTTAATCGGCCCCGTTGATGCAATCCCAGTTACATTGCTCAAATGATCTTCAGGCGATCTTCCAGCTCCAACCAAATAGGGATTAGCGACAGAGGTAAATATAATCGGAATTATATGGGTTGAGTTCAAAGCAGCCTGGAGACAGGGAGTAGAAAGGGTACACATCATATCTACTTTTTCTCTTACAAAATCTTGCGCAATTTTCTGCACCGCAGCGATATCATCCTTGCCATTTTTTATTATTAGGCTGACATTTACGCCATCCACAAGCCCGTTGCCCTCCAAAGCATGAATTAATCCTTTCCGAGCTTCATTCAGATGGGGAGCATCGTTTACCTGAAAAATACCGATAGTATAGAGGCGCTCTTGACTTTTATCACAACAAAGGAAAGTAAAGAGACTCAGCAATAAAAAAATCAACCCTTTACGCATCTATTACTTCCTCGATTTGTCTTAAACATGATAATCAAAAAAGCTGTTTGGAGCAATCTTTTTTTGCCTAATATAAGAATCTCTTTTTCAGTGCAAATAAGAAAGCTGTTTAACAAAGAGGTCTCTGGAAAAAGAGGTGGAAATCATATCTAATTCTCTAAGATAAAAAATAGGGAAAATGTTGTGAATTTTAACGTATTCATTTAAAATTTGATAGAAATGAGCCGCTATTATATCGGAACAGCTGGATGGAGCTATGCTGATTGGGAAGGCATTGTTTATCCCAAAGAAAAAGGAAAAAATTTTCATCCACTTTTTCTTCTCACACGATACATCAATATAGTCGAGATAAACAGCACTTTCTACCGTCCCCCTTCAATTCGTATTTCTCTTTCATGGGTGAAAAAAGTCGAACATTTCCCTGATTTTCTATTTTCAGTTAAACTCCACCAGATTTTTACCCATCAGAGAAAAGATTTTACACAGAAAGATGTGGACGACTTCAAACTGGGTATTGAACCACTCAGAGCGAAAAATAGGCTTGCAGCTATATTGCTCCAATTCCCCTGGTCATTTGCTATGACAAGTTACAACAACAATTTCCTCATTAATTTGTTTAAGCTCTTCTCTGACTTTCCTTTAGCGCTTGAAGTCAGACATTCATCCTGGAGCAATCCCCAATTCTACAAACTGCTTGAAGAATATAAAGTCTGTTTTTGTAACATAGATCAACCCATATTTCGAAATTCCATCAAACCGACAACGATTACAACAAATTCACAATTTTCTTATGTAAGGCTACACGGCCGCAATTACCAAAATTGGTTCAAAGAAAGCGCAGGCCGGGACGAACGCTACAATTATCTCTACAATAAGGAAGAACTGGAAGAATGGGTGAAGAGAATAAAAGATTTATCCAATAAGGGAGACAAGGTTTTTGTCATCACCAACAACCATTACCGAGGCCAGGCTTTAGCCAATGCTCTTCAAATTAAAAACATGCTTACCGGAGAAAAAATTGATGTCCCCAAACTTCTCCTCAGCCACTATCCTGTGCTTAAAGAATTAATAGATAACTTGAAGCAAGGACAGCTCGATCTCTTCCAGGAAGCCAAAAATAACTAAATGAAAGCCTCTGCAAAAAAGCTTTGGTGGGAAAGCAACTTCTTGAAGGTTAAACGCCAGAAACTCCATCTCGGCGAAAAGGAAGCCACGAAAATTGCGGAGGAGTACGGGACTCCTCTCTTCGTTTACAGCAAAAATCAAATACTCACGAATTATAGAGACCTGCTTGAAGCTTTTTCTTCGACTACCTCTCTGGAAGTTAGAATATGCTATGCCATGAAAGCGAATCCGAATCAAAATATCCTGAAAATATTAAAAGAGGAAGGAGCTTGGATAGATGCTGTCTCTCCAGGAGAGGTAAACACGGCCCTTCGAGCAGGCTTTCCTAAGAAAAAAATAATATTTACAGGAACAAGCGTCAGCACTAATGACCTTGAGCATGTACTAAATCTGAGAAACATAATTGTTAATGTAGATGCTGAGGAACAGCTAGATCTCATGAAAGAAATAGTGAAAAGACGCACTAATAACAAAAACATAAGAGTTTCATTGAGGTGGAATCCAGGAATAGGAAGAGGTTTTAACGCAAGAGTAATTACTGCCGGAGCGAAATCTCAGGATGGAACTCCCGTGAAATTCGGCATCGAAGAGAAAAAAATCATACATGCTCTCCAAAAAGCAGTGCACTATGGATTTATCCCGGTAGGATTGCACCAGCACCTTGGTTCTGGGTGGACCAAACAGGATTTTGATGCGGTGAAACAAGCAGTGGATAAAATTATTCAGAAATGCTCAGAGATTGAAAAATCGGGAATTTTTCTCGAATTTATTGATTTTGGTGGTGGTTTTGGACCGAAATACCATGAAAATCAGGACATTTTTCCTCTAAAACACTATGTAGAATACATCAGCCGAAAAATAAAAAAATCTGGCCTTAGGATAAAAAGTGTTGCAGTTGAGCCAGGAAAATACCTGGTTGGAGATGCCGGAGTATTGCTCGTAAAGGTCGAGTACATAAAAAAAAGCTACAAAAACACTTTTGCCTGTGTGAATGCAGGCACGTTTAACACAGTCCCGCGGCCTGCTATTTACACAGAGGCTCACCATCACATCGTAAACTGTTCGAAAGTTTTCTCAGATAAGGACGAAAAAATAACGATAGCTGGAAACCTGTGTGAAACAGGGGATGTTTTCGGGAAAGAAGTAATAATGCCACTCCCTAAGAGGGATACCACTCTCGCTGTCCTGCATGCTGGAGCTTATTGCAGAAGCATGGCTTCTACTTATAATCTCAGGGAAATACCAGAGGAAATAATTATCTAGCTTTAGCCTCTGAGTTTAATCCTCTCAATTCCGCAGCATTTTCTCATCTGAATCCATTGAGGTGAAGAATTTTTTCAAGGGGAAACCTCTCCGGTCTCTTTTTTTCCCATTCTACCTGTTTTTCTGAGAGGGTAGGATTCATGGTTTCAGAATGTTCTCCAACTATAACAAGGGTGATAACGTCGTATTCCTCCGGAATCCTGAGTATCTCTCTCGTCATTTTTGGATTGAATCCAGCTATAGGATGGGCCACAAGGCCAAGCTCAGTTGCTCGCAGGATAAGAAATGCAGTTTCCAGGCCGCAATCAAACTGGTAGTACTCTCTGTCCTTGATGATACAATCATCCTCTCTTCTGCTGAAAACCACTATTATCAGGGAGGCATCTTGAATCCACTCATTTCCCTTTGATAAAACAGCATGCATCTCTTTTAACTTTTCTTGCTCGCAGACAAAAACAAACCTTGCGGGCTGATTATTGAAACAAGAAGGAGCAAGTTGAGCATTCCGGGCTAAATCCTCTACTAATTCATCAGTTATTTTTATAGGTTTTAAAGAGCGGTAAGCTCTCCTTTCACGTATTGCCTCTTTTACTTCCACTGATACCTCCTGTTTAAGCCATATTGCTTACATTTCCTTATATATATTTATCATAGATTGGAAAAATAATCCTCTTAAGAGGAAAGCATTTCCAAATGCTCTCTTTGAATCATAACAGACTTGGAAATGCTTCCTCCAAAGATTAATAAATTTCAAAAAAAATAAGATTTGACTTTAAGAAGGAAAATAAATTTTTAAAATATGATGCCTGTTGCATCTTTAATTATTAATTCTTAAACTACCATTAAGTGAATTTTTTGAGGAGGTCTAATATGAAAAAACTTTCCCTATTCTTAGCTTTTATAGTTATGAGCGCATCTCTGAGCACTAGTGAAAATGTGAGCGAACAAGCCCCAAAGCGGCCTACTCATACCTACTCAATCGTAGCCCGGGATTCAGAAACAGGACAACTGGGTGTAGCAGTCCAGTCACACTGGTTCTCGGTAGGGCCTCTCGTTCCTTGGATCAAAGCTGGAGTCGGAGCAGTCGCAACCCAGTCCTTTGTTGAAGTTTCTTACGGCCCCCTCGGATTGGCTTTGATGAAATCTGGCAAGACTGCTCCTCAGGCTTTAAAAGCCCTAATCGAGATTGATCCTAACAAAGAAGTAAGACAAGTAGCAATGATTGACAATCAAGGAAGAGTGGCTGTGCATACAGGTAAATTGTGTATCAGTGAAGCAGGGCATTTTATCGGCGATCAGTTCTCAGTCCAAGCTAATTTGATGCTTAAAAACACGGTATGGAAGGCAATGGCAGAGGCTTATAAATCCACTAACGGAGATCTCATCGACCGCTTGATGGCTTCCTTAGAAGCAGCCGAAAAGGAGGGAGGCGATATCCGTGGACGCCAGTCAGCCGCAATTATTGTCGTCAGAGGTGATCCCACAGGACAATCCTGGAAAGACCGAATTATCGATTTGAGAGTGGAGGATCATCCTAATCCTGTAAAAGAGCTGAAGAGATTGGTGAAAGTTCACCGTGCTTACGAACACATGAATAGAGGAGATGAATACATAGCCCATAATGATGTTGAAGCAGCTCTAAGGGAGTACAGTAATGCTGAAAAACTGACTCCCGATAATATAGAAATGGTCTTCTGGCATGCGGTTACACTTGCAAGTTTGGACCGTGTAGAAGAGTCTTTACCTCTATTTAAAAGTGTGTTTAAAGCCGACTATAACTGGGCAATTCTTCTCCCTCGTTTACCTCAGTCAAGGTTGCTTCCCGATAAATCCGAATTAATCGAGAAGATTCTTTCTGTTTTACCAGAGAAGAAATAGCCAGGACTGCTTCCTTTTATCAGAAGGAAAAAAGCTCCAAGGTTCAGCAGGTAAATCTTTTAAATAGCTTTCAAACCACTCGTATTGAGGATTTTTCTGAGTATTATCACATCTCAGTATGGGCATTTCAAGCTAGGTTTAAACTGTCTATGGACTCAAGCTTGAATGATGTGATTTCGAGAGGGTGATCAGACTAAAATTCAAGAGGAAAAGAAAAAAAATCACATTATAAAAGTTATGAATACCTGACTTTCTTGCTTAGGCGTTTTCCCAAGAGATTTAGTTTGAATTTTCTGACCGTTTCAGGTCCTATTCTCCCGCCTTCAGGAGATTCAAAAAAAAGAGCATCAAAGGGGCACTGAACGATACAGGCTCCACAGTGGATACAACGCTCTTGATTTACCAATACCGGGACCTTCTTCAACCTGTCGCACCTAAAGCAATTCCTGGGGCAAACGTACACGCATAAACCTGCGCCTTTGCACCTGCTTTCATCTATCATAACTTTAAACTGCTTCTCCTCAATGAAACCGCTCTTTAAGACAGGAATGCTCCCATTTAAATCAACACTCAGAATAAAAATGACGATGAAAGAGATAACGCTCCACTGAATGAAGAATTTCCAGGAGAAATTGGCTGTTGCAATACTGTAAACGAGAAGGGCAGAGATGCTGATTCCCCACAACATGAACATTAGGCCTGTACTTCCTCTGTCTGGAGCTAACCATGAACTGTAAATAGGGAAAAAGATGAAAAGTGCAAACGCCAATCCCCAGACCAGAATTACAAGGGGTAAAAGAATTTCAGGTACGAATAATAACACTAAGATCCCTGAGATAAGAGAAATCGGAAAAGCCCAGGCTACAGCCATCTCTATTCGCTGTTTTGAAGGAAACTCAACTTCTCTCATCTTCTGATCTTTTTTAAGGTTATTTTTCACAAAATGAGGAATATCTCTGGCATACACTGGCCCCCAGATAATATGCCACCCTGTTTTTTTCGTAATTACCGTGGTTTCAACTCCTGGGGCAGCAAGCTGAGGCAGTATCACTTTTTTGTGATTTACAAGTTGCTCAATTCCGCTCGTCCTCAAAACTGAAATCACATCATGAACAGTAAAATGCCCTCCAACAGATGCGCACCAAACATTTATTCCCCTGCTGTTTGCTACAAGAAGATAGGCATTCATCCCTTTCAGCGCTCTCTTTACTCTTTCTACAGTTAAATGATAGTTGCAGGTAAGAAAAACTGGTGAGTTTTTGTCTGGACTTCCGATTACCCTTAAACCAGTTTTACAGGGAAAAGGTAAAAACCTCAGCAGAGTCTCAGCGATATTTATTACAACATAACCGAACAGTTTCATAGGTATTATTTCTTTGTTTTCCTCGCAACTAATTCAATAAAATTTTCTCTTTTATTCAATTTTATTGATTCTATTAAAAATCCAAAACTCTGAATTCTGCCAGGCAAATCTTGTAAAGCTCTCGTGGTATTTTGAGTGAGCAAGTAGGTGGCTATTCTTAGAGGAATTCTTAAAATCACGGTGAACAGTTTTTTTAAAATATTTGTGGGTCTTACTTCATCTCCAACAAGGAGAAGTCCTCCTGGTTTGAGGATTCGTTTGACTTGGCTCATTGTATAGGAAAATTCATTTTCGGTCAGCTCAGAAAAGCATAAGCCACTCGTTACAGCATCATATTTTTCCCTTTCCTCACTTCCAAGCTCAGCCACTCCCATATCGTATAATTCAACATTTTCAGTAAGCTTTGCTTCCCTTAAGTGAGATTTAGCTATATCCAGCATCCGAGGATTTACATCTATTCCCTTTACCTTTGCGCCTCGTTTGGCAGCTCTCAGCGTTAGTGCTCCAGTACCGCAGCCAAGGTCGAGAACAATATCACCCTTTTTTATGTGACGAGTTAATTCATCATAGACCTTTTCTAACTTTCCACGGGTGACGAGCCACAGACCTTTATCATAACTTCTTGGAATCTTCTCCAGGATCTTCATCAGGACATAGGTACTCATTCTGATTCATCCTGTCGTTTTTTCATTTTTCTCATAACTTTGAAGAATAACAAAAAGTGTAAGATCAGGTCTACACATTATTTTTTCTGTTAAAGGGGACAGGCTAATTTTTCACTTTTATAGGAGTATCTGATTTTGAGAAAGAGTGATTAGTGAAATACATTAATGAAAAAGTAGCCTATCCCCTTTTTCAAAAGAGTTTAGGAAAAAACAGTTAAAAATCTTTGGCCTTCCGCCTCCGTCTTTTCTTATTTCCCCCCTTAGGTAGCAGGTAGGCGGAGAGCCAAAAGTCAGACACTTCGTCTCCCCTACTCCCTCTAAGAGGCCTGTCTCATCCTCAAAGAGAAAAAAGTACTTCTTGCCGTTGCTTACTGATTTCTGCCGAGCATCGACTACTCTGACCACGAGCTCCACTTCGTGACCAACGTAATTCCCTAAATCTTTTATCCGGAGAGCGGGTCTTTTCCCCTCAAACAGAGAAAGGGAGTCACCTTCAGGGTTGAAGCCGAGAGATTCAACCAGCATCTTCTCTTTCTGCTTTGTGTCGAGCTCCGATACCTCTTCCATCCCCTCCAATCCTCTGAAATAACGGAGAATCTGTCGAGTCCTCCTTGGCTCGAGAGAATCGAAAACACCTGCTTTGATGAGAGAAAGGAGCTCTGTCCTTGTCAAAGAAACACGGGAGAGAAAGTCCTCTATAGAAAGATACTCTCCGTTTTTCCTCTCTTCGATGATTTTATCTGCAGTTTTCAGAGCTAACCCCTTTATGGAGGTGAACCCAACCCGGATATTCTTCCCCTCTACTTCAAACATGTAGCAGCTCCTGTTCACGTCAGGCCCTAAAATCTTAATCCCGTGTCTCTTGACCTCCTCGATGTATTCGGGCAAGCCGTAGTAGCCGCCGCCAGCGTTAAGGACTGCTGTCAAGTAGTGGAGAGGATAGTTGGCCTTTAAGTAGAGAGCCTGGTAGGCCATGGAGGCATAGGAAGCACTGTGAGCTTTATTGAATGAGTAAGAAGAAAAATCTTCCATGGTTTTCCATAATTTCTGTATCTCTCTTTGAGCGTAACCTCTCTCGATAGCTTCTCTGAAGAATTGTCTCTTGAGCTTGAGAGGAACTTTCTTCGCTTTAAGGAAACGACGGAGGGAATCCCCCTCTTCAGGAGGCATCCCTGCCACCCGCTCTGCAACCTGCATCACCTGTTCTTCATAGAGAAGAAGCCCTTTTGACTCGGGGAGTATCTTGTTCATGAGTGAATCATAAAAGGCGGATCTTCCTTCCCGGCTACGGAGAAGAACTTCTTTCATCCCGCTTTCGGTAGGGCCTGGCCTGATAAGAGCCAGAGCCTGAGTCAGCTCATAAATGTTCTCTGGCTTCATGCGGCGGAGGAGGTTCATCATAGCCGGACTTTCTACCTGAAAACAGCCTATAGTCTGGGCTTTCTTGAGAAGGTTATAAGTCTTCGCATCCTGAGTAAGAATCCTTCGAATTTTCAGCATTTCTTTGGTTCCTGAAATAGCCGCCAGTCCCCTCACCGAAAGCAGGTCGAGTTTGATGAGTTTAAGGTCTTCGACGGCGTCCCGGTCGTACTGAGCCATCAGAAGACCTTTTGCTGATTCCTCAAGGGGCAGGTAACGGCTCGAAGGGGCAGGAGTGAGGATGACTCCTCCCACGTGCAGTGATTTTTCGCAGTAGACAGAAGTAAGGCCGGACGCTGCCTTCCACACTTCCAGGTAGCCAGGAAGAGGCTTGCTCTTTTTGAGAAAGCCAGACTCAGCGTAAAAGGGGACTCTTTTACTCAAAGACCTGGCTTCTTCAGGGGAAATACCAAAGGCACGGGCTGTTTCATAGAGAGCAGAGCGGGCACGGTAATTTTTCAGGCTGCAGACAAAAGCTGCCCCTGTCCTACCCTTTCCGTATTTATCCAAAACATAAGAGAGAACGTGGCCTCTTCTTCGAGAATCAAAATCCAGGTCGATATCCGGAGGATCATCCCGACCTTTGTTAAGAAATCTTTCGAAGTAAAGGTCAAACTCGATGGGGTCAATGTGAGAAATCCCCAAAAGATAAGCCAAAAAAGATGATGCCCCCGAACCTTTGAGGTTGTGAAGAATTCTTCGCTTTCGGGCAAATTGGACTACATCATTGACTATCAGAAAGTAAGGAGAAAAACCTGATTTTTCGATAACACTGAGCTCCATCTTGGCTCGCTGTCTCTCCTTCCAGCTCAGGTTTTTAAAGCTCCTCAACTTACTCATCACCACATCTCTTAAAGTAGTGGAAAAAAGGTCTTCGGGGAGAAGGGGTACGATGTTCTCGAAGGAAAATCGGCACTTCTCAGCTACTTCAAAAGTTTTTTTGAAAGCCCCCTTCACTTGAGCACCAAATCTCTTGAGGGCCAAGGCTTCCTGCTCTGGGCCAAAGAGTTTAACCGTGTTCCTTAACGCCTCCCTTTCTGGGGGAAATGGAATTTTCTTCTGTATAGCATGAAGGAGGATCAATCTCTCAGGGTTTTTTACAAACTTCAGGGAGTTCACCCACACCAGGGGTAAACCGCAGCTCTGAGACCAGGCCAACACTTTCTGAAAGTTAAAAAAATCGCTTCCAAGGTAAAAATCTTCCTTTGAAGAGAAGGCTAGATCCTCCAGCGGATTTTCTTCTTTGGCTTGAGGAAGGAGGATAACAACCAACCCTTCCGTATTTTTTATCTCCTTTTGATTGAGGATTTCCATCAAATTCCAGTAGCCCTCTCTGCTTTTAACAAGGAACAAAAATCTCTTTCCCTGAAGTTCTATCTCACAGCCAAAGAGAGGCTTGAAGCCCATCTCCAAAGCAATCCGCTTCCACCCGGCCCAGCCGTAGACGTTTTCAATGTCTGCCAGGGCTGCACCGGGGAGTCTTCTCTGACAAACCCAGGAGGCTGCCTCTTCTAGAGTAAGCCCTCCCTTCCCTTTGCTGTAGACAGAATGAATTCTCAGAGGAATAAACATCCCGCGTCCTATCCAAACGTGGTAATCTAACGAGTTTAGCTCGTCTAGCCAGTCTTGCTGTATGTTATTTCGTCAAAGAGGCTGTTTTGAGCACAAAACCTCGTTTTTTCTCGAAACTGTAGAGGCTCTCCAGCATTTTTTCCCGGACTGTGAGGAGAGAGCCAAAACCGTACTTCTCCCTCACCCGGTCCACAGCAAGGCCCAGCCTCTCCGAGCGCTCTGAATAAGGCTCGAAAAGGGAAAGAGGCCTGGCTCTAACCAAGTCAGAAGCCTTCACTCCGACCAGGCGCAGTGACAATCGGGAAGAAGAGAAAAGCTGGAGAAAAAGCTCCTCGGCAATTTTGTAAACCTTTGTCATGTCTTGAATGGGACTGATAAGAAGCCTCCGCCGGGCTCCGGTTTTAAAGTCAGAATACCTGACTTTTACTTCAATAATATGGGCAAAAAGGCGCCCCCCACGCAGAGGAAGGGTTAACCTATCGCAGAGATAAGCCAAGTGAGCCAGAAGCAAGCGTCTGCTCCAGATGTCTTCTAAGAAAGTCGTCTCCCGGGAGATAGATTTGGGAATATACGCAGTAACCACGGGGCGGCTATCAATCCCTCTGGACTGAAGGTAGAGCTCATCGCCGTTCAGACCGAAGAGAGAGCGCAACGTTGTCCGCGGCAAACCCCACAGATCACCTATCTTACGGATATTGAGCATCTTGAGGATAACCTGGGCCTTGGGTCCTATTCCGGGCAGAGATTCTATACCAAGGCTCTTCAGGAATTCTTCTCCCTTTCCATGCTCAAGCTCGAAGAATCCGCCTGGTTTAGCCCGGCTGGTGGCCAGCTTGGCCAAAATCTTATTCGGAGCCAAACCCATCGAAACTGAAAGCCCCAACTCTTTCTCCACCCGCTGTTTGATCTCTCGAGCCGCGCTGGAGAAAGAACAATAAAGAGGACGGCAGCGAGTCAAATCAAGGTAGGCTTCATCCAGGGATGCCTCTTCCACATCAGGTGTGTAACTGGAAAGGAGACGGAAGAACTTCTCGGAGAATACCTTATAAATCTGGTAGTTCCCTCTTATGAATATTCCACAAGGACAGAGCTGATAAGCCTTTCTGAGGGGCATGCCGGAATGGACACCGTATCTTCGGGCTTCATAAGAAGCAGTGGAAGCCACTCCTCTCTCATGGGGGAGACCACCGACAATGACCGGCTTACCCTTGAGAGAAGGGTTGAGAAGCTCCTCGACAGCCGCAAAAAAGGCATCGATGTCAATATGGACAATACATCTCCTTTTCATTTTTAACTTACTCCGTTCATTTATCTTGCTTATTTAATCTGCTTCATCTGTTACTCTGGGAATCAGTGCTTCGTTACTCTGTTAAAAATAGAAAAAATAGCCTGACTCAGCTATTCTGAATCTAACATCAAGGAGTTAGAATCGGAAATTAACTTATAAACCAGTCACCAGTTCAACAGAGTTACAGTCACGGAGCAACTGGTCAGTACTTTCTCATAAGACCAACGACTCTCCCTAAGATTCTCAACTCTTTGACCTTGATAGGCTCAAAATCTGGGTTCTCAGGGACAAGGGAGATATTCCTGCCTTCTATCTTCAGCCTCTTTAGTGTCACCGAGCCGTCATCTAGAAGTGCTACCACCATCTCTCCAGAACTGGCAGAGTTAGTCCTTTCCGCAACCACCCGGTCTCCGTCATCGATATAGGCATCCACCATACTTTTCCCCTCAACGTTGATACAGAAGATGTTGCCTTTTCTTCGCCCAACCATCCAGTCTGGGGCTTCCACCGCTTCTCCTGAGATATCAAAAACTTCTTTCGGCCGACCTGCGGGAACGAGACCCACTAAAGGTACTCTAGTTTGGCTCTCCAGAAGAGCTGGAAAGCCTGTGAGCTTTATCTCTCCTCTCACCCTCTCCAAATACCCTTTTTTCTCCAGACTCAGAATGTGCTTAAAAACAGCCGAAGGATTTGCAATATCCAGGATCTTTCCCAGTTGTCTGATCGTGGGAGTATAGCCGTGCTCGAGAATGAAACTTTCGATGGCCTCCAACACCTTCTTCTGTCTCTCTGTGAGTTTTCTCCTGATTTTGTTTACCATTTTGTTCACCATATATATTAATAATGCCTTTCCCTCCACTTGTCAAGTAAAAATTAAAAAAAATCTTTAAAGGTGGCTTCATCCGTCCCCAGGGACTTTAATCTGATTTGAAAAAGATAATGTTCATTACGGGAAACAAGATGTCTACTTTAATAAAGGAAATTTGAAAAGGAATGATTCAAGGTAAGAAGAAAAAGGTGAATTTAGATTTTCCAGCCACCGGCAACAACTAAATTTGTGCCGGTTATAAACCCTGCTTTTTCTGAAACTAAAAAAATGACTGCGTCGGCAACATTCTCAATTTTTCCCAACCTTTCTTGGGAGATATCCTTGCCTTTAGGAAGAATCCCTCCCTCGATAAGCCCAGGAGAAACCATATTCACCGTTATTCCTCTGTCAGCCTCTGAAGCAGCCACGGTACGGGTTAAAATAAGAAGCCCAGTCTTAGCAATGGCATAGGGAGTAATTGTCGAAAACGCTACGAGCTGTTCTGCCCGGCTATAGCCAAGATTTACAATCCTTCCCCACTTTCTCCTCCTCATACCAGGAAGAACTGCTTTAAGGCAAAACAAAGCACTCGACAGATTGCCTTTTAGCACAAAATCCCATTCAGATGAAGTCACTTTCTCCCATGATCTTACAAGAATTGGTCCAAAATTATTGACAAGGATGTCCACATTACCTAGTATTTCTTCAACCTTTCTAACTAAAGCAACAGCTTCATTTTCTTTTGTCAAATCTGCTCGAAAACACGCTGCTCTCTTCCTCTTCTCTTTGATTTTTCTGACTACATCCTTAGCAGCCGCTCTGTCGTTCTTATAATGGACAGCCACTCCTGATACAACACCTGCAAGTTTTAATGCTATCTCTCTTCCTATGCCCCGGCTGCTTCCTGTGATCAAAGCTATTTTATTTTTCATTGGCTTTCCTTTATAGCCTCGCTTGGAAAGGTCATTAACAAAGCAAAAATCCGTTGAATTCTTCTTTTTTTTCTAATAGATGCTTTTTCCGTGTGTGCCTAATCGAAAATGACTTTATCCATTTGTCTCAGCAGATAATAAACAATACAAAAGGAGACAATCAAATTCAAGATTTATGATGAAAGCATTTCTTCTTTCCGAGAGGATTCAAGGAGAACATTTGGGAATGGAATAGCTTTATTGCATCGCAGATTTGAAGACATCTCTATTAAGTAAGTACCTTTTTCCCGTGATAAATGATAAACAAGCGAGGAGGTATGCGGTGAAGAAGTTCGTATGAAGGAAAGCTCAGGCATTGGATTCAAAAAAAGGATGCTTACCTCCTTTAATGATTACTTGAATAAATATGGCATCTTATCTAAACTATCATCAGAGGCATAAAATGAAAAAAATAATTCCTCATCTCTCATATTTGCTTCTTATTTTATTTCTTATACATTGTAAAACGTTTAGTCCCACTCCCCTAAGAAAAGAGTTCCATAAAGAAATGGACCTTGTAAAGAATTCCTGTATCTACATTGAGAATGTCAATGGCGATCTTGAAATTACCGGCTGGAAGAAAGATAAAATTGAGATAACCGCCATAAAAATGGGCACCGGCTCTCAGTTGAGGCAAACTGACATAGACATAAATAAAAAAGATAATAACCTTCGCATAAAGGCTCTCTTTCCAAGAGCAGATATAAGCGAGGTCTATGTCGACTTTGAACTTCGTGTACCTGAAGAAATTCAGATTAAAGAAATAAAAATAGAAAAAGGTGATTTAAGCACTCATCAGATATACGGAGAGCTTAGGGCGGAAATTCAGGAGGGTAATATTAACCTCGAAGATTTTTCAGGGATCTGTGAAGTTACAACCGATGAGGGTGACATCTCTGCTAAAATCCCTGAAAGCAAAAATAGCGATAACTTTAGTTTTAAGACCACAAAGGGCGATATTCTTATCCACTTGCCTCCAGAACTAAGTGCCCAAATAGCAGCAGAGACTCGTCTCGGCGTAATAACCTCTGACTTCTTTCCTAGTGACAAAAAGGAAACTCCTTTAAAATCGTTGAAGGAAACTTTCGGCAAGGGCAAAGCCGCAATTCTAATAAAAACCTGGAACGGTAATATTCGAATAAAAAAAATTCAATAGCTTTACTTTTTTCTCATGCGAGGAATCAGCGTGAAGCTCATAGTTGAAGTCATAGAAATTAAAGGCACATGTCCTGTATACACAATCGGGGATAGAATAGTTCTTGACAATGGCTATAAAGTCAATCTTGGAGAAACAGATAACATCTGCCTGCATTCCCTTGCTTCCCTTCTTCCCTACTATAATGCTTTGGTAAAAGGAGTAAATCCAGTTGAACTAGGCCTTGCATTAAAAGGAAAAGAGGCTTACATTCAGTGTCTTGATCCCCAGAAATACACTGGAGGCGGCACGGTCACTTTTAAAGTAAGTAGAACAGAATCGCGAACGAAGTAACAAGCCTATTTCAAGGGTCCAACTACCTTCTCCACAGCTCTTAAAATCTCTCCAGATTCAACTACTTCTTTAAGCTTGTTAATATCGTTATAAAGAGGTCGGTCTTCTTCAAGCCGGTCAACATATTTGCGAATAACACCATATGCAGCTTGCACACCTTTACTCGGTTTTATCGGTTTTCGAAATTCAATAGCCTGAGCCCCCGCCATAAATTCTATACCAATTACCGCTTGTGCATTATCTATGATTTGTTGAGTCTTCAGGGCTGTAGTCATACCCATACTGACAAAATCTTCTTGATCAGCAGCTGCTGGGATGGAACCTGTAGCTGCCGGGTGAGATAGGATTCTATTCTCACAGACTAAAGAGCCAGCAGTATATTGAGAGAGCATCAAGCCTGAAAACATGCCAGCTCCTTTGGTTAAAAAGGCAGGTAGTCCCATGCTTAAATGGGGATTTACCAGCCTGTTCATCCTCCTCTCAGAGAGTACAGAGACTGTAGTTACTGCAATCCCTAAAAGCTCAAGGCCAAAGGCAAGTGGAGTTCCCTGAAAATTTGCGCCTGTAAGAACCAAATCCTCTTCAGGAAAAAAGGTAGGATTGTCAGCAGCTCCATTAAGCTCAATCTCAAACATGTAGCGGGCCCACTTAAGCGCATCGCGCGCTGATCCTACTACCTGAGGAGTACTCCGCAGGCTGTAGGCATCCTGAACCTTTTTCCCCTTCTGAGCTAAAAGCTCGCTTCCTTCGGTTATTTGCCTGATATTCTCACAGGCCTCTATAGCTCCAGGGTAGCCGCGAACCCTCTGCAGTCTGTCATCATAGGCCTTCATGTTGGCATTGAGAACTTCTAGAGTCATCGCAGCAGCTATCTCTGAATTTTTTATCCAGCGATCTGCATCAGATATCTCTAAAGCTCCCATGCCGGCAATCACATTGGAGCCATTAATCGTAGCCAATCCATCGCGTGCTTCGTAGGTTATAATTGGGATTCCAGCTTTTTTCATGGCTTCTTTCGCAGGCAACCTCTCCCCTTCATAAAAGGCCTCGCCTTCACCCATGAGTACCAGCGCCATCTGAGCCATAGGAGAAAGATCTCCACATGCTCCGACTGATCCTTTCTCGCACACAACTGGCGTAACTCCTCTATTTATCATTTCTTTAAGCGTCTCGACCACAACAGGCCTTAAGCCTGAACGGCCGTGACAATGACAGTTTATCCTGCTCAGCATTGCTGCCCGGACCACATCGATAGGGAAAGGCTTTCCGTATCCAGCTGCATGACTGTATATTAAATATCTTTGGTACTTTTCAACCTGCTCTTGAGTCAAAACAACCTCTGAAAGCTCTCCGATGCCGGTGTTTACTCCATACATTATTTCTCTCTTCTTGATTTTCTCCTCAAGAGTATCCCTGCATTTCTTGATTTTTTTCATAGCCTCAGGGTGAATACTTATACTCTCATTTTCACGAGCAACCTTTACAACTTTTTCTATAGTTAGGTTATGTCCATCAAGAGAAATCGTCATGGTATAGCCTCCTTTAATAAAGGACTGAGTTAAACATTAAACTCTACATAAAGAGACACGAGAAGGCAAGTATTATGGGGTCAGGCCTTCATAACTTTTATAACTTAATTTTTCTTCTCCTAAAGATGTAATACAGAGTCTAATTGAACCAATACTTTCAAGTATAAAAGTTATGAAGGCCTGACCCCAAAGAGATCTCTTCTTATCCAGAGATAAAGTATAGTAAATACAGCAAAAAAAAGACTTGGGCCGACAATATTAATCTTCGTTAATTTTGTAATGCTTAATACTAGAAGAGAATCAAAAAGCCACATTCCCATTGCAACTAGTGATGCAATAAATCCGTATTTCTTTAGTTTGAGGAGGCCGAAGGTTCCTACGTATAAGAAAAGAGACATAAGTATATCGGGAGCGGCAAAAGCATTGTAGATATCCGCATCTATTGGCATTGTCGAAGGGAATGCTTTTCCCACAAGCCTTGCCAGCCAAAAAATGTCTGTGGCTAACGCAACAAAAAACATAATTACTGAAATAACAATAATTCCCAAAGGTATCTTTTTTATGTGATCCATCAAGGGAGAAATCTTATCCTACTTTACTTGAGTTTGTAAAATATTTTCTTACACGAGTAAGATCTAGCAGTTGACATCCTCAGAAGAGCACGTTATAAGTAAACCTGAATTTCAAGAAAACAACGTCATGGAGGTAAATCAATGGCAAAAGAGATGAAAAAAATCATGGTTACTGGTTCAGCAGGTCAGATTGGCTCTGAATTAACTATGGCTCTGAG
>JBGVTE010000117.1:0-18568 GCA_041862375.1 Candidatus Aminicenantaceae bacterium
AATCTCTTAAGGAAGGGCATTAATCTATTTGTTTTCAATGAGATTGCCACGCTCTCTTCGATCGCTCGCAATGACAATGGAACTGCCTTTTTCGAACACTTCTTTTAATCCCGTCACTTTGGGACAAACTGTTATTATTAGTTAATGTGGGAGGTAAATATGCTTAAGAGATACCAGGTTCTCCTTCCAGATTGGCTGGAATATTATATTAAACTTAATGTTGAGAAATACGACCTCAGTTTTTCAGAAATAATTAGATCGGAAGTATGTTTCCCAATTCTCTCATCAGTAACTTATCAACATCCAGAGTATAAACTTGGTATAACTCCTGAAAAAATATTAGAATTGGCAAAGAAAAATGCTCAGATTGGATTAGATAGAGACAAAGTTCATCGGATTATGTCTAAAATTCATTTCGAAACAATGAAAGCTGTGGAATATAGATTATCTAAAGAAAAAAAGTTAAAAAAAAGTAAAGCATAAGTTATCAACTCAAGAAAAAAAATGTTTTTTAAATACTTATACTCTCCCTCTTATTCATTAATATTCAATAACTTAAATCAATAATACTGAGCTGTCAGGAATAACACTATTAAGCTTTATTCTGTATATGACTAATCGAAAACAGACCAAGATGCAAAATGATAATCAGACGTAAGTGTAATAACTTAAATTAAAACCAAAGATATCAATTAGAACTGGTACGCCTGGCCGGACTCGAACCGGCGACACAGGGATTAGGAATCCCCTTTCTTTAACCTTAGAATATCTTTCTAATTATATGAATTTAAAAGAGTTATAGTGACCTGCTCCCCTAATATCGGTTTATTTGTTATGTTAAAATTTCCCTGGAGAGTAAATCATAAGCGTGTAGAAAGGATCTGGAGGCAAAAAGGTTTGAAACTACCCGCAAAGCAGCCTAAACGAGGGCGTTTATGGCTAACGGATGGGTCGTGTATCCGATTGCGCCCGGAGAGGAAGGACCATGTATGGAGTTATGACATGGCCATGATAAGGACCACAGATGGCAGGGCATTACGCTTCCTGGTCATCATCGATGAATACACACGAGAGTGTTTATGCATATACGTGGCTCGTAGAATTAGATCTCAGGATGTTTTGGATCAACTGTACGATCTTTTTATCAGCCGGGGCACACCGGAACATATTCGCTCGGACAATGCTCCGGAGTTCACAGCCAAAGTAGTGAGAAAATGGCTGGCAAATATCAGGGTAACGACTCTGTACATCGAGCCCGGGAGTCCATGGGAGAATGCCTATGTAGAGTCGTTTATCGGTAAACTAAGAGATGAGTTGCTGAATGGTGAGATATTTGATACGCTTTTGGAAGCCAGCGTGGTTATAGAGCACTGGCGGAAATAATATAACAGATATCGACCTCATAGTTCTTTGAAGTACAAACTACCTGTGCCAGAGGCTCTGGAGGTTAAAAATTTAGCTTTGCAAGTGGTACATTGATGGGAGGCAGGTTACATGCATACTTCATTAGACTTTACGCTGATGCTGATTTTACGATACAAGCATTTTTTAATAGTTGCTATTCGAGAAATATAAATATTGTGGGTAGGACAGAAAAGAGTATGCTGTGTCTGTTTCCAAGAATTCAGAGAATTTACTGTAAAAAGGGATAATGGATTTACTAAAAGAAGAAAGAAGCGCGATAATCACGGAGAAAAATAATCCTATTTCCAGAAGATTATTCATCTTTTTAATATTTTATATTCTCGCTGTTGTTCTTGCTACTTATCATCCGATTGTTACCGGTCATTTTATCTCTGATGATTATTGGATTATTGCTAGTGCAAAAGAGCATGGTTTTTCTCTCAAGCAGTTTTTTAGATCGATAGGTCAACACTTTCTCCCATTATATAAGATATTCATTACTGCAGAATTCAAAATATTTGGAGTCAATCCAACTGGATTCTATTGTATGAATATTTTTCTCCATTTGACGAACGTTTTGTTAGTCATAATTCTTTTCTCGCAGTTATTTAAAGACAGAATAATTGGATTAATTACTGGTTTTATTTTTGGGATTACAGCTTCACATTGGAAGGTAGCTATGTGGATTACAACCCAGTCAATACAGATGACAACATGTTGCTTCTTATTATCTATAATATTATTTATACGTTTTTTAGAGAGAAAACGGCCACATCTCCTCTTATTTTCTGCCCTTTTTCATTTTTTGATGTTCATGTCTTTTACTTCTGGGGTGGAGGTTCCTTTATGCTTTTTCTGGCTGTACATAGCCTTCACCTATCACGAAGATCCTCCACAGTGTATCTCAAAAAAAACATTTACTTACGGATTAAAAATTGTAATTCCCTTTGCCCTTAATGTAATTGTTTTTTTCATCCTTAGACAGATTCTATTTCCTAAAGGTTTAAGTTTATTAAAAAAAGGTTTGATTGAAGGTATCATAAAAAACCTCCCAGAAGCCTTATCCTTTGTATGCGGCGGCATATACTATGGCTATGTACGCTCTTTTATAAATGCTTATGATAAGCCATTTTATTATATTTTAATAATTCTTGGGCTAATGCTACTTGCCTTAAACTGGTCAAAAGAAGGAATTCGCAAATATTGGATTTACATACCTTGTTTTATTTTTTGGATTTTTTTTATATATACTCCTCTCGCTTCGTATCGTTTGAGTTTTGGATATAGTGGATTTACCTCAAAATCAAGATATTTGTATTTGCCCTGTGTCTTCGCAGCTGCAGTATTTGCACTGTTGTTGAGATCGTTTCGTTTTTTTTCAGGGCCTACCAGCAGAATTAATAAAATTCTGGTGATAGTCACGATTTTCTTTTTTTTATGGGTAGCTAGTTCCAATAATAGAATATTAACAGATGAACTATACTCTTTGAAAAAAATGTCTGTTGCTTTAAAAAAATCGCAACAGGTGTTTCTTAACGACCTTGAAAGACTGTTAAGATTAAAAAAAGATGATCTTATTCAAATTGTGGATAAGGGTATAGCTGATAATATGGCTGGTTGGAATGTCTTCCCGAGTCTTCTGGTGAGGATCTACCTTTCTAAACCAGATGAAAAGAGGATAAGATTTGTACCCCCAGATAAACAGGATGAATGGGATAAAGATATCCCCGTCTATTCATTCTCTGACAAAGGGCACATCTATCAGGTTCATTCAGTAGGGGAGTGAGGCTTATTATTCATCTTTTCTCTCTCGTTGACTACATTATTTTCCCTATGATATATTTATTGCCTCATACCCTAAAGTAAAAATCACGGATAGTTCTGAAAGATTTGATTAAAGCACTAAAAGGAATTTCTTATAAAATAAATTAAAGCTTTAACCTTCCAATATTTTAGTAATATCAGACATAAAAGGAGGCTATGATATGTCAATTCTCATTACTGGCGGACTTGGCCATATCGGGTCCCATCTTGCTAAAGAACTACGAAAACGTGGCTACCCGGTAGTTGTAAGTGACTTAAAAATTATCAGTCAAGATGGATATGAGCGAGGTGATGTTTGTAGCTTCGTTGAAATGCATAGAATTTTTAAAGAATATAATATAAAGCATGTCTATCACTTTGCCGGAGAAGTGGGCCGAGAGAATGGAGAATTGTTCCCTCGTCGCTGTGTAGATGTAAACGTAAGCGGTACGCTTAACCTTATACAACTCTGTATAGAGCATGGGGCATGTCTATATTTCGCTAGTACATCGGAAGTTTATGGTGATTTGGCGGGAAAGTATAAACTTACTGAAGATCTTCTCGATCGCTATCCAGCACATCTGACCAACTGCTATGCAATTTCAAAGTTGCATGCAGAACATTATATACGACATTTTGTTGAGCATTATAATTTGAGAGCCCTGTCATTTCGCTTTTTTATGTGCTACGGCGATGGCGAATGGCCGTCTCCGATGAGAAGCGCAATCAGTAATTTTATCTATAGAGCTCTGACAGATCAACCAATAATAGTCCACCGAAATACATACCGCAGTTGGTGCTATATAGAGGATATTGTTCGTGGTTGCATAATGGCAATGGAAAATTTTAAAAATAATGGTTATCAAGTGTACAATATTGGTCGTGATGACCTCTGGTCTATGGAGGAAGTGGCTAATCTTGTTTGTGATTTAACTCATAAAATGAAATCATTGATTAAGATGGAAGACCATGGGTGGTTAGTAACTCCTAAAAAAGATGCTTCATTTGAAAAAGCTGAAAGGGAACTCGGCTATAAGTCGGAGATTTCACAAGAAGAAGGCGTCAGGCGTACTATTGCCTGGCAGAAGGAGTATGTCCTGGAGTGAAGCTTCTAGTATTTGGCGGGAGCGGTTTTATAGGAAAGAATTTTATTCGATACTGGTCTCAGAGGACCGATTGGCAAATTGTGGCAATATATCATAAAAATGTAAAACTCTCTCAATTTTGTGCTGGTTTGCCAAACGTTGCTGTCATTTCTTCAGAAGAAGCGTTTTCAAAACAAACAATAGAGGAATGTGATTCTTGTTTGTATTTGGCGGGGAATTCAAATCATACTGTAGCTTTTGATAATCCAATTTTTGATATCGAGCAGAGTACATTACCGCTACTACAGTTACTTCATAAATTTAAGGGTCGCTTGGTATATCTTTCATCTGGTGCTGTTTACTATGGATTGAAAGGGCAAGTATCTCCAGATACACCGGTGCACCCAACCTTTCCCTATGCTGTTTCTCGCTTGGCAAATGAATCATACATTAAATCTTTTTATGAAAGAGGTTCTCTAAAAGAGTATTTAATCATTCGCTTCTACTATGCATTTGGTCCATATGAGCATTCGAGGAGGCTTATCCCCCGATTAATTAAACATTTTTTCACTTGCCCTGATAAACCATTTCCTGTTAATGGTGATGGAAAGACCCTGTTAGCACCCCTTTATGTAGAAGATGTTTGTGATGGACTCGGAAAAATTGTTCAAAATCGGCTCCATTGTAAAGTACTTGACTTCTGTGCCCCTGCTCCAATTAGTCTTTTAGATCTCGTAAACAAGGTTGCAAGCACGCTTGAGATTACACCAAAATGGGAATTTTGTGACTCAAAGGAGAGACCGATTGAATTCTGGAGCAGCCCTAATGAGATTTTGTCTATCTATAATCTCAAGGATCCAATTCCTCTTGATCAAGGCATAAAAAAGTATGTCAACTGGATAAGGATCACATTGTAGAGAATAATTCTATGGATAAGATTTCGATTATTGTTCCTGCTTTAAATGAAGAGGGAAATGTAACTCCATTGGTTGATGATTTAGTGAGAATTTTGCAAGAAAGTCGCTTAGATTTTGAAATTGTAGTTGTTGATGATTGCTCAGATGATGGCACATTGGAAGAAATCAAGAACTTGCAACAGACTTATTCATGCGTAATACCAGTGCAGAAAGACTTACCACATGGATTTGGCACCACAGTAAGAAAAGGAATTCAGGTTGCTTCTGGACGTCTAGGTTTTGTAGTGAGTGCTGATAATGTGGATCCCATCGAGACTATCCCTCAGATGGTACAAAAATTATCAAATGAAGGATGTGCACTGGTTTTGCTTTCAAGAAGACTCCGGAAAGGAGATGATGATTATATTCCGTATAAATACAAATTCTTTCAATGGGGATTTCGTTGGTTAAGTATAGCGTTATTGGGATTACCATTTAAAGATATAACCTATTCATATCGTGGTTTTAGTCTGGATATCATAAAACGTCTCAGCCTTGAGTCATCCAGTTTTGAAATATCACCTGAAATTACATTTAAGATGTGGTTGCATGGGTATAAGATTAGAGAAATCCCTGGTAGTCCCCGGGTGAGAACAATAGGTGGGTCCAAATTCTTATTTACTAAAGCAGGAAAAGGTTATCCACGAGTGCTTCTCAAAGCATTACGCTACAGGTTCACTGGAAAGTGGTAGCAATCCTTGCAGTTGAGTTATATACAGGAAAATAAAAATATTGCACTTGATTCCTTTTCCCTTCTCCGAATATCTTGCTTCAATTGATTTTTTCCTATTGAATTGATATTCTTTTGCTAAGGCTACAATACAAAGAGGCAGAGCTATCGTCATTTTCTATCTTAGATAGATTGAGAAGTAATACAAATTTGCCTAGCGTCATAAGAATATGGTTCAAATGACTTGCCCTCCTAATATCGGTCCATTTGTTATGTTAAAATTTTCATGATAATTCCATTTTTAAGAAAAGACTTTATTTTCCCCATCATTCTAATTATTTTTATATCATTTCATTAATACCTTCAAACTGAGGGAACAAATTAGTTCGAAACATAGTGAAAAGTGACGACTTTATGACGACTTTTTTGTTGAATTTGGTTAAAACTAATTGAATAGCAAGTTTAAATTAATTTCTTGTAACTTACTGATATTATTTATTTTATCCTGTAAAAAACTGGTACGCCTGGCCGGACTCGAACCGGCGACACAGGGATTAGGAATCCCTTGCTCTATCCGTACTGAGCTACAGGCGCACCGGAATTGACTATTAAGTTTATCTAGATTATTGAATTCTTCTACTTTGAAGTCAAGTTATCAATCTCCCGCCAAAGAGTATCCAGCTCCTCCTGGGCTTTATGAGAATTGACCTCCATAATACCTTTGACCGTTGCTAGTCGAAGCCTTAAATCCTCAATTTCATCCTTGACTTCTCCAACAGCTACGTCCAATGCATCCTTCAGAACTGAGATAGAGGTATCTAAGTGCTCTAATGACTTATCGACTTCTCTTCGAGAAAGCGCAAGCTTACTGGATATTATCTCTCCTTTTGCCTTTAATAGAATGCTCATCACCTTCAACTGGTTCGCTTCTTCAACTGCTTTTCCCTCTTTTTCCTTCAGATAAGCCTTCATCTCCATAAGGTCAGAACTAAGGGAGGAAAGCACTACCTCATATTTTCCCTCAAATTTTTCAAATTTCTCATTCATGTCGTTGAACTTCTGGTCGAACCTGATAATACTTAAATAGTAACCTGCTCCAAACACCACAACCACCACAATCAGAATAACAAGCAGTATAACAATAATTTTGCCAGGTGGATCTTTTGGCATATTCATCTTCTCCTCCTCTGCTTATTAAAAAGCTATTATAACATTAATTTATCTACTTATTTCCAACTATTATTACTTGTTTAAGTCTGCTGTCTATTGAGCAATCTCTATTAATCTTTCCTTTAAAAAGCAATTTCTCTTAATTGGTTTATCATTTTTTATTGCAATGTGAAGGGCCTTATAAGAGCCAACGATGACGCTTAACTTTTTCGCCCTTGTCAGGGCTGTATAGAATAAGTTCCTTTGAAGCATAATGAAATGCTGGGTCAAGAGAGGCATTATGATTGCCTGGTATTCGCTGCCCTGGGATTTGTGGACTGAGATTGCGTAAGCAAGAGTAATATCACTCATTTCTTCCTTCTCGAAGGCCACCTCTCTTCCATAAAAATTTACGATAATCCTGTACTTTTGCTTGTCTACGTGAGCTACACGTCCTATATCTCCGTTAAAGATTTCCTTCTCATAATTATTCCTAACCTGCATCACCTTGTCATGCACCCTTATTTCTCGATTTCCAACCTTAATTCCCTCTTGATGGGGGTTTAATCTCTGCTGCAGTTCAGCATTCAATCGGTCAACTCCCACTAATCCTTTATACATCGGACTTATTACCTGTGTTTGGTGCGAAAAAGGATCCAAGCTGAGTTTCTTTGGGATTCTGAAACAACAGAGATTAATTATTACCTGAAATACCTTTTCCTCATCTTCCTGGTGAATAAAATAGAAATCTGAGTCTTTTTCTCCTCTTGGTGGATAAATTAGAGATTGACCTTGATTAACGCGATGGGCATTGAGAACAATCAGGCTATCCTTTTCTTGTCGAAAAATCTCATCCAGTCTCACTACTTCTACTTTTTGAGACTCAATGATATCCCGAAGGAGGTTTCCCGGCCCGACTGACGGTAATTGATCATTGTCTCCAACTAAAATAAGATGCATCCGAGAAGTAATGGCTTTTACCAAATGAAACATAAGAGGAAGGTCCACCATAGAAAATTCGTCGACGATTAAAGCATCTCCGTTAAGCGGATATTTTTCATTCCGCCTGAACATCCCTGAATTAGGATTAAATTCTAATGTCCGATGGATTGTCTTAGCATCTCTGTGAGTTGCCTCAGATAATCTCTTTGCTGCCCTTCCCGTGGGAGCAGCTAGATGAACTTTTCTATCCCATTTATGAAAAATGTCAACCACAGCTTTAATAATAGTAGTTTTACCTGTCCCAGGGCCACCAGTTATAACTAATATCTTTTTATTGAAACACTCTTTGATAGCAAGCTTCTGTTTTGGCGAAAATTGAATGGATGATTCTTCCTCTACTTCAGAAATAGCTTTTTCTACATCAAAAGGTGGAGTTAAAAAAGGAAAAGACGCTAATTTATGGAGGGATTTGACAATCTCATCCTGAGCTTGATAGAAAAAAGGAATATAGACAGCGAAGTCAGAGTTTACCTCCTCCGATATGACTAATTTCAGTCTCTTTAGTCCATCGAGGGCTTCCTTCATTTTCTCAGGATCAATCCCTAATTCTTTCTGGCAGTTTTTCTCCAAATCCTTTTGAAAAGAAAAAACATGTCCCTGCTCATTGTCCTTCTCAAGGAGGTAGAGAAGGAAGGCTTTTACCCTTTCAATAGAGGAGGGATCCATTCCTAACTTAAGTGCAATCTGGTCTGCAGTCTTAAAACCAATGCCCCAAATATCAAGGCAGAGTTGGTAGGGATTTGTTTTCAGAACCTGGAAAGACTTCTCTCGGTATCGATTATAAATTTTTGTAGCTAAATTAGTGGAAACATTATGCTCCTGAAGGAATATGATAAGGTCACGTATTTCTTGATGTTCAGCCCAAGCTTTATTTATTTCCTCTAGTTTGGCAGAACCTACTCCTTCAACATTTTTCAACTTTTCTGGCTCTTTAGAAAGAATATCAATAGTCTTTGTCCCGAACTTTTTTACTATTCTACGAGCCAACACAGGTCCTATCCCCCTTATCAATCCGGAAGAGAGAAATCTTTCTATTCCCTTCACTGAAGAAGGCAACACTGGAAGAAAATGCTCAACCCGAAATTGCTGTCCAAACTTAGGATTAATCTCCCATGTTCCTTTTATTTTCAACACTTCACCTGGAGTAAGAGGCGGAAAGGAACCGACAACAGTCAGAGACTGACCATTCTCGAGAATGAATTTGCAGACTGTGTAACCGGTATCAGGACTGTAGAATATTATTCGCTCAATCGTCCCTTCAAAATAATCCATAAGACACTACTATTTCGTTTGTCTCGCTTATCTCATTAGGTCTTCTGGTAAATTATAAACAGCATCTTATCTCTCATCCTTATCTACAGACTATTTTTACCTCATCACCAGGTTGGGCTTTTATTTTTTCTGATACCGAGGTTTCTCTTGAAGCAATTTCTATATAACCTAGACTCCCCACCAGAAAAATTACCTCTCCCCTTTTTCCCTGGGAATAATTCTCTACATAAGATTCAACCTCTTTATTCTTCACCAAAAGAACAAGCTTATTCTTCTTTGATTTTTCCAATAACTGATTCACCATTTTTACATGTATGTTGGTAATCAGATTTCCAAATTTATCTTTATACACAATAGCGCCTGCAATTCCATCTTTTATCCACTGGGCCTTTAGATTTTCGAGTTTTTTGAAATCTCTAACAAGCGGCCCGAATTCCTCCGGGGCAATCCCCTTTGAAAGCCAGGCTGCGGCAGGAGCCATTTTGTCTCGGCCTTCAAAAGTCTTACTTCGCCTTTCAAGAAAAAATTTCTTATTGGTGATTTTTCTCATCTGCAAAACTTCTTCTGACTCAAGAACAAGACTTAAAACTCCGTTGTCAGGAGCTATAAAAAAGTGATTTCTCGTTTCTACTAAAAGGATTTTCCGAGACGAACCAACTCCGGGATCGATGATTACCAAAAAAATAGTCTTCGAGGGAAAATACTTATAGCAGGAGAGAAGAATAAATGATCCTCGCAGGATATCAAAGGAAGGAACTTGATGTGTAATATCAATAGTGATGACTGAGGGATTTATGCGGGAAATAACTGCTTTAAGGGATGCAACAAAAAAGTCATCCCCGCCAAAATCAGTAACAAGAGCAATAAAGGGATTCTTCACTCTATAATATCTTATTCCAATATTTATATTCGGTCAACTTCAATGAGGGAAGTATCTATTGTGGGGACAGCCAATTCTCCAACCTGTTTTTTAATAGTACGATCGGTTAAAAGTGAAGTTAGTAGCATTAAAAATTCAAATTATGAAAGTTATGAAAGCCTGACCCCATTGTTGACGGGGGGAGGAAATAATGATAATTTTTCTGTGGATGAAGCTTCTCAAAGCTTTCACTAATTCCTTGGCAAGCAGTGTCTTTTTCTGCATTCTTCTTTCTCTTCTCATTTACAACCTGAACATCAATCTAAACTTTAAGTTCTCTTTTTTTGCTCAATTGACTCTTACATTAGTTTTAAGCTATGGCCTTATAATATTCATCGCATGCTTTATTGTATTTTTCTTATTCCAGTTTTTTTTCGACAAAAAAATTAAAATCGCAATAATATCTCCATCCTTTCTCTCAATCAGTTTTTCTTTCATCCTCTTTCTCTTTCTGCTAATTTTCATGACAAATTACAAATACTTTCTCTCTGTCTTTAGTGCAGAAACAAGTTCTCGCCTTAAGAGTCAAATGATTATTTTCCTTTTTGTGGCTGTTTTGGGTTTGATAATTTTTTACGTATTCTATCGCTACCGGAAAAGCCCTCTCTTATTCTGGACCTATTTTGTCCTTCTTGGAATAGCCTTAGCCTTTGCAGTTCTCATTAGGCTAAATTATCCTCTTCCCTCAAAACCTGCAAAAATTGTTGATACCGAAGTAAAAAAAATCGACAAAAAAATTATTATTATTGGCCTCGAGGGATTAAGCTTTGAATTTATCATTCCCCTTATATCTGAGGGGAAACTTCCAAACTTCTCCTGGTTCGTTGAAGAAGGAAGTTGGGGAAAACTGGAATCCTTTTCACCTAATGAACCTGTTGTCCTCCACAATTCCTTTAATTCGGGAAAATTTCCTTCTAAACATCGTCAAATTTCTCTTTATTCTTACCGCCCTCTGTACTGTAAGGATAAGATAGAAGTTGTGCCCCGCTATATCCTCTTCCGGCAATTAATAAGATTCGGACAGCTCAAATCCTCTCCACAGAGGCACCATGTATCCAGTTATGTAAAAGATATCTGGGAAATATTCGAAGATAATAAAATTACCTATATAAAAAAAGATTGGCCCTACAAACATGAAATCGAAATTCTGTCCGAAAGGGCAGAAAAGTCCTTTATCCAATTTTTCCAAGACCTTCAGTACGAAACAAGCGAGACTTTTCTCATTGCAAAAGAAGCTTTCTACAAAGATTATGACTGGGAACTTAATGCATACCAAGAAAAGACCGAGAACAAACCTCAGCTGTTCTATTTCTTACTGAATGGCTTGAACATTGTTGAAACCTACTTCTATAAATACAGCTTTCCCGATTTATTCGGGAACATAGACCAAGAAGAGATAAACAAGTTTGGTTTAGTCATCGAGAAGTACTACCAGTACTATGACCAAATTTTGGGTAAGTATCTGGCGTCACTGAAAGAGGATGAACTTTTAATTGTCTATTCACCCCATGGAATTGAACCACTTCCTCTCTGGAAAAGGTTCATCGAGTGGATTTTAGGAAACAGGGATGTCTCTGCTTATCATGAACACGCTCCTGAGGGAGCTATCTTATTCTACGGAAAAGGAATAGCAAAGGGAAAAAATGTTGAGGGAATGAAAATTATTGATGTTGCACCCACAATTCTATACTATCTGGGATTTTCTGTAGGGAGGGATATGGATGGTATAGTAAGGAGTTCAATATTTAAGAAAGAATTTACTGCAGAGAATCCAATCTCTTACATTTCTTCTTATGAAGAAATTCCCCTAAGAACTCCTCAATAGTTGCACTTGTCTCGTCTATTTTATAACTTGGAGGATACGTCCCCACCTTGCTTTAGGAAGGAAGTTCAGTATTTTCTTTATCCACTCTCTGAGACTAGTTTTAAGATAAGCTTCTTTTTCAGCTTTGTAAGAAAAATATATCAGCCAAGGTTTCCCCTTTATATAGCTAAGAGGTAAAAAATTCCAGTATCGACTGTCCATACTGTTATCACGGTTATCTCCCAATACAAAACAGTGTCCAGGAGGAACAATCACCGGTCCATAATTGTCTCTTATAAAATCATCGTAATGGAAGTATTCGGTCTTTGAATAAATCTTGTTATCTCTATGGATTTTATAATCCTCAGGGATTGGCTGATCATTCACATAGACCTGCTTATCTTTTATCTCAACTTTTTCCCCTTCAAGAGCAATCACTCGCTTTACAAAATCTTTGGAAAGCTCTTTAGGATATTTAAAAACTACTATGTCATACCTTTCCAGATACTTTCGAGGCATAATCTTCTCTTCAAAGGAAAAAGCACTATTTGAATACACCAACTTATTAACAAGAAGAAAGTCCCCAACGAGCAATGTGGATTCCATAGAGCCAGTCGGAATCTGAAAGGCTTGTACAACAAAAGTCATGACAAAAAAAACAAAGACTGCAGTTTCCGCTATTAATTCAAAATACTCACGGAAAAGACTTTTTTCGCGTTTTTTCTTTTCTTTCATCATTTCAGAACACAAATGAAATACTTAATATAACTAAAAAAACAAAATTCATCAATATCGTTGATTTAACGGCTGGAATAAAACGTGGCCAGTTCCCCAGATTTTTCATACCAACTCGATAAGAAGTGAAAAGCAGTGGCAGAGTAATTAACACTAATAAAGACCACAAGGGCCAACCATTAAAGAGGACTCCTATAAGAACAATAACATAACAACTCAAGGCTAGGGTTAAGTATACAAACATGCTTTTCTTAAAGCCGAAGAGAATTACCCAGGTCTTTCTCCCAACTGAGCGGTCTGCCTCCTCGTCAGCGAACTCATTAATCAGCAGAACAAGCATTGTCAAAATACCTGAAGGAAAAGCTACTGTGAGCGGCCAGAGTGAGGATAATCCTTGAGCTTGAACATAATAGGATCCGAAAACCATCAAGGGTCCCCACGCTAGGAATATGCCAATCTCTCCAATCCCATAGTTTACTAGCCTCAACGGCAGGCCATTATAGCCATAAACAAGAAGAAGTGCAGCTATGCCGATGAATAAGATCACGTTTCCCTTTACAAGTGAATTAAGATGGAGTCCGATAGCAGAACCTAAAACAGCAAAAAAGACCGAAACAATCAGGGCTTCTCTCGGTTTAACAAAACCATCGAGAACCATCCTGCTTCCTCCAGAAAAAGGTGGTACGGCATTTCTGTTCCGAGCATCGGTGCCGATTTTAAAATCGAAGTAATCATTGGCTACATTACAGGCAAGATGGAGAAAACAGGCCCCTAGTAGAGTTAAAAGGAATAGTCCCAAATTAAATTGCCCTGTTTCCCACCAGGCAAAAGCTGTACCTAAAAAAACAGCCCCAGCTGTGACGACCAGGAAAGGAACTCGTAAAAGGAAAAATAAAGCTTTTTGTTTTATCATGTTACCTTATTCATAGAAGTTACTATTATAATTTACTCTCATAAATAATCAAGGGGTACCTATTTCCGTATCTTTTTTTCGTGATATAAGGTAGTCTTTGTGAATAGCTTCGTTTCAATAATCAGCAATTCAACTTTTGCTAGAACTATCAAATTTTAAAAGTTAATAAAACCTGACTCCACTTGACAGAAGATGATGATCGAGTTTTACTAATGTTATGAACTTTACTCTTTTTGGTTATCCAAAAACTGGTAAAACTACATTATTCAATCTTTTGACAGGTGCAAAAATAGAAGTAAAAGCCTATGATGAGGGAATAAAAGAGCCAATCCATAGAACATCCGAACTTCCTGATTCACGCCTCGAGAAGATTTGGACCCTCTATCCAGAGAAAAAGAAAATTTCAGCTACGATTGATTTTACAGATTTAGGGGGGATCTCGTTTGGCGAAGTAAAAAACAGCGTTTATCTCAACTATCTTCGCAATGCTGATGGCCTAACTCACGTAGTAAGAGGATTCAGCGATATTCAGATTTCTCATCCCAAAGGAAAAATCAGCCCAGAAGATGATATTCGCTCAATGGAAGAAGAATTGATCCTTGCTGATCTGGTTGCAGTAGAATTGAGGCTCGAAAAACTGGAAAAAGAGCTAGGAAGAAAAAAGAGTCCTGAAGGTGAAAAGGAAAAAGAACTTTTGTCTCGCATTTCATCTTCACTCGGAGAAGGAAAAGGAGTTCGAGAGATTCTGCATACTCCTTCAGAAGAAAAACTGATTCGAAGCTTTACATTCTTAAGCCTAAAACCACTTCTCCACATGATTAATGTTGATGAGAAAGATATACCCCTAATTGAAAATCCTGCAAAATTTTATCCTTTCCAGAAAGAAGGGATAAAAGTGCTTGTATTCTGTGGGAAGATTGAAACTGAAATAATGGAGCTTGAAGAGGAGGAAAAAGGAATTTACCTCGCTGAGTATGGTTTAAAAGAGCTGAGTATTTTAAAATTTCTCCATGCATCTTACAGACTACTCAAAGCAATTACTTTCTACTCAGTAGGGGAAAAAGAAGTCAAAGCGTGGACTATTAAAGAAAACACCACTGCCTTACAGGCTGCAGGAACAATTCATTCAGATATAGAAAAGGGATTCATAAGAGCTGAAATTATAACTTGGGAAGAACTCATTCACCACGGCTCACTTCAAGCTGCTAAAGAGAAAGGGGCTATCCGGTTAGAAGGAAAGGACTATATTGTTCAAGACGGAGATGTAATCTACTTTCGCTTTGCGACATAGATGAAAAAAAAATTTGAAGTTACCTTATCGAACAGCCAATCTTCTGCCAGAACTGGTATCATTCATACTCCTCACGGCTCCATAGAAACACCTGCATTTGCACCAGTTGCCAGCCAGGGAACAGTAAAGGGTCTTCTCCATAGTCAGCTTGATAAGTTAGGGACCCAGCTCATTCTTGTTAATTCTTACCATCTATTTCTCAGGCCTGGAATCGAGACTATAGAAAAGCTCGGTGGAGTTCATAACTTCATTTCATGGCAAAAACCAATCCTTTCTGACAGTGGTGGATTCCAAATTTACAGCCTCTCTCCCCTTGTAAAAGTAAAATCAGAAGGCGTAGAGTTTTCTTCTCATATCGATGGAACCAAATTTTTTCTTACTCCTGAAGATGTAATCGACATCCAGATTAGATTAGGTTCCGATATCATAATGACACTGGACTACTTTCTTCCCTTTCCCTCACCCGAAGAAAAGCTAAAAGAGGCTGTAGAGCTTACTTCACTCTGGGCCAAACGCTCCAAAGCTCAGTTCACCCAGTACTCCTCACCAAAGCTTTTGTGTGGAATATGCCAGGGAAGTAACTTCTGGGACCTTCGAAAACAGAGCATTGAAGATTTATTAAAAATCGACTTCGACGGTTATGCCTTAGGGGGATTCGGTATTGGCGAGCCGAAATCACAGCTTATGGAAATACTGGAGAAAGCTGACTCTATGCTTCCAAAGGAAAAGCCTCGTTACCTTATGGGAATAGGGTTTATGAGCGATATTCTGGATGCTGTGGAAAAAGGTGTAGACATCTTCGACTGTGTCATTCCAACAAGAAATGCCCGCACAGGAACCCTCTTGACGAAGAAGGGAAAAATTTCTATTAAAAACCAGAAATACGCACATGATAAAAAGCCGCTCGACGAAAACTGTTCCTGCTATACCTGCCAAAATTTCTCTAGAGCTTATCTCAGGCACCTTTACGAGAGACAGGAAATTTCATCAGCAATTCTGAATACTATCCATAATCTCCATTTTTACCTTGACATCTTCAGAGAAATTAGGCAAGCTATTCAATCAAATTCGTATCTTTCATTAAAAAATACTATAATTAATAAAGAGGAAGAATAAAATGTTATTAGGAGGATTTTTCAGTCTCCTTCAACAAACTGCACCAGCTCCACGCGGAGGAGGAAGTTTTATCACTGCTCTTATTCCTTTCATTCTTGTATTCGTGATTTTCTACCTCTTGATTATCCGACCTTCCCGAACAAGGCAAAAAAAGCATCAGGCAATGGTAGAAGAATTAAAACCCGGGGATAAGGTTGTAACTTCAGGAGGAATCTACGGAACTGTCATGGGTGTTCAGAAAGACAGGATTGAATTAAAAGTATCTTCAAACGTAAAAATTGAAATTGCCAAGAATGCTGTTGCTACAATCCTTACTCCACAAAAAAAGGACTGATATTGGGAGCATCTTTTTCCCAGATAGCAGAAAACTTTTGTTTTAAAGACTAGGCAACATAACAGCAAAAAGACGCTTACTTTGATATCTAAAGACTTGATTACTGAATGAAGTTTTTCTTAAAATTTTAATTTTCTCGAAAGACGGAAAATGAAAAAAAGATACAGGTGGAAAATAATACTCGTTATTTTAGTAGTAGGCTTGGCTATTTTCCTCGCTTATCCTCCCGGGGATAAAATTAACTTAGGTCTTGACCTTTCGGGAGGCATGCACCTAGTCTTTCAAGTTATTACTGATGACGCTATAGACATTGAAACTGGTCATGAAATTACACGTCTCAAAGATCAATTTAAAAAGAAAAATATTGAGTATGAGACAATAACAAAAGGAAAAATTGGTGTATTCTCTATACAGAATATAAATCATGACCAAGAAGGCCAGATAAAAGACATCCTGGATGACTACTTTAAAGAGTGGAATTACTCTATTATAGGCAGAACTATAGGCTTATCTTTAAGGGCAAACGTTGTCCAGTACCTAAGAGACCAGTCCGTAAATCAAGCGCGCGAAACAATCACAAATCGCGTCGATCAATTCGGTGTGGCAGAACCAGTTATCCAGAGACAGGGATTAGGAGGTGAGCGAATAATAGTTGAGCTGCCCGGAGTCGAGAATCCGGAACGGGTAATGAATATTATAAAAACTACTGCTCTCCTTGAGTGGAAGCTGGTTAAGGGAGGCCCGGCACCAGACAGAGAAACTCTCCTTAGAGATTATGGGGGAGAGGCGCCTCAAGGAATGGAAATACTGAAAGGAGATCCTGAAAGAACAGAAGGAGGTTATTACCTTGTCAGCGAGGTGGCTGAAGTTACAGGAAATGATTTAAGAAGCGCTCGCCGTTCTGTTGACGAATGGAATAGTCCTTCTGTTGCTTTTACCTTGAAAACTAATGCTGCAAAAAGATTTTCTAAACTAACGTCTGAGAATATAGGAAAACCTCTCTCTATCGTCCTGGATGGAAAAATCCAAGAGGTTGCTACCATTGAAAGTAGAATAACAGACAGTGGTATTATCCACGGGCGTTTCACTCAAGAGCAGGCAGAGGATTTGGCATTAGTTCTTAGAGCTGGAGCTCTACCTGCAACAATAAAACTCCTGGAAAACAGAACTATCGGCCCCTCCCTTGGTGCCGATTCTATCAGGAAAGGCTTATCAGCTACTATTATGGCTCTTATTCTGGTCATGTTATTCATGGTTTTTTACTACCGGCTTTCCGGCTTCAATGCTATCGCAGCCCTTATTCTGAACATGATTCTCCTTCTAGGAGCCCTTGCTTATTTCAAAGGAACACTGACCTTACCTGGGATTGCAGGAATAATTCTGACTATAGGTATGGCAGTTGACGCAAACGTGTTAGTTTTTGAGAGGATAAGAGAAGAGCTCTCTTTTAAAAAAAGCATCTTGAGTGCGATAGCAACTGGATTCTCTCGCGCATTCAGAACAATTCTGGATGCTAATGTGACCACAATTATCGCCGCTGTCTTTCTTTTCCAGTTTGGAACTGGCCCTGTGAAAGGCTTTGCTGTCACTCTTATTATCGGTATTACTGCCAGTATGTTTACCGCTGTATTCGTTTCTCGTCTCATATTTGAATTAGTCCTTTCTAAAAGAAGGAGAAGGGAAAAACTGAGTATATAAAAGATGCAGATTTTCAAGAAACCTAACTTTAAATTCATGGCATACAAGTTCTTTGCCTTCGGACTCTCTGGAATTCTCATCATCGTCGGAATTTTAAACATAACTAAAGGAAAAGGGCTCACTTCCGGAGTTGATTTTGCAGGCGGTACCCTGATAAGACTAATATTTAGACATCCTGTTCCCATTACCGAGTTGAGGCAATCCTTGAGTGACATTGGCTTGGGCAACAGCAAGATTCAAGAAGTAGGAAAAGGCCGTAGGGAATACCTCATTAGAACCATACAAGCTACTGGAGAGGAAATCGAGGAAGAACAGGGAATAAAAAATTTAAACAGTATCGATAGAGGGGAATTGACTCTTCTACTCGAAGTTTCATTTCCAGAAAATGCTTCAGAAATTGCCCAAAAAATAATTTCC
>JBGVTE010000118.1:0-23065 GCA_041862375.1 Candidatus Aminicenantaceae bacterium
ACCTTGGCTGTACCCACTTTATAGATGATTTGGAAGAGACATTCCGAGAAAATTCATTTCCAGCAGATGTTAAAAAGATACTCTATGCCCCCCATATGATACATTCGTCTCTTCAGGGAATAAAAGCCCTGGGCTCCTGGAAGGAAATAAGCGATTACTTATTCAATGCAACGAACTGACCTTCAATCCACGGAATTGAAATCCTTATTTTCCAGATTGCTGGGCTGTAAAGCCGTTTCCATCGAAGAAATAGGATGGGGACGGAATAGCAGAGTTTATCAATTGAGATGCGAAGGGCCGCTTACCTATGCTGCCAAATTATATTTTACTCCTCATCTTAACGGCAGGAATCGTCAGGAAGCTGAATATTCCAGTCTAAATTTTCTCTGGGAGAATGGAATAAGGTGTATTCCGCGTCCTATCGCAGTGGACTGGGATCGAGGATGTGCTGTATATGAATACATCAATGGCTCTAAAATTTCATCAAAAGAAGTTACCAATTCAGATATTAACTTTGCTGTTGAATTCCTGGAAAAACTTAAAAACATCAAAGACAGGAGTGGAAGCAGAGAGCTGCCGAAAGCATCCGAAGCCTGCTTTTCTGTTCAGGCCATAGTAAGAAATATTGAAATTAGGATGAATAGATTATCCGAGCTTAAAAGTATTGAAATACAGTACACTGCACTTAAAGAATTTTTAGAAAAAGATTTTGAGCCATCTTTCCACAAAATCTCAGAGTGGTCGAAGTTAAATCTTGAACAGGAAGGAATGTCTTTCGTTTCAGAATTGCCGTATGAAGAGAGGACTCTTAGCCCTTCGGATTTTGGGTTCCACAACGCTTTGAGGCTCAATGAAGGCAGAATTGTATTCCTCGATTTTGAACACTTTGGCTGGGATGATCCGGCAAAAATGGTGTCTGATTTCTTGCTTCATCCTGAGATGAAGCTGGATAGAAGTCTGAAGAAACAATTTGTTGTAAGAATCCTGAGAAGTTTTGGAGATTCTAAGGATCTGGCAAAAAGAATTGAGATTGAGTATCCTTTGTTCGGACTAAAGTGGTGCATGATACTCTTGAATGAGTTTGTGCCCGAGCACTTACAAAGGCGAGGATTTGCAAGCAAAGGTGGACTTGATAGAAGTAATCTTCAGGTTGAGCAGCTTAAAAAAGCAAAGCAGATGCTACACAGAGTCATGAATGAATACGAGTGCTTTCCCTTCAATGTCTAAACATCCAAAAAAGAATTCAGCTAAGTTGGATAAAAGATCCATCGAACTACGGAAAACAATGGTTCGGGTGTTAGGAGCGAGCAGAAGAGGCCATCTCGGATCCGCATTATCTACGGTTGAGATCCTGAGAATGCTTTATGATGAAGTACTTCGTTATGATCCCAAGAATCCAAAATGGCCTTCAAGAGATCGATGCATACTGAGCAAGGGACATGGGTGCATCGCTTTATACGTATTTCTCGCGGAAAAAGGTTTTTTCCCAGAATCAGAGTTATGGAAATTCTGCCAGAGTGATGGAATCCTTGGGGGCCACCCTGAGATTACAATCCCTGGAGTAGAAGCCTCAACAGGCAGTCTTGGTCATGGGCTTTCGATTGGAGTTGGGTTTGCTCTGAATGCACAATATGAAAAAGCTGATTACCGCACATTTGTAATCATAAGCGATGGAGAGGCCGATGAGGGATCTGTCTGGGAAGCGGCAATGTGTGCCAGCAAGCATAAATTGAGCAATCTGACTGTGATTGTAGACTACAACAAGCTGCAGTCTTATGATACTACATTTAAGGTTCAGGATCTGGAGCCTTTTTCGGACAAGTGGGAGTCTTTTGGCTTCAAGGTTGCCGAAGTTGATGGTCATAATATGGATGAGCTGAGGGCTGTCTTTTCCGGATTACCGCTTCATCCTGAAAAACCGAGTGCTATCATCTGCCATACAGTGAAGGGAAAAGGCATTCCCTCTGTTGAGAATAATCCAGCCTGGCATCACAGAAGAGGATTGACGGATGAAGAAATTCAATCTCTTATCCAAGAAATAGAGGCTTACTGATGCGAAAGACATGTCTTGATATGGTTTATGAGCTTGCCAAGAAGGATGAAAGAATATTTTTCATCGGTTCAGATTTGAGTTTTGGCACTCTGGATCAGTTCAGAGAAGAGATGCCTGAACGGTTTTTCATGGAAGGTGTAAGCGAGGCGAACGTAATAGGAATGGCTGTGGGATTGGCCCTGGAAGGCAAGATTCCTTATGTTAATACTATTGCTACTTTTCTTACCCGCCGCTGTTTTGAGCAGATTGTACTCGATGTCTGCTTGCACAATGTAAGCGTTCGCTTGATCGGGAATGGAGGCGGCCTCGTGTATGCCCCCCTGGGTCCCACACATGAAGCTATCGAAGATCTGGCAATCATGCGGGCTCTGCCGAACATGACAATCGTATCGCCAGCAGATGCAGATGAGATGCGCCGGTTGATGCCACTCACTGTAGATTACAAAGGCCCGATATACATTCGTCTGGCGAAGGGATATGACCCTATTGTTACAACGGACAGATTTCCATTCGAGATCGGTAAAGCAATTCCCATGAGAGAGGGAAAAGAAGCACTAATTTTGACTACGGGTATCACACTGAAGATTGCATTAAGCGCTGCTTCAATTCTCAGTGAACAGGATATAGAGGTAGATGTGCTCCACATTCCAACCGTTAAACCTTTGGATACAGCTACAATTCTTGAACATGCTGCTAATGTTTCTGTCATTCTTACTTTGGAGGAGCATTCGTTAATAGGAGGTTTGGGAAGTTCTGTGGCTGAGGTTTTTGTTGAAGCGAATTTTAGCAGCCAAAAAAAATTCAAGCGGGTGGGTCTTCCTGATGCATTTCCTCATAAATACGGCTCTCAAGACAGCCTTCTGGCTCATTATCATATTACAGCCGAGAGAGTTGTGTCGTTAATCAAAGAACTTCTTGGGGCGTAAAATAGAACCGCAGGAAAACATCACCAGCAATGTGCAAGATAAGAAAGTTGGTTCTGCTATGTTTAAAAAGAAATCAGGCTGCGAACCTTTAATTCTACAGCCCAAACTTTCCTTTAAATAGTTTTTACAATCATTCAGCCTGATCTAGAGTATTATTGCGTCTAGGTAAGAAACAAGCGAATTACAGCATGCAGAGTAAAGCAATAAAATAATTCAGGGAGGGCCTAATGGGCAAGTTGTTGAATATTGTTACTCCACTTCACAAAAAAACTAAAAGAGATTATATCGAACGGATGATGGATGACAAGGTCCATTGCATGCTCAAGGCCAAAGAATATGAGTTTGAATACTGGGATGGTGATCGACGCTACGGCTATGGCGGTTACAAGTATGATGGCCGGTGGAAAGCAGCAGCTGAGAAATTTATCGAAATTTATTCCCTAAAGCCCGATGCAAAAATACTGGATGTGGGCTGTGGAAAAGCTCATCTGCTCTACGAGCTGAAACAGTTATTGCCAGAGTCAGAAATAATTGGGTTTGATATTTCCAGACACGGAATCGGCGACGCTCCTGAGGCGATAAGGAAGTATTTGTTCCGCCTCAGAGCCCAGGATCCTTATCAGTGGGGCGATAATTATTTTGACCTTGTGATCTCGCTCGGCTGCTTGCACAACCTTCGAATCTTTGAGTTGAAGACAGCCATAAGCGAGATAGAACGGGTGGGAAAGAATAAATACATAATGGTTGAGAGTTATCGTAATGAGCAAGAGCTTTTCAACCTCCAATGCTGGGCGCTGACTGCAGAATCCTTCTTCGACACTGATGAATGGATTTGGATTTATAACCATTTTGGCTACACTGGTGATTACGAATTCATTTATTTTGAATAATCAGGTAATAAATTTTATTTTTTTTAATAAGGTAGCATTCCATTTTTATGATAAAAAGGTCTTTGAAGGTGGCTTCTCACCCCAAGGGAATTTTCTCCTTTACTAAAACTGATTTATGTTATTCATCATAGATCTTATCTCATCGTGGAGAGAGAGATGATTATTAATAAGGTGTTAGCACAGTGATAAAAACAATGAGAGCAGCAATTTTAGTAAAACAGCATAAGCCCTTGGTGGTGGCCGAAGTTGAGATCCCTAACAAGCTATTCTTTGGCCAAGTCTTGGTCAAGGTCCTTTACAGCGGTATTTGTGGTGCACAGATCAACGAGATTGACGGTGCCAAAGGGCCGGATAAATTCTTGCCCCATTTACTTGGTCATGAGGGCTCAGGAATAGTGCTTAATTGTGGCCCAGGTGTAAAGACTGTCAAGGAGGGTGATCATGTCGTTATGCACTGGAGACCGAGTGACGGATTGCAATCCGAAACACCAACATACAGATGGAATGGAAAAAAAGTCAACGCTGGCTGGGTGACAACATTTAATGAGTACGCAGTTGTCTCTGAGAATCGGCTTACAGCCATATCCAAAGACTTTGATTTGAAGTTGGCGCTGTTGTTCGGGTGTGCGGTGACAACAGCCATGGGCGTTATCAATAATGATGCTCAAGTAAAAATAGGGCAGTCAGTAGTGGTATTCGGAGTTGGCGGTGTTGGATTGAATATTGTTCAAGGAGCAGATATGGTAGCGGCCTACCCGGTAGTGGGTGTCGATTTGTACGATACGAAAATAGAGATGGCTAAACGTTTCGGTGCCACACACGGATTCAATTCTACAAAGACTCCTGATATCATCGTAGAGATACAAAAGATAGTTGGGCAGGCTGGTGCAGATGTGGTTATCGACACCTCCGGTAATGCCAGAGTAATCGAATTAGCCTATGAGTTAACTCATCCTGACGGCAAGACTATCCTCGTTGGTGTTCCTCGGAAAGGAGATAATATCTCAATTTATTCCCTTCCGTTGCACTTCAGGAAGGTCCTGACAGGATCCCACGGCGGGAGCTCTCAACCTCACATAGAAATTCCTCGCTACCTCCGGCTGTACCAAGCTGGGAAGATGAAATTGGACGGAATGATTACTCATGAGTTCAGCCTTGAGGACATCAACAAAGCAGTAAACTCAGTGAGAAAGGGCGAGGCTGGCAGGTGCATTATCTCGATGAGGTGAATATAGCCTAAGTGATAAATAGGATTTAAATTTATATGAAAATCCCTTACCTGGACCTCAGTGTTAAAGACGTCTCCTTGAAAAATGAACTCCTGCAGGCAGTTGACAGAGTTTTATCACATGGGAGGATTCTCCTCGGACCTGAGGTAGAGCAGTTTGAAAAGAAAGTGGCAGAGTTCTGCCAGAAGAAATATGCTGTTGGAGTGAATTCAGGGACTGATGCCCTTTACCTTGCCCTGAGAAGTTTGGATGTCGGTCCGGGTGATGAGGTGATTACCACACCTCTTTCCTGGATAGCAACATTGAATGCCATCACTTTATGTGGAGCGAATCCAGTATTTGTGGATATAAAGGAAGACTTGAATATCAATGCTGATTTAATCGATGAAGTCATAACGCCGAAGACAAAAGCCATTCTTCCCGTGCACTTCACTGGGAAGCTGTGTAATATGGATAAAATTACCCAAATTGCTAAGCGCCGCGATGTTGTAGTAGTGGAAGATGCAGCACAAGCTTTTGGGGCGCACTTAAATGGAGCCATGGCAGGATCATTCGGACTTGTTAATAGTTTAAGTATGAACCCCATGAAGGTATTTTGTGCTTATGGGGAAGCAGGAGCAATCGTCACCGATGATGAGAAGTTATATCAAAAACTTCTTTCGTTGAGATATGCTGGAACGATAAATAAGGAGAACTGTCATTATCCGAGTTTGAACGGTCGGCTCGACACAATTCAGGCTGCGATGTTGCTGGTTAACTTCAAGTATTTGCAGAACAAAATTGAGCGGCGCCGAGAGATTGCGGAATATTATTCAGAATCTCTAAATGATGTTGTGATTTGGCCTAGAGCAGAAAAAGGCTATTATCACATTTACTATACCTACACTATCATTACAGAGAAAAGAGACGAGCTCAAAGAGTATTTGCAGTCTTGTGGGATTGAAACTAAGATCCATCATCCTATCCTCATGCCATACCATACTGCCTATACAGGCTTACCAAAGTTCAATTTACCGGTTGCTGAGAAATTGGTAAATTGTATTCTCAGTATTCCAAATCATGAAAACTTGATGCATGAAGAGAGAGAATACATTACTACCTGCATCAGGAGGTTTTATGGATTCGCGAGAGTTAGGCATTGATCTAAGAGAAGTCACAGAAGAAGTATTATTCACACGTGATCCGATTACCAAGGTGGACCGCAAAGTTATCGAGTTCTTGAAGGCTAAAGCATTCGAAAACCGTAGAAAGAGGATACGTCTCTGTACACATGTTAGTGTCAATGACTCAGTTCATGAGATGCTGATTGTTCACAGCAAAGGTTCATATGTAAGGCCGCATAAACACCTCAAGAAGAGTGAGTCCTTTCATGTAATCGAGGGTAAACTCAAGGTCATAATCTTCGATGAATCAGGGAATATAATAGAGGTAATCAGCATGGGGGATTATTCCTCAGGAGATGCTTTTTTTTACAGAATTCAAGAGAGTCGCTTTCACACTGTAATACCCATATCTGGATTTGTTGTTTTTCATGAAACCACAAAGGGTCCTTTTCTGCGTAAGGATACGCTATTTGCGCAGTGGGCTCCTGAAGAAGATGACAACGACGCTCAAAAGATTTATATGAATAATCTGACAATCCAGTTGGGATTAGATTTGTGATAGAATTAGTTGTAGGAAATTGATTAGATCAGGCAAAATGAAATGCCCATTTTGTTCTTATTCTACTACAGAATTAATTAATATCTCTAATGCATTTTTCAGGCATTATGATTTTAAGACTGTAAAAGAATGTGGTTGTATATATAAGTGTGGCAGGTGTCAATTATTATTTCATGTTATCGACAAAATCACAGCAGTAGAGGTAGATAATCTGCTCAGAAGTAAAGAATATTCTCTGAGTGAACAGACAAATCATACTTTACTGGTGGAAAATTGTGATAGGCCTGTAACACGCAGCTTTCTACAAGCTGAACTTTTGTGTAGATTTCTTCATAGCGATCAACCATCTATCTTGGATATTGGGTGTTTTGATGGTGCATTACTTTTAGAGTTTGATCGCCGCCTAGAGATAGTTGATCTTCACGGATTTGATATCAACCAGCATCTTCGATCAATATTCCCCAAAAAGAATAATATGCACTTTTGGTCGTCAGATCTTGGAGACATGGAGAATTCATTTGATCTTATTTGTATGTCACATTCAATTCAATACATAAAAGATTTGCCTGATATTATGAAGCATATAAAGCGATTGATAAAGAATGATGGATTATTATTCATTCAAGTACCTGATATCTCGAAAAATCCTTTTTCCATTCTCCTCGGTGATCAATTCTACTACTTTACTCCTGACGTTTTAAAAAATATACTTTTGCCTTTTGGGTTTGAGTTATCGTTAATAGAGAATAACTGGTTCCCTCGTGAGATAGTTGGATTGGCAACATTTACTCCTAAAAAGATTCATAATGGATATTTTGAGGACTCAAAAATTTATTCCTGTGTTCACTATCTTGAAGAGTCAACGAAAAGATTAAGGAAACTTAAAACAACGGCTCGATTGGGAGTTCTTGGCACAGCTGTCAATGCCGCATTCGTTGATAGTGTTTTGGGTGAGAAGGTGGTTTTTTTTGCTGATGAGAACAATTATCGAGTTAATTCTGACTTTCGTAACAAAGAAGTGTTACATCCACGATGCCTTGATGATTCAGATTTGCTAATTATTCCCTATGGAGAAGCAAGCTTGTCTATCAAAAAAAGATTCGAAAATCAATACAGGGGCCAATTTGTGTGCTTATAATTATTAACTGATTATGTTCGAGATCAGAGTTATTTAGAATATGTCAAGAAAGTCCCTTTTATCCTATTATCAAGATTACCATTTCAATCCTGTGCCTATTCCCTTGGAGGATGAAGCTTCCTGGAAAGCCCATTTCGCCAAGCGCCATAATCTTTATCAACGCCATTTGGGCATTCCGATTTCTTTTTTCAGTGACCGTTCAGTCCTTGAGTTCGGCTGCAACTCTGGGGAAAACTCTCTTGTTCTTGCCTCAGCAGGGGCAAATCTAACGCTTGTTGAGCCTAACGATCAAGTGCTGCCACGGCTTAAGGCATTATTCAAGAAGTTCGATCTTGAGGCTCGCATAACTGAGTTAGTTAAAAAAGACATCGCTCGTTTTGAATCTGAAAAATGTTATGATGCTGTACTTGCTGAGGGATTTTTAAACACTTTGCCGAACAGGGACGAAATGTTTCGGAAGATTGCCAGACTATTAGTACCAGGGGGAGTATCTGTTATTTCATTCGACGATCGGTATGGTTGCCTGCTTGAGATCACCAAGCGCATGATTCTATTACGGGCATGTCAATTGAAAAGCATTGACGATATTAACAGTGAAGCATCACTTGAAATTGCAAAAGAATTTTATGAGGAAGATTTCTTGAAATTAAAGGCCTCACGACCTTTCCAGGTCTGGTGGAAGGATACATTAATAAATCCATTTTTTACCTGGGATGATCTTTGGACTTACCCAGAGATTGTATCCTTAATTGAGAAAGCAGGTTGTGAATTCTATTCATCATCCCCAAGATGGAGCTCAATTGACTATTATGAATGGTACAAAGATGTTTCTAGCACTAGAGAGCGCCATGAACGTCTTCTTGATAACTGGCTCCGTTCTTTCCCTTATTTTCTTACCGGATCTCCAGGCAGCAGCCAGCAAGACCAAGCCGTTCCTAAATCTGTGATTGACGCGGTTGATAACTTAATAAGGCAGCTATCGGATTATACACAGAAATATTCAAATGAGTTTGTCTCCCTGACATATCCAACTGCGCTTGATAAATATCTCGCTGCAATAAGTGAGCCTTTGATGACAGAATTTAATGATGACCTAAAGATGATATACGCAGCTGTGAGGGTTGGGGGATTTAATGAGTTGCTCCATGTTTATAAAAGTGCGAAGCGCATCAGGAACTTTTGGGGCACTCCTTACCATTACGTTTGTTTTACAAAGTTAATCTAATTCAGGCTTGTGGAATTAATATTAAATTCTCGGGGCGGTAGTACATGGCAGGAAATTCATCTGCAGTCAGGTTTGAGTAGTATGAGGGGAAATTCACAAGTTATATTTATCGGCATGTAATGGATATACGCAAAGGCGTATTTCACTTTTTATTCTACAAAATATGGAGTTTTTTTAGAGCAGTACTAGCATTTCTTGTGATACTTAAAGTGCGAGTATTGCGGCCGATTATTCATGTACAGTTTGGAGCATTGATAAGTGAGAGGATTGGCCATTTCGCTGGCAACACAGAGTTATACTTGTGTAAGCGTGATGCAGGATTGGAAGGCAAGCGAACCTTTGACATCTTTTATCACACTGGGCCGATATGCAATCAACAGCTCAAGAAGATGTGGGACCGGGTACTACATGTGTCCAATTTTGGATTCCACCTTGATTTACATAACCGTAGGTTACCAGGCTGGGAGAAACATGTTATTGAATGGGCGTATAACGCAGATAGAGATATTCACGGGCTACTGGCGCGAATGCCAATGCATCTTTCTTTCACTCCCGGGGAAGAGCGTCAGGGAAATTCAGCACTTCGTGAGCTGGGTATTCCAGAAGGTGCACCATTTGTTTGTTTTATTGCTCGAGATCCGGCTTATCTTGATGTTCTGTTTCCGAGCAAGAACTGGAACTATCATGATTACCGTGATTCGAATATTCATAAATATATCCCTGGAGTGGAAGAGCTAGCTAGGCGGGATTATTTTGCTGTCAGGATGGGTGCAGTTGTTAGGGATGAGCTGGCTACATCGAATCCTAAGATTATTGATTATGCTACAAAAGCCAGAACCGATTTTATGGATATATTTCTAAGTGCTCACTGCTATTTTTTTATCAGCGACACTAATGGGCTTACTGGAATTCCGATGATTTTCCGTCGACCCATTGCCTGGGTAAACTGTGTGCCACTTGAGCTAGTACCTACTTGGGGAAATTACGATTTAATAATTCCTAAGAAACTTTGGTTACGTGAAAATCGCCGCTTTTTAACATTTCGTGAAATACTTGATTCTGATATTGGGAGATTTTCGAGAAGTGAACAGTATGAACAAGCTGGGATAGATGTCGTAGAGAACACTCCAGAAGAAATAACTGCCCTTGTTGTTGAAATGGATGAACGTCTAAAGGGATCATGGCAGACAACCGAAGAGGATGAGGAGCTGCAGCAGCGCTTCTGGTCGCTTTTTAAGCCGAGTGAGTTACATGGAACTATTGTATCGCGCATAGGAGCAGAGTTTTTACGTCAGAACCAAAAGTTACTGGACTAACGTCAAGAAAGGGTATTTTTAAAAAATATTGAGAAAAAGAATTGAGTAGACTAGTTTTTATAAAAAATAATATCCAATTAAAACTACTGCTTCGATATTACTCCGAATTTCTTAATAATGAAAATCTGATAATGACATCATCTTTGATAGAATGGATCAAACTTAGGAAGCTATGCAGAAATAACCTCTTATACACAGGTGATTTTATTGAAAGAAAAGAATTTAATAGAATAATTAATGAATCAAATTCTTTGGCCTTTTCTTGGCATGAAAGTATTAAGGATCTGCTTGATTATCGGAATATTAATCTAGGAGACGTAGTCAGAGTAACCAATGTGGAATTTTTAAGAGAAGTTCTTGCTATGACTCTTGTTATCAGGCGGGTTATAGAAAGGTTCAGAGTGGAAGAAGTAATATTGTTTCGTGATCTGGATACTTATTTTGTTTATTCGACTTTAAAAAAAAATACTCATAGCACACCAGAGGCAGTCATTTCATGGGAGACAGATAAAAGAAATATTCCAAAACAGTATTTGAAACTTAAAAATAAAGAAACCGAGGGAAATATATCATTTAAGGCAATTAGAAGATATAAAAGTATAGTTGCAAATATGAAAAGAATTTTCTTAAGTAGAAGATTCAGACGTTTTGCTCCCAATTTTTGGCAATATATGAATAGTAAACGTATAGTTGGAATTGGAAATTTGTATGATTTGTTAATTGTGAGTGCATTTGTTCATGAATGGAATAAAGCGAGTGATAAAGAAGGTATTTTATTGAATTTTGGGGAGAGAATTGATATGAAAAAGCTTCCCGCTAGAGCGGGAATAATAGAATATGGTGATTTGAAACATGTAAGTTTTAATAATTTTCGTACTTTGCCTATGAATAGATCTATTATAAAAAAATTAAATAATGCGTATGAAGAGTGGCTAAAATCAAGAAATCAATTGGATCATTCAAATCCAATTGCCAATCCATACCTTGATTTTCAGTGGGAATATATTTGGAATGTTATTAAAGGATTGGCATATGACATAGATACAGCCTATGCTGCATGGAAAGCGTTAGAACCCGATGTCGTTATAACCTCTGATTGGATCAGCCCTTTTCCCAGAGTAATAATAGAAACGGCTCGACAGGAAGGGATAATGACAGTAGCAAGTCCTCACGGATGGATTGGTGCAATTGAATCATACGAGCCTCAAACCGATCTGTTTCTTACATGGGGAGAACTTTCTGAGAGTCAATTGAAAGATAGATTTCCTAATGTAAAAACTCATTTTAAGGTCTGCGGATCACCTGCAAACGAGGTTGTGATAAGAGCCTTATCGAGAAAGCATGCAGAAAAAGTGAGGGATAAGTTTGGAATTGATAATAAGAAAAAGACGATACTATTATTGACAGGAAACGATTCAACAGGTGTCTTCAATCTGATTCAAAGTGAAAAGTTTCAGCTAATATGGGAGAGGTGGATTGAATTTGCTCAGAATAATCCAAATGTTCAGATTATCATAAAGCCCAAGCCGCTTAATTCTAATGATTTTCATGAATGGTATAAAGAACTAGTAGATCATTTCTCTTTGAGTAATTTATTCTTAATAGAAAATGAAAAATTAGAAAACTTGCTTCCATTAGTAAATCTAACAGTACTTGTTGAGATCTTTACTACAGCAGGGTATCTTTGTATGGCTTCCGGAATCCCTGTTTTAGTATCTCATTATGCGAGAAAATATTTTAGAGAGACTGAAAAACCGTGGATTGAGAAGCTAAGTGTTGCAGATACAATCGATGATTTTTTTCAAAAAGTTAAATCTTTTTTGCATGATGAAAAATGCATACATGATCATATTAAGAGACAGAATATTTTTCTCGGATCCAGCTTAAGCATGACTGAAGTTCCTTCTTCAAAAAGAGCGGTTGATGAGATCATAAAAGTGTTGAAATGATCCGGGAAGACAGAATAAATAGTCAATTTTGAAAGGATACATAATGCAATCTGTAGTTAAGCGAATGAAAAGAGAGATCGTACACATGGCCGCTGCTGCAGGTGAGGGCCATATACCAAGTGCGTTCTCGATTTTGGATATCCTCTGGGTACTCTATGATCGGATAATAGAGTTCGACCCAAAAAATCCTGCAAGTGACTCCCGCGACAGGTTTATCCTGAGCAAAGGGCATGGTACCTTAGCCTTATATGTGGTTTTGGCTGAAAAGGGTTTTTTCCCCCGTGAGGAGCTGGAAAAATTTGCTACTAAGAATGGCATTTTAGGTGGACATCCTGATTGCAATAAGGTTCCAGGAGTGGAAGCCTCAACAGGTTCATTAGGTCATGGTATGCCTATGGGTGTTGGTGTAGCAATGGCATTGAGGATCCGGGGAGTCGATCGGAGGACAATAGTGCTAACAGGTGATCAGGAATGTAATGAAGGATCTATCTGGGAGGCGGCCCTATTAGCAGCTCACCATAAGATTTCAAAACTTACTTGCGTTGTAGATTATAACCACTCGGGTGACAGAGCCCTGACTCTTGGCGATCTCTGTGAAAAATTCGGAGCTTTTGGGTGGTCTTCCATGAACATCAATGGACATGACCACAAAGAAATTTATGATGCATTGAAAAAGACTCATGAAACCTTTCCCACAGCAATCATAGCTCAGACGATAAAGGGACACGGATGCAAGCGAATGGAGAATAATCCTGCTTGGCATCACAGGGCCCCGAGTGAAGAGGAGCTAAGCTCTATACTGGAAGAATTATTATGAGAAATCAATTTGTGAAAACCGTAGAAGAGGTGATGGAACAAGATGAAAGATTGGTAGTGTTTTTGGGCGATATTGGAGTGTATGCCTTTCGCAATATCTTCCAAAAATATCCAGACCGAATTTTTAATATAGGAGTGTTAGAGCAAGCAGTAACAAGCTTGGCTGCTGGGATTTCTAAGGAGCATCTTAAGCCTGTAATCTACACCATTACCCCTTTTGCCATTGAACGGTGTCTTGAACAAATTAAAGTTGATTTTTGTTACCAGAGATTAGGAGGAAATATTGTAAGTGTAGGTTCTGCATTTGACTATGCAGCACTCGGATGCACACATCATTCTTATTCAGATATTGCCTTGATTCGAAGCTTGCCTGGAACACAGGTGATTTACCCTTCGAGTGAGGCCGAATTTGATATTTTATTTAAGCATACTTATGGCAATAACAACTTTACATATTTTAGATTGCCGGCTCACAAGCATGATGGTGATTTCAATCCAAAAAAAATTCAATTAGGAAAAGGCATAAAAGTGCAAGAAGGCAATAAACTAACAATAGTAGTAACAGGACCGCAGTTAAAGAATGTTGTAAAAGCTTCTCAATCATACAGTGTAGACGTCATCTACATTCATACCATAAAACCTTTGGATACTGAGTTGATTAGAGAGAGTGCTCAGAAAACGGGCAAGGTTTTGGTGATCGAAGAACACAATGCCAGGGGTGGACTGGGAGATGAAGTCGCTTTCTCTGTAGAAAGTCTCCCAGGGATCATACAATCACGTGTGGGGATTGAAGATCAATTTTTAACTGACTACGGTACTTATGAAGAGCACTGTGCTGCTTTGGGGCTGAGTGCTGAAGGGATAGAGGTTAAGATTAGGAGCTTGATATGAGTGTGAATATCATAGAAAAGGATTGTAAAGATGTGTTGGAATCTTTTGATGACGTTAAAACCCTATACGGAAAAAATTTTCTTATAACAGGAAGCAATGGTCTCATAGGACACTATTTTTCTGTTCTTCTCGATATGGCAAATAGATTATACGACATGAATATTAAAGCCTATTTAATCAGCAAACATCCTCCGATCTGGAAGAATAATAGTTTTACTTTTATAACTAAGGATCTTTCTAAACCTTTCTCTTTAAGGCACAGTATAGATTTTGTTATTCACGGTGCGTGCTATGGGAGGCCAAAGAAATTTTTAGAAAATGAATTTGAAACTATTGCACTCAATATTAATGCTACGAAGTCTCTATTGGACATTGCAAAGGAGAATATGGCTTCATTCTTATTCCTGAGTACCAGTGAAATTTATGGAAATCCCCCGCCAGAAGAGATTCCTACGAAGGAGACGTATGCCGGAAATTCTAAAACATGGAGCAGTAGAGCTGCCTATGTGGAATCTAAAAGAATGGGAGAAGTCCTTTGTTTTATTTACAATAGAAAATTCAATGTAGATGCAAGAGTTGCAAGGCTGGCCTTGGTATACGGGCCGGGCATCTCTATTAACGACGAGCGGGTGATGGGCAGCTTCATAAAAAAAGCACTTCTCGACAAGCATATTCAACTTATTGATGCTGGAGAAAGCAGGCGAACATACTGTTATATCACCGATGCAATTGTTATGCTCTTGAATATTCTATTAAAAGGAAAGGAAAGAGTATATAACGTGGGTGGCGTGGAAACTATATCGATTCTTGAGTTAGCTCAGTTAGTAGCTAAGCAATGTGGTGCTACATTCGCGGCCACATCCGGGGAAGGGATCAAAGATGCTCCAGGCATTGTATGTTTGAATGTGAGCAGAGTACTTAAAGAATTCGGTTTAGAAAAATTTACTCCTCTTGCAGATGGATTAGCTAGAACTATCGAGTGGAACATACAACAGCAAAAAGTAAAAAATGAATGAGCTTAATAGAAAAGGTGAAAGTGTTTAGGATGATTGATGAGAAGATTCTCTTTTTAGTTCATACAGGATGCGGTAATACACCACTAAAAAAATTCGAAAAGGAATTGCACATAGTTGCTGATTGGGACGTAGATATAGGCTTGGGTGAGCCTCTCAAAAAGTTATTCTTTCGAGTCCTTCGTTATGATTTTGGAAAGAATTATGCTGAATTCGGAGTCAGGAAGATGAACGACGAGATAATTGAGCTAGTTCGTGCGGAGTGCCCGAAATATGTAATGTGGCCGTCAATGAACTATGAAATTCTTGAATCAACGTTTCAGGCTATTCGGGATGAAGGATCTTTAATACTAGGTTGGTTCTTTGATGATGAGTGCCGTTTTGATGAATATTCCAAGTGGTGGATTCCTTATCTAGATTATGTCTTGACTAATGACAGAGAGTCAGTGAGAAAGTATAAAGAATTGGGCGCACACGCCATGCATTTTCTAATTACTTCTAATCCTAGGATTTTCAGAAGATTGGAGGTCCCAAAGAAATACAACGTCTCGTTTGTAGGTGCCAGAATAGCGGATAGGAAAATTTGGGTAGATGAACTAAAGGTGAGAGGTATACCAGTTGAGGTATTTGGTAAGGGATGGAGAAGTGGATATGTCTCCCTCGACGAAATGGTGAAAATCTATAATGAGAGCAGAGTCAATTTTTGCTTCGTGAAATCTTACAGCACGGCGTATGGTATCGAGACTCGTCCACAAATGAAAGCCAAGATTTTTGATATTTGTATGAGTGGTGGATTCTTGCTATGCGAGTACATACCAGGGATTGAAGAACACTATAAGATTGATAAGGAGGTTGTTTGCTTTAAAAATGTAGAGGAAGCAGCAGAAAAAATCAGATATTTCCTTGGTCATGAAGAAGAGCGGGAAGCAATTGCTCAAGCAGGCTGGGAGAGAGCTCATCGTGATCATATCCAATCTAAGTGGCTGTCGAGGATATTCGACAAGATAGAAGAAGATAAAGAGTTAAGAAGTAAGTATTCGATTAATAATCCTTATCAATTCGAAATGCCGAGTGATATACGAAGGCTTCCTTCCTCCTACCATCTTAGTTGGGCGAGGATTCTGATGAGAGAAGGATATGAGAAGGATAGATGGCAGGAAGAACTTGACTTGGCCCTCTTTTATAATCCGGATAGTAGAGGAGTGTGGTGGGCAGAACAGATTGGACGCTTGCCGGTATTTATCCGTCCCTTTCTGATCCGTATATGGACTGCTGTGGAAGGACTCAGAAAGAAGCTCTATTTTCGACTGAGATCAATATCGAGTTTAAGGAAGACCAAGCGGATGCTTTTCCCTTAATCGTCTATAACATTCAATCATTCAAAAGTCATTTTGGGCTGCTCATAGTGCGACATGTAAAGTATTCAGTAATAATCCCAACGAGAGACCGGGCAAATTATCTTCATAAATGCCTTATCTCACTTTCTCAGATTAATAATCCTGAAAATAGCTGGGAAGTTCTTGTTGTTGATAATGGATCGTCTGACAATACTAAAGAAATAGCACAAGAGTTTTTGAAGAAAATCCCTAATTTGAAATATTTTTACACTTCTACTCCTGGTTTACATATAGGCAGACATTTGGGTTGTGACAGAGCAGAAGGAGAAATCCTTTGTTATATTGATGATGATTCTTTAGTTAATAACGATTGGTTGCTCGGTATCGAAGAAGCTTTTTATGATGAAGCTGTTGCCTTAGTAGGTGGGCCCTGTATTCCAGAATATGAAACAGAGCCTCCAAAATGGGTAGAATATTTCTGGAATAATACTAAATACGGTAAAGCTAACTTTTTTCTGAGTTTGTTAGATTTTGGAGATGCAAAACTGTTGATTCATCCTAGATATATCTTTGGCTGCAATTATTCTATTAGAAAGAATGTATTTCTTGAATTAGGAGGCACACATCCAGATTATTTACCCGGAGAGTATAAACAATTCCAGGGTGATGGAGAAAGCGGCCTTTCAAGAAAAATACATGCTTCAGGTTATAAAACCTTGTACAGCCCGCAAGTAAAGATACGTCACATAATACCTGAATCACGGCTCACTGTTGAGTACTTCTGCTGGAGAAGGTATTTCAATGGGATTCACGCTTCTTACAGCACAATTCGGAAGCAGCACGGCGTTGGTATAATAGAAAGCAATGAGAAAAAAATTGTTGCGCATAAGTTATTGCTTTTAATTAAATTAGCCACATTGACGAAAAGAGGACTGAAGGCAATTGCAAGTAAATTAATTCCAGATGAACCAAGGGAAGCAAGGGAAATAAAGGAAAAAATTAATAGGAACTATGAGGAAGGTTACAGATACCACCAGGAAGCTGTAAAAAGTGATCCCAGGCTTTTGGAATGGATTCTACGTGAAGACTATTTAGGAGAGAATGGAAGATTACCTAAATAAACAAAGCATCCCCACGAGCTATTTTGAGGATTTATTATCTGAATAATTGAAAAAACATAGTATTAAAGAAGTGGTAAATTTATTAACGTTAACAAAATTGATGATTGAGAGGATTAAGACCAATATAATTAGGAGTTATTACAGTAAAGCCGAAGGATTTCCAAGATATCTAAAAGAAGCCAACAAAATTGGCATGGATGTTAATGACTGGATAGAGCAAAAATTAGGCTGGCCAGAGGCTCTTCCCATTCTTAAAAAGGTAGCATTCCCCTACTATAGAGATGACTCTATTGTCTGTGAATTGGGAGTTGGTACAGGACGCTGGGCCCGTCATATTCTAACAAAGCTTGCTAATGGATATCTTTATCTTGTTGATCATTCTCCCTGGATTGTCAACTTTCTTAGAGAGTATTTTCAGTCGAATTCAAAGGTCTCCGTCTATTTGAATGATGGACATTCACTGCCATTTCCAAATGATTCCTGGATAGATTTTGTATTCTCTGATGGAACTTTCATTGAATTGAACTTGAGTTTTTTCTACCTTTATGCTCAGGAGTTTTTCAGAGTTCTTAAGCCTAGTGGGTATTGTGTTTTTGACTACATTGATATAACTACACCAGAGGGGTGGAAATTTTTCAAGACTCAATCAAAGCAAGCTTGTAACAGATTTACTTATCATACTCCTGAAGCAGTGGATAAGGTGTTTTCAGGGGCAGGTTTAAAGATCATAAAGCGACATCAGATAGGTAAAAGTATGTACCTGGTGGTTAGAAAACCTCCCCTTTATTGATATGATGAGCTATGAAGATTATACGCATTTCTCAAAACGACATCTACTAAAATAGTGCAGTGACTGAGAGGGACGGGTAAGTAGTATTAATATAAAAGGGATTAGAATATAATGAAGGAGAAATCTTCTATCCAATTTTAATACGGAGAATTTCCAAAGAGGCTGAATTTCAATTTTATTGAGAGATTAAAAATGATTAAAACCGCTGTTATTGGATTAGGTATTGGAGTTGAACACCTGGAGGGTTACTTGGCTCATCCTGATTGTGAAGTCGTTGGAATATGTGATCTTGATGAGACGAAATTACAAAATATTGCCTCTAAATATTCTGTGTCTATAGTAACGACTGATGCCAATGAAATTCTTACAAACAAAGAGATCGACGTTGTGTCAATTTGCTCATATGACAATTTACATGCCGAACAGGTAATTCGAGCTCTTGAGAATGGTAAGCATGTGATGGTTGAAAAGCCAATTTGTCTTTATAAGGATGAGGCAAGAAAAATTATAGAAGCTCAAAAGAAAAACAAAAAGAGACTGACTTCGAACCTTATACTCAGGACGAGTAAAAGATTCATCAAGGTAAAAAAAATGATTAAAGAAGGTTTATTTGGGGAGATATTTTACCTTGAGGGTGACTATATTTACGGAAGAGGCCATAAAATTACTGATGGGTGGCGTGGCAAACTTGATTTTTACAGTGCAATCTACGGTGGCGGAGTGCATGTAGTGGATTTATTAATATGGTTTATCGAGGATAAGGTTGTAGAAGTGTTCAGTTATGGAAACAGAATTTGCAGCAAGGATACGAATTTTAAGTATGAGGATTGCGTGGTGAGTATTTTAAAATTTAAAAGTGGCTGTCTTGGGAAAAGTGTGACAACGCTCTGTTGCATCCAGCCTCATTTTCATTCTGTAAAAATTTATGGAACTAAATCAACGTTTGTTAATGATTATAAAGATGGAATTTGGTTCAGAAGTACTGATCCTGACGGCACTGAAGTCATAAAAGATGAATACAAGAGTTATATGAAAGGAGATATTATCCCTGGTTTTATAGATTCAATTTTATATAATAAAAAACAATACATTGATGAGAAAGACATTTTTACTACAATGTCTGTTTGCTTCGCAATGAATGAGTCGCTTAAATCAGGCGAACCTGTTGAAGTTGAGTATTTAATTTGAAAACTCTTGCAGACAAGGAGAGCAATTTATGAAAGAAATAAAAAAAATACCTTTCGGACTTCCCATGATAGATAAGGAAGAAATTGAAGCAGTTTCAAGAGTACTAGAAAGTAATATATTAACTCATGGTCCTGCGGTTAAGGAATTCGAGGAAGCATTCGCTCATTACTTGGATGTCAAGAACGCAATTGCTCTCTCATCCTGTACAGCTGCCTTGCATCTTTCTCTAATGGCTTTAGACGTTGGTCCTGGAGATGAAGTAATAGTACCTTCTCAGACTCACGTGGCAACAGCTCATGCTGTCGAATACTGTGGAGCTAAGCCTGTGTTTATTGATGCTACACTAGAGACGGGAAATGCTGATTTAGATATGATTGGGGAAAAAATAACATCCCGTACAAAAGCCGTAGAAATTGTACATTTTATCGGTTTTCCTTTTGACATGAAAAAACTCACTGCAGTTGTAAAAAATACACCTGTGGTGGAAGACTGTGCTGTTGCCCTTGGTGCGGAGTATGGGGGTAAGAAAATTGGATCTTTAGGAATAAGCGGGTGTTTTTCCTTTTATCCAATAAAACATATTTCAACGGCAGAAGGCGGAATGCTCACCACAGATAATGATGAAATCGCCCACTTTGTTGGGAAGGCGAGGGCTTTTGGAATAGATAGGTCAATTGAAGAAAGGAAAGTTCCAGGAATATACGATGTCAAGTATTTAGGAAACAATTACAGAATGTCTGAGATAAAGGCGGCGTTGGGACTCGTCCAATTGAAAAAGTTGGAAGGCATGAATAAGAAACGAAGGGAAAACTATAGCACGTTAAGAAAGTTACTCGAAGAGATAGAAGGAATAGTGCTTTTTAAACAGCCCGACAAAAACAGTACCAGTGCTCATTTTTGTCTTTCAGTAATGTTACCCGAAGATTTTCCTCTTTCAAGGGATGATTTTGTAGCCAAATTGAATATTATTGGAATCGGAACAAGCACTTACTACGGAACTCCTGTTCCCTTGATGTCGTATTACAGAAACAAGTATGGATACAAGCCAGGCGACTTCCCCAATGCAGAATTTATTGCCAACAGATCTATCGCCTTGCCTGTCGGCCCTCATCTAAACAGAAGTGATATGGAGTATATTGCAGAGGCGGTTCAAAAGATATGCAGTCAATAACATTAGAATATCTCTAGAGTGAGAAAAATGAATTACGAAAAATACGATTTATCAGATGAAAGAATCCTGGTCATAGGAGGTTGTGGATTTATTGGTCACAACCTAGTGCCGGTTCTCCGTAAAGCTAAATGTGAAGTAATGGTAATCGATAATCTTATTCATAACAATCTCATTGATTTCTGGAGCAAGCGACCTGATTTGCCTTCATTTAAGAGAGAATTTTATTTGGAGTTATTAAAAGATAGGTTAAATTTAATATTCGAAAGTGGCTGTAGGTTTGAAAAAATTGATAGCCGAAATTTCTCTGATTTGCAGAATATATTTAAGAAATTCGATCCCACCAAGGTTATTCATCTAGCTGCTATTGTGCATGCAAAAAAGGCTAATACTTATCCTGATGTTGCTTTTGAGAACAGCATTGTTACTCTTAAGAATTCCCTGGAATGCATAAGGACAAATCCTGGAAATGTTAACCTGCTTATATATTTATCATCGAGTATGGTTTACGGAGATTTCCCAAAAGATGGAGTTTACGAAGATTCTCCTTTAAAACCAAAAGGAATGTACGGGACTCTCAAGCTCTGTGCGGAGCAAATAATGATAGCTTACAACAGAGTGTACGGAATTCCATACACGATAATACGGCCTTCAGCTCTCTACGGACCCAGGTGTGTCAGCAGAAGAGTTACTTCCCTTTTTGTCGAGAATGCATTAGAGAACAATCCGATAAGGATTGAAGGGGATGGAGAAGATAAATTAGATTTCACTTACATTGACGACCTTGTTCAGGGCGTTTTTAGAGTTGTCGTAAATAAGGAAGCAAGGAATCAGATTTTTAACATGACCTTCGGAGAGAGCCGCTCCATTAATGAGCTTGTGGAAATACTCAAAAAAAATTTTTCCGGAGTTAGGATTATTAGAGAAGAAAGAGATCCTCTCAGGCCATTACGGGGTACATTAAAGATAGATAAAGCCAAAGAGCTTCTGGGCTATAATCCTGAATATCCTGTAGAGAGTGGCTATCCCAAGTATATTGATTGGTATAAGAGGGTGCTGAGCAAGGGTATGAAGAGAAAATAAATTTTCTCATTAGTCTCAGTGATTTGATGAAAAAAAATATTGCCAGGAGCTTGCGGGTAATCGAACTCAAGAGCTCTGACAGTAAGTATAAGCCCTTCTTAGAAAATTATTTAAAAAGAAATAATTTCGATAAAAGCCAGATTGACAAATGTTTCGAGCTCCAGAGTTGTGTCTTTGCCAAGAGTTATTCTTCTAAAAAAGTTGAAGGATTAATTTTTTATTCTCCCCAAGAATGGGAAAAAAAAATTCTGAAAAAAAATGTCATAAGAATCATCCATATATTGGTAGATTCCGGTAATTACAGAAGAAAACACAAAATTGCTACATTGCTTCTAAAAAAATTATTGTGGAGTTGTAAAAAAAACAAAATTCAGTGTATTGTTACCAGAATTGAAGAAGAGAGGATTCCTGTTATTCATGCTCTGGAAGGTACAGGTTTTAACATTATTGAATCTTTTTTAACTTTTAAAAATGATACCTTTTATGTGCCTCAAGCAACGGATAAAATCCAAGTAGTCCTCTACAAAGATAGCTATATCAAGTACTTAAAAGATATCGCTCGTTTGAGTTTTAAATATTCAAGGTTTCATGCAGATCCCATGATTTCTGACAGGGTAGCAGGATTATCCAGAGCAGAGTGGATTGAGAATGCGTGTCATGGAAGAGCTGATAGAGTTCTTGTGGCGAAGTCCCGTAATCAAGTCGTAGGATTTGTTGCCTGCCGTTCTTATACAGACAAAGAAGGGAATAAAACCGGAATTATTGACCTCATGGCAACCCATCATGAGCTCAAAGGGCAGGGCGTAGGCACCTGTTTGCTAAAATCAGCACTGGAATATTTTCTTAAGCAAGGATGTAGAGATGTGATTGTGGGCACCCAAGCAAAAAACATTCCTTCAATAAATCTCTACATAAAATGTGGCTTTAAACTATGGAAATCTCAACTAACATTTATTAATTATCTTAATTGATTTGTTGTAAAAAAATTGAAGCTTCACTATACAAGCTTATCCTGGAAACTAGACGGGGAAACATCTTAAATAATCAGTAATATGAATTAATTTAGGAGTATTTTAACAGGTTGCATTTGGTGCATCGATGAAGATTGGAAAGTATGATTTAGATAAAAGAGCGCTCATCATTGCTGAGATCGGGAATAACCATGAAGGAGATTTTGAATTGGCAAAGCAGATGATACATCAAGCAGCAGAAGCGGGAGCAGATGTGGTGAAATTTCAAACTTTTAGAGTATCCGATTTTGTAACCTGCA
>JBGVTE010000119.1:0-4096 GCA_041862375.1 Candidatus Aminicenantaceae bacterium
AATCGCAGAAATCCGTAAGTTCCCATCTTCAAGAGCACTGCTGCCAATATTACAGATCCTGCAGTTGGAGCTTCTACGTGAGCATCTGGTAACCAGGTGTGGAAAGGGAACATAGGTACTTTAATGGCAAAGGAGAGAGCAAAGGCAAGAAAGAGCCAAATCTGGACATTGGGATTAAGGATAAGCTGATAAAAATCAAATATATTAAAGGAATAAACACCTGTTGCTTTATAGTAGAGAGAATAGAGGACAAAAATAGCTACCAGCATCAATAAGCTTCCGAGCATGGTGAAAAGCACGAATTTTAAAGTAGCATAGATCCGGCGACGGCCTCCCCAGACGCCTATGAGAAAATACATTGGAATAAGCATTGCTTCCCAGAATACATAAAAGAGAAAAAGATTAAGGGAGACGAAAACTCCGATAATCCCTGTTTCAAGAATGAGCATAAAAATTAGGTACTCTTTCACCTTATCTTGTATGTAAGACCAGGAGGAGAGGAGTGTGATTGGCATCAGGAAAGTTGTCAGGAGAACGAGATATAGACTGAGCCCGTCTATTCCTATGTGGAAATTGATACCGTATCCAATCCAGGATCCCTTTTCCACGAATTGAGGTTCTGGGTTTTGAGAGTTGAAATTGACATAGAGGAAAATAGACGAGATAAAAGTGATGAGAGCAATAATAATAGCAAGAAAACGTAGAAGATTTTCTTTATCCCGACTTATAAAGATAAAGATAATAGCCCCTGCCAATGGGAAAAATGTGACGAAGCTTAATATTGGAAAATTCATTTCTTAAAACAGTAAGTAACCTAAAAAGAGAATAACGCCAAAAATAAAAACTAAGGCATAATCTTTTATCAAGCCTGTCTGAAAATAGCTCAGAATTTTTCCTGAAAAACCAGTCACTGAAGCTGAGCCGTTGACAGCTCCATCAATAATTTTAAGGTCAAAATTGTCATAGATAATTTCAGAACCACGGACTGTAGGATTAACGAAGACTGCATTGTATATTTCATCCACGTAATATTTATTGTAGAGAAGCTTGTAGATTGCAGGGAATCGTGAAACAAGTTTATGGGGGATTTGGGGTCGTATTTGGTAGAAAATATAGGCAATATAGATTCCTAGTAGGGCGACAGCTACTGAAATCATGATGAGCAGCCATTCTGTTTGGAGGCTTAAGTGAGGGATATGCTCTACTTTTATCACTGGCACCAAGAAGTGGCCGAACCAGTCAAGGTTTTTTCCGAAGACAACAGGGAGCCCGATATACCCTGCTATGATGGAGAAAAAAGCAAGAATCCTGAGAGGTATGGTCATAACAGGAGGAGATTCATGAAGATGCTTTTTTGCTTCAGGCTCTATGCGTTCTTGCCCATGAAAGGTCAGAAAAATGAGACGAAACATGTAAAAAGCAGTGAGGATTGCACCAAGTATACCGAGTGCCCAGATAAAATACTGTCCATGGGCGTAAGCTTGAGTCAATATGGCATCTTTAGAGAAAAATCCAGATAGAAAGGGGACTCCTGCAATAGCAATCGTTCCTATAAGAAAGGTGGGGTAGGTGATTGGAAGATACTTTCTGAGTCCTCCCATCTTTCTCATATCGAGTTCACCAGAGAGAGCGTGCATTACACTTCCAGCAGAAAGAAAGAGGAGGCTTTTAAAGAAAGCATGAGTATAGAGGTGAAACATGCCTGCAGCATAAGCTCCTACTCCGCACCCTATGAACATGTATCCAATTTGAGATATTGTTGAGTAGGCTAAAACTCTCTTGATATCATTCTGAGTTAGAGCCATTGTGGCAGCATAGACTGCAGTTAAGGCTCCTATTATTCCTACGACCTGAGCTGCTGTCTCAGACAAAGTGTATAGGAGATTCATACGTGAGACCATATAAACTCCTGCTGTGACCATAGTAGCTGCGTGGATGAGAGCGCTTACAGGAGTTGGGCCTTCCATGGCATCTGGAAGCCAAACGTAGAGAGGGATCTGAGCTGATTTTCCGACCGCTCCCATAAAAAGGAGAATGGCGATTAATGTGGCTAATCCCTGAGTGATAGTTCCACCTAAGATTGCTCCATTGATGGCAGTGAATTCTGCGCTTCCCACATGAATTAGGATGAAGAATATGCCTAAGAGGAAACCGAGATCTCCTATACGGGTGACAATAAAAGCCTTTTTACCGGCATTAGCGGCTGAATGCCTTTCAAACCAGAAGCCAATCAACAGGTAAGAACAGAGGCCGACGCCTTCCCAGCCGACAAACATCAGGACTATATTAGAGGCCATTACCAGGAGAAGCATAGCAAAAGTGAAGAGGTTCAAGTATGTGAAGTAACGGCTGTAGCTCCTGTCTTTTGCCATGTAACCCACTGAATAGACATGAATAATGAAGCCAACCCCTGAGACCACCAGGGCCATAACCGCAGTCAATGGATCAAACTGAAGGGAGAAGTTGATACCAAAATCGCCAGATTTAATCCAGGTAAATAGTGATTTAACCAGTGGATAGCTTTCACGGCTTGTTTGAAGGAGTCCGATAAATGAGATGACTGAAATTACGAATGAGACAAAAACAGCAAAGCACGCTTGGAAAGAAATGTATTTTTTGGGAAGCTTAGCTCCAAAAATAGCCAGGATGAAGGTGCTTAGAGCCGGGAAAAAAGGAATTAGCCAAAAAATCTCAGTCATTTCATCCCTTCATCAATTTTATATCTTCTGATTTTATGGTCTTTTTCTGCCTGAATATTAAGAGAATAATTGCCAGTCCCACGGCAGCTTCTGCTGCAGCCACAGTTATGATGAAAAAGACAATTACCTGTCCATCTAATGAATTTGAAGCCCGAGCCAATGTTATGAAAGCAAGGTTAGCTGCATTGAGCATGACCTCTACAGCCATGAACATGGTGATTAGATCTCTTTTTACAAAAAAAGCAATGATCCCCAAGATAAAGAGAATAATGCTCAAGATAAAGAAATAACTTCCAGGAATCATTCTTCTTCCTGTTTTTTGACAAGCACTATAGCTCCAACCAAGGCAGCTATGATCAGGATAGAAGTAATCTCAAATGGATATAGGTATTTTGTAAATAGCAGCCTTCCAAGAGAAGTAGGACTGCCAATGGTTTCCGCTGCTTCGCCCAGCGCTCGGAATGATCCTTTTACTGAAATAATAAGCTCAAATATGAGGAAAATTGCAAGGATAAGAGATAAATACATGGTCCATTTCTTTTTTTCTGCAGGAATTCCCTGGCGCAGGTTTATCATCATGATTACAAAAATAAAGAGAATCATGATAGCCCCGGCATAAATAATGATCTGAGTCACTGCGATGAAGGGTGCATTGAGCAATCCAAAAAGACCTCCAAGAGCGGCAAATGCGAGGACTAAAAGCAGGGCATTATAAGCCTGATTCTGGGAAAAAATCATTGCCAGGACTGCGCCAACGCAGATAATCGCAAGGAGAAAAAAGAGGAAATAAGCCATTTTTTTAAGTTTCTCATTATATTTTTTGTATCAATTCAATGTCAAGGAAATTATTAAAAGAATTCAATCCAAAGATATCCTGGAAGTCCATAATTAGAAAGCGAGTTAAAGTTGGAGCTTTCTGGCAAGAAATGCTGAAGTTTTGACAAACATAATAAATCTGTTATAATAGTGGCGTCGTTGCGGGGTAGAGCAGTCTGGTAGCTCGTCGGGCTCATAACCCGGAGGTCGTTGGTTCAAATCCAACCCCCGCTACCAATTCTTATGGGGTTGAATCCAAATTATCTCTGCCGTTTTTGGATTTGATAACCTTATTCCACGATGTCAGCGGGTGGAAATTATGAAAAAAGGTAAGGGATTTTGAATCCTGCAGGGCTAAGAGACGGTTATTGCCAACCAGGTGCCATATATATAATAGTGATAAGATCAATGAGAGTCAGGATGCCTCATTGCGAGTTGAAATGGGAAATATCAAATGTAACTAAACGACGAAAAGTCTACTAGAATAGGAACATAGATTATTGACAATGACGACGGGTTTTGGTAGGTTAGCTGACAACTCGATAAACCAATGAGGAGGCTAAAGATGGTGCAAGAACAGG
>JBGVTE010000120.1:0-13559 GCA_041862375.1 Candidatus Aminicenantaceae bacterium
AATCGAATGCGGTGGGGAGGTTATAGCGCGTTATAAGATAAGAGAAGAAAGATATCAGGATGTACCGAAAAACCTCTTGTGACAGTTTAGATTTGGAAAAATGTGACAGTTTAGATTTGGCATAACACCCCAGGCTTATCTTGACGAAGATAGGATTACGTGCTAATGTTATGAACGAAATAAAAAAGAAACCCAAGACCAAATCCGCTAGGGGCATCTGGATGAAAAATGAAAAGATTCCAGAAAAGTTGGTCTATAGATTAGAAGAAATAAGCCGAATTACTAAGCTTAATCCCCAAGTTATCGATTCTTGGGAAAAGGAATTCCCACTTCTCAACTCGGGTCGAACTGGAGCTGGACATAAGATTTTCAGGAAAAATGACTTAAGAATTATACTCAGAATAAAAGAATTGTTAGAAAAAAAAGGATTTACTCTGGCCGGTGCAAAAAGAAAGATAGAAGAGGAATTTGGAACAAAAACATCGAGTTCTGTCCACCCAGATCAAATAAAAAAAACGTTGTTTCAAGTAAGAGAACAATTAAAAAAAATATCTGATTTATTGGAAAAGGATCCAAAAAAAAAATAAAATCTTTTTTTCTTATTTGATATAATCTATTCCTGTCGGGACGTGGCGCAGCCTGGTAGCGCACACGCTTGGGGTGCGTGGGGTCGGCGGTTCAAATCCGCTCGTCCCGACCATTTCCTTTGCTCTAACCTCACCGTCTTAACATAAAAAAAAGGTTAAAAAAAACTTCCTTAGATGTTACTATACTTTCCATTGTAGCTCGAATATCATAATCTTGCTTAAAACTTCTTAGACAAATAGTGAGATGACAGATCGAAATAATAGTAAGAAGCCCCTGATTCTTCTTACCAATGACGACGGTTTTTTCTCTGAAGGCATAAAAGTACTCTCTCAACATCTCAAGGAAACTGGCAGAGTTTTTATCGTTGCTCCTGACAGGGAAAAAAGCGCCACTTCCCTCGCACTAACTCTGCATCGCCCCTTAAAAGTCCAGAAGATCGAAGAAAACATATACGCTGCAGATGGGACTCCTGCTGACTGTATCTATCTAGCAGTAAAAAAATTATTGCCTAGGAAGCCAGACATAATCATTTCAGGCCTTAACCAAGGACCCAACTTGGGCCAGCAGGATATATCTTATTCAGGAACTGTAGCTGCTGCCATTCAAGGAGCTTATCTCCAAATCCCTTCTGTGGCCATATCTCTTTTGCATGATGATAAGAGACAGTTTTTCTTTGAATTCTCAGCTCAGATTGCTCGCCGCACAGCAGAAAGTATACTAGAAAACGACTTTCCTCATGAAGTTGCTCTCAACATCAACATCCCTCCCCCACCAGTTAAAGGAATAAAAATAACCAAGCTGGGCCAGAAAAGATACGACCCAGAAATTATCGAAAAGAAAGACCCAAGGAATAAAACTTATTACTGGCTAGGAACCGGGAACCCGAAAGCCATAGGGGATGAAGACAGCGACGTAGTAGTTGTGAAGCAGGGCTATATTTCTATCACTCCCCTTCAGTTTGATTTAACTGACCATCAAGCACTAAGGCTTCCATATTTGAGGAAACTTCTTTCGAACATAGAGAATGAAAATACTTAAAAAACTCTACGACTGGGTTCTTCATTGGGCAGAAACTCCCTACGGCTCTCTTGCTCTCATTCTTCTAGCTCTAGCTGAAAGCTCCTTTTTCCCTGTTCCCCCAGATCCACTGTTGATTGCTCTCTGTCTCGGCGCTATTAAAAAATCCCTGCGGTTTGCATTCTATACATCTGTTGCCTCTATAATAGGGGGAATAATAGGCTATCTCATCGGTTATGGATTCTGGGAAGCTGCGGATTCGTTCTTCTTTAATTATGTCCCAGGATTCACAGAAAATGTCTTCCTGAAAGTTATGGACAATTTCCATAAATACGGCTTCTGGTACGTTTTTGCAGCCGGTTTTACACCCATTCCCTATAAAGTGTTTACTATTGCTTCAGGTGTTTTTAAGCTCAATTTTTTTCTCTTTCTCTTAGCTTCCTCTCTCAGTCGATCTCTCCGTTTTTTTCTAGTAGCAAGCTTATTCAAAAAATTCGGTCCAGAAATCAAAAGCTTCATAGATAAATACTTCAATCTCCTGGCAATACTCTTCTTTTTGCTTCTTCTCGGCGGGTTTCTCATTATTAAATTCCTGATATAAAAGTTAAAGATCCTATTTCCCTAAGAATTTAGGGACAGTTCTGTTTTTACTTTTATTTTCATTCTTACTATCACAGTATCTCAGGATAATAAATAAAAGAAACTGTCCCAAACTAGCATTATTAGAGGTCATTTCGAGGCGTATTAGCACCTTAGCAATCTCATACTATCAGAAATTAATTTTTCCCCTTATTAAGATTGCCCCGTTCCTCTTTGGTCATTCGTAATGAAAATTAAAGAAATATTGATCATGATGTCCATCATAATCAAGTAAATTTGGGATAAAGCAAAATAAAAAAACTGGCGAAGACCACATTGAACAGAAAAAGGAGAACCGCTCCCAATTTTATTGGAGAGGAATGTAAATCTCGGATTGAGGAAGTTGACTTTTATCAAACTCTAAAGCTTGAGCTAACTCAAGCAATTTTGCCTGTATTTTTTGAACATTGGGTGCTCCCATGCGAAGGAGATGTTTCTGGGGCGGGCTAAGTTGCTCCAATTTTGGATCAGCCATTTTGTACGTCACCACTTCCTTTTCCAAAGGGATATCTCCTTCAATAACAGGGGTTTTGAGAAGTTCCACGATGGCTTTTAAAAGAGTATCATGAAAATCATCAGTAGGATAACCAAGGTCAATATATGCCTTCTGGATGAGAGGCTTTAGCTCCCAGTACAGCTTCAGGCACTCCTCTGTATCCAAAGAGGCAAACACATCTGCGGCCAAATTGTAGCGTTCATAGGAAACAGGATCCAGATAATATGATTCACCTATCTTTATCACCTTGAAACTTTCCTTGGGTGTTAAGAAATCAACAAATTTCCTCGGAGCCTGGCCATGGGCTATACTGTCAACCACTGCCGAAAATTTTCTGATTATATCTTCATTCTTCAGCCAATCAATAAATTGGGGGTGAGAAGAAAGTTTTGCTGCCAGGGAACGTATCAGATCATCACTTTTGTCAAGACTTACTTTGTCCCACTTTATCACCTTATTAGCATCTTCTCTCTCAGGCTTCTCTTCAGGAGTATCAGATGGTTCTTCTTCTACAACCTCCTCAAACATGAGAGGTTCTTGAGGTTTCTCATAAAAGAAAAAGTAATAGATGCCAAAACCGATACCGATTACAGCAATAATGATTATCGCCAACCACAGTACTTTTTTGTAGTCTCTCATTTATGTTAAAAGCCCAATTTATATTGTAAAAAGTAGAGTAATATTTACAAAGTCTATTCTTACTTATATTCATCAAAACACCATATGTCAAGCTCCAAGATTTCTCAATCCTTATATTTAATTCTCACGGAACACTTTCTCGCATTTCTCTAACAATCTACACCAATAAGTACAAATGTTACAAAGCTGATAGTGAAACAATATACTGATGGGCTATTAAGACATGTATTAGTTGGGATGTATTATATTTTCCGTGATAAAAAGGTCTTTGATATCTATAATCACAGATTTGGAATTGCTTTGTATTAGTTGATAAAATTATAGAGTTACCTATAATAAATGTTGTAAAAGCAGATATTAAGATTAAAATTGAGAGTCTTTGATTTTACATAAACTAACGGGGCGTAGCGCAGTCTGGTTAGCGCACAGCGTTCGGGACGCTGGGGTCAGGGGTTCGAATCCCCTCGCCCCGATTTTCTTATCCCCCCTAAATATCTTATTACCTCTAGTGAATTAATCATTTAGAATGATCATGTAATGTCATCAAAAGCCACAATAGACAGCGCTAGTTGTCTGATTATTCTTGTCAGTGTTCTCCTTTTTGCTCTTTCAGGCAGAGAGAGAAGCGATAACACCGTCCTCTTACCTGTTTCAACTCGGAATTTTTTAGGTCAAGTAAAATTTGACTGGCTTCACGAAAAATAAAAAGGAAATTCTTACTTAAAAATATTATAATGTGAGGAAATAAAGATGAAAGCTTTTCCGCTTAGTCCTGTTGATTACATTTTTACAGGTGTTGGCTCTCAACCAATTACTTTCTGTTTCTATTACAATAAAAATCTCGATCCAGATTTATTACGAAAGGGCCTAAATGAGACTCTAAACTATTTCCCAATATTACGCAGTAAATTGGTTAAAATTTCAAAAACTGATTATGAATTTCATACATCAGACGATGGATTAACTTTTCAGGTCTCTGACTCAAATGTAGCCTTTGAAAAATCCAAGAGCATTGAGAAATATATAATGCCGGTTAGGACTATTGAAGAAAAACCATTAACGAAAATAACATTGACTCAAACACCAAAAGGCTCTTTTTTAGCGGTAAGCGTGTCTCATGCTTTAGTGGATGGGTTCAGTTTTTTTTATTTTTTCTCCAGTTGGGCAAGGATATGCAGAGGAGAATCCATAATAATTAAACCCAGCCTTGAACGAACTGTATTTTCGTCATATCTCAAGAGCAGCAAAAAAACATTCACATCAAACGACATTTATTCCAACTGCGGACTTTTTTATGGAAATAAGCGTAGCAATTGGCAAGGTGGACCTATTAATGAGGAACGCATTCTCATCTCCAAAGATACCATCCGGGATTATTTAAAAGAAGTAGAAAACGAGCGTGATATTTCATTATCAGAAAATGACATCCTAACTGCTCTGCTCTGGAAAAACTATATTCCATCATGGATTAAAGAAAACGATAATCCAGTAACTTATGTCACCTGTCCGTTTGATTTCAGAAGAGCGTTGAGCGATTTTCCCAATAATTATTTTGGTTGTTCTATTTGTTTTACTACAGCTTCGATTGATTTAAGCAGTCTTTCAAAAGTATCGATAGGAGACCTCGCCATTTTGGTTCGGAATTCAGTGAACAAGGTGAGGAGTGATTATGTAGTTAGGTCATTACAAACACTTGAAAGTCTTCGTAAACAAAAAGGATTAGAAGTAATGGAAGAAATTCATCTTAGACATCCGAATCATGGCATGATAGTTACAAACTTAACTCGTTTACCCATACGTGAGCTCGATTTTGGTGCGGGTATTCCTGTAGACTTTTTGACCTACGTTGATGTTTTAGGCGGAGCAGCTATACTACCGGCAGTGAAAGGAGTAGAAATCTTAGTCGCACATCCACCCAAATGAGATGATAAGATAGGAAGCTCCTACTATTCTTCTACTATTTTGAAAGAATTCTTGATCTTTGTGAGCACCCCGTTCACCCTGAAGCTGCAACTCTATCTTTTTCCTGGAAGGCAACTCACTATTTAGTATTTGATAACATTGTCTTAGGATCTCAGGGGGCGAAAATTGTGGAAAATTGCGAGTCGTTCGCAGCAAGTTCCAAAAGGAAATCCCTATCGTTTAAAAAATTGAAATAATCTGCAAAAATAGATATTACTGACAACTTCCCCTTAGGCAAACAAACAGGCGGAGATAGACACATATCAACTGAGCGAAATTTCCGAATCACCTGTTACGCGACCTCAATTAATTCATATTCCATGCTTCCCAAGCCAATCTTCTCCCCATACTTGAGCTGAACTGCCCAGTCAACATCATATCCTACTCTCAGGATGTCACGACCGCTCTTTTTGTTCATTAAGTCTACAGATGCCTTGTCTATGGCCACAGGATCAGTAGAGGCAAGAATTCCTAAATCTTCAACTATAGATGGTTCGTCTTTAGCCATACAATCACAGTCTTTTGTTACTTTTACCAGAAAATTCAAGAATCCGATTTTGTCCTGGAAAGAGTCATGGAGGCTTAAAGCATATTCAGCCATCTTTTCCTGAACTCTTACGTAGTCCGAATCCCACCGCATCTTAACAGCACCGGGCTTACACACAACAAGGCATTCTCCGCATCCTATGCAGTCATTTTCTCTGATAACTGAACACCCATTCTCCTGGAATATAGCTTGAGTCGGACAATAATCAAGACAAATTCCACAGTTATTGCATAGTTTTGGGTTGATCCAAGGATGGACAACAGAATGCTGCTCAAGCTTCCCTGCTCTTGAAGCACATCCCATCCCTAAATTTTTTATCGCTCCTCCAAAACCTGTCAGAGCATGGCCAGTGCAGTGCGTGAGACAGACGAGCACATCGGAATCAACAAAAATACTGGCAATCTTGGCTGATTCGATGCGAGTAAGATTTACTTTAACCTCATCATCATTCCTGCCAATGAGTCCATCTCCGATGATAACAGGGACACCTATATTTTCAGGAGTAAAGCCGTGTTCCCAGGCTAAATGAAGATGGTCGACAGAATTGGATCTCCTTCCCAAATAGAGAGTGTTGGTATCCGTCATAAACACTCGGGAAGTCTTCTTCTTAAGGTGATTTATTATATCAAGAAGCCACTGGGATTTTATGAATCCCCTGTTATCTCTTTCTCCGAAATGAATCTTAAGAGCCACAAAAGACTCTTTCTCTATTCTCTCAGCTACACCAATTTTAAGAAAGATCTTCTCAGCTCTCCTAGAAACAAGCTGCGGCTCATCATATCTTTTCGCCTGGATAAAATAGACTTTACTCGCCATTCCTAAGACAAACCTCCATGAATGTTAATCCCCAAGAATCTTTTTAGCCTCCTTGAGGCCTGATCCTGTCTCAAACCTATAATCCAGGGACGATAAAGTCTTTTCCAGAGCCTCAATAGCAAAATAAACCTGGGAAACTGATAAGTTTCCCATATGCCCCATGCGAAATACATTGCCTGCTGTTTTTCCGAGCCCTCCTGCTACCACTACTCCATTTTCTAGGTAGAGACTTCTGAATGATTTATCTTCGATGCTCTCTGGATAATTGACAACCGAAAGAGTATCAGCAAGAAAGGGATCCTCTGTGAAAAACGTAAATCCAAGACCGATTAATGCTGCTCGAATGGCTCGAGCAGTGCGGGTATGACGGAGGAATCTCTGCTCCATCCCTTCCTCCAGTACAATTTTTGTGCTCTCATAGAATGCTCTTATCTCATTAACACATGGAGTTGAGAAATATTTGGAAGGATCTTTCATGATAGGAAGCCATCTCAATAAATCAGAATAGTAAGCTGGGACAGTCCTGATTGTGCTTCTTTTTTCCATACTTCTCTCTGAAACGACTAATATGGCCATACCTGGAGGAGCACCAAAACATTTTTGAGGGGCGGTAAAGACAACATCAATTCTCCAATCATCCATCCTTTCCTCTATTCCTCCCGTTGCACAGACTCCATCCACTATGTAGATACAATCGTGATCCCTTAGCACATCAGCGTAATCTTTAATGGGCGCACACGCTCCTGTGCAGGTATCAACATGAGTACTAACGACTGCGGTATACTTTCTCTCTGCTAACCTCTTTCTCAATTCTTCAGGCAAGACAGCCTTACCCCATTGACTCTCGATTATATCAAAGTCAATGTCAAAGCATTGAGCAATCTGAGCCATCCTCTGACCAAAAAAACCTTGAGAAAGAATGAGAATCTTCTCTCCCCTACCAACAGTATTTAAAAGAGTCATTTCCATGGCCAGCGTTCCTGATCCTGCCACTATAAAAGCCTCTCCCCCTTCACAGAACACAATTTTTTTCATATTAGCTAAGGCATCCTTTAATTCTCCTACAAATATTTGACTCACATGGGAAACAGTAGGATACGAAAGGCTCTTGATAATTCGAGGATGAACAGGCGTTGGGCCTGGAATTAAAAGCAGCTTTTCTTTTAACATTTTATCTCCTAAGGCGTTTTATCAATCCTCATTTTTATCAATAATGTTACATAAATCAAGCTATAAATAAGCACGTAAGCATCCTTTGCTCTATTATTAGAGCTAAAGTAGTCATCAGCGAGTAGGTATAGCAGTTTTAAGGCTTGCTGGGGAAAAAATTACATGTTTTTGAATACACTGCCTGAGCTTTCCTTCATACGACTTTCTTCACCGCATACCCGCTTGCTTGTTTATCATTTATCACGGAAAAAGAGATGCTTCATAAAGTAATAATTAATAGACCTGAACATCCATGTTTTGATAATATAGTGGCTATGAAAAAATCTAATGCGCAGCTCATGAGGCTTCTCTGGCCATGTCCAGGGGGATTTAGCTAGTTTGAAAAAAATAAAGAATGGACTCGATTCTTTTTTCTCCTATCAGGATTGGATCTGTTGAAATTCCCAACAGATTTGTTCGTTCAGCAACACATGATTTCATGGCCAACGATGATGGATCAATCACTGAAAGACAAACTTTGCTCTATAAAAATCTAGCTCAGGGAGAAATCGGATTAATAATAACAGGCCATGTCTATGTTAGTCCTCATGGGAAAGCAAGCCCCTTTCAAACGGGAATTCATGATGACAGCTTAATCAAAGGTTTAAAAAGAATTACAGAAGCGGTTCACTGTTATCCCGGTCGTGTTTTTCTTCAGCTTTCCCATGCTGGCAGGCAAACTAAGCCTCGACTGTGCAAATGTACTCCTTTAGCTCCTTCTCCTGTGTTTGAACCAACTTTTAAAGTTATGCCGAAAGAAATGAATTCTAATGATATCTCCCGAGTAATAGAAGACTTTATTCAAGCTGGCCAGAGAGCTAAAAAAGCAGGTTTTGACGGCGTCCAACTCCATCTTGCTCACGGCTATCTCCTCAGTAGCTTTATTTCACCTTATACAAACAGAAGACAAGATACATGGGGAGGACCGCTTGAAAATCGAGTTAGAATAATTATCGAGATCCTAAGAGGAATTAAAAGCACGCTCGGAGAAGAATTTCCAGTGATTATAAAACTTAATTCTACAGATTTTTTACCGGAAGGATTGGGACTGAGCGAGAGTATTCGAATAGCAAAGATTTTGGAGGAAGAAGGAGTTGATGGAATTGAAGTGAGTGGAGGAATGGCAGAGGCAGGAAAAGGTTCAGTCTGGAAAGGAATCCGATCTGAAGATGAAGAAGGCTATTTTGTCCAAAACGCAGCAAGAATAAAATCTGCAGTTGCTGTCCCTGTTACTGGGCTGGGAGGAATCAGATCATTTTCAGTAATGGAGAAATTTGTCACGGAAGGCAAAGTTGACCTCATTTCTATGAGTCGTCCTTTCATCCGTGATCCATTCTTAATAAAAAAATATCATCAGGGAGAGACAAAAAAAGCAGAGTGCATCTCCTGTAATAAATGCTTCAATTTGAGAGGAATCAGGTGTGTTGAACTCGAATGTAACTAACGAATATCTGAAATTTTATAGTTTACTCCCTCATAAGTAACGATGAGATTCTTTGCTACTGAGAGGTATTTAGCTATTCCTGAATTTTCAAAGAGAAGACGAAAATAATCCTCAGAATTGAATGTAATTTCCCTTACAGGACTCCCTTCTTCATACAAGCTGTCAATCCAATAGCCATCCTTAAAATAAAAGGTTTTATCCTCCTTGTACTTAATTCGCTTTGAAGTAACTTGAGCCGCTCTATCTTGCTTCTTAAAAATCTGGGTTGCTTTGGCCATTTTGACAGCGCCTGCTCCGGTTACTTGACGGGCCTTGAGAGCTTCTTCAGCTTCAGGAGCTGCTGCTACAATACTGAGGCGTTCTTTTTCTGTGACGAGAAAAGAGGTATAAGGTGTTACTATTCCAAACTTTAAACCAAGTTTTTTGACTTCTTCAACAAGCTCATCTTTCTCTCCACTCAAACGTATCTCTTCAAGTAGATAACCTATTCTTCGAGTTGCCCAGAGGCGGGGGAGAAACTTGTAAGATTCATCTTTAATCAGGGCTTGAGATTCGAGAATAAATTTTTTCTCTTTCTTTACTACCTTACCGGAAAGGATTACTGACACAGGCCCCTTTCCCTTGAATTTACCCAGTATAACAAGCTGAGATCCTCTGAAAAGGTCTGGCAAACTACGAGGATATGAGTCTTTTACCTCAATCCCCTTGAATGAAACCTTTAAATCTGAGAGGAGAGGCGAAGAAATTTTTTCATAATAATTGGAGAGAGTAAATTCCAAGTTATCCTTCTCACCCACATAGACAGAAGTGCCTCGACTTTCGGAAGAAATCCTGTCCAGTAGCTCAGTGTTAACATCGTACCCTACTCCAAAGACAAAAACGCGTGAATTCACCATGTTTGTCCGAGCGATATTCTTTAAAATTTCTCTCGTTTCAGTAATCCCGACTGTCGGAAGCCCGTCTGTAAGAAAAAGAACATAATTTGGCCTTTCCTCAGCTTGAGTCATTTTAAGTGCTTTTATCAGTGCCTCGTTTATGTTTGTGCCGCCAGAATCTTCTATATCATCAACAAACACAAGAGCTTTAGATCGATTCTGAGAATTTGCTGGAACGAGCTCTTTGGAGAATAAATCAACACTATCATCGAAATCAACGATTGAGAACATATCTTTTTCGTCTAAATGATTAATGATAAAACGAACAGCGTCTTTAGCCTGGACGATTTTTTCCCCGCTCATGCTCCCAGAACTATCAAGAACAATTATTATATTCTTATTGAGAACTTTTTCCTTTTTGGATGAGTAATGGGGGGAAGCCAAGAGCATATAATAACCTTCTTTTTCAGCCTCATAGTTCAAGAGAGAGAGTCCAATATCATCTTGAGAGAGAGAAAAGTAAAGAACAAAATCCTTATCCGGTTTGATGCCGCTCCCCTCAAAGCCCACTCTTGCCTTAAACTCACTTTCCTTCTTAACTGAAATCTTATGAGAAGGAGAATATAAATTAGAAAGTGGAATTTTTGATTTGATTTCGACAGAAATGGTGACCTCTTTAATCGGATTGAGAGAAAATCTTTCAGTGTTCAAAGGATACCGATATTTAATGAAATCTCTCTCCGTTTTTAAAACTTCAGAGTAAGTAAGTTTGATTCTCTTTTCTCCTCGAGCAGGGATGGGAAAGATTCGAGCCCTGAACATATCTCTGCCTATGTATTCAAGGAGGGCAGGATCCTTCATTCTGCGGACAATATCTTGATAAATTGATCGAGCCTTATCTCGATCGAGAATTTCTCCTTTGATTTCTTTACCGTCAATATACATCGAAAACTCTGAAATGGCAGCTTCCTCAGGGATAGGGAAAATGAAGATTCCCTCTATATCCCTGTTATGAGTATTAACGAATACTTGATCAATTGAAGTTTTAGCCACTCTGCTTGTTATTTTCACGTTAACTCTGTGGTATTTGACTGATAAAGGAGGAATCTTCTCGTCTGGACGCGGGACAGGGATGATAACTCCATCAGCGAATAGATTCAGTGACAACCTGTTTAAGAGTAAAAATAAAAAAAGAAAAAAATAAAGCTTGTATGTTCGATTCTTTCTCATTCTTCTTCTCCTTACAGAGAAAGCGACTATCCCCTTCTCATAATTAATAACCTTTAAAACATAAAAAAGGTTACTAGTTATTCTTTTCACTTTTGGTGGTAGCTGGCGAATCTACCACAAAAGCTCTTCTATTCTTTCCCCGAGTTTTTCTACCGATTTAACAACTTCAACAGAAGAAGAAGTAAATATCTGCCTTTCCTTACTAAGAATATAGATTTTAGTAATGCCGGCCCTTTCCGCTGCCTTGATATCAAAATGAGAATCTCCCACAACACAACACTCCTCTCTCTTTATTTCCATCTTTTTCAAAACAGCAAGGAAAGGAGCCGGGGAAGGTTTCCACAAGCCGCTTTCTCTTGTAATGACACAGTCGAACTGGAGTTTAAACTTTTTTAAAAGAAAATATACATTTTTTCTTGAATTATTGGTCACTAATGCCTTTTTTATGCCTCTTTCTGTCAATGCAGTCAGCAACTCTGATATTCCTCTCTTAAGGACAGCTTTTTCTGTAGCATTTTTTTCATACTTCTCAAGCAATTTCCATTTCTTAGACTTCTCAGGCTCTTCAAGCCCTGCAAGGAAGGAAAGTATCGGAACTCCATCAGTCTCCAGTTCTTCTTTTATTCTACTCCAATTGTAAGGGGCATCGACTATTGTGCCATCGAGGTCAAAAATAACAGCTTTGAGCCTTTCCATTAATACTGAACTTTTCCCACCTCAAAAAGAGGCTCCCCTTTGCTTATAGGAGGTGTGTTTATTATGTAGAGAATGATTCCGGTGAATGGAGCCCTCACTTCTTCTTTTACATTTCCAAGATAATCCGTAATAATTCCTACTTTTTCTCCTTCAGCCACATGATAACCCATCTTTATTTGAGGGTAGAAAAGGCCATTATGGTTCGAATAGATAACCTTATAGGGCTCTATCCAGACTGGCTCTGTCACAAATTCAGGTTTTCCTTCTATCATTCGGAAAAGCTTCATAACACTAAGAATTCCCTTGATGTTGCGAACGATAGATTCTTCATCAGTTTTGCCCAGATACCCAGATTCAGTTGTGATTGCAGGTTTCAAAAGAATGATTCCTGTATTTCCCAAGTATTTAGAATGTGTGATATCTTGAGAACGAGTTTTATCGATGATGATGTATTTTATTCCGAAGGCCAAGGCCATTTCTTTACTAATTCTATCTTTTTCTTCGTTTCCACTTATCATCCAGTAGACATAAGGGATAAGCGCCTCGTTACCATCTCCACAGTGAAGATCTATGAGATAATCGCATTTTGTTATGACTTCTTCCTTCAAAATAAAAGCAATACGCTCGCTGATAGAACCCTGTAGATTTCCAGGAAATACTCTGTTTAAATTTTTCCAATCATAGGGGCTGTAATAGATAATCCTTTTCTGAAAAGCAGGAAGATTGGCAATATGAACGAAAATCAAAGTTCCAGAGAGAGAAGCAGGGTCAATCATTTTTTTCATACGATAGAGCGCTAAAATGGGCGGGTATTCATAACCATGAACCCCTGCTACTAAAGCTAAAACTTTCCCCCTTCTCGATCCATTGATAACAGTAACTGGAATAAAAGTACCCACACCATCTATCTCAGGCACTGATATGAGACCTGACCTCATCTCTCCAGAAGGAACTTTTATATCCCCTATGGCAAAAAAATCGTTATTATTCGTACATAAAGCACATGCAGATAATCCGATAAAAAACAGAACTGATAGTGTAACACCTCTGATGATTTTTAAAGTCATTTTGAAGCTCCTTCTCTTTTAGTGCTTATTCTACCAGGAAAACCTCGGGGAGTAAAATTAGGGGACGGTTCTTTCGTCCCCAATTTTCTTGGAATTTTCAATAAGGAAGCATCTTTTTTTCCGTGATGAAAATTAAAATAGTCATTGAGCGATGGGCATACGGCTTGAAGGCACGCTCGCTTTGCCCCAGCGAGCCAAAGCGGCTCAATTCAGGCTTCGCTCTTCCTCCCTCCAGTCGGAAACCATGCCCGCTCAGCCTTCATACGACCTTCTTCACCGTATACACACGCTTTTCTTTCTACATCACGGAAAAAAAGATGCTTATTTTCAATAA
>JBGVTE010000121.1:0-6105 GCA_041862375.1 Candidatus Aminicenantaceae bacterium
TAAAAGGGATTAGGCAGAGGCTTCTTTTTTCATAGAGTTCTGCCTCTAAATATTCTCTCTTGAGATTTTTTACTCGTGGAGATAAGGATAAATTAAAAATATTAATTTATTATGTGAAAATAATTAATATTATTAATAATTATATCAAAATAATTAATTTTTTTAGCATTTATTATTAAAAATATTAACCAGGCAAAGCATGAACTTCCTCTTCAAAGAGGCGAATCCCTCTTTTTACCTTATGCTTCAATAACATGTTTTATATAATCTTATTAATACTTGGCTTTGTCCCAAAGTGACGGGATTAAAAGAAGTGTTCGAAAAAGGCAGTTCCATTGTCATTGCGAGCGATCGAAGAGAGCGTAGCAATCTCATTGAAAACAAATAGATTAATGCCCTTCCTTAAGAGATTGCTTCATCGCTTCGCTCTTCGCAATGACAAGGCATCCCGTCACTTTGGGACAAAATCAAATTATTAGTTTTTAAAATTATTTTAAAATTAATAAAGGACTTAATATTCAACTTTGGAAATTATCTTTGTTTCTATCATCAAAAAACATGTTGATATTGTATTCAATATTGAGTACAATTGTACTCAAATTGGAGTTCATTATGTTGGAGACCCTTTATATCACAAAATCAAAGATTAGAAGAGATTTACTAGCTCTCCTCTTTACCAATCCATCTCAAAAGTTTTACCTCAGAGAACTCCAGAGACTATTAGGCTATTCAGTTGGGAGTATTCGTAGAGAGCTATTAAGATTTAAAAAAGACAATTTATTTAATACCCAAAAAATTGGCAACCTGCTCTTCTACTCCCTTAATACAAACCATCCTCTGTATGAAGAATTAAAAAGTATTATTTCTAAAACAATAGGAGTAGAGGGGAGTTTGAGAAAAATATTATTGTCTATAGAAAAAATAAAGATATCCTTCATATATGGATCCTTTGCATCGACACGCCAGAAAGCCTTTAGTGATATTGACCTTATGATAATAGGGAATCCTGACGTATCAATTCTTAACGAAAAAATTGCTCGATTAGAAAAAAGGTTAAAAAGAGAAATAAATATAACCATTTACTCATATGAAGAATATTCAGCGAAGAAAAAAGCTAAGAGAGAGTTCATTTTAGATTTATTAAAAAATCCGAAAATAATGTTAATCGGCAAAGAAGATGATCTATAAAGAATCAAAGGAAAATCTTTTAAGAGAAGGAACAATAGAGAGGTGTCCTGTTGATTATAAGGTTATAATGAACTTGATAAATTGAGCCCATACTGATCTAAAAACAGCCCGGAGGAATTTAAGTGATGATGAGGAATGTTCTTACAATTATGCCTATAACGCCATGTTACGCTCTGGATTAGCCTTAATGTTCAGCGAAGGCTTCAGACCAGAAATTAAAGATAAACATTTAACTGTAGTCAGATTTGCAAGCTCAATTTTAGGGAATGAATTCAAAATACTCATTAATAATTATGATTTCATGAGAAGAAAAAGGCATCAATTTATTTATGAACCTGACATTCCTTGTTCAAAGAAAGAAGCTGAAGATGCTTTGAAAGCCGCTGAAGAATTTGTAGACGTAATCTATAAGTTTATAAAGAGAAAAAGTCCTCAGTTAGAATTTGATTTTAAATAAAGAGAGATCTAACTCTTCATCTCTATTTTTATTGGTGCTCACTCATTGCTCCTCACTGAGGTCAAACATCTGACAGACGTTCTTATGGCGTATCTTGCGGGCAAACTTAAGCTCATTACTGAATCTCTCGATGATCTTTTCATCCGAGGCAATCTCAGGCTTGAGGAGCTTTAGAGCAATCTTATCCTTAATCTTGGTATCGAATACCTTGTAGACTTTCCCCATACCTCCCCTGCCCAGTTCCTCAATAATCTGATATCTTCCGGCAAAAGTTGAGCCGGTGGCTAATTCTTCTCTGGAAGTCTCTATGGTCTTGGTGTATGAAACATGAGGTTCCTCAGAGGAAGGAAGTGCAGTAGCACACTTCTTACAAAATTGGGAGTCCGAAGTGTTTTCAGTCTGACACTCGGGACATTTAACAGCCATTATTCCCTCTTAGTTAGCTGGCCAAGAGAATAGCAGGGAATATGAAAAGAGTCAATCAGTCTTTAGATATCACTTCTTTCAATCTTTTGTAAATATCCTTTCTATGTCCTACAGAAATCAAAATAATTATGAGCTGCTTTCGCTCAATACGATAGATAATCCTGTAACCATATTTTTAAAGTAAAATTTGTCTATTTTTCAACAAATTTATTCACATAGTAGTTAAAAAATGATATTCTTATTAAAATTTACTGGAAAGTGTGAGTCAGAAGTTTAACTATGAAAATACTTTTAATTTATCCGAAGTATCCTGATACCTTTTGGAGCTTTAAATATGCTCTGAAATTCATTTCAAAAAAAGCATCTTTCCCCCCGCTGGGTTTATTAACTGTGGCCGCAATGCTTCCCAAAGAATGGGAGAAAAAGCTTATCGATATGAATGTCTCTACTTTAGCAGAGGATGACCTTAAATGGGCTGACTATGTATTTATCAGTGCTATGATCGTTCAGAAAAAGTCAGTATTGGAAGTAGTTAAAAGGTGTAAAAGATTGGGAATCAGAGTTGTTGCAGGTGGACCTCTTTTTACCACCGAATACGAAGAATTTAAGGATATAGACCATTTTGTTCTTAATGAGGCTGAGAGTACGCTTCCATCTTTTCTGGATGATTTAAAAAATGGATGCGCTCAACATATTTATACATCCAAAGAGCGGCCTGATATAAGAGAGACTCCTCCCCCACAATGGGATCTTATTAACATGAAAAAATATGCTTCAAGGAGCATTCAATACTCCAGAGGCTGTCCTTATAATTGTGAATTCTGCGACATTATCGTTCTCAATGGTAATAAGCCACGGACTAAGAGCAAAGGTCAGATTTTAGAAGAACTGGAAGTTTTATATACACAAGGCTGGAAAGGTGGAGTATTTTTTGTCGATGATAATTTCATAGGTAATAAGAAAAAACTTAAAACGGAAATCCTGCCATTTTTAATCGATTGGATGGAAAAGAAAAAATATCCTTTTTATTTTTTCACTGAAGCATCCATAAATCTTTCTGATGACGAGGAACTGATGCAATTAATGGTCAATGCTGGATTTAATAGGGTTTTTATCGGAATTGAAACTCCAAATGAAAAAAGCCTCACGGAATGCAATAAATATCTAAATAAGAATCGTGACTTGATAGCCTGTGTAAAAAAAATCCAGGACAATGGTTTTGAAGTTCAGGGAGGATTTATTGTAGGTTTTGATAATGATCCTCCTTCAATTTTTGAAAGACAGATAAGTTTTATTCAAAAGAGCGGGATTGTTACTGCTATGGTTGGATTATTGAATGCGCCCCGTGGTACAAGGCTTTATCACCGCCTAAAAAAAGAAGACAGATTGTTGAATGATCCATCTGGAGATAACACGGACTTTTCTATCAACTTTATTCCAAAAATGAATGTTGAAACACTCATGAATGGGTATAAAAAAATCCTCAATACGATTTATTCACCCAAATACTTTTACAAGCGTGTGATAACATTCTTAAAGGAATATAAGCCACGACCATTAAAGAAAAAAATCCACTTCAATTTTTATGATATTATAGCCTTCTTTAAATCTATCTGGTTTTTGGGGATAAAAGGAAAAGAAAGATTTCATTACTGGAAACTTATTTCCTGGACTTTAGTTAGACGCCCCCGCTTCTTTAGCTTAGCAATTACACTTGCAATTTATGGCTTTCATTTTCGAAAAATTGTGGAAATATAAACGCCAATAGATAATCATCTCCCCATGCTGATCAAATTACCTTTTTTCTATTATCTCAAGATTAAACCTCTTTTTTAATTTCATCCCAGCAGCACCCAGAATAACTCTGATAGCCATAGCGTTTCTTCCCTGTTTTCCGATAACTTTGCCCAAATCTTCCGGCGCAACTTTTAATTCAAGGATCGAGCTCTGCTCCCCGTCTATTTGGGAAACGTGCACTTTATCGGGATTGTCCACTAATGATTTGGCAATCAATTCAACGAGTTCTTTCACTGTAACCTCCTTTAATTCTTAAATTGTTTTTCTATTCCTAAGAACCCCCCTTTCCTTCAATTATTTATAGCCGCTAATTCGCTCAGGTGTTTTTTGTTAATCGGGAGGCTAGAGCATAACGGCTTTGACCACCACTCGATTCTACTGTCTTTCTTTTCTCCGTCCTTTAAAGTCTCCTTTGTTGTCAAGTATATATTCCATTATATCTGATTTCTAATTATAAACTGAAGCCTTTCCTTTCCGTTTCTCTTTTCCTCTCTTTTCTCTTTTTCTTCTCGATTTTTCTTTTTTTTCTCTGTCTCTCCTCTCCTTTTCTCTTGTCATTGATTCACTTCCTTTCTAAGGGAAACCAATGCTTAAGTCAACTCTCGCAATCCTGCCAACTCCTTCCAGGCACTCCACGCACCTTGTGCCCAGGAAATAGATTCAGCTATTTTGTAAAGGACTTTAGTTTTTGACTGTGTCTAGAATGCTTTAACTTTCTTATCGCTTTTTCTTGGATTTGCCTGATTCTCTCGCGTGTAACCTTGTATTGCTGCCCGACTTCTTCCAGGGTATGCTCGTTGCCATCTCCTAATCCAAATCTCATTTTTAAAACGTTTGCTTCTCTCTGGGTATGAGCTTTCAGCGCTTCCTCGATTTTCTCTCTCAAATTAATATGAATGACTTCATCAGGAGGAGAAAGGATATCCTTATCCTCGATAAAATCACTCAGATGACTTTCTTCTCCTTCTCCTATCGGCGTCTCCAGTGAAAGGGGTACTTGAGCAATTTTCATGATTTTTTGTACTCTACTGACCGTCATATCCATCTTTTCTGCAATCTCTTCACATGTTGGTTCTCTACCCTCTTCCTGGACGAGGCTTTTTGACACTCTATTTAACTTGTGTATGACCTCAATCATATGCACAGGAATTCTTATCGTCCTTGCCTGATCAGCAATTGCACGTATTATTGCTTGTCTTATCCACCAGTGCGCATAAGTTGAAAATTTATACCCTCTTTGGTATTCAAATCTATCCACTGCTGTCATCAAGCCTATATTTCCCTCCTGGATCAAATCAAGTAACTGGAGTCCGTAGTTGATGTATCTTCTGGCAATGGAGACCACGAGTCTTAAGTTAGAAGCGACAAGTTCTTTCTTGGCTCGATTGCAGATCTGCTTTCCTTTGTCGATGGTTTGCAGTGTTTTTCTTAATTCCTGTGAACCAAGACCAATTTCTTTCTTGTATATTCTCAGAAGCTTGTCGATTCTTTTAATTCTAAGTTTCAGTTCCTCTTTCACTTTCCTGCCCTTAGCTTTATTAAAAGAGGCATTCAACTCTTTCTTACTTGTTTCTAATTCCTCTATGACTTTTAGCTTATCACGGAAACTCTTAATTATCTTCTCTCTATAAGGAGAGCGGACATTAAGTTCCCTGATGAGGCGGCTCATCTTAACGATGAGACGCCCTCGTGCAACAGCATATTTCTTTAATGCAGGGATTTTTTCTAATTGAGTGCTTAACATGCTTATTACATTGATCTTGGCTAGAATCTTCTTTTCGTTCTCAAGTTTTCCTTTTGTGAATTCATCCTCATCGGAATCGAATACAGCTTGGATGATTTCATTGTCTTCATCTAGTCCCTCTCTCAGTGAAAGAATTTCATTTTGGACATATCGTGTTTTTGAGAGAGCTTTAATAATTATCTCTTCCCCCCTTTCAATTTCCTTTGCCACGAGTATTTCTCCCTCTCTTGTTAGCAGCGGAGTGTTACCCATCTCTCTCATGTAGATTCTGACAAGATCCGATGTTCGCCTCAGGCTCTCGAATGAAACAATGGAGGGATTTCTTTTTTTATAGTCAGCTTTCCTTTGTTTATCGAGAACTTTTCTCCTGCGGTCATCCACTGCCATGTTCAATACTCCCATACGAAAAGAACTGAGTTGTTAATGCCTTTAATAATTCTTCTAGTTTACCCTATATTTCTCCTTTTTCTTTTTTCTCTCTTTCTTTTCTCTT
>JBGVTE010000122.1:0-6903 GCA_041862375.1 Candidatus Aminicenantaceae bacterium
GAAAAGAAGGCAAGTCAATCAACAACAGAGCTAAATTAAACATTCTGTTTTCATGATTGCAGCTAACAGAATTGACATGGTTTTCTTAATTATACAGCCTCGTCCTTCCCTATCTTCACACAACGGATACGCTTTCTTTCTATGCCAGTGCCAATCCTCCTGGGGTCAGCCTTCAGACGACCTTCTTCGCTGTATACCCACGCTTTTTTTTCCTTATCACGGAAAAATAGATGTTACCTTCCTATAAAAGTATTAGAATGCAGGCAAAAATATCTGATATAATCCTTAGAGACCTTAAAACACAAATCAGGAGGAAACATGAAAAAATTCTCTTGTCTGAATCTTCTTATTGTACTTGTCCTCGCAGGGTGTGCTCCTCATTTTCATCTCGACTTTTTGGGTAAAGAGAAAATTGAAGAAGTCGAGCTTATCAAAAGCAAAGCTAAAGAAAAAATCCTTATAATAGATGTTGAAGGTATTATAAGTGCTTCTGTTAATCCAGGATTCCTTGAAAGAGAGGGAGACATCCTCTCTAAAATCTACTACAGGCTGGAAAAAGCTACGCTTGATAAAAAAATAAAAGGAGTGATCCTTCGCCTTGAGACTCCAGGTGGAGAAGTAACAGCCAGTGATATTCTCTACAATGAAATTTTAAAATTTAAGGAAAAAACCGGTCGACCTGTTGTAGCGCTGATGATGGGGCTGGCCACATCCGGAGCTTACTATGTATCGTCAGCCTGCGATTATATCGTTGCTCATCCATCTACCATTACCGGAAGCATAGGAGTCATCTCTATCTTCCCCAACCTTCAAGAGCTATTTTCGAAAATAGGCATAAAATTAAACATAATTAAATCAGGGGCTATGAAAGACTCAGGAGGCATCTGGAGAGACATCACGAAAGAGGAAACAAAAGTATTTCAAGGAGTCATCGATGATTTCTACCAAAAATTCTTGGACGTGGTGTATAAAAACAGAAAAGAATATCTCTCTCGAGATGAGCTCAAAAAAATAGCTGACGGACGGGTTTACACTGCTTCCCAAGCTTACAATCTGAAACTCATCGATGAAATTGGTTACTTCGATTCGGCTTTGAAGACAATTCTTGCCTTGACCTCCCTGAAGAATGCTAAAGTTATCTGCTACACGTACTATCCTAAACAAAAAACAAACATCTATGCTACCAGCTTGAAGAACCAATCACTCTTGGGGAACAAGAGCAAACACTATGAAAATATACTCTCTTCCCTTAAAACTGGTTTTTATTATCTTTGGATACCCAACTTTTCCCTAAATCAATAATCAGAACAAATAACCATTGGAGGCATTGAAGCATTTCTGTTTCCGTGAAGGAATTAGGTCTTTTGGAATGGCGTTTAAAATCTTCAGCTGTCACGGATTTAGAAATGCTTCCTGCAATATCCAGCAAAAAGGCTCCTGCATGCCATTCTAATGGCATCATGAGCCGATTTTAGTTTCTATATCAAAGGCAGGAGGCCTTTTAAGATGAGCCTTAACCGTACAACCGTCTACAGCTTTTATCACTGCATTTTTGTACTTTTCAGGAAACTCTGAAGGAAGTTTTATCTCTATCGAAATTTTGTCAACCATCTTTGTCTCCAGGCTCTTCTCTGTTTTCATCACAAGAGAGGCATTTTCAGTAGGTATTCCTCTGTTCCGGCAGAAAGAAAGAACATACAACCCGGAACAGGTAGCAACTGAAGCCAAGAATAAATCAAAGGGAGCAGGAGCTGACCCTTCGCCTCCTGCATATACAGGCTGATCAGTTTTGATAATAAAATCTTTATATTTGGCATCAACGCGTAATCCACCAGGAAAATGAACTTCTATTTCCTTTTCTTTCATTTCTTTTCTCCTTTTATTTATTCCTGCTTTATATTTTAGAAAAAATTGCCAAAAGCAATCTTCTATCCTTATCAGATAAAGTTATTCTCCCGAAGAGGTCGCACATCATCTCGGTAATATGCTCTCTATTTGTAGAGTGTATAAATTTTCTCTTTTCGAGCTTACTCAACATCATCTGGATAAACTCCTCTTGTTGCTTTCGAGAAAGAGGCCTATCTTTCTTGACCCCCTGCTCTGTGAAATTAAACTTAAAAATTTGATACAAAGTAAGAAGTACTGCAGAGGCCAGGTTGTAGGAAGGTTGACTTGACGCTTGAGTGATAGTAAACCTGAAATTTGAATACATTAACTCATTAGAAGTAAGGCCAGTTCTCTCATTGCCAAAGAGAAGTCCGATTCCTGTATCGGGAGGAAAACTCAGCATCTTATCTACAGCCTCATCCAGAGAAAAAGACGTAAAAATTTTCCTTTTTTTAGAAGTAGCAGCGAAAACAAGGTCGAGATCAGCTGTTGCTTCAGCTACTGTAGGATAAAAACGGGCGTTCTCTAACACCTCTTTGGCATGAACTGCGGTCAAGTAGCATCTCGGATCTAAAGAAAGTAAAGAAACCAATCTGAGATTTTTAAACCCGGTGTTTTTCATGTTTCGGGCTACAAGGCCTATATTTTCAGGCTTCTCAGGTCTAGCAAGTACAACGGTAAATCTCTTTTGGGTTTTTAGGTTTGATTCTTTAATATTTGCCTGTGCTTCCAAAACCGCCTTCTCCTCGAGGAGTATCTTCCAACTCTTCTGACTCGACTACTTTAACACGTTCAACCTTTTGAATTAGAAGTTGAGCAATCTTCATTCCCTTTTCAATGATAAAAGGTCTACTATTCAGGTTAGTGAGAACAATCCTGACTTCTCCCCTATAGCCTGAATCAATAACTCCAGCCAGCCTGTGGATTCCCTTAAGGGAGATTCCGCTTTTGTCCCATATCAACCCCGCATAACCTTCAGGAATAGCCATCTTAATCCCCGTAGGTACAGGCTTTGTTTCTCCTGCCTTCAAAACACAATCAACACAAGAAAAAATATCCAAACCCGCATCTCCCTCATGCTTGTATAAGGGAAGCTTGGCATCTTTGTGTATTTTTTTTACACTAAGTTCCATCGTTCACACACCTTCAATTCTGACTTCTTCAAAATAAGGCTTTGCCATTTCAGCAAATTTCTGGATTTCCTGCCTGCTGTATGGTTTTTTTTGAAGATAACCAGCATCAATTGTATCTCTAGGCAGGAATTGCTGAAGCTGGAAAATCTTACTCCCTTTGAGCATTTGACTTATGGCGACGATATCTTCTGGACCGATCAATCCAGGAACGATGGTAGTTCGGAAGATGTATTCCACACTCGAATTAAGAATTATTTCAATACTCCTCGCTATCTCTTCAATCATTACCTCTGAGCCTGTCGCTGCTCTGTATTTCTCCATAGGAGCCTTCACATCCACAGCTACATAATCAATGAGTTTTTCATTGATAAGGTTCTCCAATTTGGAAGGAAAAGCACCATTAGTGTCAATTTTTACCAAAAGACTCCTCTCTTTTAGGAGAAAAACAAGCTCCTCAATGTCCTCATGGAGCAAAGGTTCCCCTCCAGAGATACAGATGGCTTCAAGCCAGTTTCTTCTCGAATCGAGATATCTGATAAAATAATCCAAGGGAAACGTCGGTAGGGCTTGTGGCCTCAGTACTAAATCAGAATTGTGGCAATAAGGACATCTGAAATTGCATCCTCCCACAAACACAGTTGATGAAATGAAGCCAGGGAAATCCTTCGGAGCAAACTTCTCTAAGCCCTTAATTTCAACCAATCCTCCAGCTCCTTTCGATTGTTCAACACAACAATTGCTCTCCCGTCATCCTGGAGAATTAGTGTGGGGATGATGATGGCGCCTTTGTCATCCCTTTTGATGTCTTTCAAATATTCTCTGATTTTTAGTTTGCTTTCTTTAAAAATTAGACTATATTCCTGGCCTTTAAGAGATATCTCTTCTAGTAATTTTTTTAATTCCCCGCACTTTGAGCAATTTGGATATGTAAAAAACAGATATTCCATCAGCTATGCTACTTTTGTATAAGGAGTCCTATCCTTGAATTCTTGCTGTTTACCATCATTCCAAGTGGAGACAGGTCTCAGATAACCTACAATTCTGGAATAAACCTCTGTCTCTGAGCCACAGTGAGGGCAACTTAAGACATTTCCCTTTAAATAACCATGATCTTGACAAACACTGAAGGTGGGAGTGATACTAAAATATGGAAGAGGTGTTTCAGCAATTTTCCTGACTAATTTCTTGCATATTGTGCTATCAATGGCTTCAGGAAGAAAAGCATGAAATATTGTTCCTCCTGTATAAAGTGGCTGAATGTTCTTCTGATGTTCAATGGCTTCAAAAATATCCCTCGTTGCATCTACGTTGAGCTGAGTCGAGTTTGTAAGGTAAGGATATTTATCAGATCCTGAAGTGATTATGTTATGGTACTTTCCCTTGTCAAGTCGAGCCAGGCGGTAGGAAGTAGACTCTGCTGGAGTTGCCTCCAGATTATACAGATTTCCATTCTCTTCCTGAAATGTGCGAATGGTTTCCCTCATAAAATTCAGAGTCTCTAGCGCCAATTCCTTCCCCTCAGGTGTTGCAATCCCTTTCCCTAATAAATTTAAACATGCCTCATGCATCCCGCAGAGACCTATTGTTGAAAAATGATTATCAAAATGCCCGAGGTAGACTTGGGTGTAGGGCATGAGCCCTCTTGCCAGCATGTTGTTCACTACCTCTCTCTTCGTCTCTAGAGCTTCCTTGGCCAAAACCATCAAACTCTTCAACCTGTCCAGAAACTCAGAAACTGTTTTTGACACATATCCGATTCTGTTCATGTTTAAAGTCACAACTCCTATGGATCCCGTAGAGTCACCAGGACCCCATATGTTCCCCGGCCTCCTCATCAACTCCCGTTGGTCGAGATTTAAACGGCAGCACATGGCTCTTATGTCACCGGCGTCTAGATTTGTTCCCATATAATTCTGAAAATAAGGAATCCCGTATTTAGCTGTGACTTCAAAAATAAGGTTGGCATTAGGAGATTCCCACTCAAAATCTTTGGTTATATTGTAAGTAGGGATGGGAAAGGTAAACACACGGCCTTTCTGGTCTCCTTCAATCATTAACTCCAGGAATGCCTTATTAATCATGTCCATTTCCCGCTGATAATCTCCGTAGGTTGAATCTTGCTCCTCGCCCCCGATTATTACAGGTTTATCCTTCATGTCATGGGGGACTGTCCAATCAAAAGTAAGGTTAGAAAAAGGAGTCTGCCATCCCCACCGAGAAGGAACATTCAGTCCAAAAATAAGCTTCTGAAGGTCCTGCTTGACACTTTCGTATGTAAGATTATCTTCCCTTACAAAGGGAGCTAATAAAGTATCAACACTGGAAAATGCCTGAGCTCCAGCGAACTCTCCCTGCATTGTCCCGATAAAATTAACCATATGTAAGGTTGCTGTCTCCAGATGTTTAGCAGGGAAAGAGTGGACTTGGTTTGGAACATGGCCAAATCCTCTTTTTAGGAGATTCTCTAAAGACCAGCCTGCACAGTAGCCAACTATCGGATAAGAAAGATCATGGATATGAAAATCTCCTTCTATATGAGCCTTTTTTAATCTTTCTGAATAGAGCTGATTTAGAGCGAAATTTGATAAAACCTCTCCTGAAACTCTGGCATTTAGTCCTGAAAAGCTCATGGTACCTTCATTGCTATTTTCTCTAATTTTCCAATCAACGTCATTGATATAATCCTTAATCAACCTTTCCAAGTTAATTCCTGTCCTTCGAGCTTCTCTTATATCTTTATGCCTCTCCCTGTATAAAATGTAAGCTTTGGCAATATCGTGGTGACCCTGCTTCATAAGGACCATTTCAACTATATCTTGAATCTGCTCTACAGAAGGAATAGTATAACCACCGAATTTGTCTTCAATCATAAAGGTAGCAATATCAGAGACGACTTTGGCTGCATTCCAATCCCTAAGGCCATGAGACTCCATAGCCTTATAAACTGCATTAGTAATTTTTTCTTGGATGAAATCAACAACAGCTCCGTTTCTCTTTTTAATTCTTGATATTGCCTTTTGCATACAAATTCTCCTTTCCCTCTTATTTATAGATAAAGAGAAAAAAATTTTATCACATTAATTCCTCTCCCTTTAAAAGAGGAAATTTACACCTTAAACACTTTTACATGCAATGAGGGAACAGGCAGATAATCCCCTATCTTGTATGTTTTTTATAAATCAAATACAAAATATTGTATGACGACAAAAAATTTATACTCAAATTTTTTAATTGTCAAGTACTTTTTAAAAAAAAATATTTTTTATTTCTCGATGAAAATCCTCACCTAAAAATACCTATTTTTTAGTAAAATAATCTTAATTCTGAGCACTATAGCTGAAAAATGTTGTATAATCCCTGTGATGAATCTATGGGGTATATGTTTTGGAAGTAAATGAGGAAAAAATGAGAATAATTGAAGTGAATACTCCTTCTAAAGAAGGTTTAATCGACATAACATCCAGAATCCAGGAAGAGATAGCTTCTTCTGGGGTAACAAAGGGATTTTGTCTTGTCTATGTCCCCCATACAACATCAGGCGTAACAATTAATGAAAATGCTGATCCATCTGTAAAAGAAGATATTTTAATGACATTGAAGAAAATGGTACCTAACTCTCTCCCCTATAAACACCTGGAAGGAAATTCTCCAGCCCATGTAAAAGCTAGCCTCATTGGCTCATCTATAATCTTAATTATTGAAGAAGGCCATCTCTCTCTCGGAACCTGGCAGGGAGTATTATTCTGCGAATTCGATGGTCCGAGGAGGAGGAAAGTATTTATATCAGTTTACTAGTCTCCCAATCTTCTTTCAAAAAGAGGAAGTAAGCATCGTTTTTTCCGTGATAAAAAAAAAGCGTGGGTATACGGTGAAGAAGGTCGTA
>JBGVTE010000123.1:0-14595 GCA_041862375.1 Candidatus Aminicenantaceae bacterium
TGGTTGCGGTGCTTTGTGCGGTGGTTTTGGTGGCAGCGTCAGCTTTTCTGTATTTGGGGAGAGAAGGGCCGGTCGTTCCTTCCTCAGAGGTAAAAATGCTGGTAGTGCTGCCTTTTGAGAACCTGGGGTCTCAGGAGGATGAGTATTTTGCCGATGGACTGACAGAGGAACTCACGAACCGCCTGTCCTATCTTCACGGCCTTGGAGTCATCTCACGAACAAGTGCCAATCAGTATAAGGAAACTCCCAAGACAATAAAACAGATCGGAGAAGAGCTGGGTGTTGACTATGTGCTCGAAGGAGCTGTGCGCTGGGAAAGAAAGGCCGAAAATAGTGGTCAGGTGCGGGTCACTCCGCAGCTTATCCGGGTCTCTGATGATACTCACCTCTGGTCTGAGCGCTATGACAGAGTCATCGAGGATATCTTCTCGGTGCAGTCGGAAATCGCTGAAGAGGTTGCACAGCAATTAGACCTAGCTGTTCTTGCACCCGAACGAAGAGCTTTAAACAGGAGGCCAACTGACAATATTGAAGCGTGGGACACTTCCCTTCGAGGACTTGAACACCTGAATCGAGGATACTCACAATCAGATCCTAAAGAAATTGAACAAGGAATTCATTTGCATGAGAGAGCGGTAGAATTAGACCCTAACTTTGCTTTAGCATATGTGAACATGAGCTTTGGTCATTCTTGGCTATATTTCTTTGGATTTGATCGTACTGAGGAACGCCTGGAAAAATCAAAAGCCGCGGCGGATAGAGCACTTGAGATACAACCAGATATGCCCGGCGCACGTCAAGCACTGGCCAATTACTACTACCGGGGATTCCTGGATTATGATCGGGCAGCAGAAATATTTGAATCCATTCAAAAAGAGCGTCCTAACTTTAACCCAGATTTGCTTGGCTTTATCCAGCGACGACAAGGAAAGTGGGAACAAGCTTTGGAGACACTAAAAAAAGCATTTAGACTTAATCCGCTTAATGATGGATTAGCCTATGAAATAGGTGGTGCCTGTGTCAGCATGCGCAAGTATGAGGAGGCTGAAACCTGGTTCAATCGTTCTCTCTCGATTAACCCCAATCGGTTTCAACCACAGCTAGGAAAAATCGGAATTTTAGTCCTTACAAAGGGAAATACTGATGAAGTTTATAACTTATTGGAAGCAGTTCCTGGACATCCATTAACTGACTATATGTGGTTTACTATTGGAATGGCGGATAGGAACTACCAGCAAGTACTGGACCGGCTTTCCTCACTGGCCTATGAATCTTTTGAGGAACAACATTTCTATTTTGAGAAGAATCTAACTTATGCCTCTGTATATCATGTAATGAGAGAGGTTGCACTTATGAGAACTCACGCTGAATCAGCACGAATTGTACTGCAGAAAAAGGTAAGAGAGCGCCCTGATGACCCAAGATATCACGCTGCACTCGGCCTCTCCTATGCCTACCTAGGGGATAAGAATAAAGCCATACAAGAAGGAATTCGTGCAACACAGCTCTATCCCGTATCTAAAGACGCAGCCCAAGGACCTATATACATCATAAACTTAGCCAGGATTTATACCGTGGTCGGTGAATACAATAATGCTGTTGATCAGCTGGAGTACATGCTCTCTAATCCGACAGCTGAATATCTTTGGCATCTTGTCTCTGTCCCTTATTTGAGGCTTGATCCAAGGTGGGATCCTCTGCGGGAGCATCCCCGGTTCAAACGTTTGCTTGAAGCGAATTAAAGTAAAGGATCAAGAGAAATTAGCATCTTTTTTCCTGAATAATCGTATAAAAGATATATGTCATGAAGTGTCTTAACTGCCAGTATGAGAATCCTGAAGGAATGGTTTTTTGCATTAAATGTGCAGCTGAACTACCCTCTTCTGAAAAAATCTTGGAAACTGAGACGGGATCTATTCAAGAGCCAGTAAAAGAATTAGCTAGAGGAGTAACTTTCGCTAAGCGATATGAGGTCATTGAAGAGCTGGGCAAAGGAGGTATGGGCAGAGTTTACAGGGTAGTAGACAAGAAGGTAAACGAGGAAGTGGCTTTGAAGCTCATCAAGCCTGAGATTGCATCTGACCACAAAACCATTGAAAGATTCAATAATGAATTGAAGACGGCGCGCAGGATTTCCCATAAGAATGTCTGCCGCATGTACCATCTTGGTGAAGATGAAGGGACTCACTACATCACTATGGAGTATGTCTCTGGAGAGAGTTTAAAGAGCATGATAAGGATGACAAAACAGTTGAGCGTGGCGACAGCCGTGAATATAGGAATGCAGGTCTGTGAGGGATTAAATGAAGCGCACCGGTTAGGAGTTGTGCATCGGGATTTGAAGCCTCAGAACATAGTAATTGACAGGGAAGGTAATGCTCGGATCATGGATTTTGGCTTAGCACGCTCCCTTAAGACAAAGGGAGTTACAGAAGCTGGAGTAATAATCGGTACCCCTGCGTACATGGCCCCTGAGCAGGTGGAAGCCGAGGAAGTTGATCAGCGGTCGGATATCTATTCGTTGGGAGTTGTTTTGTTTGAAATGCTAACCGGGAGAGTTCCTTTTGAAGGAGAAACGGTTTTAAGCATTGTCATGAAGCACAAGAGTGAGATACCTCCAGATCCAAAGAGAATTAATCGCCGGATTCCTGAAGAGTTAAGTCGTCTTGTTCTGAAATGTTTAGAGAAAGATAAGGAGAGTCGTTATCAGAGTGTTGGAGAGGTGCATGACGAACTAGCCAGAATAGAGAAAGCCATTCCGACCCCTGCGGAAGGTATAATTAAGAAAGAGCTCGAAAGAGAAAAACTGAGTGGGATCAAATGGAAAAGAAATATTTTCTATGGAGCATCGGCTCTTCTTTTGATTTTATTGATTGCGGGCGGGATATTTTTATCCCAAAGAAGAAACGGAGCGATAGATTCGATTGCAGTCCTACCCTTTGAAAATGTGAATGCAGATCCAGACACGGAATACCTGAGCGACGGTATAGCTGAGAGCATTATCAGCAGGCTGACGCGGCTGCCCAATCTGAAAAAAGTTATTGCCCGAAGTTCTGTATTCCGCTACAAGGGGAAGGAAATAGACCCGCAGGCAGTAGGGCAAGAGCTTGGTGTAGATGCGGTACTTGTAAGTCAGATGAACAGGCACGGCGATGAGCTGATTCTCAGTGTTGAGCTGATGAAAGTCCAGGATAACAGCCGAATCTGGGGAAATCGGTACAGACGTAAGATATCAGAAATTTTCGTTGTTCAGGAAGAGATAACGAATTCGATAACCGAAAATCTCAGGTTGAGTTTAACAGGCGAAGAGCTTGAACGTATGACCAAACGTTATACGGATAACTCTGAAGCTTTTGTAGCCTATTCAAAGGGCCGTTTTTTCTGGAACAAGAGAACAGAAGAAGATTTGAAGAGATCTATTGGGTATTTCGAGCAGGCGATTCAAATTGACCCCAATTTTGCTCTCGCTTACACTGGACTATCTCACTCCTATCTTCTGCTTCCAGAGTACGGTATCTTTCCCCCAAAAGAGGCTTATCCGATAGTGAAAGAGGCAGCCCAGAGAGCACTGGATATTGACCCTATGCTTGCTGAAGCACACGTCTCTCTCGCCCAAATTAAGCGGCGTTACGATTATGACTGGATTGCTGCTGAGAGAAAGTACAAACGAGCCATTGAGATCGATCCAAATTATTCTACTGCGCACCATTGGTATGCTTATGATTTAATGTGTATAGGTCGGTTTGATGAGGCAATTCTGGAGATGAGGCGTGCCCATGAACTCGATCCTCTCTCTCTTGTAATAAACAGAAATTTAGGCCAGGTTTATTACCGTGCTGGTCACTATGAAGAAGCTATAGAGGCATTGCACAAGACTCTCGAAATGGACCCAAACTTCAGTTTTACACATTTTCATCTTGGATCTACCTACTTGCATATGTCGATGTATGAAGAAGCTCTTTCAGAGTTTCGATTAGAGCAGGAAATTACACAAAGCTTGAGCCAGCGTGTTGAAGCTTGGATTGGTGTTGTCTACGCCAAGATGGGAGAAAAAGAAAAAGCGCTGAATATACTCAAGGAAATTGAAAAAAAATCGAAGGATACTTATATTTCGCAAACATCAGTGGCTATTTTGCATTTTGCCCTTGGCGACAAGGATCAAGGATTTGAGTGGCTGGAAAAAGCTTATGAGGAATACGACAGTTGGCTCCGATTACTTAAAACAGATCCCATATTTAATGGTATCCGCCCGGACCCACGTTACATAACACTGCTGAGAAAAATGGGCTTAGAAGAATAATCCAAAAGAGAAGCTAGGGTTCTCTTCAATACACTCATAAATTTCCGTTAGGCGGTTAGGGGTGATGAAAATTAAAGTAGTCATTGAGCGATGGGCATACGACTTGAAGGCATGCTCGCTTTTCTTTCTTTATCATGAAAAAAAAGATGCTTACTAAGATAAACTTTTTGTTAGTATACTCGTAATATTTCGTATAGAATAAAAGATTAATCTAAAGACAGGCTGGATGTATTCCATCAGGAATAGTGTTTAGAACTGATTTTAAAATGAGGAGGAAAGTATGATGAAGAGAATTTTTTTGCACTTTCTTGTGAGCCTCTTAATTGCAAGTATTGTGGTTTCCTTTGGATTTAGTCAGACAGCTAAAGAAATTCGAGAAAAAATGATTGAGGCTGAAGGCGGAAAAGCAGCCTTTGAGAGCGTTAAGGATATGACCTTATCAGGTGCGGCTGAATTGATTCAGCAAGGTTTGAGTGGCCCAATCACTGTCTACAAGAAAGAGCCAGACAAGAGGCGATTAGATTTTGAAGTGTATGGTTTAGTTATCACCCAAGCCTATGACGGTAAGATTGCTTGGCAAATCAATCCCCAGACCGGTAGCACAGAAGAAATGTCGGAGCAGGATGCAGCAGAGATGAAGAGGGAATCCTTGCCCATTGTTTCAGCCCTTTATCCTGAAAAATACGGGTTTACTTACGAATACAAAGGTAAGGAAAAAATTGAAGAAAAGGAATATTATCTACTTGAGATAACTTATCCTGATGGATTCAAAACAGCAAATTATGTTGATCCTGAAACATATCTTACCTATAAAATTAAGGCTAAAACAACAGGTCCAATGGGTAATGAAGTCGAAGTTGAGCAGTTTCCGTCTGACTATAAAAAAGTCGAGGGTATGGTTTTGGCACATTCCTTTATCACTTATTATAACGGGGAGGAATTTTTACGAATTACCATTGAAGAAGTAAAATTCAACACTGAATTAGAAGATTCTCTGTTTAAGATGAGTGAATAGAGTATCTGCTCACTTTTGAACCAAATTTATGAGGAATAGTGCTCGAAAAGAAGATTAGGGGAACAAGAATTTTCCCATATTTTGACGTATTTTTTATTCAGTGGTATAAGCATACAAAGTAGAGGCGCGACAATATTAATTGCTTTGATATGCTGAGAAACTAGGGCGTTAAAATAGTATCGGATATATTTCTCGTGCGATGACTCATTATTAGTTGAGGGAAAAATGGACACTGTGGTAAAAAAATATCTAAAAAGTTTCAAATTTGCCGATCTTCAACATTGTAAGAACATGGGAGTTATTCCTCTATTGACAGACTTAAACCATACTCCAGAATACCTTACTTTAAAAGATGCTTTAGATAAGCAGGTGCTGGCAATTTCAGAAGTGAGTCAAGAAGGGGCAGTCCCTGAATTGAAGGTTACTAACAAGGGAGACCTACCGGTTCTTCTTCTTGATGGCGAAGAGCTTACAGGAGCCAAGCAAAACAGAGTGCTGAACACAACAATTTTATTAAAGGAGAAATCTGAAACAATTATTCCCGTCAGCTGTACAGAGCAAGGGAGATGGTCGTATACATCAAAAGATTTTTCTGATTCTGGAACCGTTATGATTCCTAAAATTAGAGTGATGAAGGCTCAGACTGTTTCAGATTCATTAGAAGAATCGAGCCAATACCGATCTGATCAGGGAACTGTCTGGACCGCTATTGATGAAATGTCTGAAGAGGCTGAGGCTCGCTCGCAAACAGGAGCTATGAGAGACGTTTTTGAAGCGAGGATGAGTGACCTCGATGAATATCTGGAAGCCTTCACGTCTGTGCCTCATCAAAGAGGATTGATTGCATTCATTGATGAGGAAATCGTAGGATTTGACTTCCTATCCCTTGAGTCAGCATATACTCAGCTTCATCAAAAGTTAGTGAAAAGCTATGCCATGGAATCTCTGCTGCGAAAAGATCCAAAATTAAATAAACCAGATGCAAAAATGGCAAAGGCATTCATTGATGAAGCGCTTAAGTGTGATGAGAAAAAGTATGAATCTATAGGAAAAGGATGGGATTATCGTTATGAGGGGAGATTAATGGTCGGGTCTGCTCTTAAATTCGAGAAGAAAGTGATTCATACTGCATTTTTCAGGATTACAGAAAGCGAGAAAGCAGGGAAGATTGCCGGGTTTAGGAGAAGAAGAAGCTATAGAACAGATTAGAGATAATAAAATCAGAACTCCTATATTCAATCAGATTACAGTATAAGCCAGAAGCAACTAGCAAAAGGGGATAAAAATAAAATATGTGAACTGATTCCTTCTTAATTTCGTAGTATAAGGTAAGGAGGCATCGAGCGATGAGATCTGTAAAAGCCATGAAAATATTACTAACAGCTCTTCTCATTGGAGGAGTATGTGCATGTGTTCCAGTTGATGAGTTGAAAGAAGAGATGAGAACTATTCAATTAGGTGAGGCTGAATCAGTAAAAGTAGAATTAAACCTAGGAGCAGGTGAGTTGAGACTCCAAGGAGGAGCCGATTATCTTATGGAAGCCTACTTTAACTATAATGTTCGCAGATGGAAGCCTGAAGTTTTTTATCAGGTTTCAGACAGTCGCGGGATACTTAAGGTCAAACAGGGTAAGAGTTCAGGTATTCCCATTGGTAAAACCCGAAACCGATGGGATATTAGCTTGAGCAATGATGCTCCTCTTGATCTTGAAGTAAATTTTGGAGCCGGAGAAGGGAAGCTTGATTTTCGGGGAATAATTCTTGAATCCCTTGATATTGACATGGGTGCTGGAGAACTTAAGGTAGATCTGACAGGAGAGCGAATGGAGAATTTAGATGTAACAATTGATGGTGGAGTCGGCAGTCTCAAAATCTACCTTCCTCGCAATATCGGAGTGCGTGTGGATGTTGATAAGGGGATTGGATCAGTGGATGCAGTAGGAATGAATAAGAAGGGAAGCGTCTACACCAATGATGCTTTTGGAGAATCTGGTGTTTCAATAGATGTGAAAATAGATGCTGGTATCGGAAGCATTGATTTAAGATTGAGGTAACTCGCTTTATTTTTAGGTAATGTAAGTTATAAAACTTACTTGTCTTTTTCTTTTAAACAATTTTCAACGGTATATCATAGTCCTTGATACTTTACCAATTATATACTGTTCAATTTTGGATAGACATCTGTACACATATCATTGAAGTGATTAAGCATTCACGAATCCATGATAGCCAATAACTGCATAAAGGTCTTCGGTAATGGACCAATCAATCTTACTTGATATCTTAAGCTTTGAGTGATATAAACCCTCTTACCTGATGGCTGAAAAAGCATAAACAAGGAGTATAAAAAATGATAAAAAGTGCAAGGGTATGTTCCAGAAGAAACTACTTCCTTTGGATGCTCATTGTTCCTCTCTTGATTTTTACTTTTGGGTGCAGGAGCATCACGGAAGAGCAAGAAAAGATAAAAATTGCAGTCGCTCGGTTTTCTCACGAGACATGCACTTTCTGTCCTAAGCCAACAACTATCGAGGATTGGGAATATTACGGATTGCCTAGTCGTGATCTTTTCACTTCGAACCGTGGATATATCGGCGGCTTTAAAGCCATGTGCGAGGAGTTTGGAGGAATAGAGTTAGTCGGGATTCTTTCTCCTCGGGGAGCTCGTGGAGGCTCTTCAGGGAGCTGGATTACGATGGAAGCATTTGATAAGTATTCAAACCTTATTATAGAAGACCTGAAAAGAGCCGGACGTCTTGATGGCGTTTTTCTCTCTCTTCACGGTGCCATGGCAGTGACAGGAATTCCCAAGCCTGAGGCTGAGCTGGTGCGAAGGGTGAGGAAGGCCGTCGGCGATATCCCCATTTTTGTTACCCTTGATCTTCATGCAAATGAAGATAATGAACTTTCAGATGCAGCTGATGCTGTGTTTATAATCAAGAGGTACCCGCATTACGATACAACACAGATAGGAGAGCGAGCTGCCCGGGTCATGATCAAGACCATTCTCGGGAAGTATAAGCCCTTCATGGCTACAAGAAAACCCGGTGTGATCACTCCGAGTGTTTTCCAGGGAACGGGTGTATCTCCTGCGATGGAGATCATGGAGCGGGCTCGAAGATGGGAATGCATGTATTCAGACGTCTATGTCTCAGTTGCATTTGGATTTGCCTATGCTGACGTCCCTGATGTCGGGGCAACAGTCATGGTCGTTACCAACAATGACCAGGAGCTAGCGGATAGGATTGCAGATGATATGTCTGACTTTATATGGAGAATGAGAGAAGTTTTTGCAGGGAAAAAGCTACCAAAGACAAAGAAAGGCGTGGCTTTAGCAGTCCAAGCCGCACAAGATGGTAAAACTCCTGTGATTATTGCTGATCACAGCGACAGGACAGGTGGATCTACTCATATTCTTCAAGAGCTGATAAACCAAGGAGCGAAGAATTTTTGTTTAGCCACTATCCGCGATGAGAAGGCCATAGAAAAGATTCAAGCTGAGAAGAAAGCAGGCGACGCAATCAGCATCGATGTTGGAGGCTATTCAGACAAATTCGCAGGAAATCCTGCCAGGATTGAGGGAAGCGTAGAGTTTCTTGGCAAGCTTGGCAGGGAGACAGCGGTAGTACTCCTCTTTGGCGAGAACAACCGGGTCATCCTTACTCCCCAGCTCAGGCAGGTTACGAGTCCTCGTATCTTTGAGTCTCTCGGTATTGATATCGAGGAGCTTGATATTATTGTCCTCAAGTCTCGCGTTCACTTCCGCAGAGGGTTTCATGAAACAGGCTTAGCTGGCGCTATCTTTGAGGTCGATGCACCGGGCTTTGGGCCGGCTGACCTGACCGTGCTTCCGTACAAGAACATTCCCAAGGATATTTATCCAGTTTATAGAAAAGACTGAATTGAGGGCTATCCCCAATTTGACAATTTGAAAGGAGGAAGAATGAGATTAAGGATTTGTAAGAAAAGTTGTATTGTTGAAAAGATGTGAGCCCATCTTTCTGTAGAATATCAGCTTAAAGAAGAATGATAATTATTAGATAACTTTTTTGGATGTAAAATAACAAGCTATGGGGAATGAAAAGCCTGACCTTAATCTGAAAGGAGGTTGAGATGTTTATAGCTGAGAAAGAAACTATTATAAACTGGAAGGCAGCTTTACTGCTTATAATCTTTCTTTTCCCCGCAGTCAGTATGAATGCTGGCCGTACAGAGAAGCCTGTTCTTCACGGAAAGAGCTGGATTGCCATTACCGGCAAACCGCTCGGTGCTGTGGCTGGAGCTAAAATATTTGACCGAGGCGGAAATGCAGTTGATGCAGCCTGTGCCATGCTGGGAGCTGTCTGCACTATGTGGGATGTGTTGAGCTGGGGTGGAGAAACCCAGGTTCTTATTTATAATCCACATACTAAAAAGGTCCTTGGGATTAACGCATTAGGTGCAGCTCCTACCGGTGCAACACCTGAATTCTTTAAAGACAAAGGATTGGAATATCCCCCTGCTTATGGCCCCCTGGCTGCAGTAACTCCAGGAACACCCGGAGGTTTGATGGTCATGCTGGCTGAGTTTGGTACCATGAGCTTAAAGGAGGTGTTGAAGCCTGCAATGGAGATGGCTGAAGGGTATCCGATAGAGAAGCAGCTTGCAGATACTATAGAGGGAAGGAAAGACTGGATTAAAGAGTGGCCTTACTCCAGGAAAGTTTTGCTCCCTCACTTGGGAGATAAACGGGAGGCTCCATATCCAGGAGAAGTGTTCCGCCAGCCGGATTTGCTGGAAACTCTTAAAAAGCTGGTCGGGGCTGAACAGAAGGCTCTGACTGAAGGCAAAAATCGCAAGGAGGCAATCTATACAGCCTATGACCGGTTTTACAGGGGGGATATAGCCCAAGAATTTGTGCGTGGCTGCCAGGAACAGGGCGGACTCATAACCATGGAAGACCTTGCCAACTGGAAAGTATATATCGAGGAACCAGTTATGACTACTTACAAAGGAATCAAAGTCTACAAACTGACTTGCTGGGTTCAGGGACCTGTGCTCCTGCAGATGTTGAACTTATTGGAGAATATCGACCTGAAATCAATGGGATTTAACAGCGCCCGGTATATCCATACTCTCTATCAGGTGATGAACTTGGCTTTTGCAGACCGGGACTTCTACTACGGAGATCCGTATTTTCTTCCAGAGGAGCCGATTGAAGGATTACTTTCCAAAGAATACGCAAAGGAACGACTCAAGCAGGTTATGTGGACTGAGAATAATCCTGATGTAAAACCCGGGAATCCCTATCCCTTCGAAGGAAAGAAAAACCCCTACCTTCACCTTCTTGAGAAATGGTCAAATGTTGGAGATTCGAATCCTGAATTGTGGAGCAGGGAACAGAGGATGGCCTTCGAAGAAAGCTTTGTAGGGGGAACCACCTCTATCCAGGCTGCTGACAAAGAAGGATGGATAGTTTCTGCTACTCCAAGTGGCGGCTGGATTCCTGCTTGTATCGCCGGCAAAACGGGTATAGGAATGAGCCAGCGGATGCAGAGCTTTGTTCTTGATGAGGCAAAAAATCCATTTAATGTAGTTGCTCCGGGCAAGAGGCCCCGTGCTACTTTGACGCCAAGCCTTGCTATAAAAGATGGAACCCCCTTTCTCTCTTTTTCTGTCCAGGGTGGAGATACTCAAGATCAAAATTTGCTTCAGTTATTCTTGAACGTCGTTGAATTTGGAATGAATATTCAGGAAGCATGCGAGGCACCAAACATAGTGAGCTATCAGATGCAGAGCTCGTTTGGAAAACATGAAGCTGTACCGGGCAGGCTTCGCCTCAATGAAGAAGTTCCTCAATGGGTGAGGGAGAAGCTCGGGAGGATGGGGTACAAGCTGGATTACAGGAAGTATACATCAGGCCCGCTCAACGCTATCTTTTTTGACTGGAAAAACGGAACCCTCTGGGGAGGTTCCAGCAATTACGGAGAAGACTACGGCATTGCCTGGTAGGTGGGCTGAAGTTATCCAAGTTATGAAAGCCTGACCCCAAAGGAGGATAAGATATGTTTAATAAGCAGGTCCTGAAATTTTTTACATTTATTTCTGCAGCAATCTTGCTGGTAGTTGCAGTCAATTCTTATGCTCAAAATCCTGACTTTGAAGCAGCAAGCGACAGCAGTAATATACTGGCTGAGAGGGAAAGAGCGCGAATTATGAATGAATGGCTGAAATGGAGGCTGGAAAATATCATACCGGAGCTGATGAGAAGAGAAGGAATTGATATGTGGCTCATCATCAATCGTGAATACAATGAAGATCCAGTTTACATCAGCCTTGTTCCTGAGCCTGCGATGTCAGCTCGAAGGACGTCTATCCTAATTTTTCACGACCGCGGTAAAGAGCAAGGAGTCGAGCGGTTGTCAGGAAGCTACTTCGGTATAGGGAAATGGTATAAGTCAACCTGGAAAGATAAAAAGAAAAAACAATTTGAGAGCCTGGCTGAAGTTATCAAGAAGCGAAATCCAAAAAAAATTGGGATCAATATTTCCCCAACCTTTAGATTTGGCGATGGATTAACTATAAGCCTCAAAGAAAAACTTGAACAAGCACTTGGCCCTGAATACTCTTCCCGGTTCGTTTCAGCAGAAAAGCTCTGTCTCGGCTGGCTTGAGACGAGGAGTCCCCAGGAAATCAGTGTTTACAGGCACATTTGCGGAATTGCCCATGATATCATTGCTGAGTTTTTCTCCAATAAAGTCATCGCTCCTGATGTCACGACAACTGACGATGTTGTCTGGTGGATCAGGCAAAAAATTACAGATCTTGGATTAAAACCCTGGTTTCAACCATCGATTTCAATTCAGAGGCACAAAAAGGAGGCAGCCAAGTATGGCGATAACAGAAAGGTCATCAGGAGAGGCGATCTTCTCCACTGTGATGTAGGAATTGTGTACCTTGGACTCTGTACAGATATGCAGTTGCATGCATATGTCTGTAGAGTTAGTGAAAATGAGGCACCTGAAGGTTTAAAGGAAGCTTTGAGGAAAGCAAATAGAGTGGGAGAGATTTTCATGAATGAATTTAAAGCCGGCAGGACGGGAAATGAGATTACAGATTCAACGATGGAGAAAGCACAGGCAGAGGGACTCAGAGCACTTATTTATTCCCATCCAATAGGATTTCACGGACATGGAGCGGGCTGTTCTATGGATGCTAGGCCGCTGGAGCGAGCTCCTGAGGGAATAAGGATCGAGATGGAGTACCCCCTGTACCCAAATACCTGCTACGCTATTGAATTCAGCTGCACGACCAAAGTTCCTGAATGGGAAAACCAGGATGTTAGGATTGGCTTCGAAGAGGATGCTGTTTTTACTGGAGAAGGCTGCAGATTTATCGATGGCCACCAGATCAAATTTTATTTAATTAAATAAAATTATTGAATTTCATATCTAATTAATAGAGATTATCCCAAAGCGACGGGACAAAGAGTCTTTAAAATATAAGGTAACATGATGATGTGATGCACCTCCTCCGGGAGTCTATTGTGTGATAGACTACCCGGGAGATTACAAAATCTAAATTTAGGGGGTGCACAGATGAATTATATGGGTATTGACCATCATAGGCAATACTCGCACATCACTTTGCTGGATGAGAAAGGAGAAAAGCTCAAATCCGGAAGGGTTGGAAATCTTCGCAGTGAAGTGGAGAAGTTTCTCTACGGGATTGAGGATGTGAAAGCGGTGGTGGAGGCTGGGAGGTCGAGCTATACGATGGTGGACGCTTTGGATGAGATGGGAATTGAGGTGACTATTGCCCACCCGAAAGAAGTGAAAGCGATTGCCAAGGCGAAGATAAAGACGGACAAGCGGGACTCCTGGATATTAGCTCATCTCTTGCGTACGGATTTGATTCCTGAGGTCTACAAACGTTCTCGGGAGAATCGTAGCTATCAGAGGGTATTGCGTCAGAGGGCTTTTATGTGGGGAGCATGACTCGGGTGAAAAACCGGATTTAAGCTCTTCTTTCACAGCAATCGGAAGATGTTCGAGAGGAGATCTCTCGGGTAGAGAATCTTTTTGGTACCAAGGGGATGAAGGTGCTCACGGGGCTTTCATTACCTGGCGGTGAGGCACATCCAAAAGAAGCCGCTCCCTCATCCACTCACCCCACTCCTCACGCCGTTTGGCATGACAGGAGGGGCAGAATCCCCTAACTTTACAGGAAAAATGCAATAAAAACTCTTTCCCACAATCTCCGCACCGAATCCGCGCAAAGCCGCACTTCGGATTTCCACAGTCCAGGTACTTCTCGACTATTTCCTTAATAACCGGGCGAAAATAACCATACTTTCTCTCGAAGCAATTCTCATATTCTGAGACAAACTCCTCAAAATAATGAAACATCACCCGGTAGAAGACAGTGCGTTCCGGATGTCGCTGGCGATATATCCCGGCCATAACAGGGAGGAAGATTCAAGAAACGGGCCAGGATGTTGGTAAAGCGTGAACAGATTCTTTTCCCCTGGAAGAGATATATACTCACTTCCAACTCATACAAAAAAATGTAAACAACAGCTTACTTTTATGTGATGGAAAGGACTACTTCTATTTTAACGGTTCAAGAGTTGTTGGGGCATACTACTTCAAGAGTAACACTTGGGTATACTCATACCTCTATGAACAGGAAAAAAGAGGCAGTTATCGCGTCACAAATCTGTCACACCTCGATGGATTTTTAAAACTGATTGAAAACAAAGTAATTAAATAGGAAAAAATGGGATGCAAGGGACTTAAAATCCCTCGTTGATTATCCAATGTGCCGGTTCGAGTCTAGTCCTCGGCATTATTTTTACCTCATATGCCTTTGATTTAAGTTAATTGCCAAACCGTATCAGGCTGGCATAATAATTGCTTCATTCCATTAAATGGGAGGGAGTAGTTTATTATTTTATGAGGGGAGAAAGTTCTGATCTTATAATTTTCTTCTTCGGAATAACTCAAACAGTTATTTTTTCAAAGGCGTAAATTTTATTTACAGACGGTTCTTTAAATGGAGTGCATAATGCAAAAAAAATTGCTGCTAATTTTTATGAAGAAGATGTCGGCTATAGACAGCCAAAGGCAACCGTCACTTTTATATCAAAAAAAAATAAGAATTTGTAAAGGGCATAAATTGACAGGCGGCTTAATGAGTATTAAGATTTTAAAAAGAAGAAGGTCAGAGGGAGGGCAAGATGAAAAACAAAACTAATGTTTTTTCAATTGTTCTTTTCTTTTCAGCTTTTATTATGACTATT
>JBGVTE010000124.1:0-6535 GCA_041862375.1 Candidatus Aminicenantaceae bacterium
GGATTAAAGCTGGTCTTTAAAGATCAATACTTTCGTAACATCCTCGAAACAATAAATCCAAGGACAGATCCGATAAAAATAAGAATTACCATGAATATAACTCTCGACATACTGAGTTTCCAGAAAAACAACTGCAGACTGACTATCTCGGTGTTCTGGATGATTACTATAAAAGACAATATAACTATGATTAAAATAATTATTGTTTTAGGTTTCATGTTAAATCCTTTCTCTTAAATTGGTTTAAACAAGCCTTTTAATGGCTCAATCAAAAGTGCTCATAACCATTTCTTTTTTTTGAAAAAAATTAACATAAAGACAGCAACAACAGCAATTACAGTCCAGACTACAAAATATGCCCATCGCCATTCGAGTTCTGGCATGAACTTAAAATTCATACCATAAATGCCTGCGATAAAAGTCAGCGGAATGAATATAGTAGCAATGATCGTGAGTACTTTCATAACCTCATTCATCCTGTGGCTGATACTTGAAAGATAAGTATCGTGCATTCCAGACAGCATATCCCTGAAGGTCTCAACATTATCGATTACTTGAATTGTATGGTCGTAAATATCTCTGAAATACACCCGAGAAGATCTCTGTATGAGCGTGGATTCACCTCTTTCTAAAGCATTGACAACCTCTCTTAGAGGCCAGACAGATTTTCGCAGAAATATCATTTCTCTTTTTAATTTATAAAGCTCTTGTAAGACTTTAGGTGTGGGATTGGCAACCAGTTCGTCTTCAAGCTCTTCTATCCTCTCTCCCAGCTTTTCAAGAATTATAAAATAGTGATCAACGATAGAGTCTATTAAGGCGTAGGCAAGGTAATCTGAACTCATTTTCCTTATGCGGCCTTTTCCGTTTCTTATTCTGTCTCGTATGGCATCAAAAATATCTCCCTGTCTTTCCTGGAATGAGATGACATAATTTTTTCCAAGAATTAAACTTACTTGTTCTGCTGTGATCTCTTCACTCTTATCATCGTAGGAAAACATTTTTAAAACAATAAAAATATAACTGTCAAAGTCCTCCAATTTTGGACGCTGTTCAGTATTAACGATATCCTCCCTAATAAGAGGATGCAAATCAAAGTTCTTTCCGAGTTTTTCTATAATTTCTACTTCATGAACACCGTCAACATTTATCCAGGTAACGGTTGAGGTATCTTTAAATGGAAAACACTCCTCAATCTCCTCTATCGCCTTTTCCTGACACTGAGCTTCATCATAATCAAGGACCGAAATTCTTACTTTTTCATCCTTCTTTGCTCCCACATACACGGGAGTTCCAGGGGGCAGGCCAATTTTTTTAAATCTTTTTTTAATGAGTCTAACCATTTAAATTCCCTCCCTCAGTCTTAACTAAAAATGGATTTACTCATATTTTAATGAATTATTTCTTTCGAAAAAAGTCAAAAGTTGATCAATCATTCTCGTATGTCGATATGCTTTTCTAGAGGAATAGCCATCATTCAATAAAAAGCAAGCCCTATTTGACCTATTATCAACAACACAGCTCCAGCTTTAGCTCCTCTGAGAGATAATAATTATAACCACGAGAGTAAGCAATAGAATGCCCCATAAAATAATAGCTATTCGCGTCGCTTTTTTTGCCTTATTAGCTTCCCACCAAGTAAGAGGGCGAATTCCCCTTGCTAGAAAGGTTAAAACTCCTGCTAAATTCACACAAATCAGATTCAAAAGAAAAAGCAACAAAGAACCTAAAGCCAGTTTCCAATGCCCAGAGCCTATTAACATTCCTAATGTGACAAGCGGGGGAAGCAATGCCACTGCAACCATTACTCCTATGAGCGCGCTAAACAATTCTGAAGTGAAAGAAAGTACAGCAGCACTCCCCGCTGCTAAGGCTAAAACAACATCTCCCATACTTACTTCCGTTCTGGATATGAGTTCGGGGATATCTGGATTGACTTTAAGCACTAATCCTATCAAGGTTGAAACGATTAAAGCTGTAATTATTCCCACTGCAATAGCCTTTATCGTTCTTCTAGTAAGATTGATATCACCAAGAGTTGTCGCAAAAGACAAAGCAACATTAGGCCCAAGTACAGGTGCAATGACCATAGCACCTATAATAAAAATCACATTATTCCGCAGAATGCCTATAGAGGCTACTATCGAAGAGAGTATGATCAACACGATAAATACCCATGAAAGCCTGATTGTTTTTTCAATGTCAGCATACAACTCCTCACGACTGAGCCTAATTACTTTTGATGCTTGTTCTTTAGAGGGTAGAGTTCCTTCAATTTCATTTTGTGTTTTTCCTTGTGGCTCTGGTCTCGGAATCGAGGCCTCTACTGGAATGATGACTATCCTAAAACCTTCTATGTGAGAGAAGCGTTTTTCCAATAAGTCAAGAATGTTTTCCGTCTTTCCGGTTTGAAGTAGTATTTTCAAATGAATACGATTCTCGGCAATTGTTTCATACCAAGTATCTAATATATCCTGTTCATTTAATAATTCCAGTAACTCCTGCTTATATCCCTCAGGGAGAACTATTTCAATTAAGCGAAGAGACATCTCATTTTCCTGGCTAATATCTTCTTCTTACTAAAAAAACAAGTTATAATCTAAATGAAATTTCTAGAATCAATGACATTTGCTTTTTCCGTCCAGAGAAAGAGTTTCTTATCTTAATATACTTTTTCCTATGCATTGATTTGTCCTTACTATACCTTTAAAAATGAAATATTTCTAGCTCAAATAGTTAAGCTAAATACTTTTTGACATTATTTGCTTATTTGTATAGAAAAAAACTAGGAGGGGAAAATGAAGTTGATCATCAAAAAAATAATTATTATCTCAAGTATTTTCTTATTCGTACAATGGAGCAAAGCTGCAGAAGAAAAAAAAGAAGTGCAGAAGTTTTATTCCTCTTCTACCAGTTTCTCTTTTTTACTTACTTCTGGTAATACAGAAGAACGCACTCTGGGTTTTGACACAGAACAAAATATGAAATTTAAAAAGAATCAAATTCAGATTAAAGGAAGCATCATTTACTCAGAAAGCGAGGGATCAAAAGATGCGGAATTTTACTACAGCCAGGTTGATTATAAATACATACCTAAATCGAAAGCCTATATACTCGGTTTTAGCCGATTAGAAAGGAATGTTCTATCTGGATACAATTATCGTTTCGTTTTTTCAGCCGGAGCAGGATATTTCTGGATAAAATCAGAAAAATTAATCTTAACTTCAGAAGCAGCTTTTGGCTGGAGCAAAGAAAATAATATTGACAAAATTACAGACTTGGACTTTTCAGTCTCCTTTGCTTCATTTTTAATTTCCAGTAATATCAGACTCGCTGTGTCTGCTAACTCTGAACTAATTCACCAGGATATATTTTTCGTTAACCTGGAAAATGCAAAGGACTATCGTATTTCCTCACTTTCTTCTTTCTCCATTAATATCAGCAAAATATTATCTTATAAAATAAGCTATCAAATAAAACATACTCATAGTCCAGTACCCGGATTCAAAAGTACTGATCAGTATATCCTCAGCTCTCTAGTTGTAAGCTTCTGAAAATAGACAAATCAAAAATCATAAATATTTCTGCTTCTAAACAAACTCTATCAAGAACGACCTCGTTCCTACAAAAGAGACTTCAAAACTTTAAGAGGACCATATACAACAAGGCGGTCTTTTTGTTCTATTATTTCAGTTGATTTCGGTATAGGAATCCAATTTTTATCTCTTTCAATTCCTAAAACCAAGATTCCTTTTTCACTTAATTTAGCCTCTGAAAGAGAACTTCCAAGTAAAGGAGAATTTTCATGTATAATTTTTTTAACTAAACCAAATCCTTCAAGGAAATGAAGAAGATCTTCTGTTGCAGCTTCCTCATCAAAAGTCCTATATTTTATCAATTTATTTTCAATGAAATTTTCCCACTTTCTCAGAAACTTCTTGTACGTTGCAAGTTTATATATAAGAAATATCCCAATTGCAAGAACTATCACATTAATAGGAAGTTGGTAACCCCTGCTAGTTGCTAAAGAGGAGGTAGCTGTTACTATAACTGTAACAATTCCTGCATTACCCATTATCATAAGCCATGTTACAATCTTTCTTCTCACAGGATGGTTTATGACTATTTCTGCCTCTTTTGTCGTAAATCCAGTCCCTGAAAATGCTGATAAAGCCTGAAATCTCGCTTTTTTCTTCTCCATTCCCGTCATCATCAAAGCTATAGCCGCTGCTCTTACGCAGAGAAAAGATATCAAAATAGCCAGCAAAGCGGGAAATAGAAAATATAAGCTGCTCATTTTTTTCTCCTAAATATTTCTTTGAAAAAAGGACAATAATTTTAATAATAAATTGGAATCAATCTATGGATTTTCAATATCCTTAAAGACATTTTATACGAAAAGTTGCATAATAGTAAAACACAAAACAAGCTTCCTCTGATGAGGGAGAAAACAAGAAGGAGTTGTTCTCATGAGTTTTGAGTCAATCATTGGATCAGAAGCATTCAAATGGGGCGTTCTTCCGTTGCTGATTTTCGCGGCAAGAGTTTTGGACGTCAGCCTGGGAACAATACGCATCGTTTTCGTTTCGAGAGGATTAAAGCTTCTAGCTCCGCTGATCGGATTCTTCGAAGTGATAATCTGGTTGTTAGCCATACGAGTGATCATGCAAAATTTGAACAATGTTGCCTGTTACATTGCATATGGAGCAGGATTTGCATTGGGAACTTATATCGGAATTCAAATAGAAAAAAGGCTGGCAATAGGCAACTCGATCGTTCAAATCATTACCAGAAAGAACGCATCCGACTTGATAGAATATTTAAGAGCAAAAGGCTACGGTATTACAAGTATGGACGCTCAAGGCTCTACGGGAAAAGTGCACGTCATTTACATAATAATAAAACGTCAGGATTTGAAAGAAATTTCCAAAATCATCAAAAGATTTCATCCAAAAGCTTTTTATACAGTGGAAGAATTGGGGATAGTGAGCGAAGGCATATTTCCGAAAAGAAAATACCGTTCATTACAAATGCCGATTATTGGCCTTTTTAGCTTTTGGAGAAAGGGAAAATAGATTTATTCAACACTAATAGGGGGATGTATAGTCTTTTAGCCTAATTTGGGGAGGGGGAAATAATGTCCTTCCCACAAATTTCATCTTTTTAAATTATCCTTTGCTCATCGACAAATGCACCAAATAGTTCAGGCCATGAAATCAATTGCTTTTGGAAAAAAAAAGAGGAAAAGCAAACCTAATTCCATGCTTTTTGTGAGCCTTCAATACCTCCTCTGAGATGCTTGACCAATGATGTAAATTATTATAAGTATTAAAATAAACGTCAAAGGAGGAAAATATGATAGCCAGAATTTGTGATGCTTTTATAGTGTTGGCTGCTATCAGCATAATTGTCGGGATTATATCGCGACTTCTGATGACGCCTTTCCCTTTCGGAATAGAAGCTCAAGCTTATCTACAATTTACCCATGGGATGCTTTTATTTGCAATTGCCATAGGAATTCGGGAGATATTAAGGACAAAAAGAAAAGACTAATAAGCTATAGAGAATCGCGTCTTTTGTGCTCTCTAAAGGAAAGCGTGTAGAGCTCGGTGATGGTAACCGAACTGTGACCGAGAATCTATTCTAGAAAAACCTCGGTGATAAGTACGATCCGTAGCCTCCCGCTCTTTGTTCTCTCCTCCAGAATCTTTGTGTATCAAGATCGATATCTTTTACTCCAGCAGCAGAGTCTCTCCGAATCGCCTTCCAGGAATATTAAAGGCAGCAATTAAAAAGGGTTTTTTAATCAGATATTTTTTCAAGCTGAAGCAGAGTATAAAAGAGGAAAAACTAAATTAAGGATTTAACGAAAAGCAAGAAATTGCTTTAATATAGAAGCATGAAGCTTTGCTAAAAGAGAGGTGAATTAAATGGCAAACAAGGAAAAAGTTACTATCGTGGTTTCCAGCGGTGACCTGGACAAAGTATCGGCAAGCTTTATTATTGCAAATACTGCTGCTGCTATGGATAAAGATGTGACCTTGTTTTTTACCTTCTGGGGTTTAAATGTGCTGAGAAAGTCCGCATTTAATCTTAGAGCTCCTAAGATTATTCAAAAATTATTCAGCCTGCTTAATCGTGGAGGCAAAGAAAGACTGCCACTTTCAAAATTTCATATGTTTGGGATTGGAACTTTCTTAATGAAATATTTGATGAAAAAATATAGAATGCCGTCAATTACCGAAGCGATTAAAACAGCCAAGGAACTAGGAGTAAAGATCATTGCATGCACTACCACTATTGGAGTTATGGGTCTAGCTAAGGATGATTTTATTCCAGAGGTTGATAGTTTGGCGGGAGCCTCTGCCTATCTCGGTGAGGCATTAGAAAGCAAAGTTAATCTATTTATTTGAGTTTGTCCCAAAGTGACGGGATTAAAAGAAGTGTTCGAAAAAGGCAGTTCCATTGTCATTGCGAGCGATCGAAGAGAGCGTGGCAATCTCATTGAAAACAAATAGATTAATGCCCTTCCTTA
>JBGVTE010000125.1:0-27004 GCA_041862375.1 Candidatus Aminicenantaceae bacterium
AGATTATCTTTTCCAATACCTATCTTCTCGGCAATTTCTTCCACAGGCTTTATCTTAAACTTATTAGCAATTTTCCTGTCATCGAGCATCCATTCCTCCTTTTTAAAAGTTCATCCTTGATATATTATCATTTATTGACACGCAATGATTTGAATATTTTACCTGTAATTTTTTGGCTTGTTCAACTCTTTTATTTTTCTCTGATAAAAAGGATTAATTATGGAACAACATAAGGACAAAAATTTATAAAAAGTAAGATTCGAGGGGAGCATCTTTTTTTCACAATGCTTGCTAAAGTTCTGGATAACTTGACTCCCTGAAACCCTTCTATTATACTTCCAAACAAAATTACAATTTCAGAGGTTCCCATAAATATTTCAAATGCCATAATTGATGATTATAGAGAAGCATGAAGAATTCAGTTGTAATTCCTATCCATAATGAAAGTAAATAAATCGGCGAGGTTATACACTCCATCAGGAAGTATGTTGCAGAATGTGAAATTCTCGATAAAGGAGCAAATAAAATCACTGAAGAATTGAAAGCTCAACCTGTCATCCATGCCAAAAGGTCACTGGCGGATAGCCGAGGCTGAGAGTGTGCTTGGAGGCTGTTCAGGAGCTTTTAAACAATACGAAGAGGCTGAACCGCTGTTAGTAGGCAGCTATCCAGTGATCAGAGCAAAATATGGTGAAAGGAATAAGCGGACACAGGAAGCCCTCGAACGAATCATACGATTCTATGAAGCATGGGGTAAACTTGAGAAGGCTTCCGATTATCGAGCGATGTTGAAAAAGTCGGATGAACCACAAAAACCATCAAGACAGCAGAGTAAAGAATAGCCTAATTTTAAAGAGGAACGGATAAACTTTTAACCTTTTCTTCGTACTTCTTTTTTTACCTTTATAACTCACAGTTGATTAATCTATTTTGGCTAAATTTAATGCGTGAAACATTGCTTTATAATCTTCGATCAAATCATGATCAGCAAAGCTGAAGTAACAGTTATTACCGATGATTACATGATCTAAAACATTTATCTGCATAATATTTGCAGCAAAAACAAGGTCTTTTGTAACCTCTCTATCACTTGAAGAAGGCTCAGGGTCGCCCGAAGGATGATTATGAGCAAAAATCAGAGAAGAGGCGTTAAGTTTCAAAGCTTCTTTTACTATTTCCCTGGGATAAACAACGCTTGAATCTACCGTTCCTTCGAAAACAGTTTTTTCTTCGATAACCTGGTTTTTAGTATCTAAAAAAATCACACTGAACTTCTCCTTTTTTGAGCCCCTAAGGGAATGGTAAAGAAAATCAAAAACTTCCTTGGAGCTGCGGCAAACCGGCCTGTTCATTATTCGCTCTTTGAGAAAGCGCCGTGAGACCTCCTGGATAAGTTTAAGTCCAAAAACATTACGGGAGCCAATGCCCTTAATCTCCTGGAGGCTTTCCGCAGGAGCTTCTAAAATTCCCCTGAGAGTCTTGAACTTTCTTAAGGCTTCTTTGGCTTGCTCCTTGCAGTCCCTTCGGGGAGTTCCAAGAGTCAGAAGAAGTTCCACGATTTCATAGTCAAGAAATCCCTTGAGCCCTCCTTTTAAAAATTTCTCCCTGAGTCTTCTTCTGTGGCCCTGTCCTGGATGCATTTTTTTCTTCTTACCTTGAGAAAAAATTATCACTGCCAATAAATATGACGAAATGAGGTCAAAAAATATCACAGTTCATGAATGTATTTATATAATCGTCTAAAGGAGAGCGCAGTAAAACCGGAGAGTTTGTAGAATTATTTATGTATTTTAACTATGAGTTCAGTGAACTATGGACTGCTGCTTATTTTTTATTCTTAGGAAAAAACTGAATTTTGAGAAGCCTGTCTGACTCTTTTATCTTCAACCTGAAAATATAGATAAGAACAAAAATTGCCAGCCATATCCAGCCCAGGAAAACATATACAGCAGTGCTTTCTTTAATATTTTTTGGGGAATATGTTATCCTCGCTGGCTCAGCTTCACTATTTTTTTCAATTGAAGCCTGCTGTCCAAATCCAATCGCTGAGAATAAAACAAAATAAAGAATAGGTGCCGTGAGAATGTAGAGAGTTTGACGCTTTCTCCTCTTTAACATCACAAAAGGCTCCAGACAGTCAACACCACTGCATACAAAATTAATAGGCAAGCAAGAACTGTGATAATCTTTCCTTTCTTTTCGGCAGGCCTGTCGTCGATCAAAGGAATGAAAAAGAATAAAAGGCCTACCAACAACATGAGAAACACAGCAATCGTATCACCGCTTATAGAAAAAATTTTTGCTGGGAATATTTTTAAAGTCTGGAAGAGGAAAAGAAAGTACCATTCAGGTTTTACTCCTTCAGGTGCAGGTGCCATTAGATCAGCCTTCTTATCCAGTGCTGGCGGCAAAAAGATCGCCACTGTAAAGAGAATTCCCAAGAGAACGAGCCACACAATCATTTCCCTGTAGATAAAATTTGGCCAGAATGGGATTTCTTTCACCTTTTCGTTTCTTTTCTCGGATGAGATGGGTAAGCTCATACCATGTTTCTGGATGAGAAAAACATGAATGAGTAAAAAGGCGAGTAACAGGAGAGGCAGGAGTGATGCATGAATGCCAAAAAAGCGAGTGAGTGTATCTCCGGTAACATCCTCTCCCCCTCGAAGCAGCTTGGTCACAATTGTTCCGATAAAAGGCAGGGAACGAGGAATATCTGTGCCTACTTTTGTAGCTGAAAGAGAGAGGTCATCCCAAGGTAAAAGATAACCTGTAAACCCGAAAAACATAGTTAAAATAAGAAGGAATACACCACTCATCCAGGTTAATTCCCTCGGACTTCGATAAGCCTTGGTGAGCAAGATGCTGATGAGGTGCACAAAAACCGCCGCTATCATAAAATATGCTGACCAGCGATGGATTGATCTAATGAGCCAGCCCAAGGGAATTTCCGTCATCATCAGTTCTACACTTTCATGTGCTGTTTCGATTGTAGGTTTATAGTAGAGGAGAAGCATGATGCCAGTAAAGACTTGAATGCCAAAAAAGATAAGGATAGCGCTCCCCGTATAATACCATACAGTGTGTTTGTGTTGAGGGATCTTTTTCTCTCTTAAGTAACTGGCAATAATGGAAATGCCAAGACGATCGTCAAACCAATCCTTAAGCCTACGATTCATGTCTTTTATACTCACTCGGTTTCTTCTCTTTTTATAATCAGATTTTCTTCTTCGATTTTCACGATGAGCTGACGGAGAGGCTTGGGAGGAGGGCCCCCTATGTTTTTTCCATCTTCATCGTACCAGCCTTCATGACAGGCACAAAAGAATTTTCTTTTATCCGCGAGATAGGCGACATTACAATCAAGATGAGTACAAACTGCAACAAAAGCCAGGTAACTTCTGTCTTCTTTCTTCTTGATAAGGCCAGGCTTACTCCCCCATGGGAAATTTTTTACTGAATTAGCTCCCATGTCTTTAAAATCTGAAAAAGGCAAAATAACTTCCTCAGGTTCCCTGTAAGGAGGAATAACAAATTTTATGATAGGATATAAAAGCGAAGCTGCAAAAGCACCAAGCCAACCCCCAAAAAGAGAGTTTAAAAACTGGCGCCTGGTGAAAAGTGAGTATTTTAACTTCATTTTTTCAGTCTAAAAAGTCTCTTAATTTTTCCAGCAATTAATTTTCTCCTGAGAGCCTCTATCCCATCAGCAGGCCTGACATCTTTTGGACAGACTTCATTGCATTTGAATATAGTATCGCAGCCCCAAGCTCCTCCTTCGGTGTTCACCCTTGACCACCTAGAGAAAGGTCTCATGTCTCTGGGGTCTTTAACAAGGCGGTAGAGCTTCGCCAGAGCAGAAGGTCCTAAGTATCTATTATCCCTTGTAACTACCGGACAGGCGCTGTAACAGCTGCCGCACATGATGCAGCTTATAAACTGTTCTATTTTTTCCATCTCCTTTTCCTCAATCCTGGACCCTTTTTCCAACATTTCTTCTCTCGGATTAATAAAGGGTTCAATTTTCTGCAGTGCATCCCAGAAAGGCTCCATATCAACTACTAAATCTTTCTGGATCTCCAGATTAGGGAGCGGTTCTATGGTAATAAGGATAGATTTGAGCGATTCAACCATAGTTCTGCAGGCCAGGTCAAAAGAGCCGTTAATAACCATCGCACAGGAGCCACAGATTGCTTCCCGGCAACTATACCTGAAGGAAAGAGTGCAATCCTGTTCATTGCGAATATCCATCAAAGCTTCCAGGATTGACTTTGCTTCTTCTGTTGAGTAGGGATATTCTTGAAAACGGGGATGCTCATCATTAAGGGGATCATACCTTAATATCTTAAAAGTATATTCCATCTCAGTATTTCCTTGCCTCAGGTTTGTACCTGCTTATATCTACTTCCTTGTAGTGTAATTCAGGCTTACCGTCTTTAAGATACGCTAATGTATGTTTCAGCCAATCCTTGTCATTGCGCTCCTGGAAATCAAGACGGAAATGAGAGCCTCTGGTCTCTTCCCGATTTAAAGCGCTTAAGGTAATCACTTCAGCCAAGTCGAGCATTGATGCGAACTCGACGATATTGATGAGCTCCTGACTGAAACGGAGGCAATTGCCAGAAATATAAACTCTGTTGTAGTCCTCTCTCAACTCACCAATTTTTCCCAATGCTTCTTCCAAGTCCTTTTGATTTCTGAATATTCCCACTTTCTCGCTCATTATATCTTTAATCCTGTTTAAGAGGATATGAACTTTAATTCCTGTATCCTTTTTACTCCATCCATCTATCTCTTGTTTCACCTTCAAGGCTTCATCAAGAAGAATTTTTTCTGTATTCGGGTAATCTTCGTTTCCTTTTACATACTGTGAAGATTCTTCCCCTGCAATTTTACCAAAAACTACTGTCTCGAGAAGAGAATTCCCTCCAAGGCGGTTAGAGCCATGAACACTCACACATGAACATTCTCCTGCAGCAAAAAACCCCTCGACAATCGAAGCGCATCTTTCGTTTACATCAATCCCGCCCATTGAATAGTGCTGAGCAGGTTGAATGGGGATGGGATTCTCTACAGGATCGATGCCAGCAAAATTGATACAAATTTCACGGATAGCTGGAAGCCTTTTTTTAATTTTTTCTTCACCCAGGTGTCTCAAGTCAAGGTGAACATATTCGTTCTCAAAGCCATTGCCTTTGTCAATCTCCGTCTGGATGGCCCGGGCTACAATATCTCGTGGCGCAAGCTCCATGGCCGAGGGAGCATAATCAGCCATGAATCTTTTTCCCATTTTGTTTATTAAAAAGCCTCCCTCTCCTCTTGCTCCTTCGGTGATAAGGATATTTTTGTCGTAGAGAGAGGTAGGATGGAACTGGACAAATTCCATATCTTTTAGAGGAATACCTGCTCTGTAAGCTATGCCGATTCCGCTGCCGTGATTAATGTAGGCATTTGTAGTCCTTGAATAGACTCGACCGTAACCTCCAGTGGCAAAAATGACAGCCCGGGCTTTGATCGGGAATATTTGTCCAGTGGCTGCTTCATAGCCAATTACCCCAAGACATCTTCCATCTCTGACCACGAGCTTTACCACAAGCCACTCATTAAAATATGTTACCTGCTTTTTTATTGATTGATCGAAAAGGGCATGAAGAATAACGAGGCCTGTTCGGTCAGCCGCATAACAGGTTCGAGGAAACCCAGCTCCGCCAAACGGTCTCTGTGCGATTACTCCCCCTGGAAAGCGGCTGAAGGGAACTCCTAAATTCTCTAATTCATAAATAGTTGGGACGGCCTTCTGACACATCAGTAATGCGACGTCCTGGTCTGCCAGGTAATCACTTCCTTTGATAGTGTCAAAGGCATGCCTCTCCCAGGTGTCATCTCTTCCTTTAGGATTGTTGCCCAGGGCAGCGTTTATTCCCCCTTGGGCGGCTACAGAATGGGAGCGGAGAGGATGAACCTTTGAGACTACAGCAGTTTTCAGCTTAGGATCACATTGAAGAGCTGCAGCTAATCCTGCCAATCCACCCCCAACGACAAGGATGTCTTGACCAATCATTCAGTAATTCCTGGTGAAGTAAATAGCAAGCAAAAAAGCACTCACTCCTAGACCCAACAGAGAAAATATCCAGAAGAGCAATTTTTCTTTTCGCAGGCCGAGATCGATAATGACTGTTCTTAAGCCGTAAAGAGCGTGAAATACACCAAGGATAATGAGAAGAGTATCTGTAAAAGCATTTGTGTGGAGGACGAGCGCCCAGTCAGGCTTTTGCTCCTTGGTCATCAGGAAAAATGAGGTTAAAAATTTAAGGCTAAGGAGAAGGATTAACAGAAGTCCACTTATCCGATGGAATACCCACACAAACATGGATTTCTATCCTCAAACAAAGGATATACTATTAAATGGAAGTATTCGAGGAATGTCAAGATTAAAAGAAGAATTTCTTCTGATTTCTCTTTTCCTTTTTAAAAGAATATGGTACCAATAAAAAAAAGACAACAGGAGCAAATGAAAAATATACACGCTAAGCTTTTTAACTTGCTTCGGGAAAAGAAACCTCTAGCTTTGGCCACAATCATTGAAACAAAAGGCTCAACTCCTCAAGTGGTAGGAGCTTCAGCAATATTTTTCCCTGAAGGACTTTTAGCAGGAACTGTGGGAGGTGGTTTATTGGAGGCTGATACTAAGAAGAAAGCTGTTCAAGCCGCTAAGACAAGAACTTCCAAGATTTTCGAATTTTACCTGGAAGCTGATATATCATCTGAAGAAGGAGCAATCTGTGGAGGAAAAGCAAGAGTTTTTATCGACGCCTTTCCCGAAAAACATACTGATACATACGAAAAGCTCCATCAGTCTGTCCTTCAACGTAAACCTGGGATGTTAGCAACTTTCATAAACGTACATTCTGATGAAAAAATATCTGTGCTCAGATTTTGGATAGATAATAAAGAAATTGCTCAAGCTCTTCCTGAAAGTCCCCTCTCCTTTTTCCAAGATGAGGTCAGAAATGCTTTCATGGAGAGGAAGCCTTCCCTATTAAGGATAAAGAAAAAAATATTCCCTCATGAAATAAAAGAGAGTTCTCTCTTTTTAGAGCCAATCTTTCCCCTTCCTCAGTTGGTTATTGCTGGAGCAGGTCACATCGGCCAAGCTGTTGCCCACCTTGGGAGCCTGTTGGATTTTGAAGTTGCCGTCATCGATGATAGACCTGAATTTGCTAATAAAGAAAGACTCCCTGATACTGATTACATTATCGTTGATGAAATAGCTCGCGCTATCAAGAACTTCCCTGTATCTTCTGATACCTATATAGTTATTGTTACCCGGGGGCATCGTTATGATGGGGAAGCCCTCCGAGAGTGCATAGCTTCTGATGCAGCTTACATCGGTATGATTGGCAGTACTCGAAAGATAAAGTTGATGAGAAAAGAATTCTTAGAACAAGGCTGGGCATCTCCTCAACAGTTTGACCGCGTCTACGCCCCTATCGGTATTGATATCAATTCAAAGACTGTAGAAGAAATTGCTGTCAGTATCACAGCCCAGCTCGTTCTTATCAGAAGCAAAATTCAAGATAAGAGGATATTACAATGATTTGGGCCATAATACTTGCAGCAGGTGAATCTAAAAGGATGGGAAAACCTAAGCTTCTGCTCCCTTTTGGAGATAAAACTATAATTGAAACAGTTGTCCAGATTGTTATTGACTCAAAAGTAGATGAAACCCTAGTTGTTCTCGGCTCAGACTGGAAAGAAATTGAGAAGAAAATCAGAAGATTCCCCTTAAAAATTTCTGTTAATCCTGATTTTCAAAAGGGCATGCTTTCATCTGTTAAATGGGGATTTAAAAAAATCCCTGAAGATACTCGAGCTGTTTTAGTTACCCTTGGTGATCAGCCTTCTGTATCGACGAATGTCATTAACAAAGTCATAGAGACCTTCAATAGTACAGAAAAGGGGATTGTTCTTCCCGTGTATGATAAAAACCGGGGCCACCCAGTACTTATTGACATGAAATATCGAGGCGAGGTTGAAGCTCTAAGTCCAGATGTAGGTCTCAGGGAGCTTGTTTACAGCCATAGTGAGGATCTATTGGAAGTTGAGGTAAAAACTTCGAGTGTTCTCCAGGATATCGACGACAAGGAAGACTACGAAAGTGAATTATTAAAAAGAAAAAAATGATGCTTGCTTTCCCAGTCTAAAGTCGAAATTTATTTATTTTGTATTTAAATTAGAAATTTTTCCTGGAAGATTTTCCCTTTTCTCTTCGTCTAAATGATATACGGAATTTAAAAAGAACATTAATCAAAAATGGAGGAAAGTATGTCTAGAATTTATCCTACCTTAACATTTTTTATTCTGGCCTTACTGACTCTCTTCCTGAGTGCACAAGAAGTAGATGTAACAGGAGATTGGGAGCTAACCGTGGAAAGTCCTCGAGGAGAAATGACCAGAAATGTTAAATTTATCCAGGAGGGGGAGAATTTAAAGGTGACCATGGAATCCCCGAGAGGAGGCGAAGCAACAGGAGAAGGCACATTAAAAGGGAATGAAATTGAATGGACGATAACAAGAAGCACGCCAAGAGGAGAAATGACGATGACTTATACTGGAAAAGTAGAAGGAGATACGATGTCAGGAGAGGTTCAATTCGGTGATTTTGGTTCTTTTGAATGGAAGGCAACGAGAATATAACTTTTTCTTCTTATTGAAATAACACAGAAAAGAAAATTTATTTTCCCAACAATTCTTTCTCTGATCAATCATTATAACGCTTTTTAAAACTGCACATATGCCTTAAAATAGGAGATTAAGGATAGAACTTTTAAGTTCGCAATATCTAAAGGGAAGAATTTCTTCTTGTCTCCGTCTAAATTATGTGCGGAGTTTAAGAAGAATTGAAGATGAATGAAAGAAAAAGAGCTGGTTAAAGCCTCCAAGGAAGGAGATGAAGAGGCATTTTCAATTCTTGTAAAAAATTATCAAAAAAAGGTTTTTAACATGGCATATAGCCTTACTCGAGATCCACAGGTGGCTGACGACCTGGCTCAGGAAGTTTTCATTAAAGCTTACTTTGCTCTGCCCAGATTTAAGCTCAGGTCAGAATTCGGCACATGGATCTATCGAATAGCTGTGAATCACATAAAGGATTATTTGAGGAAAAAAAAGAAGATGAGAGAAATATCTCTTGATGATGTAGAAAAAAAATTGATTTCTGAGGACAAAGAATTATTCCTCCAAGAAAGGGAGCTTATTGAAAAACAAAAGATGAAAATCGTTGACAAACTTATTCATGAACTTCCCGAAAAGCACCAGATCATCCTGACTCTCAGAGATATTCAAGGATTCTCTTATGAAGAAATTTCAAGAATATTGAACATCTCTCAAGGGACAGTCGACTCCCGCCTATTCCGAGCGAGGAGAATGCTAAGATATAAACTAATACCTTTCTTAAAAAAGAAAGGAGGTAACTATGAAATGCAAAAAAGCTGAGAGGCTGCTTTCTCGATCTTTAGATGGGTTCTTAGAACCTGAAGAAGAAAAAATGCTTGATGAGCACATGGAGAATTGTCTTAACTGCCAAACAAAAACTAAAGAATATCACATCATTCTCGATGCTCTGAAACAGAAGAAAATTCTTGAACCTCAGCCCTATTTCTGGGAACGTCTGCAACCCAAGCTAGAAGAGCGTAAGAAATTCGAGCCATGGATGAGGTGGAAGTGGTTTAGTATACGGGCTATCCCTCTGTGCTCAGCACTCTTATTAGTTTTTGCTGTAGTTATTGCATTTTTCCTTCCCAGTAAGTCAGAAGAAATGAGCCAAACTGAAACTCTTCTTCTTCGTAATTTAAATCCTCTTCAAGAAACAAGGACATTGCTAGAGGAAGAAAGAATTGAAGACAAAAACATAATGCTAATCTTTACTGCATTGGAAGAAAAAAATGAAATAAGGAGATATTTCCCATGAAAAACCACTATAAATTCTGGATTATTATTTCTCTCGTTATTGTCTTCGCGGCTGGAGTTGCAGGAGGGATTATACTGGAGAGGAACTTCATCGATAAAAAACCTAAAAGAATATCAAAAAGAAGGAACCATGTCCGTTTTCCTACCCTGGATACAATGTCTCAGGAGTTGAGCCTTACAGCCGAACAACAGGAACAAATAAGAGAAATATTTACCAATAACGAGGAAAAGTTCAAAAACTTGAGAAGCCAGATGCGTAAACAACTCTCATACATGAGATCTCTTTTGAAAAGCGACATTAAAGAAGTTCTAACAGACGATCAGAACAGTAAGTTTGAAGCTATGATCGAAAAATACCTGTCACAAAGAAGAAAAGAATCAGACGAAAGGAAGAAACGTCACAATAAAATCAACAAAGAAATTAAAGGAGAAACCTGATGAAAAAGAAAGTCATTATAGGCGTGGTTATCCTTGTTGTTATTGCCGGGATTGTCCTGGGATTTACTTTCTTTAACCGCAACAAAGACAAAGGCATAAAATATAAAAAAGAAGCGGTTTCAAGGGGAGACATTGAAGCCCTTGTTATTACCACAGGTGCTCTGAATCCAGTAACTATTGTTGATGTCGGAAGTCAGGTTTCAGGGAAAATTGCACAATTGTATGCAGACTTCAATTCCCTTGTTAAAAAAGGGCAAGTAGTAGCTGAGCTTGACCAATCTCTCTTTTTGACTCGTGTACAACAGAATGAGGCCAATTATCAAAGCACTCAAGCATCAGTAGAGAAGGCCAAAGTGAATCTTGAAAATTTGAAGAAAAAACATGATCGATCCCTGAACCTTTTTGAGAAAAAATTAATATCTTTCGAAGAAAAGGAGGCTACAGAAACACAATATTACAGTGCCAAAGCGGACCTTCAATCTTCAAAAGCAAGACTCGAACAAGCAAAATCGCAGCTCGATTCGAGTAAGGTTGACCTGGCCTATACTATAATCAAATCACCCATTGATGGAATTGTTATCTCCAGAAACATCAATGTCGGCCAGACTGTTGCTGCCAGTTTCCAGGCACCTGTGCTCTTTAAAATTGCCAATGACCTCAGCAAGATGCAGGTAGAGTGCAGCGTGGATGAGGCTGACATAGGTAAAGTAAAAGAAGGTCAAAAAGTGAGGTTCACTGTGGACGCCTTCCCCGATGAAAACTTCACTGGCAGAGTGAGCCAGGTCAGGTATTCTCCTGAAATAATTCAGAATGTTGTCACCTACACGACAATCGTAGAAGTTGATAATCCTGAGATGAAGCTGAGACCAGGCATGACTGCTACAGTTTCTGTCGTCATCGGAGAAGCAAAGAATGTTCTGAGAGTTTCCAATGCTGCCCTCCGATTTAATCCCTCATTAACTCCAGAGGAAATGAGAAAAATTTTTGAAAACATGAGGACGGAAATGATTGCAAAAAGAGGAGGTTCAACCCGGGCTGGAGAGCCCAGACCGGAAGGTAGAGCCTCCAGGGAAGGAGCACCAAGACCTCCATCAGATAGCCAAGCCTTTGGAATGAGAGGATTTTCTGGACAAAGGGACCAGATGAGAGAATTCTCACGAGTCTGGATTGAAGATGAAAGCGGAAAACTCAAGCCTATTTTTATCAGGACAGGAGTTACTGATAACAGCTATACAGAAATCGTCAGGGGAGAGCTGAAAGAAAGACAGGAAGTTATCACTGGTGAAGGCTCAGGAAATGAGAGCAGAACAAGCAGCAGGAGGGGCGGGATGATGTTCTTTAGGCGCTGATAAGAGCTTTGATTTATCAAGACAAAGTTAAGGAAGAAGAAAATGGATAACAATAATACTCTCATTCGACTTGAAAATTTAAAAAAGATTTACGAAGTGGGTGAGACAAAGGTCAACGCTTTATGGGATATTTCTTACACCGTAAAAGAAGGAGATTTGCTGGCTATAATGGGCCCTTCTGGTTCGGGAAAATCTACCTTGATGAACATCGTTGGCTGCCTGGACAAGCCAACAGAAGGTAAGTATTTTCTGGAAGGTGAAGAGGTTTCCAAGCTTGATAAAAATAAACTGGCTCGCATTCGGAATAAAAAAATTGGCTTTGTCTTTCAAATATTTAACCTTCTTTCCCGGACAACAGCATTAGAGAACACAGAGCTCCCGCTTTTGTACTCAAATGTCTCCGGTAAAAAAAGGAAGGAACGAGCACTGGAAGCCCTCTCTTTAGTAGGCTTAGAAGGCCGAGAATTACACCGAACAAACCAGCTCTCAGGCGGGGAGCAGCAAAGAGTAGCTATCGCCAGGTCTTTAGTGAACAACCCATCTCTGCTCCTTGCTGACGAGCCGACAGGGAATTTGGATACCAAAACTGGTGCTGAAATAATAGATATCTTTAAAAACCTGAACGAGGAAAAAAATATTACAATAATTTTAGTTACCCATGAGTCAGAAATAGCCCGTGTTGCTCAAAGAAGAATCTATCTCAGAGATGGTCAAATCGTTAAAGAGGAACATTCATGATGCGCGGTATTATTTTCATTTAAATAGGAGCTAAAAAGATGAAAATAGCGAGGATAATTCAGGTTTCCATCAGGGCTTTAAGCCGGAATAAAATGCGCTCTTTTCTTACTGCCCTGGGCATTATCATAGGTGTAGGGGCGGTAATAGCAATGGTTAGCATCGGACAGGGTGCTAAAAGAGCTGTTGAAGACCGGTTCAACTCAATGGGAACAAATTTACTTTTTATTCACGCTGGAAGTCTTTCTTTTCGGGGCCGTCATGGCGGAGGAGGAACTTATCAAAATCTTACTCCCGGTGATGCCGAAGCCATACAGGAAAGAGCTGATGCGGTGCAGTACATTTCACCCAATGTCTCAACCAGAGCCCAGACAATCTATGGGAACAAAAATTGGAACACTTCCATCCAGGGAGTTGGTGCGAAGTATACAGAAATAAGAAACTGGGAGATTGAAGAAGGGATTTTCTTTGATGAGAACATGGTCAAATCTGGACAGAAAGTTTGTGTCCTTGGCAGTGAAGTAAAGAATAATCTCTTCGAAGGAGAATATCCTATCGGAAAAATTATAAGGATCAAGAAGATTCCTTTCAGGATTATCGGTGTCTTAAGATCAAAAGGAGAGTCTGGTGGATGGTTTAACAGGGATGATATGATCGTCATCCCCTACACCACAGCCCAGAGAAGGCTCATTGGCATGACAGACAGGGTTCAGTCTATAGATGTCTCAGCTGTATCCACGGCCAGAACCAATGAGGCGTTAGAGCAAATTGAAGAAATTCTCCGAATTCAACATAAAATTGCTCCAGGTGCAGAAGATGATTTTCATGTAAGTAATATGTCGGAAATTGCCGAAGGTGCTGCGGAATCGACCCAGATCCTGACAATACTCCTGGGAGGCATCGCTTCCGTCTCGCTCCTTGTAGGGGGAATTGGAATCATGAACATCATGCTGGTCTCGGTGACAGAAAGAATAAGGGAGATCGGCATCAGAATGTCTGTTGGAGCTCGAGAAAAAGATATCCTTCTTCAATTCCTGACAGAGGCCATTGTACTAAGTGTCCTGGGAGGAATCATAGGAATTGGCGTGGGTGTAGCCACATCGAGATTAATATCTCACTTTGCAGGTTGGAAGACCCTGGTTTCTGTAGGTGCCATCGCCCTGGCATTCCTCTTTTCAGGATCCGTGGGAATATTCTTTGGATTCTATCCCGCCCGTAAGGCCTCCAAACTGGATCCAATCGAGGCACTAAGGTACGAATAAATAAAGGAGATAAAGAGAAAAATACAGAAACCAGAAGAAAAATATTACAAGAAATTAGATATTAAAGGCAAAATCACAAAAGAAAATTAATCTTTTCCTTGAAGGGAATAGACAGAAGAAGAAGCGCAGACAATATTTACAAGACAACAAATTTTTCATTTCTTGATTAAAGATTTTGTCTCGCTTCTCTTAATTTTATTAAGGAGGATTTAGATGGCTAAGCGCAAAATAGGAATTTTTTTATCTCTGATTTTTGCTTTCACAACAGCTACTCAGGCACAACAAGCGGAAAAATTACTCTCTCTCGGAGACTGCATTCTAAAAGCTGTAGAGAACAACCTTGGTGTTGCCGTTGAGGTTTTAAACCCGGAGCTTGCTGATATTTCAGTATCACTTGCTAAAGAAAAATTTATGCCGCAACTTTCATTTTACTATAATAAGAGGGATACTAATTCAGCATCATACTCATTTCTTGATGCTGCTGATAAAGTCAGCACATTATACAACAACTATTCAGCTGAGGTCTCACAGCTCATTCCTACAGGAGGCAGCTTTTCTATTATTCTCGAGGGTTACAAGAATGACACAAACAGAAGATTCCAGACGATTAATCCCCGCTACGGAAACACACTGACTTTTAATTTCACCCAGCCTCTGCTTAAAAATTTTGGATTTAAGATGAGCCGTAAAGAAATAATCATCGCTCAAAACAACATGGATATTTCAGAAAGTACTTTTAAAAGAAGCCTTCAGGACGTTATTTATAATGTTGAGGAGGCTTATTGGAATCTGGTCTACAGCATTGAATTCCTCAAAGTGAGAAGGCAGTCCTTAAAATTAGCCAAGGATTTATTGGAAAAAAATAGAAGAGCTGTTGAAATCGGAACTCTAGCCCCGATTGAGATTCTGAATGCCCAGGCTGACGTGGCAACACGGGAAGCAGATATTCTTGAAGCTGAAGCAATGGTGAAGAATAACGAGGATTTATTGAAAACAATCATCAACATTGCTGCTGAAGGAGAGGAAGCTGAATTAGCTAAAATAATCCCCAAGGACAAACCTGTATACGAAAAAAAGGAAGTAACTCTCGATGATGCGCTTCATACAGCGATGGAGAATAGGCCAGATTTACAGGCAACAAGGATAGACCTGAAGAACAAGGAGATTAACGTAAGCTATGCAAGAAATCAGCTCCTTCCAGACTTAAGCTTTCAAGCCTCCTACTGGAGCCCTGGTATAACAGGAGATCAAATTTTGTATGAGAACAACGATGCTTTGCAGGGCAGGGTGATTGGCGCAGTCCCAGGCTCATCTGTAGATGCCTTAAAAGACGCCCTTAACTTTAAGTACAATAACTGGTCTGTTGCATTAACGCTTACCATTCCACTCAGCACCGTGCTTTCACGGGCAGCCTATTCCCAAGCAAGAGTTAACCTGGAACAGTCCATGCTGCGTCTTAAGAACCAGGAGCAACAGATATTTCTGGAAATAAAGAATGCCGTAAGAGCCGTGGAAACAAATTACAAACGGGTTCAGGCTTACAAAGTCGCCCGCGAACTTGCCGAAAAAAAATTAGAAGCCGAAGAAGAAAAGCTTAGAGTAGGACTCAGCACAAACTATTTTGTACTTCAATATCAAAGAGACCTGGCCAATGCCCAGACAATGGAACTCAAGGCAATTGTTGATTATAATCTCTCTTTAGCCCGTTTAGAGAGAACCACAGGAGTTAACCTCAAAACCAAAAATATAAAGATTTCTGGAATTTTGGGAGATTAATTATTGAACTGATATAGATTTATAATTGAAAATGAGCTAGTGTGTTGTCTCATGTTCTTATTAAACCAGAACGAGCATATGCAGTTCATCTGAAGTGGGACAAAGAGTTTATTTGAGGAGCAATGTTATGAAAAAAAGGATTCTCTGGATATCCATTGCCGTTATCTTTGCAGCTGTCATTAGCTGGCAGATTTACCGGCGAGCTTCCAAGTCAAGCAGCGACTCCGGGATGAGCCAAATGTCAATTCCTGTAGCTGTTGAAATAACGGCTGTAAATAAAAGCCAAATTCGAGATCTTGGCCAATTCACAGGGACTCTGTTTCCTAAATCTCAGTTCATAATCGCACCTAAAATCTCCGGACGACTTGAGAAGCTCCTCGTCCATATCGGAGATCGTGTCAAGCGTGACCAGTTGATTGCAATCCTTGATGATGAGGAGTATTCCCAACAAGTCGCCCAGGCTCTTGCAACCCAGCAGGTTGCCCAGGCTAACCTTGAAGAAGCGCTTAGTTCTTTAGAAATCGCCAAGCGGAGTCTGGAGAGGGCACAGGCGCTTCACAAGAAAGGGCTCGTGGCTGATTCGGAACTCGATGCTGCCCAGGCTTCATTCAAAGCTCAAGACGCTAAATACAAGGTTGCAGTGGCCCAAGTTGCCCATACAGAAGCAGCTCTAAGGGCCGCGCAAGTTCGTTTGTCTTACACACAAATCAGGGCATCGTGGCAAAACAGGCTAGGCCATAGAGTTGTTGGAGAACGTTTTGTTGATGAAGGAGCAATGCTCACGCCCAACGCCGCTATCCTCTCTGTACTTGAAATCCATCCGATAGTCGCTGCAATCTATCTAACCGATAAGGACTATTTTCGGGTGAAGAAAGGTCAAAATGCAGATATAACCAGCAAAGCTTTCCCTGATAAAATATTCAAAGGAAAAATTGAACGTATTGCTCCCCTGCTAAAGGAAACTTCACGGGAGGCAAGGGTTGAAATTGAAGTTCCCAATCAGGATGAATTTCTTAAGCCGGGAATGTTTATAAACGCTCAAATTGAGTTTATAAATAAAAAAAATGCAATTGTAGTCCCAATAAGTGCAGTCGTAAAACGTGATAGCCAACAGGGAGTTTTCTTAGCAGACACCCAAAACATGAAAGCACGGTTCATTCCTGTCTCTCTGGGCATCATCAGCGGTGAATTTGCTGAGGTTGTTGATCCTCCTTCCCTCTCAGGGTTTGTTGTCACACTGGGACAGCACCTTCTAAGTGACAGCAGCTCTATCACCTTACCGCCTGAATGGGAGGGAACTTCCCCTACAAAATCAACTGATTCTGAGTCCAAAAAGAGTAGCGGACAATCGCAAATTGGAGAAAAGAAATGAAGCTTTCTGAATTTTCGGTTAAACATCCTATATTTACAATCATGGCAACTCTGATCGTGATTGTTCTTGGTGCTGTCTCCTTTACACGCCTTCCAATTGACCTCATGCCCGATGTTACCTATCCGACTCTCAGCATTCAGACCTCTTATGAAAATGCAAGCCCTGAAGAAATCGAAGAGCTAATATCGCGCCCAATTGAAGCAGCGCTGAGTGCGGTTCCAGGGGTTGAAAATATTTTTTCTACTTCTTCAGAAGGAAGCAGCAGTGTCCGTGTAAGATTCTCCTGGGGTACTGATCTGGATGCAGCCTCGAATGACGTCCGAGACCGCTTAGACCGTGTAATTCCAATTCTCCCAGAAGATACAAGCCGGCCAAGATTGCGAAAGTTTGACCTGGCAAACTTTCCAATTCTTATTCTCGGAGCATCAAGCGAGCTGGACCCAATACAGATGCGCCGAATCCTCGACGATCAGATCAAATACCGTATGGAGCGTGTGCCTGGAGTGGCTTCAGTAGATATATGGGGAGGCCTGGAACGTGAGATACAAGTCAACCTCTACCCGGATAAGATAAAGGCTATCGGTCTTCCCCTTGATTACGTACTCAGCAAAATAAGATCAGAGAATGTTGACGTGCCCGCAGGCACGATAGAGAGGGGAAACTTTGATGTTCTCATCCGCATCCCAGGAATATATTCTAGCTTGGAAGAGCTCCAGAATACGGTTGTAGCAATACGGGAAGGGGTTCCAATCCAGCTCAAAGAGATCGCAAGCGTCGAAGATACCTTCCAAAAGATCAGTCGGATAGTCCGGATTAACGGGAAACCTGGAATTCGTCTGTCGGTGAATAAACAGTCGGGCGAGAACACAGTCGATATAGCCAGGGGAGTCCTTCATGAAATTGAGCGGATTCAACAGGATTTCCCGCAAATCCAGTTGATACCGATGATAGATACATCGGAATACATCCAAAACTCGATAAGCAATGTCGGCCAAGCGGCTCTCTTTGGCGGTATTCTAGCCGTACTAGTTCTTTTGATATTCCTGCGCAGCTTCCGCAGCACGACCGTTATCGCTACTGCCATTCCGATTTCTATTATTGCCACATTTGCTCTGATATATTTCGGAGGATTTACCTTGAATATTGTTACACTAGGAGGTCTTGCGCTCGGCATCGGCATGCTGGTGGATAACTCTATTGTTGTACTGGAGAACATCTACCGCCTACAGGAGTCAGGAGAGCCTCCTTTAAAGGCAGCGGTAAACGGAAGCTCAGAAGTATCCTCTGCAATCATTGCCAGCACTCTCACTACTATGGCAGTCTTTTTGCCAATGGTTTTTACCCGTGGAATGACAGGCGTCATGTTCAAGCAGCTTGCCTATGTCGTAAGTTTTTCACTCCTTTGTTCCTTGGTGGTCGCTCTAACCCTTATACCGATGCTTTCGAGCAGAATTCTAAACACGCCAAACATTCAGTCTCCGACCAGAAAAACTTTGATGCATAAGTTTTTACTATACAGTAAACAATTTTTTATTCGACTGGAAAACGGCTATAAAGATATCATCCATTATTCCCTGAATCACCGCCTGCTTGTACTGGGATCAGCAGCTTTACTTCTCATCGGTAGTATATCTCTCATAAGGCTGATTGGTACTGAGTTTATGCCGGCAGCGGATGAGGGGGAAGTACGAGTCAGTATTGAGATGGATGTGGGGACACGCGTGGGAGTCATGGATGAGAAATTCAAAACGATTATTTCTATCATTAGGGAAGAAGTTCCTGAAATTAAAAATATGGTAGAGAGCATTGGAGGGTCTAGCTGGCGAGCAGGGTCTCACAGGGGAAATATCAGGATTTCTCTCAAGCCTGAATCCGAACGATCAAGGTCCAGTGAAGAAATCGCAGATGTACTCCGCCCCAAGCTGGCTAATATCCCAGGAATTATCGTCCGGACACGTGCCGGACAGGGACTCTTCCTGATGCGCATGGGAACCAGCGAGAGTGACAGGGTGGAAATCGAAATACGGGGATATGATTTGGAAGTTGCCAATTTGTTAGCCGCACAAGTAAAGAAGATGATTGAAGGGGTGGAGGGCGTCACTGATGCCCGGTTAAGCCGAGAAACCGGAACTCCTGAGGAATTGATCATTATTGACCGGCAGAAGGCTGCAGACATGAAGCTCACTGTCTCTCAAATCGCTAACACGATTCAGACAATCCTCACAGGAACCCGCGCCAGCAATTATCGAGAGAGCGGAAAAGAATACTGGATTCGGGTCAAAGTTAAAGAGTCAGAACTCATGGATCTTAATGACCTCCTTGATTTAACTCTAACCAATAATGAAGGACAGCCGGTTGTTTTACGTAATGTAGTGCACGTTCGGCCTAGAAGCGGACCGGTCCGAGTTGAGCGCAAAGACCAGGAACGAGTTATCAGAGTCTATGCCAATACCAGCGGACGCGATATGGGGTCTATTCTTGCCGATGCTCGAAAGATGCTCCGATCCATCCCAGTACCGAGGGACTTCAGTATCATCTTTGCTGGAGATTATGAAGAACAGCAAAAGGCTTTTCGAGAACTGCTGCTGAGCTTAGCTTTAGCTCTTATGCTTGTTTATATGATAATGGCCTCCCTTTATGAATCAGTCCGCGACCCGTTTGTTGTTATGTTCTCTGTACCTCTCGCTATAATCGGCGTTGTTCTCATTTTGTTTCTTACAAATACAACTTTCAACGTCCAGTCTTATATAGGTTGCATCATGCTGGGAGGAATCGTAGTTAATAATGCCATTTTGCTGGTAGACCATACCAACCTCCTCAGGCGGCGTGATGGAATGCCCATGAGAGAAGCTATTGAAGAGGCTGGCCGACGGCGGCTTAGACCAATCTTGATGACAGCCATGACAACTATCATGGCACTGCTTCCGTTGGCCATTGGGCTTCGTGAAGGGGGAGAAGCCCAGGCTCCTATGGCAAGAGCTGTCATCGGAGGATTATTAAGCTCAACACTCATTACTCTGGTTATTGTGCCAGTTGTTTATTCAATCTTCGAGGGAAAACTCAAAAAGAAAAAAGCTGCATAGAAAATATCTTAACATTGCTTTGATTAATGTTTTCCGCCTGAAAAGAGACCTCTTTTCAGAATCACATATTGGATTCATTATTACCGATAAGGAAATGGGGTATTCATGGAATTCTATCTCGAACAACTACAACCGAGTGGCAGGAATTGATGGCCATTTCAAGTTTCAAAACTATTATAGATTCTCATTCCAAGTCTTGAGTTCTCAAAGTAAATTCGAGAATGAAAAGACATTCGCGACATTTCCCTTTAACTTTTCGTATGGTATAATCCTTGTTTTTATAGAAAGCTAAAGATTATGGAATTAAATGAATCTCAAAAGCTTGAGTCTCCATTATGTTTGAAGGAGTTATGCTTTGAATCCAGTCCTGAAATGTAAAAATAATAGGAAAATAAAGACTAAAGTTTTTTCTGTTCATTTATCTTTTTTATTTTTATTAAACTTCAGTTTTTCAATTGAACAAAAAAAATATTCTCTTCCTGAGATTATTGAAATCGGGATAAATAATAATCCAAAGATATTGGCACAATTTCAGGAGGTGGCAGCAAAAAAAGCATCTTTCCAATCTTCAAAACTCCTCTTTAATCCCGAGATTGAATACCACAGGGGCAGAGGAAAGAGTTATGAAACGGAGCAGAGAGTGAATACCGAAGGTTTCTCCATCTCCCAGTCATTGGAAAATCCAGTAAAAAGAAAATACAGGATTCAAATGTTTGAAAAAGACTGGGAAGCAGCACAGTATAATTTGAGTATCTCCAAGCTTGAAGTCATTTTTAAGATAAAAAGCCATTTTTATGAAATTTTACTGTTGAACAATAAAGAAGAAATAGCTCTGAAGAATCTTAATTCACTAAAAGAAATACATGCGCTAATCAAAAAGAGAGTCCAATTAGGTGAAGTTAAAGAATTAGAGGCAATAAAACTCTACGTGGAAATCCTTAAAGCTCAGAATGATCTTAATAAAGTTCAAACAGAGTTAAAATTAGCCAAAGAAAATCTGAATAAATTTTTAGGGAATTCTCTGCCTTCAGATTATTCTATCAGAGGGAATTTAAATTATGTGCTTTTGGATAAAGAGGAAAAATCCCTCATAAACATGGCCCTCCTGTCCCATCCTTTAATCAGAAAAAAGTGGAAAGAAGTGGAGCTTGCCCAAAGCAATGTAAATTATGTCAGGTGGCAAAGGCTTCCTGATCCCAAATTGTCAGGATTCATCAATAAAGAAATAGATGGCAAAAATAAAGGCATTGGGATATCAATGAATATTCCTCTCTGGAATTTTAAATCAAAAGAGATTGCGGTAGCTAAGAGTCTGGCTCAAAAGCAGGAAGAAGAATTAAAGTCTTTAAAACTAGAAATAACAACTGATATCAAGACAAAATTCAGTCAGCTCAAATTATCAGAGCAAACTATTAGACTTTTCCTGAGCGGTCTTTTAAAAGAAGCCGAAGAAAGCCTTAAAATTGCTGAAGTCAGCTATAAACACGGCGAAATTTCTCTGATAGATTACCTGGATTCACAGAGAACTTATTACAGTATATTAAAAGATTATAATGATTCTCTTTATAATTGGAATGCCAACAAAGCTTCATTGGAGAAGTCTGTGGGGGAAGAGTTAGAATGAAAAAGTATGTGGTTCTATCATCTCTTTTAATATTCCTCTTTTGCGGAAGAGGAGACAAGAAAGCTGTTCCAGAAGAACAAGACATTGGGCTCGAGAGCGAAGAGCATGCCCACCAGGAATTGAGGATTTCTCCTGAAGTACAGAAGCAGTGGGGAATCACAGTCAGTGAAGTATCTGAAATAAGAGTTTCCTCTAAAATTACATTGCCAGGAGTATTGGACCTCAATAAAAATAAAACTGCATATATTTCCTCTTTTGCTGAAGGAAAAGCAGTTTCTCTCTCAGTTGATTTGGGTGATACTGTCCGGAAGGGAAAGACTCTGTTAATAATCAATTCCCCGGAATTTGCCCAAGCGCAAGCAGCTTTCCTGCAGGCACGAGCCCGATTTATTCTCAGCCAAAAAGAATACGAAAGAGCCAAAATGCTTCTTAGTGAAAATGCCATTGAACAAAAAGAGTATCTCAGACGAGAATCTGAGTACCAGAAAGCCTCTACAGAAGTAGGAGTGAGGGGATCGAACCTTCATTCCTTCGGACTTGACCATGATCAAATTGATAAGCTGATAGAAAAGTGTGAGTCTCTGAATTCGAAAGGATATCTCTGTGAAGTGACTGATCCTCATTTATCAATACTCGCTCCACTTGATGGAAAAATAATTTTTAGAGACATTATCGTTGGAGACCACATCGAGCCAGAAAAAATCCTTTTTACGGTTTCAGACCTCAGCATTTTATGGGCAATTCTAGACGCATACGAAAAGGATTTGCCCTTCATAAGAAAACAGAGCAAGATATCCATAAAATCTTCTCTTTATCCTGAAGAAAATTTTGCAGGTAGAATCACCTATATCAGCGATATGATTGATGAGAAATTGAGGACTGTAAAAGTGAGGGCAGAAGTTATAAACAAGGAGCATCTCCTTAAACCTAACATGTTTATCCAAGGCATCATTGAAAATACAGCAGAAGCGAAGGAATTAATTGCCGTGCCCGAAGAAGCAATTCAGAATATGGATGGCGAAAAAATAGTCTTTATTGTAGAGGAAGAGAATGTGTTTGCTGCTCGTCAAGTGAAATTAGGAGAAAGGATAGGCTCTCAAAGAGTCATAGCTCAAGGCCTAGAAAAAGGAGAAAATATAGTCATCAAAGGCACTTTTAGTCTTAAGGCTGAACTCACAAAGAAATCCTTTGGCAGTGCTCATGTTCATTAAGCCACCCATTACATTCATAATTTTATGCATCATGCATGCAGGATAAGGAAAATATCATTTTATAATATTGATTACAGGGATGTATTTTTTGACAAGAAAGAATAATAGTATACTTCAGCTATAGCCAGTAAATTATTACCTTAGCGCGTTCAATCATGATTATCATTATTGGAGCTGTGAAACAGCAACATTAACAAAGTGAACATAGTTCAAATTTATTAACCATGCTTTCTAGAATATTTAACTTCTCTTTGAAGCAGAGAATATTTATTGTTTTAGTCACCATAGCTGTTGCTTCTGTAGGCCTAATTTCATACCAGAGGCTCTCTATAGATGTATTCCCTGATCCCTCTCCTGTCCTAGTTCAGGTTTATACAGAAGCTGAAGGAATGGCTCCTGAAGAAGTGGAGAGATTGATTTCCTATCCACTAGAATCTTCAATGTTTGGCCTGCCGAATGTCAAGAATATCCGTTCTCTCTCTACATTTGCTCTTTCTATGATCAGTGTCTATTTTAAGGATGGTACAGACATTTATTGGGCGAGACAACTTGTCTCCCAGCGGCTTCTTGAAGTAAAGGAAATCCTTCCAGTTCAAGCCCGCAATCCTGTCCTGGGTCCTGTAGCGACTGGCCTCGGCCTCGTCTATCTCTACTACCTCGATGGAGAAGGATACTCGCCCCTTGAATTAAGGACAGTCCAAGACTGGTTAGTGAAATATGAATTAAAATCTGTTCCTGAGGTTACTCAGGTCTTAAGTATTGGAGGAGATGTTAAGCAGTATCAGATTCTCGTCAATCCGAATCATTTACTCAAATATAATCTCACCATCTCAGACCTTATTGTAAGAATTAAAAAGAACAACCAGAACGTCGGAGCCTCCTTTATCACCAAAGGTAAAGAAGAGTATATAGTAAGAAGCGTGGGCCTGATTCAGACTAAACAAGACATTGAACATATTGTTGTCACCGGCTATCAGGGAACTCCAGTTTATGTTAAGGATGTTGCCTCGGTAGAAGTGCTTCCAGCCATAAAAAGAGGGACAGCTTTAGCCGATGGAAAAGGAGAAAAAGTTGTCGGAATGGTTTTAAAGCTTTTTGGTTCTAACACTGCGAGATTGATTAACAACATTGAAGAAAGGATATCTGAAATCAATAAATCCCTTCCCTCTGGAGTGAAAATTGTCCCTTTTTACAATCAGGCCTCCCTCGTAAAAAAGTGTTTTTCTACTGTCTCCACAAACTTGATGCTAGGAATTATTCTCGTAATCCTTATTCTATTTCTTTTTATGGGTAATATATGGGCAGCACTAATCGCAGTTTGCTCCTTGCCTTTTTCCATTCTTTTTACCTTCATATTAATGGATAGGATTAATCTCACTGCGGATTTGATGTCTTTTGGAGGGCTGGCTATTAGCATAGGATTGATTGCTGATGCAGCCATCATTTTTGTAGAAAATGCCCACCGTCATATTCAGGCATTTTCTGAAGATAAAATACAGGCCATAACTTCAGCGGGAAGAGAGGTTGGCCGTCCTCTCTTCTTTGCCATCGCAATCATAATATTAGTTTTTCTTCCCATTTTCACTCTTCAAGGAGTCGAAGGCATAATGTTTCGACCAATGGGATATACAATCTCCTTTGCTATGGCTGGCTCGCTGATTTTCTCCATATTTTTTGTGCCCGCTCTCTCTTATCTTTTATTGAAAAGGAAGAAAAATGCCACTAAAGAACCTTTTTTAACCAGAAACATCAAAAAAGCCTATCTTCCCCTATTTGTGTTCTGCCAGAAACACCGGAAAAAAGTATTTCTGAGTACTATTGCTCTTTTTCTAGTAGGCCTTTTCCTGATTCCCTTTTTGGGGAGAGAATACATTCCGTATCTGGAAGAAGGAACTCTTCACCTTAGAGTCACCCTCGACCCTAACATTAGCCTTCAGGAAACAATTTCTATGACCACTTCCATAGAAAAAGCTCTCGAGGACATTCCTGAGATAACAGGAATATTAAGCCGAATCGGACGGGGAGAAGTAGGTAGTCATGCTCATTTCGTGAATAACGCTGAAATTCTGATTCAACTTAAGCCAATCCACGAATGGAAGAGCTTTAAGGATAAAAATGAATTATTGGAGGAAATAGAGCATCGGCTGGGGAAATTTCCTGGTTTGATACTCAGTATAACTCAACCAATTGCTCACAATTTAGATGAGCTCATCACAGGCGTAAAAGCTCAGTTGGCTATAAAAATATATGGCGAGGATTTTGATGTCCTCGAAGCTAAATCAATGGAGATAAAGGACATTATATCTTCTATTAAGGGAGCAGCTGGTGTTCAAATTGAGCAATTTACCGGACAAAACCAAGTTCAGATTGTTCTTGATAGAGAAAAGATTGCCCGGTATGGTATTAACATTGCTGATGTTCAAGAAACAATAAAAGCTGCTGTGGGGGGAATTACAATCGGTCAAGTCTATGAACAGCAGAAAAAATTTGATATTTTTCTCAGGTTTGAGCCTGAATACCGGAAGGATATCGAAAAGATAGAAAATTTATTAATACGTCTTCCCACTGGAGGTCAAATTCCTCTAAAGCTTATCGCTTCTCTACAAGAAGTCATTGGATCCAGGTTAATAAACAGAGAAAACAATAGAAGATATATCACTATTCAATGTAACATAAGAAAGAGAGATATAGGACGATTCGTAGATGAAGCGCAGAAAAGAATTGAAGAAAACATCGACCTCCCTCCCGAATACTTTATTAAATGGGGAGGGCAATTCGAGCTGCAACAACAGGCAAACAAAAGACTTCTGTTAATTACACCTTTAACCTTATGTTTGGTAGCAATTCTTCTTTTTACAATTTTCTATTCTTTTAGAGAAATGCTTATAATTCTTATTAACATTCCTTTTGCCTTAGTAGGTGGAATCATCGCCTTAAAAATTTCTGGCCTTTACTTGAGCATTCCTGCGTCCATAGGATTTATTGCAATTTTTGGAATAGCTCTAGAAGCAGGACTCGTCCTTCTCTCCCACTTCAACCACCTTCTATCTCGAGGTCTATCGATGAACGAAGCCATTATTCAAGGAGTAAATGCCAAAGTCAGGCCAGTCCTGATGACTACTTTTACTACAATATTTGGAGTGCTCCCTTTACTTTTAGCCAGAGGTCCAGGAGCAGAAATACAGAGACCCTTGGCGACAGTTGTAGTTGGTGGTCTCTTTACTTCCACCTTGGTAACCCTTTTTGTTCTTCCTCTTGTGTATCAAACTTTTAAAAAAAGCAGCAGATCATTAAAGTGACCTGGAATAGATTAAAGTATTTTATCATCGTCATTTTATGTATCGCTTCATGTTCTCATACTCCAGGAGGAATCATTATTTTTTGTGCAGGCGACAGTATCACTGAAATTGCTTATCCTCAGTACCTTCAGAAAATATATAACAAGGTGGGCATTCAGGCAGAAGTCCTCAATTACGGACGGGGAGGCTATACATCAGGAGAGTACTTAAAATTTCTTAAAAAAAACATGAAGACTTTAGCTGCAGAAAAACCAGATTTCGTGCTACTTCAACTGGGGACAAATGATGTAAGAGTAGATCATGATTCAACCCCAGGAGATAAATTCTATTCTAGCATGAAGAAAATTATAAAAATATTTAAAAGATTCAGGAACCGTGCAGGAGAGAAGACAAGAATTCTTCTGGCATCAATTCCTCCTATTCCAGAAGGAAATCCTTTTCCCTTCACAGATGAATCTGCGACAAGAGTAATTGAGGAGATAAATCCCCTTATTGAAAGAATCTCTGCTGAAGAAAAAATCTACCTTGTCGATAATTATTCTCTATTTCTCAGATCTCCTCATCTCCTTCCTGAAGTCCATCCTACCTGGGAAGGGTACGAATATTTGGCTCTAAACTGGTTTAACCATTTAATACCCATGTTACCTTTGCATCTCAAAAAAGCCTTTAGAAGAAAGTAATAAGAAGGAATATTTTATTCTTTTTTTGCTTACTTTTTACTAAGGAAGCATCTTTTTTTCCGTGATAATGGAAAAAAAGCATGGGCATACGGTGAAGAAGGTCGTATGAAGGCTGAGCGGGCATGGTTCTGGGGTCAGGCTTTATTACGAAAAGATGCTCAAAGCATAAAATCTATTCCAATGCTCACCATAATGACAAAGCCTGA
>JBGVTE010000126.1:0-171694 GCA_041862375.1 Candidatus Aminicenantaceae bacterium
AGGAATGGTGAGCCGTGCTGGACTCGAACCAGCGACACCCGGCTTAAAAGGCCGGTGCTCTCCCTCTGAGCTAACGGCCCAAGCGAATTATTTCTTAACTCAAAAGAAAAAAAAGAATGACAAATAAATATCAGCTAATTAGTTCTGAAGACACGATAATCCATCTTCCTCTGTAGTCTCTTCCAATGCTTTCGTCTCTGAGTGTGTATCTTCTTAAACAGAAATTATATTTTTTTAGGCCAGCTTTTATCTCGATCTCTACTTCTACTTCTTTAGATTGAACATTTCCCTCCATATCTCTTATATTTGGAAACTCGCCAGGTCCAATAGAAAAACTGGAGATGTCTTCTTCTCTGGCTGCTTCAGCCTTTGCCTCATTATAAGTTTTTTGTAACTGCCTGTGAATTTCGCGTTCTTCATCGAACTTAGCCTGCGCTGCATCCACTTCTCTTTGGGCTGCGCTTCTCGCTGCCCTTGTGCGGGCTGAAGATAGCTTCTCCTTTGCTGCATACAATGCATCATCTGCTTCTACAGTTGGGCCAACGTGGCCTTCTAGAGCCTTTTTCGACTCTTGCTCTCTTTGATTCAGCTCAGGCAAAACAGCCGGCTCAACCTTCTCCTCTCTCACATTGACAATCTTCCAGCTGACTACATCTAATGTGATAGGTTCTAAGGCCATTGATGACATCGTTTGCACATCTTTCAAAGACACGGCATGAAAATACTTTTTCAAGATGCCTTCTTCAGGTTTTTGTGCGCAATTCTGCAATACAAAAAGTAAAATAATGACTCCAATCACAGAAAGAGTCTTTTTTGACATTATTCCTCCTTTCTGTGTAAGTTTAACTTATTATTGTCAAATTTTATTTTTTTTTCAAGCAAAAAAGCAAGTTTAAATATACTGGATTCTTGAAAAAAATTAGCCATAATCTGAATCCCGAGTGGTAAATTTTTTTTAGTCAGCCCCACGGGAAGCGTAAGGGCTGGAATACCAGCTAGGTTCGCTGCTACGGTGAATACATCAGAAAGATACATGGATATTGGATCCTTTTTTTCTCCGAGTAGAAAAGCTGGCTCAGGAGTAGTCGGTGTCAGAATAAAATCGACTTTTTCGAAGGCACTTTCAAATTCTTGACGTATGAGCTTTCTCGTTTTCGCCGCTCTTAAATAATAAGCATCGTAGTACCCTGAGCTTAAGGCAAAGGTCCCGAGAAGGACTCGCCTCTTCACTTCTTGCCCTAGGCCCGATGTTCTTGTGTTTTGATACATCTCTTTGAGGTTGCTGTACCTGCGATGACGAAAGCCGTAGCGTACTCCATCATAACGAGCCAAGTTTGAGCTGGCCTCAGAAGTAGCAATGATGTAGTAGCAGGCAAGTGCGTACTCCCAGTAAGGAAAATCCATCTCATGTAGCTCTGCTCCCGCCTCCTCAAGAAAACGAAGCGTCATGAAATATCTATCCCTAACTTCAGAGTCTATGTCCTTTATGAACTTTTCTTTCAAAAAAGCAACTTTTATCAAGGCAATTTCCTCTTTAATTTCTCTTTGGTAGTCAGGAACTGTTAGGGGCGAACTCATCGAATCCTTTGGATCTAATCCAGAAATTACTTGGGTTAGAATTGCATTGTCTTCAACAGTCTTTGTTATTGGTCCAATTTGGTCTAATGATGAAGCAAACGCCACAAGACCATACCGGGAAATCCGGCTGTATGTGGGCTTAAGCCCCACTACACCGCAAAAGGCAGCGGGCTGTCTTACGGAACCTCCTGTATCTGAGCCGAGAGAAGCAGCAGTTTCTCGAGCTGCAACAGCAGCGGCCGAACCTCCACTGGAGCCTCCAGGAACCCTTCTCAGGTCCCAGGGATTTTTCGTAGGGAAAAAAGCTGAGTTCTCCGTAGAAGATCCCATAGCAAATTCATCCATGTTAGTCTTGCCAATGATTACAGCGTCCTCTTTTTCTAATCTTTCTACAACTGTGGCGCTATAAGGAGGAATATAATTCTCTAAGGTTCTTGAGGCGCACGTTGTCCGAATTCCCTCTGTCACGATATTATCCTTCAGAGCCACAGGGACTCCTGCCAGCTTTCCTTTATTTTTTTTCTGGTCAATTTCCCTAGCCGAATTCAGAGCCTTTTCTCCTTCAACGGTAATATATGCAGAAAAATTTTTATCTCTCTCTTGAATGTTTTTTAAATAAGAGAGGACTACTTCTTCGGCCTTGAGTTCTTTATTAACAATCAAGGAGGTAAGTTTTTGTACACTTAAAGAAGAAAGGTTCATTTCTTTCCAAACACTTTGGGGACCTTAATAAACTCATTGTTTTTTTCTGGAGAACTGGCTATGGCTTTCTCGGCAGGTATTGAGTTTCCAATTTTATCTTGGCGGAAAGAGAGAGAAAATGAAACAGGAGTATGTACTTCTCCTCTTGAAACTTCAAATTTCAATTCTTCAAGTTTATTAACCCACTCAACGATTTTCATCAATTGAGGCCCTATTAATGATCTCTCTTCTTTCGTTAATTTTAAATTAGCCAAGGAACATATGTAATCAATGTCAATATTTGGTTTCATTTTGCAGAATTATATGGGAGAAAGTTGCAAAAATCAATTTTGCTATAAATTTTTAGTTTTATTATTGACAAATATACATTTTATACATAAACTTTAAGGTAATTGTAAGCTATTCCATAGTATTTCTATAATTACTGTCTGTTTGCTAAATGAAGGAGTTTAAAGCTATACTAAAATTAGAAAAATAGCCAGAAACCTTCTCTAAGGTCTTATAATTACACATTTTAGTTACATCTAAAATACTTATGAAATTACTTTATCTAATAATCACAACTGAACCTATACCCTATTTATTACCTAAGAATCTGTCTTTTTTCTAAAAATAAATAATTATTCTTATAATAAGGAGGATTCATGAAAATCCAGCGAAAAGTAAAATTTGAAGAAGAATTAGATAAGGACTTTTTAGCTGAAACCAAGGAAATGTCAGGATGCGATGAAATTGACCGCTGTATCCAATGCGGCACCTGCAGCAGTTCTTGCCCGATGGCTGTTTACATGGATTATCCCCCAAGGAAAATAATAGCTTTGATTAAAAACGGCTTCAAAGAGGAAGCCCTCAAAAGCTTTACCATCTGGCTTTGCCCTTCTTGTTATACCTGCCAAGTCCGCTGTCCCGCCAATATCAAAATAACAGATGTCATGTATGCATTGAAAAGAAGGGCTATTGAAGAGAAGGTTTATCCTTCTAAGTTCGCAATACCTGTTTTAGCTAAAGAAATGCATAAGCTTATTGCAAAAAACGGGCGCAATTCTGAATTGTGGCTAATCCTGAATATGTACCTCAAATCAAAAAATCCCTTCGGTCTACTCAAGATGGCTCCTATTGGTTTGCCCTTAATTAAGACAGGGCGCATGAATTTAAAAATAGAAAAAATAAAAAATAAAAAACAACTGCGAAACCTACTAAAGATAGTTAAGGAGGAAGCATGATGAATGGATACATCTATTATCCAGGTTGTTCGTTAAAAGGGAATTCCAAGCAATATGAGGAATCCATTCTTCCTGTTTTCAAAGAAATAGGGATGGAACTCGAAGAACTGGAAGACTGGAATTGCTGCGGTGCTACAGCCTATTTCTCTGTCGATGATACCATGGCAGCCGCCATCTGCGGCCGAAACCTATCCATTGCAGAAAAATCTGGCAAAGACATTATAGCACCTTGTGCTGGCTGTTACCTCACTCTCAAAAAATCTATAAACTTCTTGACCAGTGAGACTGATAAAGCCGAGAAGATCTTGGATGATTTAAGAACCACAGGCTGTGAATACACAGGAAAAACTGGCGTCAGACATCCCTTGGAAGTACTCATCCATGACATCGGCTTGGAAAAAATCAAGGAAAAAGTAACAAGGAGCCTTTCAGGTCTTAAAGTTGCCTCCTACTATGGATGTCAACTAGTCAGACCGTACACAGATTTTGATGATCCTGACTACCCCGTTTCTCTTGATAATCTCATGGAAGCTATCGGTACCGAACCTGTTGATTATTCAGCCAAAACCCACTGCTGCGGCGGCTCTTTAACAGGCACAATTGAGGAAGTAGGTATACAGCTTAACTATCTCCTCCTTAAAGAAGCAAAAAGAAAAGGGGCCGACGTCATCTCTGTTATATGCCCTCTCTGCCAATTTAACCTAGAGATTATGCAAAACAAGATAGTTAAAAAATTTAAAGATGACGTCCGAATACCCATACTCTACTTCAGCCAGCTAATGGGCTTAGCCTTTAATATTCCCAAAGAAGATCTTGGCTTCTCCCGTTCCATAATATCTCTTAAACCCATGTGGGAGAAAATCGGAAATGGAGGAACAAATGAATAAAAATGGCCAACCAAGAATTGGAGTATTTGTCTGTCATTGTGGAACTAACATTGCCGGAAAAGTGAATGTATCAGAAGTAGTTGAATTTGCCTCTACCCTAGACAATGTAGCTGTAGCTAAAGAATACAAATTCATGTGTTCTGATCCAGGGCAGGAGTTGATCAAAAAGAATATCGAAGAGAACAATCTCAACAGAGTTGTCGTCGCCTCCTGTTCCCCTCTTATGCACGAGTCCACATTCCGGGGAGTAACAGCTGAGGGAGGATTGAATCCCTTCTATTTTCAGATGTCTAACATCAGAGAACACGTTTCCTGGGTAACAGAAGATCCAGAGCAGGCCACGAAAAAAGCCAAAGCTTTAATATCTGCAGCAGTTCGTAGAGTTGCCCTTCACGATCCCTTGACCAAAAAAGAAGTTCCTGTGCGCCCTGAAGTCCTTATAGTAGGAGGAGGAATTGCAGGTATACATGCTGCCTTAACCTACGCTAACTCCGGGAAAAAAGTCTATTTAGTAGAAAAACAGCCTTCAATAGGCGGCCACATGTCTATGCTCGATAAAACATTTCCCACCCTTGACTGTTCAGCCTGTATCCTCACACCAAAAATGACCGAAGTCGGAAAACACCCCAATATTGAGCTCCTCACGTGGAGTGAAGTCGAAGAAATTTCAGGCTATGTAGGAAGCTTTAAGGCAAAAATCAGGAAAAAAGCTCGATATGTTGATATAGACAAATGCAACGGCTGCGGTGCCTGCTGGGAAAACTGTCCTACAACCATTACTCCCTCTGAAAGAATAATCAGAAAAAGAGATTTAATAATTAAACAGGTGGAAAAAGAACACTAATATGACTTTAAAGGAAATAAAGGATCTTCTCGAAGCTGAAATTATTTGCGGTGACAATTGTCTCGAAGAAGAAATTACCTTCGCTGGAGGCTCTGATTTAATGAGTGACGTCTTAGCCTTTAGTAAGCCTGGAATCCTCCTTCTAACAGGCCTATCCAACGTCCAATCAGTCAAAACAGCAAATATCATCGAGGCTAAGGCTATCGTTTATGTTAGGGGCAAAAAGCCTGACAAAGAGGGAATCAAAATTGCTAAGAAGAAAGGAATTCCCATTCTTTCAACCAAATACATGATGTATAAGGCTTGTGGGCTTCTTTACAGTCATGGCCTTCCAGGTGTGAGTAATGCTCAGAAGTTGTAGTAACCATGACCGATGAGAATGTATTATCCCAGAATTTTGAAATTGCAGGTGGAGATTTTAGTAATGCAGGAAATATTTCTACTAAGATCAAAGAAATCCTCCAGGAAATCGGGATCAATTCCTCCATCATTATACGAGTAGCCATTGCCGCATATGAGGCAGAAATGAATGTAGTCATGTATGCTCATAAAGGAGTGATAACGCTCAACATTACTCCACAACAGCTTCAATTAAAACTCGTAGACGAAGGTCCAGGGATTAAAGATATTGAGTTGGCTATGAAGGAAGGTTATTCTACAGCAACTGATGAAATGCGGGAAATGGGTTTTGGAGCTGGGATGGGACTTCCAAACATAAAAAAAAATGCTGATCAATTCAAAATATCCTCTACAGTAGGAAAGGGAACAGTGCTCAAAATTATTTTCTTTTTAAATTAAAAGTGAAAAAATGAATCAATACTTCCACTCCATCCGGATTGAAACTAAAAATTGCGACGGCCGGATGAGATGCATGCGAATTTGTCCCACTCAAGCCATCAGAGTAAGAAATGGCAAAGCTATGATAATTGAAGAGAAATGTATTGACTGTGGAGAATGCATCCCTTCTTGTCCACACGGCGCCATCGTGCCTTTAACAGATCCCATTGGAGAATTAACCAAATTCAAACATACTGTTGCCCTCCCTTCCCCTGCTCTCTATGCTCAATTCGGGAGAGAAATCTTGCCTGATAAAATCCTCAACGGACTGAAAAATTTAGGCTTCGATGACGCCTTCGACCTGGCTTTTACCTGTGGTGAAGTAAGCTTTGCAATCCAAGAATTTCTTCGAGACTACAAAGGCCCAAAGCCTCTCATTTCCAATACATGTCCCACTGTAGTCCGTTTAATCCAGGTTAAATATCCTGGCCTCATAGACCAAATCATCCCCATAGATACACCAAGAGAAATCGCTGCCCGAGATGTCAAAAAGAAAAAATCAAAACAGTTAGGAATTAAAGAAAAAGAAATCGGCACTTTTTACATAACTCCTTGTCCAGTTAAAATGATCTCCATCAGACAGCCCGCAGAAAAAGGTAAATCACATTTAGATGGAGCCATTTCGATCTCGGATATCTATGGACCTCTTCTTTCTGCCATGGAAGGCACGGAAAAGGGAAGTTATAGAAAAGCTCTAGAAAGCATCTGTATCCTCGGGATAGGATGGGCTATGGGAGGTGGAATCTGCCGAACTCTGAGACTAAAAAATTCCTTGGCTGTCTCAGGACTGCAAGAAATACTCAAAGTCTTTGATGATATTGAACGCGGAAAATTGAGAAATATTGATTTTATAGAAGCCCACTCCTGTACTCAGGGCTGTTCAGGAGGCTCCTTGGCAGTTGAAAACTTGTATATTTCATACAATAAAATTCTCAAGCTGATCGAAACTTTGGAATATGAAGAAATTAAGGCTTGTCCAGATATTAGAGAGGTCCGGAAATTATACGGCCAGAAATATTTTTTCATTGAGGGAAAATTAGAACCTCGCCCCTTAACTCCCCTTGACGAAGATTTAGCCAAAGCTATAAAGAAGAGAAAAGAAAAGGAAGATATATATGAGACTCTGCCCAAAATTGACTGCGGAGCCTGCGGTTCTCCCACCTGCTTGACCTTTGCTGAGGACGTTGTAAGGGGAAAAGCAGAAATTACTGACTGTATTTTCAAACTCCCCCCAAGATTTCAAGAACTCTATCAAGAATTATCGGCATTACTTAATAAGTCACCTTTTGCGAACCAAGTTAAGCCTGATGCAAAAAAGCATAAAAAAGAAAGGACTAAAAAATGAAACTAAAAGAAATCACAGAAAAACTAAAGCTTAAAGTTTTAACAGCTCAGAGCAAATTGGATGTTGAAGTTAGTGGCGGATATACAAGCGACCTTCTCAGCGATGTGATTGCTAACAGCCGATCAGGAAATGTATGGATTACTCTACAGACACACCAGAATATAATCGCTGTGGCTAAATTGAAAGAGCTGGCTGGGATAATATTTGTAAATAACCGAACTCCTGACGAAGAAACCCAAAAAAAGGCCAAAGAGGAGAATATTCCTCTGATGACAACTGAAAAAACGGCATTTAACATTTCCGGTAAATTATATGAATTAATGAGCTCTGAGGCATAATTTATGTTAAGACATTTTAAAGCTGACCTGCACATTCACACGTGCCTTTCACCCTGCACAGAGCTAGATATGTCTCCCAGAGAAATAGTAACCAAAGCAATGAAAAAAAATATGGATATCATCGGTATCTGTGACCATAATTCTTCAGAAAATTCACTTGCCGTGATAATGTCTGCAAAAAACAAAGATATTAATGTTCTCCCTGGTATGGAAGTTACTTCTCAAGAAGAAGTCCATGTACTGGCGCTTTTTGATGATATAGAAAACGCTCTTAGGCTCCAAGATCATATCTACAACAATCTACCTGGAGAAAATGACGAAGAAGCCTTCGGTATGCAAGTTATTGTTAATGAAAATGGAGAAGTTTCGGGTTTTAACAATAAATTATTAATTGGAGCAACAACAATTCCACTAGATGAAGTTATTAGAATAATTCACCTCTTTAAAGGAATAGCCATAGCTTCTCATATAGACAGAGAATCTTTTAGTATTATCGGCCAATTGGGATTTATTCCGGATCAAATAGAATTAGACGCTCTTGAAATTTCCTCTAATACAACTTTCGAAGAGGCAAAAAATCTTTTAAAAAATAATTATCCCGTCACCTGTTCTTCAGATGCTCACTGTCCTGATGACATTGGCAAGGGCTCTACATCTTTTCTTTTGGAAGAAGGAACTGTTGCTGAAATAAAAAAAGCTCTAAAAAATGAAGAAGGAAGAAAATTAATAAACTAAATCAATCATGGAAGATTTATCTTTGCATATATTAGACATCGTTGAAAATTCAGTTGCAGCAAACGCAGATATGATAGAAATAACAATACTCGAAGATAAAAAGAAGGATTTACTCTCACTCGAGATTATTGACAACGGAATAGGCATGGATAAAGAAACAGTGAAAAAAGTGCTTGATCCTTTTTACACCACAAAAACAACCCGCCGCTTTGGCTTGGGACTGCCTCTCTTATCAGAAGCAACAAAGGCAGCTAATGGTAATCTCTCCATATCGTCAAAAAAAGGAAAAGGAACAAAAATTAAAGCAGAATTCCAGCACAGCCACATTGATCGAAAACCCATAGGAGATATGAGTCAAACTATAATAACTCTTATAATGGGAAATCCAGAAATAGATTTCATATATTGCCATAAAAGAAACCGTCATAAATATTATTTAGATACAGGAATAATAAAAGCTCAACTTAACGGAACACCCATAAATTCTCCTGATGGGATAAGAATAATCAGGGAGAATTTAAAAGAAATGCAAAAGAAATTATCAGGAGGTAAAAATGAAAGATGAAAAACTAGTTGAAATAATCGAAGCATACAGTGGAGAAAAAGGTGCTCTCTTGAATCTGCTCTTTGAAGTACAAGAAAAGTACAATTACTTACCAAAGGAAGTTCTAGAAGAAATTTCATCAGCGCAGAATATTCCTCTTTCCCGGCTCTATAGTATGGCAACCTTCTTTAAAAATTTTACACTAACTCCACGAGGAAAACATGAAATCCATGTCTGCATGGGAACAGCCTGTCAAGTCTGGGGAGGACAAAGACTGGTTGATAAGGTAATAGAAGAATTAAAGGTTAAACCTGGAGAAACAACTAAAGATCTGAACTTTACCCTAGAAACGATCAATTGTCCGGGTTGCTGTGGTCTTGCCCCTGTGGTTGTTCTTGATAAAGATGTGCATGGAAAAGTAAGCCAAAATAAGCTCATATCATTAATTAAAGAACACAAAAAGTAATTAAGGAGGGATAAATGCCTAAACTTACGCTGAAGGATTTGGAGGAAAAAAGAGAAGAGGCAAAAAAAACGATTGTTTTGCGAGAAGGCGGCCCCTATAAGGCAAAAATAACAGTTCATATGGGTACATGTGGCATCGCTGCAGGAGCTCGAAAAGTAATGGATGCACTGCTCGAAGAAGTTGGAAAAATTGAAAGAAAAGATATTCTCGTTTCAACTTCAGGATGTGCTGGATTATGCAGTAGAGAGCCCATGGCCACTGTAGAAATTGTGGGGAAAGCTCCTGTGAAATATGTAGACCTTGATGGCGGAAAAATGAAAAAAATAATTAAAGCCCACGTTCTGGATGGAAATATGGTAACCGAGTATGCCCTTGGGTATGGAAGCGAAAAAACTTCTTATTAAGGAGATTCTAAAATGAGTAGTTACCGTATTAACTTAATGATTTGTGCAGGAACAGGCTGTGTTTCCAACAGGTCCTTTCAAATCAGAGAAGCATTGGAGCTGGAAATAAAAAAGCACAACCTTGAGAAAGAAGTTTTAACAGTCATGACAGGCTGTAATGGATTCTGTGCAGCAGGACCTATCATGCTCGTTCAACCTGATGGCGTTTTTTATCAAAAAATACAGGAAGAAGATATCCCGTACTTAGTAGAAGAGCACTTCCTTAAAGGACGACCAGTAAAAAGACTTATGTATACACCTCCGGCAGAAGCAGAGCCTATCCCTAAAATGGCGGATATTTCCTTTTTCAAGAAACAGATCCTCATCGCTTTGAGGAACAAGGGAATTATTGATCCTGAAAAGATAGATGATTATATTGCCAGGGATGGCTATGCAGCCTTATCCAAAGTACTCACGAAAATGACACCTGAAGAAACGATAGAGGAGATAAAGAAGTCAGGGCTTCGAGGTCGAGGTGGCGGTGGATTCCCAACAGGAATAAAATGGGAATTCGCACGAGGAGCAGAGGGAGATGAGAAATTTGTCATTTGTAATGCGGATGAAGGTGACCCTGGAGCTTTTATGGACCGCAGTATTGTAGAGGCTGATCCTCACTCTATATTGGAGGGAATGACTATCGGAGCTTATACAATAGGAGCAAATAAAGGATATGTATACGTAAGAAGTGAATATCCTCTGGCTGTAGAAAGAATGCTGAAGGCAATTGATCAATCAAGAGACTATGGCCTTCTCGGGAAAGACATACTCAGTTCGGGTTTCAACTTTGAGATAGAAGTAATCAAGGGAGCTGGTGTGTTTGTTTGCGGAGAAGAGACATCTCTCATTGCCTCGATTGAAGGAAAAATCGGTGAGCCCCGTCCGAGGCCTCCATATCCCGCAGAAAACGGTTTATGGGGTAAACCTACAAACATTAACAATGTTGAAACATGGGCAGATGTCCCTGCCATAATCAATTGGGGAGCAGATTGGTATTCAAAGATTGGAACAAAAACAAGTAAAGGGACTAAAGTATTTTCGGTAGCGGGAAAAATTAAGGATGCAGGCCTTGTTGAGGTCCCTATGGGGATAACGCTCGGAGAATTAATCTTTGATATTGCAGGAGGCATCCACAGTGACAGAAAATTCAAGGCTGTACTGATCGGAGGTCCATCAGGCGGAGCCTTGCCCTCTAAATGCCTCAATCTTCCTGTGGATTATGAGAGTCTGATTGAAGCAGGAGCCATGATGGGTTCAGGAGGTATGGTTGTGGCTGATGAGAACAATTGTATGGTTGAAATGGCCAGGTATTTTCTAAATTTCACAAGAGATGAATCTTGCGGCAAATGTACACCCTGCCGTGAAGGTATACCCAGGATGTTAGAAATTTTAACCAGAATTAAAGAAGGAAAAGCAGATATGGAAGACTTAACATTACTGGAAGATTTGGCTCGAAGCACGAAAGATACAGCTCTCTGTGGTTTGGGAAATACAGCCCCAAATCCTGTTTTAACCACTCTACGTTATTTTAGGGACGAGTACGAAGCTCATATTAAATATAAAAGATGTACTGCAGCAGAGTGTAAAGAAGTAGTTTCCTCACCATGCCACTATGCTTGTCCCATCAGTACTGATGCAGCATCTTACGTTGCCCTTATCGCCCACGGAAAATTCAAAGAGGCTTTGGATGTTAACAGATTAGCAAATCCTTTACCTAGTATATGTAGCCGAGTGTGCCATCATCCCTGTGAAGTCAAGTGTCGGGCTGGGGAGATAGGAGAGCCGATTGCCATTAGGGACTTAAAACGGTTTGTTACCGATTATGGAAAAGAAAGAAGATACACACCTTCCTTTAAACGGGGACCAAAAAAAGACGAAAAAATTGCCATTATCGGCTCTGGGCCTGCTGGTCTCATGGCTAGCTGGAAGCTGGCTCAACTCGGATATGATGTAACAATATTTGAAGCTGCTTCAGTTGCGGGAGGAATGCTGGCATGGGGAATTCCGGACTACAGGCTTCCAAAAGACATCCTAAACTTTGAGATTAACGACATAAAAGAAATGGGCGTTGACATCAGAACCAACACTACTGTGGGAAAAGACGTTTCCTTAGACGGCCTTTTCAACCAGGGATATAAAGCTATATTTATCGCCACAGGCGCTCCTGTTAATTTGAAATTAGGCATCCCAGGTGAGGATGTTGAAGGTGTAATAGACCCTATTGAATTCTTGAAAAACTATAATTTAAACAAAAAAGCGAAAATAGGAAAAAAAGTTGCTGTAGTGGGAGGCGGCAATACTGCAATCGATGCAGCCCGGACTGCCTGGCGCCTAGGAGCTGAGGTAACCATTTTATACAGACGTACAAGACCGGAAATGCCGGCTAATAAAGAAGACATCGAAGCTGCGGTTGAAGAAGGAATCAAGATAGATTTTCTAACATTGCCTGTTGAAGTCATCTCGAAAAATGGCAAGCTAGCAGGAATAAAATGTACAAGGATGGCCCTTGAAAACTTTGACGAATCAGGGAGAAGAAGACCTGTCCCCGTAGAAGGCACAGAATATGAGATTGAAATTGACACCCTCATGCCTGCGATTGGTCAAGAACCAGATCTTTCATTCCTCAATGGAAAATCAAAACTGAAAATATCCGGGTGGAACACTCTCGGAGTTGATCCTGAGACAATGGCTACCAATGTGCCTGGGATTTTCGCTGGGGGAGATGTTGTGCTGGGCCCGGCAACAGTTCTGCAGGCGATGCAGGCAGGAAAAAATGCTGCTGAATCCATCGATAGATATTTGAAGGGGGCTAACCTTGAAAGAGAATACGAACCGTTAAAACCAGTGATGGAAGTTTTACCTGTTGAATTAACTGAAGAAGAAATCACAGAAGAAAGGGGAAGACCTCAAATGCCCAGTCTCAGTCCTAAAGAAAGAGCTGGCAATTTTAAAGAAGTAGAAGCAGGAATCTCTGAAGAAATGGCGATCCAAGAGGCTAGGCGCTGTCTTAGATGTGACTTAGAGGGAAAAGGAGGTAAATAATGAGTAAAAATAAAAAAATCAAGCTAACTATTAATAAGAAATCTATAGAGGTCGAAGAAGGAATAACCATTCTCCAAGCTGCGGAACAGCTAGATATAAAAATTCCCACTCTATGCTATCACCCTCTACTTGAGCCATATGCAGCTTGTCGTATCTGTATGGTTGAAATAAAAATTGGAGATACATCTGAACTCGTTACATCATGCAATACAAAAGTACGAAAAGGAATGATTGTAGAAACAGATTCAGAAAGGGCATTAAAAGCTCGAAAACTAAATATAGAAATGATAATGGCCAGAGCTCCTGCTGCTGAAAAGGTTCAAGAAATTGCAAAAGGATTAGGAATTGAAAAAACAAGGTTTGAAATAACTGATCCTGAAGAGAAATGTATACTTTGCGGACTCTGTGTCCGGACATGTGAGCAGATCGTTGGAGCTAATGCCATCAGCTTTTCAGAAAGAGGAAAAGAGCGAAAAGTTTACACTCCTTTTGGTGAACCCTCCGAAGCCTGTATCGGCTGTACTGCCTGCGCTTTCTTCTGTCCTACTGAAGCTATAACTGTCGAAGATACACGCGGAAGAAAAGTTATTCATGAAGAATTAAATCTTGGTCCCTCAACTGCTATTCGAGTCCCAATCCGCCAAGCTGTTCCCATGGTACCATTCATCGATGAAGACACCTGCATTCACTTCAAGACTGGAGAATGCAAAATCTGTGAAAGAGTATGTGACAGAGAAGCAGTGAATCATGAAATGGAAGATAAAGAAATAGAAGTCGAAGTGGGTTCAGTCATTCTTGCTTCAGGCTTTAAGCCCTTTGATCCACGAAGAATACCTGCATATGGCTATGGAAGATTCAACAATATAATCACAGCCATGGAATTTGAAAAACTGGTCAATGCTTCAAGCCCAACAGATGGAAAAATCTTTCTAGCCAATGGAGAAGAACCCAAGTCAGTGGGTATTATTCACTGTGTCGGTTCCCGGGATGAAAATTACAATGAATACTGTTCTCGAGTTTGCTGTATGTATTCTCTGAAATTCGCTCACCTCATAAAAGAAAAGACAAATGCCGACATATACGATTTCTACATTGATATGAGATGTTTTGGAAAAGGCTATGAAGAATTCTACCATCGACTTCTTGAGGAAGGCACAAGATTTATAAGAGGACGAGTCTCAGAAGTAACAGATATCCCCTTAACGGAGGAAGAAACAGGAAAACTTATCATCAGGGTCGAAGATACTTTAATTGGAATAGTTAGGAGAATCCCGGTGGATATGGTTATACTTGCCGTAGGACTTGAACCAGGAATGGATCAGAATGAAATTGCCAGAACATTCAACATTTCATGCAGCCAGGATACTTTCTTTTTAGAGAGACATCCAAAGCTTGCTCCTGTTTCCACCTTCTCCGATGGCATATTCCTGGCCGGGTCATGCCAGTCACCAAAGGATATTCCTGACACCGTTGCTCAGGCAGGAGCAGCTGCATCTGAAGCTCTAGCCTTAGCAGATAAAGGGATATTCGAACTAGAGCCTATTACTGCAGAAATTGATGAAGAGCTCTGCTCTGGATGTCAAATCTGTGTCGGGCTCTGTCCGTTTACAGCCATAACTTATGATAAAGAAAAAGGGATTTCTGAGATTAATGATGCTCTCTGTAAGGGTTGTGGAACCTGTGTTTCAGCCTGTCCCTGCGGAGCATCACAGCAGAAACATTTCCGCGACGCCCAAATTTTCGCTGAAATTGAAGGAATATTCATAGAGTAAGGAGGCTAAATATGGGTAATGAAGCTTTCGAACCAAAATTAGTCGGTTTCTTGTGTAATTGGTGCTCCTATACAGGCGCTGATTTAGCAGGCACAGCCCGAATGACATACGCACCCAATCTGCGGATCATCCGAGTTATGTGTAGCGGTCGGGTTGATCCCCAATTTGTGCTGAAAGCTTTCAAAGAAGGAGCTGATGGTGTGCTTATTTCTGGATGTCACCCAGGAGACTGCCATTATCAAGAGGGTAATTATAAAGCATTGAGAAGACATAGGCTCCTCTCAAAGATGCTGGAACAATTGGGCATCGAGAGAGAAAGGTTTAGATTGGAATGGGTATCTGCCGCAGAAGGAGCAAAATTCCAGCAGGTTTGTAATGAATTTTCAGAACAAATAAAAAAATTAGGACCTTTAGGTCTAAACGGAGGCAAAAATGAGCGCAACGAAACCTAAAGTCGCCTTTTACTGGTGTGCATCCTGCGGAGGATGCGAAGAATCCATTGTCGACTTGGCTGAAGACATTCTTAAAGTTGTAGAAGCTGTGGATATTGTTTTTTGGCCAGTTGCTCTAGATTTCAAGAAAAAAGACGTTGAGGCCATGGAGGATGGCTCGATTGCTGTCTGCTTCATCAACGGAGCCGTAAGACTCTCGGAACAGGAAGAGATGGTAAAGCTCTTAAGAAAAAAATCGCAGCTCGTCGTAGCACATGGAAGCTGTTCCCATTTAGGTGGCATTCCCGGTCTGGGTAATTTCTGGAATAAAGAAACCATTTTTAGACGCGTATACCAAACCACACCTTCGACAGACAATCCTGATGGAACTGTCCCCTTAGAAAAAACTGAAGTAGACGGCAAGAAACTCACACTTCCCAGTTTTTATGACACAGTGTATGCTCTAAACCAGGTTATTGACGTGGATTACTATCTCCCAGGGTGTGCTCCTCCCCGAGATTTAATCCTGAATGCAGTCCAAGCCATCCTCGAAGGAAAACTCCCACCCAAAGGGGCAGTTCTTTCTCCGAATAAGTCTCTCTGCGATGATTGCGACAGGAATGAGACAAAGCCTGAAAAACTCGCTATTAAGGAGATCAAAAGACCGTGGGAAGTTGAGATCGATCCTGAAAAATGTTTCCTAGATCAGGGAATTATCTGTATGGGTCCTGCTACCCGAACAGGCTGTGGTGAGAGATGCATTGAAGCCAACATGCCCTGCCGAGGCTGCTTTGGCCCTACTGACCAGGTATATGACCAGGGAGCAAAATTTCTTTCTGCTTTTGCATCTATTTTAGATACGACCGATGAGAAAGAAATTGAAAAAATTGTAGAGACAATTATTGATCCCGCCGGAACTTTTTATAGGTTCAGTTTACCAACGTCGATCTTAAGACGAAGAAGAATGGAGGCCATAAAATGAGCAATAATAATAAAAGAATAACCATAGATCCAATAACTCGTTTGGAAGGTCACGGAAAAATCGAGATTTTCCTGGATGATAAGGGAGATGTGGAACGAGCCTTTCTCCAAATCCCTGAATTGCGCGGATTTGAGCAGTTTGCTGTGGGAAGGCCTGCTGAGGAAATGCCGCGAATAACTCCCCGAATTTGCGGAGTCTGCCCTACCGCTCACCATATGGCATCAACAAAGTGCCTGGATGATCTATTTCACATTGAGCCAACTCCGGCAGCAAGAAAAATAAGAGATTTAATCTACAATGCTTTCTACACCGAAGATCATACATTGCATTTCTTTTTCCTTGGTGGGCCTGATTTTGTGGTCGGCCCTCAGGCTCCTGCAGCAGAGAGGAACATACTCGGTGTTTTAGGAAAAGTGGGCCTGGAAATAGGTGGGAAAGTAATAAGACTGCGAAGAGAATGCAGGGAGATCCTCAATTATCTCTGTGGAAAAGTTATCCATCCTGTCTGCGGCCTTCCTGGTGGAGTCTCTAAGGGCCTTGATGAAGAGCACAGAGTCCAATTTTTGGAGACAGCAAAGTATGCAGTGGAGTTTGCCCAGTTTGCCCTTCAAATTTTTAATGATGTTGTGCTCAAAAACAAGGAATATGTGGATATTGTTGTTGGTGATGCATATAAAATCGTGACCTACTACATGGGTCAGGTAAACGGAAATAATAAAGTCGATTTTTATGATGGAGATATTCGAGTCGTCGATCCCGAAGGAAAAGAGTTTGCTAAATTCAAACCAAGCGAATATCTTGATCACGTAGCTGAGCACGTGGAACCCTGGAGCTATATCAAGTTTCCCTTTTTGAAAAAAATAGGCTGGAAAGGCTTTGTTGAAGGAAAAGATAGCAGCATTTACCGAGTCGCTCCATTGGCCCGGCTAAATGCTTCTGACGGAATGGCTACTCCCCTCGCTCAAGATCATTACGATAAGATGTACGAAACCCTCGGCGGAAAACCTGTCCACAATACCTTAGCTTTCCACTGGGCACGGCTCATTGAGACTCTTCAGGGCGCAGAAAAAATGGTTCAGCTTCTCGAAGATAAAGACATAACTGACCCAAACATCCGGAATATTCCTACAGAAACGCCTGATGAGGGATTTGGCATTGTCGAGGCACCGCGAGGGGTTCTCATTCACCACTATAAAACAGATGAAAAGGGAATAATGACAGAGGCAAACCTCATCGTAGCTACAATTCATAATGCCGCAGCAATAAACATGTCTATCGAAAAAGCTGCCAAGGCATTCATCAAGGGCGGGAAAGTTTCAGAAGGACTGCTGAACATGGCTGAAATGGCTTTCAGGCCATACGATCCCTGCCACGCTTGCGGAACTCACGCTCTCCCGGGAGACATGCCTCTCGTCATTAATATTTACGACAAGGATAGAGAACTTATCAAGCAGCTCAAAAGATAAAAAGCTAAATAATAAGTAACTCTACAGCGCTTCCTTCACTAAACCTGAAAGCCGCTCAATCCCTTTATCGATCTGTTCTTCACTCGGAAAGGAAAAATTCAACCTCATTGTATTCTTGCCGCTTCTGTCACAATGAAATGCAGAACCCATAACATAGGCAACTTTTTTATCAACTGCTTTAGGAAATAATGCTCCTGCGTCTAAATGTTCAGGCAAAGTCACCCATAAGAAAAGCCCGCCTCCAGGATGTGTCCAATCGATTCCCGCCTCTTTTGGCATGAATTTTTCTAAAGCCTGAAGCATCACATCACGTTTTTTCCTGTAGACACTAATAATTTTTTCAATGTGCGGTTTTAAGAGGCCGCGCCTGCAAAATTCGTAAATAACGGCCTGATTAAAGGGCGAAGTACACAAATCTGCAGGCTGTTTAGCCATTATAAGTTTATCCATGATGGCCTTGTTTGCAATAATCCAACCCAGACGGGTGCCTGGGAATAATATTTTTGAAAACGTATGCAGAGAAAATGCATACCCCTTTTTATCCATTGCTCCTAACATTTGAATAGATTTCCCTTCGAATCTTAGTTCACGGTACGGACTGTCTTCCACTACTATTGTCCCATACTGGTAGCACAGCTCTAGAAGTTTTTCCCTGCGTTCCAGAGTCATCGTAACTCCGGCAGGATTTTGAAAGTCTGGAACCACATATATAAATTTTATCTTTTCGCCTTTTTTTTCATGCTCTTTTAAGATCTCCTCTACCATATCAACATTCATGCCTTGCTTATCAACAGGAACACCTATCATGCTTGCTCTATAACTGTTGAATGCCTGCAAGGCTCCAAGATAGGATGGAAGTCCGATAATTATCGGATCACCAGGATCAATAAATATTTTGCCTATCAAGTCCAAGGCCTGCTGTGAGCCTGAGACAATTAAAATATTATTATTGCCTATTTCAGCCCCCTCGTCTTCTTTCATCCATTTCACCAGAAAATCAATCAGTCTGCTGTCCCCTTCAGTTGGCCCGTATTGCATCGCTAGCTCTCCTTCCCGTTCTAAAACTGTATTAACCACATCCTTCATCTCTTCTGTTGGAAAAAGGCCTGGGTAAGGCAGCCCGCCTGCGAAAGAAATGACTCCTGGCTGTCTTGTAAGTTTCAGGAGCTCTCGGATTTCAGAGCGTTTCAAAATTTTTGATGTGGAAGATAGCAATCCGGACAAAACATCTGTTATTCTGCTCATGTAATCTTTCCTCCTTTTTGGAAGATATTAACATCTCTCTATATAAGTATAACGATTTTCCCCAACTTTCGTTCGACTATCATCAGCCGGTATTCTCTATCGCTTATAACACAGATAAAATATTATGTAAAAAATAAATCAAGTTTATCCTATGATAATTCAGTTTAATAATGGGGAGTTCCATTTTTTGAGATGAAAAATGCGGATGGTTTTCTTACCTTAATTAACAGAAAAAATGATTCGTCCCCTGGTTTTATTAGGGTATAATTGGATTTCAAACGTGAAAAATCTCATTTTTCTCAAGTGAAATATTGATACATTATTAATTGGTAGATGAAAATTGTCTACTCACATTGATAGAACTTATTCATTCAATTCCAGGTTTCCCTCCTGATGTGAATTTTTCGTTGAACTAATTTTTTTATTTATAGTAAAATTCTTTATCAAAAAATATTTTAACAAGTGAGAATTTTTTACCTTTATCCTTATGAAAACACTAATTTTAGGCTTGGGTAATGAATTGTATGGAGATGACGGAGTAGGCCTTCATGTAGTCCGAAGATTGAAGCGCGAACTCAAAGAAAAGAAAAATTCATCACCATTGTTTAAAAATGTAGACCTTGAGGAATGCTCTCTTTCAGGTCTTTCCCTCTTGGATGTCATCGTAGGTTATGACAGGCTCATAATAATCGATACCATAAAAAAAATGAATCCAGCTACGGGGAGGGTACACCTCCTAGAAGAAAAAGACCTGAGGCACATTCCTGGGCCTTCCCCTCACTATGTCTCTGTACCTCAAACTTTAAAAATCGGAAAAAAAATGGGACTTAAAGTCCCATCTAAAATTAGAATTGTGGCTGCGGAGGCAAAAAACTTGTATAATCTTGGCGAAGGCTTATCTGAAGAAATGACAGAAGCACTCCCGGCTATATTGCAGAAAGTGAAGGAAGTTTTAAAGATCATATGAAACGATAGATATGCCAGACTGGTAAAACTCAAAGATGAAGAAAAAAGAAGTACTAGTTTTAGAAGAACTTCTCGGTTCAAACAAGAAAATAGCTTCAGAGATCAGAAAAAATCTTGAAGACAAGGGAATCTTGACCATTAATTTTCTTAGTTCCCCGGGTGCAGGAAAAACAACTCTCTTGGAGCGGATTGGAGAAAAAATAAAACCCGACTACAAAATGGCTGTTATCGAAGGAGATATCGAGACAGAAAGGGATGCCGAGAAGCTAAGAGCTAGGGGTATACCTGCCTGGCAAATCATAACAGGTGGAGCCTGTCATCTCGAGGCAAAGATGATAGCCAAAGTCTTTTCTGAAATTCCGGCTGATTTAGACTTTCTCTTTATCGAGAATGTGGGCAACCTCGTCTGTCCTGCAAGCTATGATCTCGGAGAAAAGCTGCGCTGTGTACTCCTCTCCACTCCTGAAGGAGATGACAAGCCCAAAAAATACCCTAAAGCATTTACAACTTCAGACTGTCTGATTATTAGCAAAGCTGATCTTCTCTCCCTTCTACCTTTTGATCTGGAACAGGTCAAAAAGGAAGCACTGGAAATAAATCCTCGACTTGAGATTTTTATCACATCTGCCCTCAAGGATTCAGGAATCGATGAACTCATGTCTTTCTTCCTTTCTCATTTAAATAAAATTCGCAACCAACATGCATGAACTCTCCATAGTGACAAATCTTTTCGAAATCTTAGAAGAAAAAGCAACAGAACATAAAGCTAAGAAAATTGTTTATGTAAAGCTCAAGGTGGGAAAACTCGCTGGAGTTGTTCCTGAGTTTTTAGAAACAGCCTTTAAATTATACAGAAAAGATACCATTGCACACAGTGCAACCTTGGAAATGGAAGAAGTTCCTCTCAAAATACAATGCAAAAAATGCAAATCAGAAGTCACAAAGGACGATTTTGTTTTTATCTGCCCTCGATGCGGCTCTCGAGAATTGAAAACTCTGGCTGGGACTGAACTGCTGCTTGAAAAGCTAGAAATGGAGGTTTAAACAATTTTTCTTTTTAAAAACCTGCTTGAAACTGCACTAAGATTACATTACCAGAATCTTCCTCCGATTCTCCTTTATGATACTCATAATTGATCTGAAATTTTGTTTTATTTGAAAAAAACCAATTCATGCCAAAGATAATCACATCAATGCGGTCTTCTCTTGTATCCTTATTTTTATCAAAGGAGTCGTATCTGACAATTGCTTGAATTTTTTCTGGCATGATAAAGTAGCCACCTTGAAGATACCAACCGTATTTTTCGGTCTGGTCATCCCTTGCAAAAATATATTCTCCCTTTATCGAGAATTCTTGTTGAACAAAAATTATATCTATTCCGCTTCTATTTCTCTTTACTGCTGGATCTCCAGGATGAAATCCATATCTGCCGTTGTAGTAAGACAGTCCGAAGCTAAGATTTCTAAAGAGATGAAACACAAATCTTCCTGCGATGTCTTTTCTATCATTATCATCAGTTTTATTTATCCCTGACCCATTAAAAATTCCAACAGTGTATTCTATTTCTGATAATCGTCCCTTTATAGCAACTCCAATGTCTCGCCCTTTACTCCCAATATCCCGGCCAGGACATAATTTTTCCACGGTCAGTGAACGGTTAATTGTATCCAAGGCAGAACTTGATGTAAGATTTTCCAAGCTGAAAGGAACTTTAAATTGGCCGAATGATAGCTTTGCTTGAGACACAAAGTCAATTCCAACATGAGCATCCAACAAAATAGGACTTTGTGTTACATCGACCTGAAGAGTATAAGTGATATCCTCAAGAAGATCTCCCTTTAATCTAACTCTGGCTCGTCTTATTCTGAATCCATGAAAACCTTCTTCCTGATAAGTATACCTTACTTGATTGTATCCACTTAATTTCACAGGAGGATCCGATGACGGCGTAACTTCTTCCCCGCTTTTACCTTCTGCAGAAGTTCCTGCCAGAAAAACTAGGCAAAAAATCAACATAAAAAATTTTTTTCTCCTCAATTTATCTCCTTTATTCCCTCTTATATTATTAATACCTCAGGACTATCCATATCGCTAAAAAACATACTTAGCTCAAAATGTAGTAAAGTAAATATATAAAAAAAATAACTGTTTTCTCAAGTTTAAAAAAATTTAAGATTAAAATGGCTATTTATTCAATCGGTTTGATCTTGTGAATTTCAACCTATTTCTCTAAAAATGACACAAAGTAAACAAAGATAAAAGCTCAAAACAACCGTTTCTCTGTTGACATTCAGTCATGTCAAATGTTAAAAACTCATATATTTTATGGAGGTAAGGAGAGCAAATGAAAAATAAAAAAACTCGTTATTTTCTATACGGAACCTTTATTGTATTTTTATTCTTTTTTTTGAATGGCGAAGCCCGCTCTCAAAAAAATCTAAAAAAAATAACGTATGAACAGGCTTTCAGGAATGCCGAGCCACGTATCATAAAACCAATCTCCATAATCCGCAATTGGATCGATGACGAACATTATCTTTTATCTGAGATGGACGAGGAAGAACAAGTGACAAAACTATTCAAAGCACACGCAAGAACAGGCAAAAAAACTCTACTTCTTGACTACGAGCAAATCCAGACGGCGCTTCCCAAAGATATGAATGCAACTAAACATGTAATTTCTACTAAAGACCACAGCGGCTTGGTCTACTCCTTCAAGGATGACCTTTACTTTTACTCGGTAAAGATGGAAAAACTGAGGCGCTTAACTGCAAGCCCTGGCAAAGAGAGAAATCCTCATCTTTCACCAGACGAAAATTATCTGGCCTATACACGAGATCACAACCTCTATGTCCTCGATATAAAGAGTGGCTTGGAACACCAGCTTACTTCCGACGGCTCTGAGACTATCTACAACGGCTGGGCTTCCTGGGTGTATTACGAGGAAATTCTGGGAAGAAGATCACAGCATACAGCTTTTTGGTGGTCTCCGGACAGCCACAGAATAGCTTTTCTCCGCTTTGATGACAGTCCTGTACCCACCTTTCCTCTTTTTAGAGCAAGAGGGGTTCATGGAGAGCTCGAGATAGAAAGATACCCAAAAGCAGGCGATCCAAATCCTAAGGTAAAACTGGGAATTGCCTCAATCAAAGATGGCAAAGTGATTTGGGCTGATATAAATGATGAAGCTGACGACTATGTGGCCTGGCCCTTCTGGTTCCCTGACAGCTCTACACTCACCTTCCAGTGGATGAACCGTGACCAGACCAATATAAAAATCTACACAGTAGACCTCAAAACAGGCAAGAAAAGAGAAATTTATAACGGGAAACAATCCTCTTGGGTAGAATTCTTTGAAGACCTCTATTTTTTCAAGGATGGAAGCGGCTTTCTTCTCCGCAGCGATGTCGACGGTTGGAGCCATCTCTATTACTATGACTTGAAAGGAAACCTGAAGAAAAGATTGACCAAGGGAGAATGGACGGTAACCAGCATTTCTTTAGTAGACGAACAAAAAGAACAAGTCTTCTTCACTGCCAGGAAAGACAAATCAACAGAAACCCACCTTTTCGGGGTTAAGTTGGACGGCACCGGTTTAAAACGACTAACAAAAGAGCCCGGCTCACACCGTGTTCTCGTCTCGCCTGGAGGAAGCTATTTCATCGACTATTTCTCGAACATTTACAAGCCTTCAAGGCAGGACCTCTTCAGCACTGAAGAAACTCTTTTGAGGAACATTGCCAAGAGCCGCACTCCTCTCATAGAAGAATATGCCCTGGGGAAAGTTGAGCTTTTCTCTATTCCCACAGAAGACGGTTGGCATCTTCCAGCCCGCTGGATTCTCCCTTTTGATTTCGATGAGAGCAAACAATATCCTGTTTTATTCATAATCTATGGTGGACCTGGGGCAAGCACAGTTTCTAACTCTTTTCCCCGACTCTCCTCGTTCTATATGGCTCAGGAAGGGATCATCGTCATCAGCGTTGACCACCGTGGTTCGGGTCATTTTGGTAAAAAAGGAGTTTCTCTCATGCACCGCTGTCTCGGAAAATGGGAAATGCATGACTTTATCGAAGCTGTAAAATGGCTGTATAAAAAGCCATTCATAAACAAGAACAAAATCGGAATAACTGGAGGGAGTTATGGAGGTTATACAACGTGTATGGCATTGAGCTATGGCGCGGATTACTTCACTCATGGCTATGCACGTGCTCCTGTTACGGATTGGAGGCTTTACGATACAGTCTATACAGAGCGATATATGGATAAACCATCTGAAAATAAGGAAGGATATAAATTTGGCTCGGTAATGAATCATGCCGACAAATACAAAGGAGTCCTATTCCTCGCTCACGGAAGTATGGATGACAATGTTCACATGCAAAACACTATCCAGCTCATCGATAAACTTATGAACCTCGGAAAAAAATTCGAATTTATGCTCTATCCTAACCAGAGACACGGATTCAGGGAAAAAAAGAGAGGGCATTCTAACCGCCACTATGTTGATTTCTGGTTCAACCATTTTCTCGGCAAGTAATTCAAAATCGAGGAAGGCGGAGATTTAAGGAGAAAAACAATGAGCCTCATAGAAATAGCCCTTAAGCTTCTTTTAGCTATAGCATTGGGAGGATTAATCGGTCTTGAAAGAGAGACGAGAGAAAAGCCTGCTGGATTCAGAACAAACATCCTCATTTGTGTCGGATCAGCCATGATGATGATCCTTTCCGGACTAATTTTCCAGGGAAAAGAAACCGAAGGAATCGATCTGACACGAATATCTGCTGGAGTAATAGCCGGAATTGGGTTTATCGGAGCAGGAACAATTATCCAGGCTAGAGGAATCGTTCAGGGATTGACAACAGCCGCAACCCTGTGGGTGGTTGCAGGATTAGGATTAGTGATAGGAGCTGGCTTTTATTGGGAAGGGATAATATTCACCTGTCTTGTTATACTGACCCTGGTCTTTTTCCGCCATATCGAAGAGAAATACTTGAAAAGACAATACTTCAACTACAATCTCAAGACAAAAATTCCTGATGAAATATTATCTAACCTCAATAAACTTGCTCTTAACATCGGCATTAAAATAGAGAGCCTTCGAGTGAGAAAAGAAGGCGAGTTTTCCCTTATCAGCTTCGCCTTTTCTTCATCAGAAGAAAAAGAACAGGAGTTCAACCAAGGTCTTTTTGACCTGAGAGAGATTTTAGAGATAAGAATTGACTGAAAAGAAACTTCTAATCGCCACGACAAATCAAGGAAAGGCAAGAGAAATAAAAGAATATCTTGCATGTCTTCCGTTGAAAACTCTAAGCCTTAAGGAAATTAACACAAAAGCAATCTTTTTAGAAAAGGGAAAAACATTCATAAATAATGCCCGCGGAAAAAGCGCTTTCTACAGCCAGCAGTACCAGATCTTAACCCTCGGGGAAGACTCTGGCCTTGAAATTGACTATTTGAAGGGAGCTCCTGGAATCTTCTCATCCCGGTTCTCTGGTATTCATGCCACAGACGAAAAAAACATAAAAAAAGTTCTGAAATTAATGAAGGATGTTCCCTTTGACAAGAGAAAAGCCCAATTTGTTTCCTGCATGGTAGTAACAGATAAGGGCAAGACTATCAAAGAAATCAAAGAAAAAGTAAATGGTTTCATAACTTTTGAGAAAAAAGGAACTCATGGTTTTGGCTATGATCCCATTTTCTTCTACGCGCCTTTAAACAAGACTTTTGCTGAACTATCACCTGAGGAAAAAAATAGAGTTAGCCACCGCGGCCGAGCCCTCAACAAGCTCAAAGCCTTTCTCATTCTTTATTTAGGTCTCGAGGAGAAAAAATAAGAATTTTCCTTTTCGTTTTTTTTAACCAAGTTGACTTTTAAATTCAACTCAAGAAACTTAAGGAGTCATTCCTCATTTACACCCTGAAATTCTTCAGTGCAAGGGACGTTCGCTCAGTAATATCTTTTATCTTCTTCTTGAGTCGAAAATACTGGCTTGAGGTAAAATATCCTATTTTTCTAGAAATAAAATTGTAGTAATTTAAAGTTTTAAGCAAAGATAAAGATTTTTGAATGTACATTAAACACTTCTTATTCGGAAATTCTAAGACAGCCTGAGCAATATTTTGAGCGATGGAAACTGCTGTTTTCCTTAATCCCGATTTAAGGATTCCAATTCCTGAGGTTCCACAAAACACTTTCCCAGTAAGTTCATAAATTTCTTTTTCTATCTCTTCAGCTTTTTCGACAATAGAATCAATAACTTCTTCTTTATTCATCACTATATTCTCCTTCTCCCTTAAAGCGACTACGTTAACGTAAGGAATGATTCTGGAGGAACAGGAAAGGGAGAGGCAGAACCTCTCCCCCTTATTTCACTTTTCCTTTATCTTGTTTCCTACAGTGATTGAATCCTTTATCCCCTTAAAAATTTTTTCGCCAATCCCTTTAACCTTCATGATTTCCTCAATCTTTTTAAATTTACCGTTAGCTTTCCTGTAATCAATGATTCGCTGAGCTACTTTCACTCCAATCCTGGGAAGCTTCTGGAGCTTCTCTAAAGATGCTGTGTTGATATTGATCTTCTCACTCTCTGTTTCTGATTCTGCCTGAAGATAGGGAAGAAAAGAAAGAAAAAGACCCAGGATAACACTTGCTACTAAACCCTTAACTAAAAAGCTTTTCATAAAAACCTCCTTTCGCCCAAATCCTATGCAATATTGAGGCCATCGTGGCTGAAAATTCTATCTCATTTATTTTCAGTTGATTTCCTAATATCAAAATCTAATAATGTAAATATTTGTTAACAGAATACGATACACCCAAGACAACATACGTTTACACGGGTAGCCCTCCTTCCACATCTTCCTTATCTCCATTCCATTAAACCATGTATACAAAAGAAAAAAACGGGCAGATCTTGTCATATTTTTTAAAGAAGGTGAAAATCGAATAGAAAGAATTTCTTGGCGCCATCGAGGCAACTTTTAACAAAAGTAGAATTTACAGGAGATCAAAAAGTTGAATCGAACAATTAGAGTGGGAAAGTCAGGAGCGGGGGTGGCTTTTACGATATACTTTGAGAAGTTGAGGCAAATCAAGATGAGTGTATTTTTGGGTTGTGGCTAAACTTTCATGACCTAAAAGTTCCTGGATGACTCTCAAGTCTGCGCCCCGACTCAATAAATGAGAGGCAAAGGAATGACGAAGGGAATGCGGACTTATTTTTCTCTTCAAAGCTGAAAGTAGGATGTATTTGTCAATAATCCTTTCTACAGAACGAGGAGTAAGCCGCTGGCCCCGGTAATTCAAAAACAAGCTCTTCTCATCAATTCTGCCTTTATTGATTGAGTGCCTGGCTTGAATATACCTAACCAAGCTCTCTTCTGCTTTCCTCCCAAACGGCAAAAGCCTTTCTTTCTTTCCTTTGCCTCTAACCCGTATAAGCCTCTCTTCAAAAGTTAGATCCTCAAGATTAATCCCAATAAGTTCGCTCACTCTTATGCCAGTTGCATAGAGAAGCTCAAGTATTGCTTTATCCCTTAATTCAAGGACCTTATCAGATGGAGGTAAATCCAAAAAATTTGCCATCTCATCCTCTGAAAGAAAAGACGGAACATGCTTTTCTTGTTTTGGCGTGGCTACTACTTTAGCTGGATTATCCTCGAGCCACTTCTTCATCATACAGAACTTGAGAAAAGAGCGAATAGCAGCTAGTTTGCGGGCTATCGTTGACTTCTTATCTTTTCTATCATAAAGTCTGGCTAAAAATCCCCGAAGAAGGACATTGTCAATTTCTTTTAGAGAAACTCCTTTTTCACTCAGGTATTTCACCAACTGGCTTAAATCTGACCTGTAGCTCTTTATTGTCAATGGAGAGGCATCTTTTTCATACTTAAGGTAGTTCAAGAACTGGTTTACCTCTTTTTTCATTGTCTAAAAAGCTCTTTTTTTCAGAAATATTCGAGGCATTCTTTATAAATCTTCTTCTTCCCGAGCGGGCCCTTTTCTATCCCAAATCTTTTCTTTCTCAACGTTCTCTTTATAATTACATTCTTCATTGCTGCAGTATAGATAGGGCTCTCCTCTTATCTGATTTTTCCGGAGCACAAATTCACGACCGCACCCGGGGCAGGATTGATGAATGGGCTCATCCCACGTGGCAAAATCACACTTAGGGAAATTACTGCAGCCAAAAAATATCTTTCCTTTTTTTGTTTTTCTACTCACTATCTTTCCACCACAGTTTAAAGGACAGAAAATTCCCGTATCAATACTCTCTTTTTTTGTGAATTTACATTCAGGATAACCGGAGCAGGCAATAAAACTTCCGTATTTGCCTTTCCTCAAAACCAGTTGAGAACCACACTGAGGACATTTTTCTTCCAGAGATTTGATTTCTTTCTTGAGAAAACTTTCTCTATAATTGCAGTCAGGATAGCCAGAGCAGGCTTTAAATCTTCCATATCGCCCTTCCCTGATTACAAGACGTCTACTGCATTGGGGACATGTTTCGTCCACAGGAATTCCCTTTTTCCTAATTCCTTCTAACTTCTTACCATCCTCTAAGTACCTATCAAGGAGTTTATAGTAATTTCTTAGAGACTCCTGCCAATCCTGTTCTCCTTCACTAATGCGATCCAATTCTTCTTCCATCGAGGCTGTAAATTCAGCCTTCATCAAATCAGGGAAATTTTTAACTAAAAAATCTGTAACAAAGATTCCAATCTCGGTGGGAATAAATTTTCCCTTTTCTTTTATGACATAAACACGATCTTGCAAAGTAGCTATTATCGGAGCATAAGTACTCGGTCTTCCGATCCCCCTCGTTTCCAACTCCTTAACCAAGGTTCCCTCAGTATATCGGGGAGGAGGCTGAGTGAAATTCTGTTTTGGCTCAAGTTCCAGCAGTGTTAACTCCTCTCCTCGCTCTACTTTAGGCAGGACATCTTCTTCCTTTCTTTGAGACAGGTAGAGAGTCAAGAAACCATCAAATTTTATAACTTCTCCCTTAGATTGGAACTGATATTTGGAAGCTCTGATGTCAAACTCTGTTTCCTCCACCAGAGCTGAACTCATCTGAGAAGCGATGAATTTTTTCCAGATCAAGTTGTAAAGACTGTATTCCTCGTTTTTTAGGTAAGGTTTTACAACTTCAGGAGCGAGATCAAGAGAGGTCGGGCGAACGGCCTCATGAGCATCCTGTGCTTTTCTTTTGTTCTTGAAGATTCGTGCATTAGGGGGAAGATACGCAGAAGGAAAGTTGCTCCCGATGTACTTCCTGGCTAAAAAAAGAGCCAGGTTTGAAATCCTGACAGAGTCTGTTCTCATGTAAGTGATTAATCCCACTAAACCTCTATCTCCAATTTTTAATCCCTCGTACAGCCTCTGAGCAATTGCCATGGTCTTTTTTACGGGAAAGCGAAGAAGCCGGAAACTATCCTGCTGTAAAGTACTCGTTATGTAAGGAGGATACGGATTTTTTTTCTTTTCCTTTATTTTAAAATCATGGACAACAAAAAGAGCCTGCTTCAATTCTTCAACTATTTTCTCTGCCTCTCTGCCATTTTTTATTTTTACCTTCTTGTCTTCAATTTTGGTTAATACAGCTTTAAAGGAAGGCGGTTTCGACGCTTCAAGTCGGGCGGTTACTGTCCAGAATTCTTCAGGAACAAAGTCTTTGATCTCTCTTTCCCGCTCGCATATCAACCGCAAGGCTACGGATTGAACCCTGCCGGCACTCAAGCCTCTCCCTATCTTCTTCCAAAGTAAGGGACTAATTAAGTAGCCAACTAGCCTATCAAGCATTCTCCTTGTCTGCTGGGCATTTATCTTGTATTGATCAAGCTGCCCTAAGTTCTTAAAGGCTTCTTCAACTGCCCTTTTTGTTATTTCGTGAAGGAGGGTACGGTATACTTTCTTATTATCGTCTTTCAGGATATGACTCAGATGCCAGCATATGGCCTCACCTTCTCTGTCTGGATCGGCAGCAAGGACTACAGATTCACACTTTTTTGCCCACTTTTTGAGCTCATGTACTATCTTTTTTTTCTCAGGAATTATTACGTAGTGAGGTTTAAAATCATTCTCGATTTCAATTCCCAATTTTTCCTTTGGTAAATCTCTGACATGTCCCATGGAGGCTTTCACTAAATAATCTCTTCCCAAGTAACGATTTACAGTCTTCGCTTTAGCTGGAGATTCAACAATAACAAGAGATTTAGGCATCTACATTTTCCTCTGAAAATATTTTCCAGGACTCTGGGAAACTATTCCTTTAAGCTCCATAGTCAGGAGTATAGAAAGGAGCTCGGAGATGGAAAAAACAGTCTTCTCAACTAGTTCATCAATATGAGTAAGGGTGTCTTCTTTTAGACATTCAAACACTTTCTTCTCCTGAGCATTAAGCGAAGGCGGTCTCTCTTTTTCTCCTCTTTGAGAAAAAATTCTCTCTCTAAAGGGAGAAGGGAGTTCCTCAGCCACATCCTCCCAATTCTCAACAAGTTTGGCTCCTGTCTTAATGAGCCAGTTAGTCCCTTGGCTGAGGTCAGAAGTCACATTCCCGGGTACAGCCATGACTTCCCTATTTTGTTCCAGGGCTAAACGAGCTGATATCAGGGAACCACTCTTTTTAGCCGCTTCAACCACAATAACCGCCATCGAGAGACCAGAAATAATCCTGTTCCTGATAGGGAAATGAAAGCCAAGAGGAGGAGTGTCAAGGGGGAATTCGGATATCACTGCACCCCTCTCGGTAATTTTTTTTAAGAGAGAGTAATTCTCTCTTGGATATACGTCTTCTAATCCTGAGCCCAAGACGGCCACAGTTTTTCCTCGCTTCAAAGCTCCCCAGTGAGCCATAGAATCAATCCCTCGAGCCATGCCACTGACAATAACTACTCCTCGAGAAGCTAAATCCTCAGCCAGCCTTTCTGTTACTGCCTTTCCGTAAGGAGTTGGTCTCCGTGCTCCCACAATGGAAACAGAAGGTTCCTCCAAAACATCAAGCTTCCCTGCACAATAAAGAACGAAGGGAGGGTCAAATATTTCTCTTAAATAATTAGGATAGCTTTTATCTTCAAGAGTAAGCAAAGTGTAATTTTTTCTCTCAAGTTTTTCAATTACTCGCGAAGCATGATCAATTATTTTGGGAGAAACAATCCTTCGAGCTTCATCTTCTTTAAGGCCTAAAGCGATTAACTCTCTTTCCCCTGCTTCAAAAATATTTCTTATGGAGGGAAAATGCTCGAAAATCTTCTTAGCTGATTTTAAATTACTAGCAAGGACGAGGTTAAATGCAACCCAGTACTTTCTATTATCTTCCACCTTTATTTTTTTTGCTTTACGGGAGGAATCGCAAAAACAGGAATATGGGTATATGAAATAGCTTTCTCAGTTGTACTGCCTAAGAAGAACCGCTCTAACTTGGTGTGGACATAGGTTGACATGACAATCAAGTCAAAGTTATGAGTCTCGGCAAAATCAACAATTCCTATCGAGGCATTAATAGCTCGATAAACTTCCTCTTCAACCTTTATATCCTCCTTTTCTCTTCTCTTTCTCTTTCTGAGTCTCTGCAAAACAGCATCGAACATCTCATCCAAAACTTTAGGAGAAAATTCATAGTCGTGAAGTTCAAGGACATGGAGAAGAGTAAGGTCTGCATCAAATCCTCTGGCTAATTTCCAGGCAAAATCTCTTTCCATTTCTTCTTGAGGAGAAAAGTCTGTGGGTACCAGAATCCGGTTAATCCGAGGCTTAATTTTCCTTTTTTTCGTGATTAAAACTGGTACTGAAGAGTTCCTCAAGACTTGATTGGCTACACTTCCTATAAAAAGCTTTTCTATCGCAGATAATCCTCTTTTTCCGATTACGATTAGATCTGCTTTCTCTTCCTTGGCAGTCTCAATAATCCTCTTTGAAGCAGATCCCTCTTTAACTATAATCTTAAAGGGAATTTCCTTAGCTTCCTTGATTTTCTCAAGCCTCTTTTCCGCTTCTTTTTTTAGTAAATCAACTCTTTTGGTTAACTCTCCCCTGATAACATATGAAGTGTTGTAGAGAGCTGGAGAGAAATCAGGCACAACATGCAAGGCAGTAATACTCGCCTGGAATGCATCGGAAAAAATGTTGGCATACAGGAGAGCTTCTTGAGCCTCATCTGAAAAATCTGTTGTCCAAAGAATCTTTTTCAAGAAATCTGGCATCTTTATCTCCTCGCCTAAACTCTAGCTTCAAAGTTTCACAAGTATTGTAGCAGGAAAAAAGAAAAAGACAAGAAAAAGTCTTCGAGAACGGACTTGTTCCAATAATGTATGTCGCTTTTATCTACCCAGCAGAATAGAACTCTGGTTAAAGAACGTACCAGCTATGGCTCCCGTCATAAGACAGGCAAGGGTAGCTGCCAGAAGAGCTCTCAGGCCCACTCGAGAAAGATCTTTTATTCTGCTCGGGACAAGAGCACCAATTCCTCCTACAAAAATTGCTAAGGATGCAATGTGAGCGAATCCGCACAGGGCATAGGAAGTAATGATTGCTGAACGGGGATGAATTAGCTCCCCGCTGGCCATGAGTTGAGAGAGATGTTGATAAGAAGCAGCTTCTGTAATTATTGTTCTTTCTCCTATTATCTGGGCAACCTTGAAAGCGTCAGCAGGAGGAACACCTAAAATAAGGGTAAAAGGATAAAAGATATAACCTAGGATTTTTTCTAATGATAACTGAAGATCCAAACCAAACCAATTATTTAAGGGAATAGCAGCTTGTCCCAGGATAAGGTTGACGAGCTGCACAAGGCCGAGGAAAGCGAGAAGCAAAGCTACAATACCCCCTAGAAGACGAAGTCCACTATTAGCTCCGTGAATAATTGCCATGATTAGATTGTCTTCTCGTTCGTAATAAGGCTTAACCTCTACACCTAAAGTGTGAGACTTTTCTGTCTCTGGCATAATAAGTTTTGCCATAACTACTGCTGCTGGGGCTGAAAGAAAAGAAGCAGAGACAAGATGGCCGGCTATGGTAGGCAGTTCACCTTGGAGAAAAAACACATAGACGGCAAGAACTGTAGAAGCGATAGTTGCCATCCCAGCTGAAAGGATTGTAGTCAGTTCTGAACGGGTCATATCTTTGAGGTGAGGTCGGACGATAAGGGCAGACTCGATTCCAACAAAAATGTTGCTCGAAGCACAAAGAGATTCAGCTCCGCTAACTCGCATCAGCTTTGTGAATATATAAGAAAAAACCCGGATGATAAATGGCATAACTTTCAGATAATAAAGAGCTCCTACGAGGGATGCAAAGAATATAATAGTAGGGAGTCCTTGAAAAGCTAAAAAAAAGCCTAAAGAGGTTTCTCCATCCTCACTGGTTGTACCAGGGGGCAAGGCCAGCCGACCAAAAAGAAATTTAGTTCCCGCAGTTGCACAATCGAGCACGGCCACCACTGCCTTGTTTACCAGAAGAAATAACTTGCCTCCCAGTGGAACCACAAAAATAAAAAAGGCAAAAAGGAATTGCAGCCCAATCCCCCAAAAGATAACCCTCCAATTGACAACTTTATGATGAGCCGAACAAAGCCAAGCAAAACCTACAAGAACAAAGATGCCCAAAAGGCTCACTAAATTGTAAGTTTCCATTATTAGCTCTTTCCTTCCCGGATAATATTTTTATTATCAAACCTCATAAGCTCGCTTTTGTCAACTTCAAGGGATATTAATTTTCGCTGAGACTTTTGTCCCCGGATGATCTTAACTCGAGAAGAAGGAAGACCGAAATGGGAAGCTATTATTTCAATAACCTTCCTGTTAGCCTCCCCCTTAGAAGGAGGTGAATGGACTTTTATCTTTAACTCTCCAGAGTTCTCTTCAACAATTTCCTGCTTCCTGGAGCGAGGATAAACTTTTACATTCAGATAAATTTTCACAGTAGCAGGGACTTTACCTCTGTCTTTTATTCTATTTCCAATAACCATTCTCGCTAATAGAAATCGACATTAAGGCTCAGCTATTACTGGACTCGCATTAAAAGGCAAATCAAGACGAAGATATGTAAAAATATAATTTTATCTAGAAGCATAAAAAGAAAATCTAACTAAAAATAGAACCTTGATTCTCTGAGTAACTGTTGAGCATAGTGAGCAAGAGATTTAACTATGAAAGAATCTACAAATAAAATTATCAGGATGACAATCAGCGGCGTTAAATCAATTCCTCCGAGCTTATAAGGAGGAATGATTCTTCGGAAAGGCCGAAGAACAGGCTCTGTTAGATGATGCAAGATGACTACAAGAGGGTAAAGGGAAGGTACATTTATCCAGGAAAAAATTGCGCGGATGATAATTATCCACATATAGACTATCAAGACTATATGGAGGATCTTAGCGAGGGCACTCAAAAAATTGCCGAGAAGAATCATCCTTCAACCTTTTTTAAAAGAAGCCACATCCTGGAATTAATCTAGTTTATCTCTATACTTGACAAAGAGTTCTTTTAATTGCAATTTGGAAACAATGTATCCACTGAAAAAGAAGGAAAGAGACTGACGATTGGGATCGTTGGACTTAATCAACACATACTCTCTTACTAACCCTTTTCTTTTTTGAGAGGGAATCTCTATCTCGATTTCAACACTCTTCCCAGAGGGAATTTTGAGAGGAAAAGAAATTTTCTTTCCCTCCGAATAAAACATAGCATTCTTGTGAGAGCAGTTTACTCTTAATTCTAGCTCGCCACTATTCATGATTTTTGTTCTGGCTTTTATATTCTCTCCCTCGAGGAGTAGTCCCACATCCAAGCTGTATTTATCGAGAGTTATTTTTGGCTGAGGGGGAACATCAATCTCAGCCTCAATAAAAAGCTTCTTTACCGGCTGTTTCGGGTCATTAGAGTCAACATAAACATACTTGGAAACATTCCCTTGGTATCCTTTAGTGTTAAAGACCACTTTCAATTCACCCTTTTTCCCAGGATCAATCTTTTTTTTAGAGACAAGAGCAGCAGTGCATCCGCATGAGCTTCTGACATTTTTTATTTTAAGCGTTTCATTTCCTTCATTCCAAAAGATGAAAATGTGAGTTAAAACCTTTCCCTGTTTTATATTCCCAAAATTGAAAGATTCTTCCTCGAATTTTATCTTCGATGCCTCTTCACCAAAGGCATAGCTGACAAAATAAAAGAGTAATGCAAGGGCAATCAGCATGAGAGTGATCTTTTTATTCATTCTCTGTACCTCCTCCCTCTCATTAATTATTTACATCTTTTCCACTGAATTAGCAAGGAAAACTAAGCTCCTTCGTGGTCACTAGAAAAGGCCTTTATAAATTTTATAATTTTAACATGTGAATTAAATAGACAATTAAAACTTTTAAGGCAGAGTACATAAAAATTCAAATTATAAAAGTCTTACTAAGCATCTTTTTATCCGTGATGAGAGCTACCGCATACCCACTCGCTTATTTATCATTTATCACGGAAAAAAAGATGCTTCTAAAATCACATGTCCTGATTCTAAGGATATATCTCCTTGACACCTAAGGTATTGCTTCTCTATAATCTGAATACAAACTTATGGGGTAAGTTATGAAGAAAAGAACAGTAGTCACCTTAATTATTTGCCTTGGTATCTATCTTTCTCCACTTTTAACACATGAAATTCAGGGAGCCACCTTTAAGGTTAAGGTCGTTTCAGAACTAGCAAACATACGTCTAGAACCCGATATTAGCAGCGCAATCATTCAACAAGTCCCTAAAGGAACAATTCTTGAATCAATAGGCAAAGAAAGCGGATGGTACGTGGTAAAACTCCAAACAGAAGATGGCCGACTTCTTTCCGGGTACATCCATGAAAGCCTCGTTTTGAGATTAGAGCCAGTCCCTAAAGAAACAGCAAGAGAAGAAAATATTGAAAAAGTAAAAAAAGATGAACCCGTTATAAAACCTGCAAGGCAACCTCAACAAGTCAGTCCTCTCCCTAGAAAGCCTGCAGAAATCAACTTTGCTGTATCAGTCCTCGGAGGAGGAAAGTATGTCTCTGTAAACAACCTGAATGCCGGAACAAGGGGGCTAGCACAATTTTACGGCGACCAACTCGGAATTAAAGGTGAAGGAGAAACAAACTCTCTTCACCTGAGTTTTATTCTCGGAGGAGAGCTGCATATACCTCTTTCTTCACAGTATGTTCTTGGAATAGGAGCTGATTATTTTTTTGGCAAGAAGCAAAGTCTGATTAAATACGAGGGAAGCTCAACTACAACAACATTAACAACTATGCCCAAAATAAAGGCTCTCCCCTTGAGGATTGTCCTTCTGTATTATCCCCTTCCTTACATATTTTTTAAGAGTGGAATCGAGTACTACTTTGCCAAATGTTCATATTATTACCACTTCAAGGAAGAGGATTACTGGAAAGAATGGAATGGAGAAGCAAGTGCTCGCGGATTGGGAATTCTGGGAGGCTTAGGGACTGAATGGAATTTTTCTCCGTATATGTCCTTAATCATAGAAGCTACAGGTCGATTGGCTCGAATAAAAGGATTTAAAGGTAAAGACACTTCCCAAGATTCAGAAGGCCTAGTCTACACTGAAGAAGGAACCCTCTATTTTTACAAAGCAACAAGCTTGTCCCAAAACACCTACCCTCAAATTTTTATCCGAGAGAAAAAACCTAAAGAAGCGTGGGTTACTGATCCTCAGCAAGCCCAGATAGATTTCTCCGGCATATGCATCAAACTTGGTCTCAGGGTAAAATTCTAAATAAAAAGTAATCAGCACTTGAAACAGTACATATAACAGTCGCTATTTTACCAGGCGTATTGCCCCATAAAAAGCCTTTGTATTTATATTGCAAAAACAGAATTTTACTTAACCTCAAACTCAATTGTATCCAAGAGTACTTCATCTAAGAAAATAGCTACTTTCCACTTTCCCTTGTCTTTCTCTTCGAAGAGGAAAATATTATCCCATGCAATAAACTTTTCAAAATACTGATTTCCTTTCCCAATTTTTATTTCGTCGGTCAAACGATACACTTTATTGTTAGGATCATACCACTTCCACACAAGAAAATGCTCCTCTCTTACATTCTTAAAGCTCAAGAAAGAGTAAATTCTTGGATCCTCTCCTTTAATAAAAACGACCTTCTCATCAGCTGGATTGGCCCAGTTATCCTTCATTACTATTTTTCCGCATAGAACAGCCCGCTCTAAGACAGGGGAAGGAAAAGAAGGTGTCTTTTCAGGTTTAAACTGAAAGCAAGCACTGAAAAGGAAAAATAATATAACCAAAGTGAAAGTAAAAAAATTTTTTATTCTCATTTAGGCACAATCTCAATAAAAACCTGTTTAGTCAAATATCTCCAAACCAGTCTAATATCAAATTTTTTTACATCTCTGATGAGAAAGACATCAACATTATTAAATTTTTTGTTTAAAAAATCATACTGAAGGCTGGAATTAATATACCAGCTCCTACCCAGCTGGTAGGTAAAAGTAGCAAAAGAATTGAGCAATCTTCCTCTCTCAGGGTCAAAATTCAGAGATATATTAGTGTATATCTTTTTCAATAAAGATACCTCTAGATATGTTAGAAGATTCTGCGAATTGGTTCCTTCAATGAACCACTTTTTATTTTTTCGATGAGTATTATAGGCATAAACAGAGTTGAGATATACGCTATTTTTTACAATCTGTTTCCTTAAATTAACCACAAGCCCTGTAGAAAGATATCCTTCCCTCCCTTCTCTAAATAGTTCTTCTGCATTTAAGCTAAAATTCAAGTTGTCTATAAAAGGCAGAGAAGTCAAATTTGTAGAGAGAGCAAAAATTAAATTGTCGCTGTAATTGGTGGTCTTACCGGTTAATTGACTGGTAGAAATATAATAATAAAAATTATTAGATACGCTTAAATGCAAAAGATTATGATAAAAAGAAAGGCCTGTCAAATTTAATGAGATCTGAGGAATACTCAGCGAGCTGTGGCTGATTAAATCAGAATTTAAGGAATAATTGGTGACAACATTAAAATACCCTCTTCGGTAAGAAAGAGAAACATTACTGGCAAGTATTTTAGTTCTTGTTAAAACTTCACTTTCTCTCACTGTATTGTAAGAGGTATTAATTCCTACAGTGAATCTTCTAAAGATGTTTCTCGAATAAGAAAGTGCGCTCTGTAGCTGCCCCTGAATTTCATAGCCAACAGAAGAGGCAATGCTTCCTAACCTCGGTGAAGAAAAGGAAGAGTTTGCTTTAATCCAGGTTTCAGGGTGGAATCCACCTATGGGATGAACATGGGAAACATCGACATTCACTGATCCTAGCCGCTCAAATCGTCGGTTAAAAAAGAGGGATGTATTCCAATTAGAATAGCTGTCGTAATTGCCGTTTAACCCCAGGATTGAATTTTTGTTAAAAATAATCTTGTTCTCACTTTTAACGCGCAAAATTCTATTGGGCGGAAGATGTTCCTTTATGACCGACCTTTCTTCATAAGTGAAATCTGTTTTACTGCGGGTCTTATCAGTTTGAAAGAGATGGAGCTCGCCTTCTCCCACAATCCCCTGAGAGGAAGTGTACCATATCTTATTGATTCTCAATCCTGGATTTACATTTAAAGTGCCCCTTCTCAAAGAGAATTTTTTCAGATAAATGGATTCCATTCCTTCTACATGACACAGAACGCCGTATCCAATGATTTTATAGTCTTCGAGAAGCTCCAACTTTGTGAAGGTATAATAGATAAAGGAACTCTGGATTTTACTCAAAGTTACTTCCTTAAGTACTGCGGTGGAAAGAGAAAGAGATGCAACCTCATTCAATCCTAAATCTAAGTAGCTCCTCTTAATTTCATCCTGATAGATGAGTAATTCTCCTTTTTTGGCTTTCAAATTGAGCGTAAATTGGTCACCCGAATGCTCTTTTGATGATTCACCTTGAGAAGAATCGATAATCTCTAATTTCACGGAGCCAAAAATTCTCAGTATGTCTGAATTAAAATCGATTTTAATTCTATCTCCCGTAATATTTAAATCATGAAACTTGATTTTCAAATTGCCTTTACCGTAAAAATAGTTATAATCGTAGCTGTAAGCAAGATAGTCCCCCTTAATTTCCATGATGATCTTGAGTTTTGCTTGGAGAATAATCGGGTGGATAAAAAAAAGCACTAAAGAAAAAATTACTGTTTTCTTAATAGCTGAGCTGATAAATCTTTTTATTAAGGTCAACATTCCATACATAATACTCATCGTAAGCAATGCCTAAAGGAGACTGTCCTGGGGCTGAATAGGTAGCTTGTAGTACTCCAGCCGCGGAGAGTTTATAGATTGAAAAATTGTTTGGATCAGATAGCCAGAGAGAATTGTCAAAAAATTCCATCCCTCCCATCGAAAAGCCAGGATTATTAATGCTGCTCAAAATTTCACCACTTTCCTCATCAATGCGGTAAATTTTATTCGAAAGTTTGTCATAACCCCACAGTTTCTCACCATCAAATGCAAGAGAGGTGATTCTTCCTTTCTGAAGATTTATCTTCTTTAATGTTTCTCCACTGATAACGTTTATCTTAAAAAGATTGGTACTATTATAGGATGCAATCCATAATCCGCTTCCGTCATAAACTAAACCCGAAGCTTGAGACAACGGACTTTTTAAAGTCCGGATAACACTACCACTAAACTTATTAAGACTGTATAATGTCTCTGTTCCCTCATCTATCAGCCATAACGTCGAACCATCCCAAGTCAAATCACGAGGCAGGGTAAAAGTAACATTGAGAACACTGATTACTGTGAACTCTTTTGCACTTGCTTGAGGATCAAAGGGATTATCGAACGTTCTCTCCCCACAGAAAATAAGAAACAAAGGCATGAAAAATAAAATCCAACCTCTAAAAGTGCTTAATGAATGTAATAAAAAATGTGTTTTTCTCATTGACTCCTAGGAATACAAAATGATCTTTACTGCTCTTCTTATAAATCAAATACATATCTAAGAGATTCAGAGCCCAGACTGCTCCGGCAGCTACGATAAACTTATTTCTTCTTACATCATATTTTTCTGTAAGCTCCCTGTATTTTTCCGCATCTGGGATACTGGCTGCCTCCCTATATTGCCGATAATACTTGTTTCCTTTTCGAGCATTTACAATGATTCCCGTTATTGATCCTGCTTCCAGAGCAAGGAAAGCAATCCCCTCTATGTATCTTTTCTCTGCAAGTTGTCCCCAACCTGGAATGAGAATTGACTTCTCGAGAGAGCTTAGTTTTGGTTTTTTATCACTGTCATCTTCTTGGCTTAGAGTGGCAAGGGGGAAAATTAGTAAGGAACAAGATAAAAAAAAAGAAGAGATTTTTTTTTCTTAATACTGCTTAAAATCCAGATCATTTCATCACAAGAATCTTATTTTAAAAGAAATTGGGTGTCAATTCACCCGCAGGGGAAAAATCCCTTTTTAATATGAAAGAAAATGACCTCATCCTACTTTTATTCTAAAACGCTCTTAAATTTTAAATAAATCTTTCGGATTAATGCTTTCCCAAAGGAGTTTCTCCTGGATATGGCGGCCGAGGAAAAACTCTCTTTGCTTGTTTTATTCCAAAAATAACCGGAGTTTGAACCGAAACAGAAACATTTTCAAAATTAACCTCACCATTAAGAGCTGGGTACTCGGCAGCCCACAAGCCTATACTTCCCTCTTGAGAAATACCTGCGATATCGAGGGATTCAACCAACACATTGTTAATGTAGAATGAACAGTATGTCCCACTCGCTTCAACTTTCAAAGTATTCCATCCAGTAGAATTTATTGAAGAGTGGTTTATCCAGCCTACTATTGAGCTAGCTGTTCCGCTCGACATCTCCCAAACTGAATATCTTTGAAGAGAAGGATTTATATCAAAAAGATAGTATTTAGAAAAATCATTGTTTCCCCTAAAAGCTAAACCATATGCATTATCACTTAAGGTCGGCTGAATTCTCCTAAAAGCAGCTTCATAGGTAAAGTTTTTAAAATCACCTAACGTATAGTGACTTGTTGGCCAAGGCCCATTGTCTTGCGGTGATTTCGCGTTAAATACATACACTCCACCTGAGACAGTCCAATCCGCCCTTTTCCCTTCAAAATGATCAGCCTCACCATCATTAAAATCCTCTGTGAAGGATCCCACTTCAAGGGTAGCAGATACTGTTGCAGTTGTATCTTTGGCAACAGTGACTGTATCTTCCCAATCTTGATATCTTTCTTTAACTAACTTAACTGTATGCGAACCAACCGGAACATCGGTTAATGTGGCATTGGATGTTTTTCCCGTATCTGAACCATCAAGGTAGATAGTTGCACCCTCAGGAGTAGAGTTAACCTGAATCGAACCTTTCTCTTCTTCCTCTTTCTTTTTCAAGAGCAAATAAACAAGAACCGCAATAGCAGCTATAGCTAAAACTCCGAGAAGCATGGAACTTCCACCTCCTCCACCGCCAGGTCCCTGTCCAGGCTTTCCCATAGCTCTGGGACTTGATTCCTTCTCGAATTCACTCTTCGCTTCTACGAATAGTTTCTTGGTAGACTCATCAATTAACGAAACATTATATTCTTTCCCAGGTGAATAGTGGAGAGCTCGTTTGAACATAGCTTTGGATATCTTTTTATTTCCCTGTTTGGCAAAATTTAATCCCTGAAAAAAGTAAATTTCAGCTAACCTCTCAGTATTTGACTTGCTCTTTACTGATTTAAAATATGTTTCTGCTTGAGTGAGCTTTTGGAGAGAGCTCTCATAGTCTCCTTTCTCAAACAGGCTCTTCCCTTCCTGAATAAAATCCTCTGGAGAATGTGACTTGGAAAAGGATATTTCAGTTGAATTCAGATAGAAAATAAAAGCTCCAACTAAAGTATAGGCCAGAATCTTTGTTGTCTTAAGTGTTTTGATTTTTTGCATTCTGCCTCCCTTAGTTATAATCCATTGTTTAATTCTGGCGGATTATATCCTTTCGCTTCTGGGTTGTCAACAGTGTCGGCGTGAATAGGTATTTGCCTCATCAGAGCAATATCTTCCACTTCTTCATTAAGAAGTTTTATCGTCTTGAATTCATGTATAAGTCTCTTAAGTAAAATTTTTGGATTCATTATTTCAAACAACGAGAAAAACGAAAACAAAAAAGAGAATTACGAGTATAAGGGTAAAATTTACGCTTTTTTCAAGAGGGCAATGTGATGAGAGTGAATCCCCCTGAAAAGAGGAAAAACACGGAGCACCTTAAATCCTGATTCTTTAATTTCTTCTTCAAACTCCCTTCGGGATATCATCTTGATTCGAGTTCTACTACTCTTTATCCTTCTTCTGAGTTTCCTCTGAAGAAGATGAAGGAAATTCATCTGATAATAAGAGAGGACTACCCATCCCTTTGTAATCCATGAAAATTCATCAAGGACTGCTCTCCTCTCTTCTCTTTTATGGAGGTGATGAAAGAAACGCATGGAGACGACGAGGTTGAAAACTCCGCCTTTAAAGGGAAGCCCTAACACACCATCTGCAACAACTCCTAAAGTATTGGCTGGAACTTTGCTCCTTTCTCGTGCCCGATTAACCATATGAAAAGACAAATCACAGCTCACTAAACGCAGGCCTTTCTCGAACAATAAAGATGAGAACCGGCCATAGCCGCATGGAATATCTAATACCCAAGGTGTGCCATTCCCGATATTTCTTAGAATTTTTCGAAGGATTCTTTCTTCTTTTGTATGGACAATCCTCTGATCTACTCCCCGATATCTCTTCTGTTCATATTCTTCAACTTCACTTTTATCAAATGGAACACTCAAATGTCTCTCCTTTTTCCTCTCCCGTCACTTCAAACTCTATTTTCAAAAAAAATGTATTTTGGATTTCCTTCAATTTTTATCTTTTGAGAAAAAAACTGAATTTCTCTTCCATCTCGATTTAAAACTCTTTTAATTTTTCTTGGAAAAAAATAATCACAAGGGATTCCTCCTGTCCAGCAAACAGCAAAATCCTCTCTCCCTTTATTAAACATAAATATTTTCACTCGTGAATCTTGAGCCTTCTCTATGAAAGTGCTCCCGCCAACCTGTCTAACAAGAGTTCTGAGAGCATAGAAACTAGGCCGATGCCTCCATTCTTTTTGGTGGCTGTCAATTAATCCGTAGCCAGGTGCTACAAGCTGCCACCAGTAAACTCTCTCTACAAATCCACTGGCTAGACAGATAACAAAATATCGAACCAAGTAATTAGCCTGCTCCTCTTCAGATACATTAGGTTTACCTGAAGCTGGAGAGTACTTCCCTGTTCCTTTTAAAGGCCAGTTTACTTCTGTTATCCAGCAACCTTGCCTCTCTTTGCTGCAGCAATCAATGATTGCCTTTAAAAGAGCAATTTTTCTCGCTGTATCCCAACCAAACTGCTTATTTTCAGGGGCTCCATACCTATCCACGTAAAGAAGAGAACTCACCTTATCAAAGGGAATAACCTTCAACACAGGAGGATAGAGGTGAAACTCAAAATCAATCACAGCTGGGCCTATTAACTTCACTCCATAACGCTGCGCTAAGGAAATAGCAGGTCTTGCCAGTTTAAGATATTCTTTATAATCCCACACTCCCCACTTTGTCCTGTTCCAAGAATGGCCTATCTCGAAAAAAGAACAGAGGCGTCCAAAACGTGAAAAAGCATCCTCCATAAAGCTTTTCCAATGAGAAGGTTTTAAAACGTCCTCTCTCTGCTGGAGAAGAGCTATAGTTAAGTCGATCTTATCTTTGTAGAGAAGCTCAAGGAATTTCTCGTACATGGAAAAGTTGTCTCTCTCCCAAGACGGAATCCTGACAAGGCTTTTGTTTACTCCCGTTTCTTTTAAGTTTTCCAAAACTTCCTCATCCCTTCCAGCAGTGGGAGATACGGAGACAGCAAATGGTTTTTGGATCCTGCATGATTTTCTGTACATCCCTTTCCAGTATTTCCTGTAGAGTCTCAGTCCTGGAAAGGCCAAGCGGAGATTTGAGCTGACGAGGCTCAGATAGCTTGCTCCGTGTTTCAGGTGGTACTTAAACCGTTCTTTTCTTGGAGCTATGTTATGGGGTTGATCAGCATAGATATTCCAGCGAAATTTTTCCATCTGATTACTGAATTTTCAGTTTATGAGAAAGCTCCCTTAACTTTAATTTCTTCTTGAATTCAACAAAGCTTGTATACATTATCTTATTCATCTTGTACCAGAACCACAGGGATCGCTTAACAGGAACGCTTCCCAAATACTTATCTAAAAAAAGGGGCTGAATTTGAGATGGGATTCCAAGGCGAACCAGATTTTTAATTCTACTTAAAGGGCGTATTCTTTTGGGAAATCTTATTCGGTTCGTATCGATGAAGTAAAACCTAAATTTCCCTTTATCTTCCTTGACTAAGATATTCCCGTCAGATAGGTCACGATGAAGTATGCCTTTTTCATGACATACGAACAAATAACGGGAAAGAGATTCAACAAGAGGACGAATCTTACTCACAGGAGAGTTCAAGAATAAATAGCGGATTTCTTTCACTTCTTCGACTTTCTCAGCAAGATAGTAACTCTGGTCTACAAAGCCTTTCTTTCTTCTCTCAAGACACGCTATGGGAAAAGGTGTATCTATTCTTCTTTCAAGGAGACTCACTGCTCCCTTCCATGCTCTCAAAGCCTTAGAAGGCAGTAAGAGACTCTTTAACTTGTTAACTCCTTGGATTTTAAATTCTTTTATCACCACATCAGCATTTTCATTATTCTTATTCTTGAGCCTGACTACACCAACTCGATTCCTCCCTTCATGTAAAATTCGGGAATCTCGCTGCTTTAAAAGTCGTTGACAATCAGAAATAGCTTCAATAAAGGGAGGATAATTGTAGTCAGGATGAATCCATCCCTTAAAAGATCCAACGTTTAGGGGTAAGCTGAGTTCTTTTTCCACTAGACTATATCTAATTTCATTTATTGACTAAAAATATCACCCCTTATTGTTATCTGTCAATCAATTAAGCTTAAATGAAAGCGTTTCGTTTTCCGCGATAATTCAAGATGAGCCTTATTCCATCACGGATTAAGACATGCTTCCAGCTTAAATCGATTTACCGCCGGAGAGAGGAAAAAGAAATATTGACCTTAAAATTATTTATGTATATGATACCTGAGGAGGAGAAATAAGATGGCTATCGATCCTCAACTTTTTGAAATCTTAGCTTGTCCGTTGTGCAAGGTAGACGTGAAACTAACAGCGGATGAAAAAGGATTAAAATGCGTCAAGTGCCACCGCGTTTATCCCATAAAAGACGACATACCAGTAATGCTTATTGATGAGGCTACCATTGAGCCAGAAAGGGCTACCAAAGATTGAACCTACCTCGATAAAAAAAATCCTTCTCATCAGGCTGAGACGTATCGGCGATATAATCATGACTACACCTGCAGTCTCAGTCCTTAAAAGGGGCTTCCCTCAATCCTCTCTTACATACATTGTAGAGGAACCATATAGGCTTTTGGTTGACGGAAATCCGTATCTGGATAAAATCATTGCTTTGCCCAGAAAAAGAAGATTCATGGAATCACTTGAGCTCATAAAGCAGATTCGAAAAGAAAAGTATGATTTAGTCCTGGACTTCCACTGTGGACCCAGAGCTTCTCTCATTACTTTATTCTCAAAGGCAAAATTAAAACTTGGTTACAGGATAAAATTCAGACATTTTATCTATGATTACACAATCCCCAGAAGTAGAGAAAATGGCTATTTCCACAGTGTCGAAAACCATATCAACCTGGTTAAAGCAACTGGGATAAAAGTTAACTCACCTCCTCCCTTGTTTCTGCCCCAAGTTAAAGAGGAAGAACGTAAAAAAGTACAAAAATTCGTCAAAGAAAATAAACTAAATGGAGCCAAAATTATAGTTATCCACATCAGTGCGGGAAACAGGTTCCGGGACTGGGGCGTTAAAAATCTGGTTCAACTTGCAAATCTTTTGGGCAAAAGAGAAGACATAAAGATTATATTAATTGGAGAAAAGGAGGATAAAGAAGCAGAAGAAGAAATAGTGAAAAGAGTGAATCTTTCACTCCACTCTTTAGTCGGAAAGCTCAACTTGCGAGAGTTAAGAGACCTCATATCTCACTCAACTCTTTTTATCGGACCAGATAGCGGTCCGATGCACATTGCCGCTTCAACTTCTACTCCTATTGTTGCTTACTTCGGACCAACTCTTTCAGCTCATTTTGCTCCATGGAAGGCCAACGCCTTCATCATCGAAAAAGACTTTGACTGCCGTCCATGCAGGCAGAAACACTGCCTTTACAAAGACTTCAGGTGCCTCCAGAGAATTAAACCCGAGGAAGTTTACCAAGCCTGTCTTCGTTTTATCTAAAATGAAATTTCTTCCTTCAAGGAAAGAACATAATCTCCTGACATTTTTCATCCCTGTACTCCTCTCTCTTTGTCTCTTATTTTCCCTAATTTCTATCAGCGCAGTTCAAATACTGATTTCCCTTTCATTAATCCTTTACCTTGTCTCCCTTTTTCAGAAAAAACAAAAGTTTGCTTTCCCCTCTTTCTTCTGGCTGTTAATAGTCTATGCTTTCTTTTCTCTCCTTTCCTCCTTTTTTTCAGTAAATCCCGAAATCAGCCTTAAAGACAGTCGGGAGCTTCTCCTGTTTCTCTTTGTCCCAATGATATATACATGTTTCCAGAAAAAAGAAGATATCGTTCGAGCCAATTATGCTCTTCTTGCTTCAGCTTATCTGAGCTCTTTGAAGTCTCTCTTCTATTATTTCTTCAAAGCTTTGCCTGGCGAAAGAATAACAGGCTTCATGGGACACTATATGACTCAGGCAGGCCTTTTGCTCCTTTTTAGCTGCCTGGCCTTGAGCATATTTGTCTTCTCCCATAAAAAAATCAAATTTCTCTGGGCTGGAGGGCTTCTTCTTGCTCTTGTTGCTCTCAGCTTGACATTGACTCGAAGTGCTTGGGTAGGATTGGTAGCAGCTGCCTTCCTCATACTTCTTCTCTACAAGCCCTTGACTTTAGTTGCTATTCCTCTCATGATTGGAATCTTCTTCCTGGTAAGCCCTCGGCCTCTCAAACAGAGAGCTTTCAGCATTTTCAGCCTGAAGAACCACACTAACCAGCAAAGAATTGAATACATAAGAGCCGGAATACAGATTATTAAAGACTTTCCTTATTTCGGCACGGGCCCGGACACCGTTGAAATGGTCTTCCAAAATCCAAAGTACGGACTCTCTGAGGAATCAAAAAGAAATGTTCATTTACACAACAATATAATCCAGATTGCAGCCGAACGGGGAATCCAAACCCTACTTATCTGGCTTACCTTCATAACCTGGACGTTTATCTCCCTAGCCAGACTCCTTCACAATAAAGATCCCTCAATCTATCCTATAGCTGTTGCCGCTATGGCAGCTGTAGTTGCTCTCTTTACAGCAGGGCTTTTCGAGTATAACTTTGCTGACTCAGAGATCACAGCTCTCTTCCTCTACTTGATAACCATACCTTTCACCCTATCGCGAATCCAGAAAAAAGACAGGAGTAATCCAACTTTTCACGATGAAAGAACATAGACAATACTTCATAAAAAAATCAAATATTGAAAAGGAAAAAAACTGAAGTTGAGAAAGAAAAAATTACTGTACATCCTGCCCGTACTTTTCTTACTCTATATTATTTGGTTAGGCTATCACCTTCTCTGGTTTAAAACATATAAAACTCCCCCTCCAGATGATGCCCATCTGGAAATAGAAGGAGCTTACCATATTCACACCGTCTTTTCTGATGGCCGAAAACATCCGGATAAGATTGCCAAGATTGCCTCAGATGCTTCTCTTGATTTTATTATTCTGACTGATCATGGCAACCCAAACTATGAATGCCTTCAAAGCCAAGGATGGAAAAAAGAGGTGCTTGTACTTGCTGGATCCGAACTTTCTGTCAGCAGGGGCCACCTTGTAGCTTTAGGTTTTAAAACTCCTTCTATACCCTTTCCTCAAAATGCCGAGAGAGCATCCCAGAAAATAGAGGCCTTGCATGGATTTTCCATAATTGCTCATCCCTATTCAAAAGCTTCCTGGTCTTGGGGAAAAATTGTCTGCTACCAAGGGCTGGAAATCATGAACGGCGATACTATTCTGAAAAGAAACTTTATTTCCTCTCTTCCCTTTCTGCCTGCTTTGCTGGTAAAGCCAGAGTTTGCACTGCTCAAAATGGTCGATAGACCCTATCTAAACTTGAAAAAATGGGACACAATAAATGCTACTCACTCCATTTACGGATATTTCAGTGTGGATGCCCACTTAATCTACCGGCCTCTATTCTCGCTGCTCCGCCTACATGTCCTCCTTAGAAATTCCCTCTCCTCTGATTTCCAAACAGCAAAGAATCAGGTCACTGAGGCTCTAAGAAAGGGAAGTTTTTATAACTCGATTGACGCAGCTGCTCAAGCCAGAGGATTTCGATTCTGGGCTTCAAAAAGAGAAGCCTCCATTTTAATGGGACGGACTTTATTGCTTGACTCTCCAGTTATGCTTCATATCAAAGCACAGTTTCCCTTTTCCATTGAAATTCTTCTCATTCATGATGGGAAAACGATTCTTCGCTCTACTAAAACAGGAATTGCCTTTGAAGCAAAAAATCCAGGAACTTACAGGGTAGAAATCTACCTCAAAGAGAGGACTCCCTTAGGGAAAGATATACCCTGGATAATTTCAAATCCTATCTTTTTACAAGAGGAAAAATCATGATTAGCATCAATTTCACAAGAATCGCTCACCTCGTCAAAGAATTTAAAAACAAAAGGATTCTGGTTATAGGCGACATCATGCTCGACAAATATACTTGGGGTGGAGTGACTCGCATCTCTCCAGAGGCTCCTGTTCCTGTTGTTGAAGTGAAGAAAGATACTTCCTGCTTAGGAGGAGCGGGTAATGTCAGCCATAACCTGGAAATATTAGGTGCCTCTACTCTTCTCGGGGGAGTCGTAGGAAAGGATCAAGATGGGATTTGGATTAGAAAAAATGTTTCTTCTAGCAAGGGTATTTTTGTCGATGAGAGCAGACCAACAACTGTAAAAACGCGTATTATCGCCCATCAACAACAGGTAGTAAGAGTCGACCGTGAGGAAAAGTTTCCTATTTCTTCCCAGATAGAGGAGAAAATAATCAATTTTATCCGCCATGAAAAATACAATGGCATCCTTATATCTGATTATAACAAGGGAACACTCACACCCTCCCTAGTAAAAAGAGTGCTTTCTTTCGCTGCGGAGAAAAGCATTCCAGTTTTTGTTGATCCTAAAGTAGACAATTTTTCACTTTTTACTCCTGTGAATCTCATCACTCCTAACCATTTCGAAGCCGAAAAGATAGTTCAACATCCATGCCAGACTAACTCCCAGGCAGAAAAGACTGGCCTGGAAATTTTATCAAAGACTTCGGCTACATATATCATCATAAAAAGAGGAGAGCAGGGGATGAGTGTTTTACAAAAAGGAAAAAAGCCTATTCACATTCCCACAATCGCTAAAGAAGTATATGATGTAACAGGTGCAGGTGATACGGTTATTGCCACCGCCTCCCTGGCTCTTCTATCAGGGGCTTCGATCAGAGAGGCTGCAGTTCTTGCTAATGCAGCCGCTGGGATCGTAGTAGGGAAAATCGGCACAGCAACAGTTACTCCGTCTGAACTCCTCGCGTCCTTGAGAAAGGAACACAAAAAAAAAGATAATAACCATCGCTGATAAAAAGATACCAACATTCATATTCACCTCATGAAAAAAAGGGGATATAATAATAAGTATCAATGTGTGGAGTAATAGGAATTATCGGTAATGAGGATGTAGTCAGAGACCTCTATCAAGGTCTATTGGCCATTCAGCACCGAGGCCAAGATTCTGCAGGAATCATTACCTACGATGGAAAGTTCCACACCAAAAAGGGAATTGGCCTGGTAAGGGATATATTCACCGAAGACAATGTTCACCGTCTTAAAGGAATTATCGGCATAGGACATACCAGATATCCCACTATCGGAGGAGGGAGAGGAGAAGACACCCAGCCATTTCTGGTGAATTCTCCTTACGGGATAATGATGGCTCACAACGGCAATGTTATAAATTATGCTGCTCTAAAAGAGCTTCTCTTCAATAAATACCACCGGATCTTAAATTCTGACAATGATGTGGAAGCAATTCTTAATGTCTTTGCTCAAGAGCTGGCACAACAGAAAATAAAAAAATTAGGGCCAGAACATATATTTAGGGCTGTCGCAGAGGTTTATAAAAAGGTCAAGGGTAGTTACTCTGTAGTTGCCTACATAGCTGAGCAAGGGATGGTTGCTTTCAGGGACCCATTTGGAATCAAACCCCTCGTTTATGGCAAAAAAGACAACAGAATTCTTCCTTCCTATGCCATCGCCTCTGAAAGTGTCTGCCTTGATGTTATGAATTTCAATCACGTAAAAAGCATCGGAGCAGGTCAAGCTCTTTATATTGATCAGCAACGTAATGTTCATACACGAAAAATTGCCAATTGTCCTCATACTCCCTGTCTTTTTGAATGGGTTTACTTTGCTCGCCCAGATTCTTTCATCGATAATGTTAATGTCTACAAATGCCGCGTCAACCTAGGTCGTTTCTTGGCAGATGAGATAAAAAAGCATAACCTTGAAATTGATGTCGTCGTCCCTGTGCCAGATTCAGCCCGTGATGCAGCAATAGAGATTGCCCGCAAACTCAACCTCAAATACAGGGAAGCCCTCGTTAAAAATCGCTACATTGGTCGAACCTTTATCATGCCTGGTGACGAAAAAAGGAAGAGCTCAGTTCAACAGAAATTAAACCCGATTACTTCTGAATTCAAAGGTAAGAATGTCCTCCTCGTAGATGACAGCATTGTGAGAGGACATACCTCTCGTGCACTCATCTCTTTAGCCAGGGAATCCGGCGCACAAAAAGTCTATTTCGCTTCCTATTCTCCCCCTCTTAGATTTCCCTGCGTCTATGGAATTGACATGCAGACTAAAACTGAGTTTGTCGCACGCAAAGCAGGCCTCGACCAAATAGCTAAAGAAATTGGGGCAGATAAGGTAATTTATCAAAGTCTAGAATCATTGAAAAGAGCAGTTACACTCGGAAACAAAAAACTTACATCCTTTTGTGCTGCCTGTTTTGATGGAGTTTACCCCACAGGGGATGTAACTCCTGAAATCCTTAAAGACATAGAAAAGGAAAGAAAACTCAGCCAAGAAAGTCAACTGAAGCTTAACATCTAATTTCTTATAGCCTATCTGGAGTATATTCCTCACACCAGCCCTTTCAGTTAATATCTCTCATTCCCTGCATTAGACGGACAAAAGTCCTTTTTTAATATTTATTATTACAGAGGAATCAAAAATATTCATCAAAAATAAGTGTTTGTAGAAGAAGGTCATAAGATGCGATCCGAGAAAATGCTTTATCTCTGGCGCCAGTATTCTAATAAGTCAAACAATGATTTTTCCAAAGGAATCTCTGGCCTCCAAGATGTATCCTTATATATCTTAATGTTACTTCCAACCAAGCGTGGGATATCTGCTTTCCTTAATTTCTCGGGATCAACCTGGACTTCAATCGAAAGAGAGGAAAAAGAAAGAAGAATATCTAATATTTTCTTAAGGGATAAAAATTTCCCTGAACAGACATTATAGACTTCGCCTCTTTTTCCCTTCTGCATCAGGAGGGTGTAAGCTCTTACAACATCACTCACAGATGTATAATCTCTTTCTGCCTCGAGGTTTCCTACTTTTATGACTGGCTTGGCTAAGCCTTTTTCAATCTGAGCGATCTGACGAGCCCAGTCAGAACATACAAAATCTGGGCTCTGTCCAGGACCAGTATGAGTAAAAGGCCTGACAATGACAATATCCAAGCCCTCAGACTGGATATAGAATTTGCTCAAAAGCTCGCCGCTTACTTTAGAAAAGGCATAGGGATTCACAACATTAAAGGAATCCTTTTCCTCTAGAGCTTCTTCATCGGGACATCCCGCACCATAGACATCAGATGAGCTTACAAAAAGGAACCTGCTCTGCGGTGAAAATTCTCTCACAGCTTCAAAAAGATAAAAGGTTCCCAATACATTCGTCTCTAAGGTCTCCTTTTTATTTCCCCATGAATACTTGACATTGGAGATAGCAGCGAGATGAAAAATCCAAAGGGGTTTTATTTCCTTTATAACTCTGAAGACATCCTCTTCTGATCTAATATCCATAAAAAAGATATTCTTCTCGCCCGGTGCCGACTTTTGGGGAAAGGAGGTTCCGTATATAGTATATGTGCTCCCTGGGGAATTTAAAAAATTAATGAGATTGCTTCCTACAAAGCCTGTGGCACCACTTATGAAAACTCTCAAACTCTTTCTCTCCAATAATCAAGCAAATCTTGCAATGACTGACTGATAGAAATGCTCGGCTTCCACCCTGTTAGCTGTACAAATTTAGTACAATCAGATAAAAGAATGGGAACATCAGACGGTCTCAGTCTCTTTGGATCTACATTAACCTTGATTTTTTTTCTAGTCAAAGAGAGGAGGATATCCAGAATCTCCTTCATAGAAGATGTTTTCCCTGTTCCTATGTTGTACACTTCTCCTGGTTCTCCTTTCTCAAGGCTTAACCAATAAGCTCGAACCACATCACGGACATCCGTAAAATCTCTCTTCGCTTCTAAGTTCCCAACATAAATAACTGGAGGCCTTTTCTCCTTTTCAATCTCTGCTATCTGCTTGGCAAAATTAGAGCAAATAAAGACATCTCCTCTCCGGGGTCCTGTGTGGTTGAAGCCCCGTGTTCTTATAATTTCTAATCCATAGCTCTTAAAATACTGATAGCCTAAGAGATCTTGGGCAACTTTACTTATTGCATAGGGACTTAAGGGCCTTAAAGGATTTGTCTCCTTCATCGGGATTTCATTCGGATAAGTTAATCCATACTCCTCACTGGATCCAGCTACCTGAATTTTAGGTGAGAGCTTGTGACTGAGAACGGCCTCAAAAAGGTTAATCTGGCCAATGGCATTGATGGCAAAGGTCTCAGAAGGAGATCTCCAGGAAAAAGGAACAAAGCTCTGGGCAGCTAGATGAAAAATTCGATCTGGTTCTATTTCACTTAGACATTTTCTCAAAGATACAAAATCTTTTAACTCAGCCTCATGAAGTTCTACTTTATCCATTATATGGAGAACGTTTTCCATCCGGCTTCGCCATCTGACTATTCCGTAGAGTTTGACATCAGGTTGATCCCTAAGAATGTAATCAGCCAAATGACTTCCCGCAAACCCGGTTATTCCAGTGATTAATACTCTCATTATTCCTCCTCAGAATATTAGGTATCTCCTTAATACCTAAGCATAAGGTTTACAATTGTACTAATTGTGACTGTAAAAAACAAAACATTTCAGTTAGTACTACATTTTCCTTGAGGAAAAAAATAAGAAGGACCAGGCTTGGTGTTGTAGAAAACCGTTTGAAGGCTGAGCGGGCGCGGCTCCTCTCCAAAATGGAGAGCAGAGCGAAGCCTGAAACCGAGCTGGCTCTAACTCGCTGGGGCAAAGCCAGAAAGATTTCGAAACACCTAGCCTGACCCCTCTTTGCTCATCGTAAGTACGAATTTTGTTCCTCTCATGGAATGAGAGATGCTTTCATCACATTACTTTCGCTCTTGATAGTAGGTATCATAAAAAGCTTTAAACTCCCTGCTTTTCTTTTTTATCTTACTCCACCAGGTTTTGTTTTTTTGGTACCAACGGATAGTTAAAGCCAATGCGTCCTCAAATTTCCACTCTGGTTTCCATCCTAACATATGGATCTTCCGGCAATCGAGGGCATATCTTCTATCATGACCTAATCGGTCAGGCACAAACTTAACCAGACCTCTCGGTTTTTGTAAAAAGTCAACAATTCTCTCTGCAACAGTAATGTTTTTAACCTCGTTATTAGCTCCCACGTTGTAAACTTCCCCCTTTTTTCCTCGGCACATCACAAGGTCAATAGCGCGGCAATGATCTTCCACAAACAGCCAATCTCGAACATTTTCCCCCCTTCCGTAAAGGGGAAGCGCTTTCTCTTCTATAGCATTTGTCACGAAGAGAGGGATAAATTTTTCTGGATACTGGTAAGGACCAAAATTGTTGCTTGGCCTGAGGATGATAATAGGCAAGCTATAAGTTATATAGTAAGCATAAGCCAGTCTGTCTGCTCCAGCCTTGCTGGCAGCATAAGGAGAAGAAGGGCACAGCGGGTCTTCTTCCTTAAAACAGCCTTTGTTTCGGCTGCCGTAAACTTCATCGGTTGAGATGTGAAGAAAAAATTCCACATCTGATTTCCTCAAACCTTCGAGGAGAACAAAAGTTCCATAAACATCAGTCAAAACAAATTCCCCTGCGTCGAGGATAGAACGGTCTACATGAGTCTCAGCTGCAAAATGAACAACACCCTGAACTCTTTTAAAAATCTTCCCTACAAGCTCTCTATCCCTGATGTCACCATGAATAAACTCGTAGCGGGGATCCTTCTCAATATCTTTCAGGTTATCGAGGTTGCCAGCATAAGTTAGCTTGTCTAGGTTTATAATCTTGCACTGAGAGTAGCGCTTCAACAAATAATGTATAAAATTACTGCCGATAAAACCTGCCCCTCCTGTGACAAGCAGAGTTTTCCCCTCAAGGGAGCGCTCATCAACCATCTTTTCTTTTCCAGTCGTAAGGAATGTCATTCTGGTGAGGATCTAAGCGCTGCTCATCAGGATTATCATAATCATAGACTTCTGTCGGAATATTAATAACAATCGCTTCTTCTTGGCTTACACACATCCAACCATGGTAGATACCCGGGGGGATCTGGAGAAGTAAGGGATTATGAATACCAAGATAAAACTCGCTTATTTCTTTGAAAGAGGAAGAGTTTGGCCGAGGATCGTACAAAACCAGTTTAATCATTCCCCTTATGCAGGTTATATTATCTGTCTGCTTATCATGCTTATGCCAGGCCTTGACTATGTTCGGATAGGTAGTACTCATATAAACCTGGCCAAAGTTCAAGAAGAGATCGTCGTCGCTGCGAAGAATCTCCATTAACCTTCCTCTCTCATCAGGGATAACTCTTAACTTTTTAGTTTTTACTCCTTCGATCATTTCCTTTTCCTTAATTGCTCGCTTATCATAAGAGCTTTTCCTTTCCTCTGTTTACGAGGTATAACCAGGATCTAATACCTCATTCTTACAATTTTTCTCAACAAGCTGACTCATAGAGCTACAGAGTTAATGAGTCACTTTATGCCTATTTCACTCTTATCTCCCACCATAAAATGGTAGACTGATGGCTTCGGTGGAGACTTGTATATCTTTACTCCCCGTCCGATTAAGCTTTCATCAATTCTGCTTCCTACATCCCTTATTTCGCTTCCTTCTAAGACAATGCTGTGCTCAATTTCGGTCTGAACGATTTTGCACTGGTTCTGAATCGAAGTAAAGGGGCCTATGTAAGAATCAATAATCTCTGTGTCAGCTCCCACGATAGCAGGCCCCCGGATTATACTATTCCTGACAGAAACACCTTTTTCGATGATGACTTCCCCTTTTATCTTTGATTTTGAATCTACAGTTCCCTCAATTCTATTCACAATAGATTCCAGGATTAAACGGTTTGCCTCAAGAATATCTTCTATCTTGCCTGTATCTTTCCACCACCCTGATACAAGGTGTGGATGGACACTGTAACCGTTATCTATCAGATATTGAATTGCATCTGTGATTTCAAGCTCATTCCTCCAAGATGGCTTGATAGCCTTCACAGCCTCAAATACATTGAAATCAAACATATATACACCCACAAGGGCCAGGTTGCTCAAGGGTTGCTTTGGTTTTTCGACCAGCCTCACAACTCTTCCATCTTTTAGCTCAGCAACCCCAAACATCTGCGGATTAGGAACTTCAGTCAGGAGTATTAAAGAATTGGGTTTTTGCTCTTGAAACTCCTCGACAAGAGACTTAATCCCGCTCTTGAGGATATTATCTCCTAAATACATAACAAAGGAATCCTTGCCGAGGAAACTTTCAGATATTTTAACAGCATGAGCCAAACCTAAAGGAGCCTCCTGTTCGATATAGTGGACGTGTATTCCCCAACGACTACCATCTCCTACTGCCTCCTTGATTTCATCTTTTGTATCCCCGACTACAATTCCAATCTCTCTAATTCCTGCTTCTTCGAGAGCCTCGATACCGTAAAATAATACAGGCTTGTTAGCCACCGGGACTAATTGCTTGGCTTGAGTGAACGTTAGAGGCCGGAGCCTTGTTCCTTTCCCTCCACTCAAAATTAACCCTTTCATTTAAAACCCCATTCCTCCTAAAAAGTCTGTTGTCTTCCCGATATTTCCCAACCCGATTGTAATCCTGAATTGTGTTTCTGGTTTTTCGCGAAAATAGAATATCCTAAGATCTGCTCTAAAATCAAGGCATTGATAACTGTAGACGAGGGCAAATGCTGAATAAAGCATCTCCATTTCTTGGATATTAAAATCATTCTCAACCTGAAACTCTACAGAAAGCTTGGGAATTTTGATGCCTGCGAAAACATTAATCTGATGTCGGTCCCACAGCACATCCTCCGCATACGGATTGATACTCTTGTACCAATTTACTCTGATGAACAGAGAATCTGCAGCCGAGCCCAAGTTGGCTCCCAGCCGCAAGCTCGAAAAAGTCTTATAGTATGGGTTGTACCCCGCAGAAAAATCTACGCTGTATTTTGATGTCGGGTAAAATCTTAAGTAACCGCTTATGTCAGAAAATCTAGGTATCTCACCGTTTACTCTATAGATCTGCAACGGCCCTTCTTCTGGATCTAGATAAAATGTTTGTGCCACTCCTAGGGTGAGAACTTCCCTCGGCATTTTATCCTGTTTTATCAAGAAGCGATTGGTTAATCCATACCGGATAAAATGATCTCTTGAAAAGAACCATGCTGTGATAATTCTATCAGAGGAGGGAACAGGCGTATCATAGTGATACAAGAACGAAGGCTCGATAATATGCTTCAGTTTTGCCGTGTTCTTAGCATCAAAAAATATCTTATATAAAACAGGGCCTATGAGTTCAACCTCAAATCCATAGTTATGAGCTAAGAGAGGTTCGTCAACAATCTCGCCTGTATCTGGAGCTGTGCTTTGGAAATGGTAATTGAAATTGGCAGCAAGTGAAAAATTGGCAGTAAGCCATGGTATTGTAGTGAAAGGCAGTGTTAACATAGGCCTGAAACCTAAGCTCTGCGAGCTTGTCTGGATACCTTCTTTATAATCTGATTCCCATCCATATTCCCACCGACTGAAGGAAGAAGAGAAGGAAAAATAGAGAGGAGAAAATATTTTTATTTTGGATGAACTAAATCCAATTTGGGGAAGATTGTGCTTGATAATAGAATTGTCCATCTCTGTGAAATATGTCTCAAACCTCGAGACTCGCATATTAAAATTGAAATAGGACCATGCCCTAGAAAGATAAACCTGGGAGCGGCGATTTGAGACAACTGCTCTCATGAAGTTATTATCAAACTCTCTTAAAAAATCAAAAGAGCTCTGATAGTCGATATCAGCAACGAGACTAAAATTGAAAGGGAGTACCTGATTATGGTTAAAGCGAATTATGTACGCATCGGGAGGCTTTTCCTGTTCCGGTTGCTCCTTAAAAGTAAAATAGTAGGCATTCAAGTTACCGCCTGTTCCTGCTGAAAAAAGATAGCGGTATTCAAGACCGACTCCCTTTCCTTTTGCTGAGTAATAATTGAAATTAAAAGTGGTATCCATATTTTTCCTTATGGCCCAGTAGAAACTCTGTGAGTAAAAGATTCCCTTAGGCTCTGAATACCCTAGTTGAGGCATTAAAAAACCTGACGCTCTCTCCTTGAGGGGATACCGGATATAAGGGAAATAAAAAACGGGAATTTTTCTTATGGAGAAGACAGAATTCCACATTTCCATGTAGTTGTCCTTTTTAAAATTAGCCTTTGTGCAGGAAAATTTCCAGCGGGGCACCGGTTGGGTACACGACGTCAGCTTGGCTTTTTCGAAGCTATAAACATTCTCCTCTCTCCTTTCCATAGAATCTGCCTCGTAAAAAACAGTTGGCTTTACCATGCCAAAAACTTTTACTAATTCTCCCTTTGAACTATCTAAATTGAAAAAAACTGACTGAGCACTCACAACTTCCTCAGGGAGCTGAATAACTACATTCCCTTCAGCAAAAACATCCTTAGTTTCTGTATTTAGCTCGACTTTGTCAGCAAACAGCTTGATATTATTGTAATGAAGCTCAACATTTCCCCTGGCAAAAATGCGGTTATTTATTTTTTCTTCGTAATTCGCGATTATCTTAAGTCTGCCGGAAAAAGATGTCTCCTCCTGTCCGAATACTGCATTCCCTACGAATAAAAATATGAACACAATAAAGATAACTGTTTTATTTCTCGACATCAATGAAATATTTAACACAACTCCCGGGGAGAATCAATAAAAGCAAAAGGGGACAGGCTGCTTTTTCAGATATATGGACTGCATCCTTTATGAGAAGAAATATAAATAAAAAGCAGTGTGTCCCCTTTATTGACTTGACAGGCTTTATTTATCCAACAATAATTTGAGAGATGAGTTTATGCTCTCATTTTAAATGGATCAGTTGAATGCTCATGGAACATAAACCTCCCTCGAAAATTAATTACAGAAAAATTGCCCTGCTGAGTTCTCTGGGACTCATGCTCCCTTCATCTGCTGTTGTAGGTATGTTATTTGGTTATTTGCTCGACAAACTTTTCAAGACTCAACCTTGGTTATTGATTCTCTTCACACTTCTTGGTATGGCTTCAGGTGTCTTCAACATTATAAGAGGCCTGAATAAATTCAAAGATGTCTAAGCAACTTCCTTTTACTCAAGACGAATTGAAAATTCTAAAACGAATTCCCAGAGAAATTATTCTACTCTCTTTTGTGGGAGCCTGCTTCGCCAGCTTTTTATTCAATGTGGTAACAGGTGCACTCTTGTTAGCAGGAGGAATATTCTCTGCAGCAAGCTTCCTATGGCTCAAAAATTCCATATCCAAATCATTTATACACGACAATAAAAAGCAAATGCTCAAATCAATCCTGGGAAGCTATCTCCTTCGACTGCTATTGATTGTGGCTGTTTTTTCTTTTATAATTATTTTTTTCTCAAAAAAGACTATCGCTTTCATGGTAGGTTTTTCAGCAATTGTTTTAGTCTTTTTGGCTGAAGCAATCGTAGCTTTGTCTCGAATAAAAAAATGAAAGAGTTAGAGCATAGTTTATTCTTGGTAGACCTCTTCAATAAAATTTTTAGCAAACCCATCTCTTCCATCCTTATTCTTATAGGAATTAAAGTCAAAAATCCAGAGCACGTTGTTCCTGACTATATCGTGATGTGCCTGATCGTAATGATCTTTCTAATCCTTTTTTTCGGAGCTTCATCCCGAAAACTTAAAATTATTCCATCTAAATTTCAAAGCATTCTAGAACTCATAATACAAACCTTTGAAAACCTACTCGTGGACATCATAGGTGAACAAGGGAAAAAATACCTTCCTCTAATCGGAACAATAGGTCTTTTTATTTTCCTCTGCAACATCCTCGGCCTTGTTCCAGGCTTTATGTCTCCCACAAGCAAGCTTAACGTCACTGTTGGTTGTGCTCTGGTTGTTTTTGTTTATTACCACTGGCAGGGAATAAAGTCTCAGGGTATCATTAAATACCTGAAGCATTTTACTGGTCCTACTCCCTTGCTCGCTCCCCTTCTTATGCCTATCGAAATCATCAGTCATTTCTCTCGACCTATTTCCCTATCTCTGCGGTTGTTCGGCAATATTTTTGCAGAGGAAATGCTCATTGTGGTTATTGCCTCTATCATACCTTTCATACTTCCCCTCCCTTTTATGGCTGTAGCAATCTTTACCGCAACAATCCAGACCTTTGTATTTGTCTTGCTGGCCTGCATTTATATAGCAGGAGCGGTTGCTCATGAAGAGGAAAATTAACTTTCAAAAAGGAGAAAATAAATGACAAAGAAGTTTAAGTCTTTTGGACTTTTGTTATTTTTCTTAGTGCTCCTAAGCATGCCTCTCTTAGCTCAAGAAGAATCCTTTAATGCTGCAAAAGCACCACTCTTTAAAATATCTATAATCGTCGGCGGAGCTATCATCACTATTGCAACAGCTGCTGGTGCCTTCTGTCAAGCTAAGGCAATAAGTAGCGCATGTGATGGTATTTCCCGTAATCCTGGAGCTGGAACTCATATTCGATTCCTCCTTATCTTCGGATTGGTTTTAATAGAAACACTAGTCATCTATTCTCTGCTCATTACCTTCATCATCGTCGTAATTCAATGGGGTAAATATTTCTAAGCACAGAGGACTTTCCTCCAGAAATATTAAATGAAATTTTCTGTCTTTGAAATATTACAAGCAACCTTTAAAAGGTTTAATCAAGATAGATGCGGGAACTTTGCCATTATCATCTCTTATTTTGCCCTTCTCTGTGTAATTCCACTAGTCGCTCTCTTCACCTATATCACTACTAAAATGCTCGGGAGTTCTGAACTGGTTTTTAGAAGCCTCAATATCTTTTCTGATGAATTCTTTGTTCAACTCGATCCCTTATTTTTCAAAAGGGTTCAGTACCTCTCCAGAAACATCACCAACCTAGGCTGGTTTGGCTTAGCTGGTTCCTTTGTTGCTGGAAGTTTCTTATTTTCCAATCTCATCTACTCCATAAATTTTATCTTTAAAGCAAATTATCAAAAATCATTCTTTTACAACCGACTCATAGAATATCTCATAATGTTCACCATAGGAATCATCATGCTTGTTTCACTATCAATAACAGCAATCTGGACAGCTATCCATCGTTCCATAAGAGAAAGTACTATTGTAGCTAACTATATAAATCCCAAGACCGTCTCTCTTGTTAATAATTTCCTGATTCAATACTTTATCCCCTTTGCTCTTACTTTCTTTGTCTTTTTCTCCCTCTATAAATTTATACCTGAAGTTAAGGTTTGCACTCGAGCTGCAGCTATTGCAGCTGCTATCAGTGCCTTTCTCTGGGAGGCTTTCAAAAGACTTTTTGCTTTTTATGTAGCTCATTTCTCTGCAATAGGAATTGTCCTCTCCAAACTGTTGCAGGGCACTTTAACCTCTATTATTTTCTTTCTACTCTGGATATCCTTTTCCCTTGTAATCCTTCTTTGGGGGGCAGAACTGGCTGCTGTTTTAAACGAACGGAAACATGAGCAAGTTGCCTAAAACTCATCCTAAGCCCATGAAATTATATGAATTGGCTCGCCTCTTGAAGTGTCCCTATGAAGGAGAAGGGAATACAGAAATATGGGGATTCAACAGCCTTGAGAACGCTCAGAAAGGGGAGGTTACATTTCTCTCCAATCGCACATATCGCCATCTCCTAGAGAAGACAAATGCCTCCGCTGCCATAATTCCTGAAGATGAAAAATTCGACAGAATCCCCGTGATTAAATCAAAAAATCCCTATTTGAGTTTTATCAAGTCTGTTAATTTTTTCTACAGACCTTATTACCCTCAACCAAAAATTCATCCTACTGCCTTGATTTCATCTTCAGCAAGAATAGGAAAAGATGTCGCCATTGGAGCAATGAGCTACATCGGCGACGATACAGAAATCGGGTCGAAGACTATCATTTTTCCCTTAGTTGTTGTGTATCCTCACGTGAAAATTGGAGTAGGTACTATAATCCATTCATGTGTTTCCATTCGTGAAAGAATTCGTATTGGAAATAACGTCATCATTCATAATGGAGCTGTTATCGGCTCAGACGGCTTCGGTTATCTCCAAAATAAAGATGGTTCCCATATCAAAATTCCTCAGACAGGGACAGTTGTTATCGAAGATAATGTAGAAATCGGAGCTAACACAACAATTGACCGCGCTACTTTAGGAGAGACAGTTATTCGACATGGCACCAAAATAGACAACCTGGTTCAGGTCGCCCACAATGTAGAAATCGGTGCTCACAGTATTCTGGCTGGTCAAGCAGGAGTATCTGGCAGCTCAAAGTTGGGCAAAAAAGTTATTATGGCAGGTCAGGCAGGAATTGCTGACCACATAAATATAGGAGATAACGTCATCATGGCTGCTCAAGCAGGCATCATGAAAGACCTCCCAGCCAATTCAGTCGTCGCTGGGACTCCTCAGAGGGATATCAAAGAATTCATGAGAATAACAGCTTCTATTACTCGCCTACCTGAGCTTTTAAAGACAGTCAAAAATCTAAAGGCAAAACTGGAAGAATTGGAAAAGAAGACACAAAAATAGAGCAAGATAAGATCAGATAACCTCTCTACTTGTATCCCCATAAAAGGAGTATGCTGCTCCTATTCAAGTTTGCTCAAATACTCATCCACACCCAGAGCAGCCATTACTCCGCTTCCTACGGCTGTAGCCATCTGCTCAGGACAGGAATTTGTAACATCTCCAGCGGCAAAAATTCCTGGCTGAGAAGTAGCCATAAAGGGATTAACTTTTATTTTGCCTTTCTCATCCAAATCCACAAGTCCTCTTACAATGCCGCTATTAGGAACCGTTCCAATAGATACAAAAAGCCCATCCAATTTCAATTGAGAAATTTTGTTACTTTTCACATTCTTGACAGTGATTGATTCAAACCTCTCCTCTCCATGAATTTCCTCTACGACGGAATCCCACATAATCTCTATCTTATCACTCGCAAGAATCCTCTCTTGGAGTATCTTTTCTGCTCTAAACTGATCACGGCGGTGCAAGATTGTAATCTTCTTACAAAATTTTGTCAGGAACAGAGCTTCGGTGAGTGCATTATCGCCACCGCCCACAACTGCAATCTCTCTATCCTTAAAAAAAGCCCCATCGCAAGTAGCACAATATGAAACTCCCTTACCTGTCAGCTTTTCTTCATTAGGTAGTCCCAGTTTCTGGTATACGGAACCACATGCAATTATCACAGCTTTGGCAGGGTATTCCTCTTTATTTCCCAGTATATTCCAATGTCTGTTCTTTCTGCGGATTTCACTTGCCTCATCTGTTTCAATTTTGGCTCCAAACCTCTCTGCATGCTTCCTGAAATTATCCACAAGCTGGAAAGGGGCAACTCCATCAGGAAATCCAGGATAATTCTCTATAAAGTCAGTCAGGAGTATTTGCCCGCCTGGAATGCCTTTTTCCAATACTAAAGTATTAAGTCTTGCCCGGCCGGTGTAGACAGCAGCTGCTAGCCCGGCCGGCCCGGCTCCAATGATGACAACATCAGACAAACCACTCATATGTGCTTCACTATGACATTTTCAATTTTATCTTGAGGAACAGCTCCAACTAACGTTTCCTTCAATTCGCCATTTTTGAAAAGAAGGAGTGTTGGAATGCTTCTTATACCATACCTGGAGGGTGTCTTCATGTTTTCATCAATATTCATTTTCATAAATTTTATTTGGTCCTTGTAGTCTTGAGCTAAATTAGCCAATGCTGGTTCTATCATTTTGCAAGGAGCACACCAAACAGCCCAAAAATCGATTAGTACAGGAAGCTCAGCTCTGAGTACTTCTTCCTCAAATTTATCATCCGAAACAGACGTTGCCTCTTCAGACAATTTGACCTCCTCTTTTCATTTCGAGAGCATGTTGGTACAGCCTTAAATACTTCTTGGCTGCTGTCTCCCACGAAAAATTTTCTTTGAATCCTTCTAACATGATTTTCTTCCAGAGGCTAGGATTCCTGTAAGAGTCTAAAGCAACCTTCACAGTCTCGAGCAATGCCTGAGGTGAATATTCTTTAAAAATAAACCCATTCCCTTTTAACGTCTTGAAATTAAACGGCTTGACCGTCTCTCTCAAACCACCTGTTGCTCTGACAACGGGAACTGTTCCATACCTAAAGCTGTACAATTGATGTAGACCGCATGGCTCATACAGAGAGGGGATGAGGAACATATCTGCTCCTGCTGCTATTTTATGAGCTAAGACAGGACTGACTTCCAGCTTGACTCCAACTTTCTGGGGATATTGTCTCATGGCTTCTAGAAATCCCTTTTCAAACTTTTCATCCCCTTTACCCAGAACAACGAGCCCAACATCCAACTTCATCAAGTCATCCATAACTTCAAACAGTAAATTAAGTCCTTTGTGAGAAGTAAGGTAAGAAATAATCCCCAGTATCGGAGTTCTTGGAGAAATAGTTAGTCCGAACTCTTCTAGTAAATCTAATTTGCAATCTCTTTTTGGTTTAAGGTTGTTTGAAGAGTAATTGGCAACAATAAAGGGATCAGTCTCAGGATTCCATATTTCGTAATCTACACCATTCCGAATACTAAAAAAGACCTCTCTCCTTCTCTTCAGTAATTCTTCCAACCCAAAACCATGTTTTTTCGACTGAATCTCCCGCTTGTAGGTAGAACTGACAGTATTGATAACATCAGAAAAAATAACTCCTGCTTTAAGGAAATTGAATTTGCCGTCGAAGGAAAGCTGTTGAGGATTAAAATAATTCCAGTTCAATCCTGTCAAAGACAGAGTTTCAGGAGGAAATTCTCCCTGGTAGACAACATTATGAAGCGTAAGGACCGTGGTTACATTCTTAAATAAAGCTTTTTTTGAATAATGGGTTTTCAGGAAGACTGGAATAAGGGCAGTAGGCCAGCTATTGCAGTGAATGAGGTCCACATGCATTTTGCTCTTAAGCAAAAATTCCAACACAGCACGGCTGAAAAAAATAAACCTCTCATCATTATCCAGGTAATCCCCTTTTACTGTTCCGTAAATGTCCTCTCTCAAGAAAAATTTGGGATTATCCACAAAATATATATCATATTTCCCCAATTCGCTTTTGTAGATACCGGCTTTAACTTTCTTCTCTCCTAGAGGTACTAAAAGTTCTCTCATAACATATTCCATTGCCAGGGAATCTATCTCTGGCCTTCTGTATTTAGGCATGATGAGTGAGATGTCTACACCCATAGATGAAAGATACTTAGGCAAGGAAGAAGCTACATCAGCTAATTCTCCAGATTTCGCAAAAGGAGATACTTCAGTTGAAGCAAATATTACCCTAACTCCTCTGTTTTTCACGATGGAAAATAATGATAATATCAGGTCTATAAAATGTCAAACATAATGGACGGTCTCTTTTTTTAATATCTTCTTTAATATTTATTATCAGTCTTTTTTAGATACTAAATTACAAATTATAGATGGAAATCTAAATATACAGAGAAAACTTAAAAATAGAACAGTTCCCTATTTTCCCCCCCAGCCCAGCTTCTCTTTCAGGAGGCCAAAATAATTTCTCTTGGGAGAAGAGACTAATTGAAGCCCAAAAGGCGCTTGCAGTATATCCACCACATCGCTCTTTACTAATAAATCTCCTCTTTGACCGTCAAGAGTTAAGTAAACTTCTTCTCCCCCTGTAAGAAGTTTTACTCTTATCTTGGAATCAGAAGAGACAATCATCGGACGGAAAGAAAGCGTATGAGGACAAATAGGGGCAATGATGATTGCTGGAATATAAGGCTTTATTATGGGTCCTCCTGCTGCCAGAGAATACCCTGTTGAACCTGTCGGTGTAGAGATAATTAAGCCGTCAGCCTTCAAAGTTGCGATCTCTTTTTCATCAATCCATATAGTAAACTGAATCATCCGAGCTAAAGCTCCTTTGTTGATCACAACATCATTCAAACAATAATAGACTTTCCCTTTGGCTTTGACCTCAAGCAATCTCCTGCGGCTTATAATCTCCTCATTTCCTCCTAAGAAAGAATCCAAAGCTAACAACATTTCGTTCAAAGGAACTTCGGTCAAAAAGCCTAAGCTTCCTAAATTCACTCCCAAAACAGGTATGTTCTTCTGAGCTGCCAGGTGAGCTATGCTAAGGAGAGTGCCATCGCCCCCCAGGACTATCACCATGTCAACTTTTTCAGGAAGATTTTCTCTTGAAATTCCTCCTCTCTTTTTCAGCTTCCTAGCGGCTACTTCCTCTAAAATACATTCTATTCCTTTCCTATCTAAATAAGTAATAATCTTTTTTAAAATACCTTCGATCTCAGGAGCATGGGGTTTTATAACAAGACCTACCCGTTCAAGCTTTTTCATTCCAGACTGCCTCCTTTATTAATCTGTCAGTTTCCCTTGGATCTAGGGATTCTCCACTCAAAGACCAGTAGATGAAGAATTCTCTATTGCCCTTCAGTCCGCACATCGAACTTCTATTGAGACCTCGGAATATAAATCCCATGGTACGTGCTTCTCGAATAACCTTATCCAAGACTTTTTCATGCAAGCAAGGATCTTTGACGATGCCCTTCTTTCCAACCTGCCCTTTTCCAACCTCAAATTGGGGTTTAATAAGAGAAATAAGCTTGCCTTCTCCGAGGAATTCTCTTACAGCAGGCAAAACTTTAAGCACAGAAATGAAAGATAGATCTGTTGTTACTATATCCAGTGCATCATCGAAATCATCCTTTTTTAAATAACGGGCATTTTTCTCGATAAGGACGACACGAGAATCTTCCCGCAGCCTCCAATCTAGCTGTCGCGTATCTACATCAACAGCATAGATCTTCTTTGCTCCCCTTTTTAGAAGGCAATCACAAAAGCCCCCTGTTGAGACTCCTAAATCAGCTGCAACGTTCCCTTCAACTGAAATATTGAAGATATCCAAGGTTCCTTGAAGCTTCATTCCTCCCCGGCTCACGAAAGGCATTTTCTCTTTTATGGTAATCTCTTGGTCACTTCCTAATCTCTGACCTGGCTTCTCGATCCTCTGACCTTCTGAAAAAACCAATCCCGCCATAATAAACGCTTGGGCTTTCTGCCGACTTTCTGCGAGCCCTCTCTCTACAAGAATTCTATCAGCTCTGTCCTTTTTCACCTAGAACAATCCTCCATGGAAGCATCTCCATTCCGTGATATCTGAACGCTTTAAGATAGGCTTTTATATTACGAAATTTATAAATGCTTCCACCCTTTATCGATAAATATGTTAACCTGCCATCTAGATTATTGAGTTATTTCAGGCGCTAGCTGCTTTGTTTGCAGAAATCTTGTATCTGTTGATAAATACCTTCTCCATCCAAGAGATACTTCCTTTTGATCTGATCAGCCTTCCCCAGAGGATATATCTCTAAAGGTAAACCGATACTCCTGAACTTCACAGAAAAAAGTCCATTCTTGTCCAATTGTTCCCGAACAGAGCTCCCAAATCCTCCAACAAGTACTCCCTCTTCCAAGGTAATGATTGTCCTTCCAGTATGCGCAAACCGGAGAATCATCTTCTCGTCCAGAGGTTTTACAAACCTTGCGTTCACCACAGCAAAGCTCTTTCCTTCTGCCTCAAGCTTTTGGGCTGCTTCTAAAGCAGGATAGGCCATGCTTCCCAAGGCGAGGAGTAAATTCTCTCCTTCTTTAAGCAGTTCGCTCTTGCCAAATGGAATGCCTTCAAACGTTCGGTCTAAGGGAACTCCCATCCCCTTACCCTTAGGATAACGAATTGCTGAAGGGTGGGGATAAGAAAGGGCAGATTTTATCATATGCTGTAATTCATTCTCATCTTTTGGGGCCATTACAATCATATTGGGCATGTGTCTAAGGTAAATAATATCATTGACTCCTTGGTGGGTAGGTCCATCATCAGAAACAATGCCAGAGCGGTCGAGGACAAAAAGGATAGGAATATCCATCAAGCACACATCATGATAGAGCTGGTCATAAGCCCTCTGGAGAAAAGTAGAATAAATTGCCACGATGGGCTTCAGACCACTGAGACTTAATCCCGTTGCAAAATCCACTGCGTGCTGCTCAGCTATGCCCACATCAAAAAATCTATCAGGAAATCGGATGGAGAATTCCCTTAAGCCAGTTCCGTCGGGCATAGCTGCAGTTATAGCCACTACCTTTTCATCTTGTTCAGCAATCCTCACTGCTGTTCTACCAAAGACAGATGAATACGTTGGTCTTTGATTTTTATCTAAAGGCTCTCCTGTTTTTATATCAAAGGAGCCTGTACCATGAAATTTTTCTGGATTATTCTGAGCAGGTAGATATCCTCTTCCTTTCTGGGTAACACAGTGAATAAGAACAGGACCATCATAGGATTTTGCTATCCTGAAAGCTTCAATGAGAGAATTGAGATTGTGACCTTGAACAGGACCGATATACTTTATCCCTAACCTTTCAAATACAAGACCTGGAAAGAAGGCTTTTTTTATAACTTCTTCCACCGTCCTCGCAACTTTAATCATAGGAAGGCCCACAGCAGGAATTGCCTTCAAAATAGATTTTACTAAATCCTTTATTCTCAGAAGATGTTGTCCTGAAACGAGATAAGAGAGATATTTAGACATTGCTCCTACATTGGGAGATATAGACATTTCATTATAATTAAGGACAATAATCAACTTTTTCTTCAGATGGCCGATCTGGTTAAGAGCTTCCCAGGCTACACCTCCAGTCAGACTCCCATCCCCTACTACCGCCACAACCTCATAGTTTTCTTTAATTTTATCCCGGGCTACAGCCATTCCCAAGGCGGCAGAAAGAGCGGTGGATGCATGGCCGGTGTTATAGACATCATACTCGCTTTCTTCGCGTGATGGAAATCCATATAGACCTTGATACTGACGAAGCGTCCTGAATTTATCTTTTCTGCCAGTTAATATCTTGTGAGGATAACACTGGTGACCAACGTCCCAGATTATCTTATCCCGAGGAGTATCAAACACATAATGGAGTGCTATTGCTATCTCAACAACGCCTAAATTAGGAGCTAAGTGACCTCCATTCTTGGAAACAACCTCCAGAATGAGCGCTCTTATTTCTTTAGCCAAGCGAGTAAAATTTCGCTTGGAAAGTTTCTTTAAATCCTGAGGGCCTTCAATTCCATCAAGGATTCTATTATTTCTATTTCCCATAGTCGAAATCCAAAAGCATGAGCGCTAAATGCCGAAGCTCATCACTCTCTAAACAGGCTTTATCAAGTATCTCTAATCCAATCTCAACAAACTTTCTTAACCTAAGTTTTGACTCCTGGAGACCGAAAAGAGATACGTAATTGGGCCGGACACTGCCTGCATTGTTCACCTCATTGGTTGCATCAATGATATCATCTCTTATTTGAAAAGCGAAACCAATGCTCTTCCCGTATTCAACTATCGCTGCTGTCTGAGAACGAGATGCTTTTCCAAGGATAGCTCCTGTTTTCACTGAAGCAACGATCAGGGATCCAGTCTTTTTTTGGATGAGTTCATGCATGCTATCTTCTGTTATTTTTTCTGGAGGTAACATTATATCAATAACCTGGCCTCCAATCATTCCTCCAACACCAGCAAATTGACTTATCTCTCTTATAACCTGGTACTTCTCAAGTAAAAGATCATCTCGATGGGAAGCTCTGGTCATCACTTCAAAAGCTAAAGTCAGCAAACTATCGCCTGCTAAGAGGGCAATATTCTCTCCGAAAGCCCTATGACTTGAGGGCTTGCCCCGGCGAAAATCATCATTATCCATTGAAGGCAAGTCATCGTGAATAAGCGAATAATTATGTATTAACTCCAAGGCACAGGCAAAAGGAAGAAGCTCTCTTTCTGAGACATTAAAACATTCCCCTGATGAGAGCAAAAGAAGAGGTCTGTACCTCTTCCCGCCAGAGAATATGGTATACCTCATAGCCTGAAATAGGATGGAATCCTCTTGGGCTAGTATCAATTCTAATTCACGCTCTACTGCTTCTTTTTTCTGAGCGAGCTTTTTCTCAACTTTCATAGATCCTTAAAATGGAAGGTCTTCATCATCATTTTTTGAAGGGAGTGACTCTTCTTCCTGCGTAAGCTCAAAAGACTCCTCTCTAAGGTCGCCTTTTTCGTCTTTAAGGAGAATCTCCACTTTTTTCTCTGCTTTCTGGAGCTCCTCTCTCAAATAACGAGCCAACTTGACACCCTTCTCAAAAAGAGCAAGAGATTCGTTTAATGAAAGGCCTCCTTCTTCTAATTTTTCAACTATATTCTCTAATTCAGCTAATGCTTTCTCAAAACTAAGGTTTGTCATTTCTTCTCCTTTGTCAATCTGGACTCTATGCGCTTGTCGCTATCAATGTTTTTAACCAAACAGGTGAATTCCCCTTTAAAAAAAGAAACAATCATTTTTCTCTCTATTTCCACATCTTCTATGTTCCGGACAATTTGCTGACCAGCGTCTTTCCAGCATAGAGTATAACCTTTCTTAAGTATATTCAAGGGGCTGAGGTTATGCAACTCTGTCGCAAGCTTCTCCCACTTCCCTTGAATGTTCTGAAGCATTCTCTCAATGCTATTCTTGATCTTCTCTTCCATAAGCACTACACGAGACTTGTTTTCTCCAATTTTTTGCTGTTCTCTTGCTATTGTATTCCAAGCCTTCATCTCCAATTCATCTACTTTCTGCTCAAGGTTAAGGAGTCTAACCTTAAAATTCTGAAAAATTCTATGGTGGGTTAAGCTTAAAACATTACTTTTTTGCTCTTGTAAAAAATATTTTTCACTGTTTATTATTTGCTTCTCCAAATTTCCAATTCTCTCTATGAATGATTGTTCTTTCTCTATCACCATCTCAGCAGCAACTGAAGGAGTAGAGGCTCTTATGTCGGCCACAAAATCAGCTATTGTAAAATCAATTTCATGGCCAACAGCCGAAATAATAGGAACAGAACATCGAAAGATTGCTTGCGCTACTTTCTCCTCATTAAAAGCCCATAAATCCTCTATTGATCCACCCCCTCGACCCACAATGATGACATCAATATCAGACATCTTTCCCAAATAATCTATCCCTTCAACAATTTCATCAGCAGCTCCTTCGCCTTGCACTTTCACAGGGAAAATAAGTATATGGAGATGAGCAAATCTCCTTTCTAATGTCCTGATAATATCCACAATAGCAGCTCCACGGGGAGAAGTTACAACTCCAACTTTTTTGGGAAGAAGAGGAAGTTTTTTCTTAAACTTAGGATCGAAAAGGCCTTCTTTTTTTAGCTTCTCTTTAAGTTGTTCGAAAGCTAGCTGCAGGGCACCTTTACCTTTAGGCTCTACTACATCGACAACAAGCTGATATTCTCCTCTCGGCTCATAAACATTCATATGCCCTCGACAGATTACCTGAAGTCCATCCTTCATCACAAAAGGCACCTTTTGAGCTTCGGTACGGAACATCACTGTTCGCAACTGGCATGCCTCATCTTTCAAGGAGAAATAGAGATGACCTGACTGGTGGCGATGGAAATTGGAAATTTCCCCTTCAACCCATATCGCGGGAAAGGTGCTCTCAAGCTCTCGTTTGATCAGGCTGGTAATTTCAGTAACAGTATAAATTTTCTCGGGTTTAACTGTATCTTTAATCGTCAATTTTTTCCTCAACAATCATTTCTCTTTGAATCTTCAAAGCTTTCCCGGTCTGAGCTTCTATTTCTGTGAACACCGCTGAACAAAATAGCCCATCCTTTCCTGGTTCAAACCGCTGGGGGCGTGATGTCAGGAATCTTTTTAAGGCTTGATCTCTGCGGATACCGATTATGGAATTATACCCTCCCACCATGCCGACATCTGTGATATAAGCTGTCCCTTGAGTAAGAATTCGTTCATCAGCAGTAAGAACATGAGTGTGAGTTCCTATAACAGCCGAGACTCTTCCGTCCAGATACCAACCCATGGCCTGTTTCTCAGAGGTGGCTTCAGCATGAAAATCAACAATTATTGCTTGAGTGAGCTGGCCTAATTTCTTGAGCTCCTCATCGGCAGTCCTGAAAGGACAGTCAATAGGTTCCATAAATACTCTTCCTTGAAGGTTAATAATGCCCACCTTTACGCCGCTTTCACCTTGAAAGAGATAACTCCCCTTCCCAGGATTCTGAGGAGGATAATTAGCAGGCCGCAGTAATCTTTCCTCTTTCTCCAAGTAGGAAATCACCTCCCTTTTATCCCATATATGGTTGCCAGACGTCAGGACATTGAGTTGACTCAAGAGCTCTTGGCCGACTTTCTCTGTGATACCAATCCCTCCAGCTGCATTCTCAGCATTAGCTATAATAAGAACTGGTGAGTATTTCTCGATGAGAGAAGGAAGGTATCTCTTTAAAGCCTTCCTTCCTGGACGACCGATTAAATCACCTAAGAAAAGGACTCGTATGTTTCTCTTATCTGGCATACTCCACAGCTCTCATTTCACGTATGACAGTAACCTTGATTTGTCCCGGATAATCTAGTTCATCCTTTATCTTCTGAGCAATTTCTTTTGCAGCTAGAGCTGCTTCCTCATCGGTAATTTTTTGGCTTTCTACAATAATCCTTATTTCCCTTCCTGCTTGTAATGCGAAGGATTTCGACACTCCTTCGTAGGAATTGGCTATTTCCTCTAATTTCTCTAATCTCTTGATGTATGTTTCCAGAAGTTCGCGCCGAGCCCCAGGACGTGCCGCCGAAAGAGTATCAGCGGCCTGTACTAATACTGCTTCAACGGAAGGAAAATCAACATCACGGTGATGGGAAGCAATAGCCTGGACAACTGCTTCTGATTCACTGTATTTCTTAGTTAGTTCAACACTCAACTCAGTATGAGTCCCTTCGATTTCCTTATCCACGGCCTTTCCTATATCGTGCAAAAGGCCTGCTCTAAGGGAAACATTTGAATCAACTCCCAGTTCCTTAGCCATTAAGCCTGCGAGAAAGGCAACTTCCTGGGAATGCTGAAGTACATTCTGCCCGTAGCTCGTTCTGTATTTGAGCTTACCAAGCAGCTTTACTAACTCAGGATGAACATCTTGAAGTCTCAATTCTAAAACGGCCGCCTCTCCCTCCTGTTTAATTTTCTCCTCCAGTTCTTCCTTTACCTTCTCAACAATTTCTTCTATCCGTGCAGGATGAATCCTCCCATCAAGAACTAATTTCTCTATTGCAAGTCGTGCCATTTCTCGGCGAAGAGGATCAAAGCTGGATAAAATGACAGCCTCAGGGGTATCATCCACAATGATATCAACACCTGTAGCCATCTCCAAGGCACGAATATTTCGGCCTTCTCTGCCGATTATCCTGCCTTTCATATCATCGGACGGAAGGTCTACCACTGAAACAGTTGTTTCCACTATGTGCTCAGCTGCTGAGCGCTGGATTGCTTGACTGATAATATCCCGTGCAACAAGAGCACTCTTCTGCCTTGTCTCATCTTCAATCTTTCGGAGAATCTGAGTAGCTTCCAGTTTAGCTTCCTCTTCAATCTTTTTTATCAGGGCGGTCTTCGCTTCTTCTTGAGTCATGCCAGACATCCTTTCGAGCTCCTCTGTTTCTTTTTGAATCAACTGATTGTACCTATCCTGCTTTTCAGATGCTTCCTTCTCCCTCTGATATAGATTCCGCTCTTTAATCGAAAAATCTCGCTCCTTACTTTCAAGAGACTGAAACCTCCGCTCCAAATTCTCTTCCTTGTGGACAAGCCTTCTTTCCATGTCATTGAATTTCCTCTGCCTGTCGCGCGTCTGCCTCTCAAATTCAGACTTGAGGTTTATGTATTTCTCTTTCGCTTCTAACGAAGCTTCTCTCTTTATTTTATCAGCTTCCTGCCTGGCCCCTTCCAAGGTTTTCTTTGCCTCCTGGTTGGCTCTGAAGATAGAACGCGCTATAGATTTATTTCTAGTCAGGATAAAAGCAATAGCTCCTACTAAAAAAACTACAATTATAGTGAGAATTAAAGAAGTTAGATTCACTTTGATCACCTCCTTATCAGGTGAATCAAAGGAGACGAAAGTGTGGAGGGTTAAAAGATTCTCATTCTCGAAAAAATCTAGGAAATCTTACACCAAGGACGTCTTCAATGCTAATCTGGTTAACGCATTCAGCACAAACAGCATGCCAATAGCTATGCCTGCCAAGCATTACGCTTCCTCTCACTTTATCCATACTTGGTTCTTCTGTTTTTAGCTTTATATTACGTAGTCTTTTCAGAATTTTTGTATGTAATTTCATTTTTTGATAAATGATCCTCCAAACTTTCCATTTCATGTTCCATATGCCCGATTACTTCATTAAGTTGATCTAATTTCTTCTCACTTGAAAGGTATTCGTCTGCAATGTTGAGTGCTGCAAGAACCGCGATCTTAAGAACATCCACTGATTTGGATTTTGCAGCAACCTCATGCATTTTTCTATCAACATAAGAAGTAAGATGACTTATGTATTTTTCATCCTCTTCTCCTTTGATTCTTATCTTATATTTCTGTCCAAAAATCTCAATCTCAATTACTCTATCTATCATATGCCAATTTCATCTATTTGTTTAATTATTGCCTCAATCTTTCCTCGCAGAGCTTCTCTTTCGTTTCCGTATTTCTTTATCATTCCGCTGAATTTTTCTGCTTTCTTGGCTTGCTCTTCTACATCTCTTCTTTCAGACTTGAGATCCTTTATTTGTTGTTTCAGCTTCTGATTCTCGGTTGTAATTCTATTTATGTAATCTATAATCCTGGAGATTTTACCCTCAAGTATTCTAATTCTTTCTAGTTCATTTGTCAATTTCCCCTCTCTTCCTCAACTGAATATTAAAACTCGACTTTAGTTTCTTGATAATTTTATCCTGGAGCACATCTACTTCCTTTGCCAGTAATGTCCTTTGAGAGTGACGGAAGACAAATCGAAAAGACAGGCTAACCTTATCTTCTGGAATTGTAGATCCTGAAAAACGGTCATAAAGCTCATATTTCTCTAAGAAAGGAATAGAAAGGCCTTCTATTTCATTTTTTATATCTTGATACAAAACACTTCGATCTGTAAGAATTGAAATGTCCCGACTGACGCTCGGGAATTTTGTCACTTGAGTGTATTGAAAGGATTGGGGTTGTTTACTAAACAATTTTGCCAGGCTAATTTCAGCAGCACAAACAACTTCATCTAAAGAGTACACATCGAGAATTTTATCCTTAATTACGCCTATATAGCCAACTTTCTCGCCTTTGTATATCAAGGCGAGCGAGTATCCCTTCTCAAAATAATCATGATCTTCTTCCTGGAAGGAAAATGGTCTGTATTTTAAAAAATTCATCAAGAATTCACAGGCACCTTTAAGATGGAAAAAATTAATTTCTTCACTTTTTTCCTGCCAGTGCAGTTGCCCGATGAGACCAGTTGTGGCAAGGCTTAACATTAGTTCCTCATGAACATTCTTATCATACCAAAAGTAAGCGTTTCCTATCTCAAAGATATGGACACCTTCAGCACCTCTATTTTTATTCCACGAAATATTCTCCAGTAATCCTCCTAAAAGAGACGTCCTAAGGCGAGATGCCTTCATGGAAACGGGATTTCTAATTGTAATTTCCTTTTGCTGACTGAGAAAGACTGTCTCCTTATCAGGGTCAGAAAAACTGAAATTAATGACTTCATCAAACCCATTATGGAATAGAAGCTGTCTTACGGTATTCACCCTCTCTTTCTTCTTGTCTTGAGAGAGCTCTGGAACTGATAATGGAGGAATAGTTGAAGGAACTTTATCATACCCGTAAAAACGAGCTGCTTCTTCGATTAAATCAGCCTCTCTTTGGACATCAACTCTGAAAAGGGGCACGCTTACTTGCCATGTTCCACTCTGTTGAACATCGACATTGAACCCCAGATTTAAGAGAGTAACCTGGACAAAGTTCTCATCAATATCCATTCCTAGGAGTTCAACAATTCGATGGTGGCGAAGTACTATTTTTATGCTTTTTTTTGGCCGAGGATATACATCAATAATTCCTTCAGTAGCTTTACCTCCTAACTGAGTGAGCAAAGAGGCTGCCATGAGAGCTGCCCGAGGTGGAAAAGCAAGATCAGCTTCCCGCTCAAAACGGTAAGAGGCATCAGTCTGAATCCCCGTCTCTTTGCATGTCTTCCTCACAGAGACAGGATTAAACCAAGCGCTCTCTATGAATACATCTTGAGTTGTTTCAGAAACAGCTGATTCTTCACCTCCCATAATCCCAGCAAGAGCCACTGGCCTTTTTTTATCCGCGATAACAAGCATTCCCGGAGAGAGAGGAACATCTTTTCCCTCAAGAGTTCTCAACGTTTCACCTTTTTGAGCTTTGCGGATTACTATTCTTTTCCCTTCGATTTTAGCTAAATCAAAAGCATGAATAGGATGAGCAGTCGATAAAAGGACATAATTGGTTACATCAACAACATTGTTTACAGAGTTGATGTCCATCGCATCTATTTTCCTCCTCAGCCATTCTGGTGAAGGCTCGACTTTAATATTTCTAACAATTATTCCGCAATAGCGGGAGCAGAGGTCTGCATCTAAGATTTTTATATCGACTAAATCAGAAGTTTTTTCAGGGCTTGTAGTTAAAGGCCAATCCCTTTCCTTAAGAGTTAATCCCAGCCCAACAGCTAATTCCCGAGCAATTCCTAAATGGCCCAAGGTATCAGGACGATTAGCATACGTTTCGATGTCGAGAATGACATCACCATCTCTTTCTTCCCAATCCTCAACCATTAATCCAATCATATTGAGCTTATCGATCAACGCAGAGAGAGGAAGATTAACCTCCACGTATTCCTTAATCCACTCTAAACTTACTTTCATTTTAGTACAAATTGTCTGATAAACCGCAAATCATTCTCATAAAAAAACCTCATGTCATTGATATGATAGGCAAACATAGCGGCCCTTTCTATACCAAGACCGAAGGCAAATCCGCTGTATATCTCAGGATCAATGTTTACGTTTTTGAAAACTTGAGGATCTACCATGCCTGCTCCAAGAAGCTCTTTCCAGCCGCTTCCTCCACAGACACGGCATTCTTTATCTTTACCTTCACAAACAGTACAACCGATATCTACCTCAGCTGAAGGCTCAGTGAATGGAAAAAATGAAGGCCTAAATTTAATCTTAATTTTTTCGCTAAACAGGGCTTTAAGAAAATATTCCAAAGTCCCCTTTAAATGGGCAAAAGTAATCCCTTTGTCCACTACAAGTCCCTCGACCTGATAAAACATGGGGAGATGAGTAGGATCAGAAGTTTCTCTTCGGAATACCTTACCTGGTATGATTATTTTTATTGGCGGCTTGCGCTTTTCCATGATCCGGATTTGGACCGGAGATGTATGTGTTCTAAGAAGAAGGTCATCTGTCAGATATAGAGTATCCCAGTCATCCCGAGCAGGATGGTGAGGAGGGAAATTTAGAGCTTCAAAATTGTAATAATCTGTTTCAATCTCAGGACCTTCCTCGATTGAATAGCCCATGGACAAAAAAATATTCTCAATTTCTTCCTGGAAGAGACGAAGAGGATGGGGAGCACCCCAGTATCTTTGTATTCCAGGAAGAGTAAAGTCTGTCTTCTTTACTGCTTTTTCCGCAACTCTGTATTTATCTTCAAGGCTCTGGAGTTTCTCTTCGATATATATTTTGAGATTATTAATCATCATTCCAGCCTCAGGCTTCTCTTCGTGTTTTAATGTCTTTAATTCTTTAAAAAGGAGAGTCAGGTATCCTCTTTTTCGGCTTAAATACGTATTCCGCAGTTCCTGAAGAGACTTTCCATTCTTCACCTTCCGGAAGGCACTATCAAAGTTTCTTTGGTATTCCTCTATCCTAGCCTTAAAATTTTTCATATCAAGCATTTAATTCCTTGACTCTCTGAGCTATGCGATCAAATGTCTTGGGTGAGCTGACAGCTAAATCTGCTAAAATTTTCCTGTCGAGATCAATATGAAGTTTTCGAAGACCATTGATAAACCGATTGTATGAAAGCTCACGTTCTTCCGCGGCAGCCTTAATCCTGATGATCCAAAGGCGTCTAAAATCTCTCTTGCGGGTTCTTCTGTCTCGATAAGCATAAAGAAGGGCTTGTTCTACAGCTTCTTTAGCTGTCCGATAGTTATGACCTCTTGCGCCCCTATAGCCCTTTGCTAGCTTCAAAATTTTCGATCTTCTCTCCTTTTTCCTCGGTCCTCTTTTTACTCTTGGCATCGTACTCTCCTTGTGTTTTGGTTAATAACGTTCACTTTCTCCATAAGCATTACATAAATCTATCATCTATACAGTTATGTTGGTCCCTCGCTTTTAAAATAATAATCTGTAATTTTAATGTAATTTATAACGAAGGTCTTTCCTAAAATTCATACGGAAGCATTTTCTTCACAGCACTCCTATCAGTTTTGTCTACATTGCCCTTCTTGCGTAGCATCCTTTTTCTCTTTGCTGACTTCTTCGTGAGAATATGGCTTTTATAGGCCTTATTGTGGAGGATTTTCTTCTTTCCTGTGACCTTGAACCTCTTTTTGGCTCCTCTGTGTGTTTTTAGCTTTGGCATCTTTGCCTCCTGACTTAATAGGACTCAGCAGTGTTGAGACCGCCCAGGGTTGGGTTCGCACCTCTCCATCCTGGTGAGCTATTTCTTTGACATCCTCAAGAACTCTGTCTAAGATCTGCTGCGCCAACTCTGGTTTTGACTTTTCTCTGCCTCTGAGCATGACCGTTATCTTCACCTTATTGCCCTCTCCCAGAAATCTCTGGACATGCCTGATTTTGAAATTGTAATCATGAATACTTATTTTCGGTCTGAATTTTATCTCCTTCACATGAATCTGCTTCTGATGTTTTTTTGCCTCTTGAGCTTTCTTATGTAATTCATAGAGATATTTCCCGTAATTCATTACTCGACAGACAGGTGGAGATGCTTGGGGAGCAATTTCAACTAAATCCATATCTTTTTCTTTTGCCAAGGATAAAGCCTCTGCTACAGGAAGTACTCCGACCTGATTCTTATCCTCGTCAATAACCCTAACTTCCTTTGACTTTATCATTTCATTAATCCGATGGGGTCTTTCTTTTCTTCCCATAGGTCTAAACGTTTTTCTTCTAATGACTTCCTCCTTTAAAAATTCACATCCAATAATTTATTTTTATCTAATTCCTTCACTTTTTCAAGGAATTCATTCACTTCTACTTCCCCTTTATCTCCCTTTCCATGAATTCTTAAAGATGCACTTCTCCTGGATACTTCTCTATCTCCCACAATCAGGATTAAAGGTATCTTGCAAGTCTCAGCCTCTCTAATTTTATACCCAATCCTCTCTCGACGAAGATCAATGTGAGATCTAAGCTCCGCTTCTTTTAATTTTCTATCCAAAGAACTGGCATACTCATTATGCTTCTCAGAAACGGGTAGAACAATAACCTGAATGGGAGCAAGCCAAACAGGAAAATTTCCATTATAATGTTCTATCAAGATGCCGAAAAATCTTTCAAGAGACCCAAGCAAAGCCCTATGGATCATGAAAGGTTTGTTAACCTTCCCATCCTCCCCGACATAATGTAGATCAAAGCTCTCTGCGAGATTAAAATCAAGTTGGATTGTCGTGCACTGCCACGACCTTTTCAGAATATCCTTTATCTTGATATCTATTTTCGGACCATAGAAAACACCTTCACCTTCATCTATTTTATAATTGAGTTCTGTACTCCCTAAAGCGCGCTTCAAGGCGTTAATAGCTTTTTCCCAATCCTTGAGCTTACCCACATATTTTTCAGGTCGAGTGGAGAGAAAGATATCGAAATCTCCAAACCCAAAGGTTTTCAAAAGCCTTAGGGCAAGAAAAATCGCCCTCCTTATTTCTTCCTCTAGTTGATCATCACGGCAGAAGATATGAGCATCATCTATAGTGAAGCCTCTCACCCTCAATAATCCGTGAAGAACTCCACTCCTTTCAAAACGGTAGACTGTCCCTAGCTCAGCCCAGCGCAACGGGAGTTCCCGATAGCTTCGTTGTCGTGACTTGTAAACCATGATGTGGAAAGGACAATTCATCGGTTTCAATTCATACTCTACATTCTCAAAGTGCATGGGAGGATACATGGCATCATAAAACTCAGTGTGCCCACTTCGCCTCCAAACGTCAAGCTTGGCAATATGAGGAGCATTTATGAATTCATAGCCATCCCTAACATGCTCCTTTCGCCAGTAATCTTCTATAATGTGTCTTACAGTAGATCCCTTGGGATGCCAGAGTACTAATCCACCGCCCAAGTCCTCATGGAAGCTGAATAGGTCGAGTTCAGGGCCGAGCTTCCTATGATCTCTCTTTTTTGCTTCTTCCAGAAGCTCAAGGTGGTCTTCCAGATGTTTTTTCTGGAAAAAAGCAGTTCCGTAGATTCTCTGCAGTTGCTCCCCCTTCTCATCACCCCGCCAGTAGGCACCCGAGACAGAAAGGATCTTGAAATGTTTGATCAGTCCAGTGGAAGGAAGATGAGGACCTAGACAAAAATCTATAAAACTCCCCTGTTTATAACAGGTAATCTCTTTATCTCCTTTTTCCTCAATAAGCTCAACCTTTAGCCTCTGTCCCATCTTTTTAAACAGACGAACGGCTTCCTCTTTTGAGATGACAACCTTTTCGACAGGAATATCCTTCCGGGCAAGCTCTCGCATTTTATTCTCAATGGCAGATAAATCTTGAGATGTAAAAGGCTGATCTCTTAAAAAATCATAAAAAAATCCGTTTTCAATTGCAGGTCCAATACCAGTCATGGTTCCGGGGAAAAGCTCAAGCACAGCGTGAGCCAGAAGATGGGCAGTACTGTGCCTCAAAATTGTAAGCATTTCTTCTGAGTCTTTATACATCAATTTCACTTCCATAGCCCTTTCCAGAGGTACATCCAAATCCACAACCTCTTCATTAACCTGGGCTAAAATGGGCTTTTTGGAAAGATCGAGACGTGAGACAAGCTCAGAGAGAAGAGTGCCCTTTTCGATTGAAAACGAGAACCCCTCAACGACGACCTTAACTATTTCCGCCATTAAAATTTATGTGTAAAATGCATGGCAGGCAAACCCAATTATTTTCTCTTATGCTTCCTTTCGAATACTCGCTTCCAAAGAATGGTAGGCGCGGAGGGTATCGAACCCTCGACCTCTTCCGCGTCAAGGAAGCACTCTACCACTGAGCTACGCGCCTACTCTCCTTAAAGCCTATATATAATAAATAATTAACCTTGAAGCTGTCAATAGTATGCAAATGCCGTAAGCATCTTTTTCCCCGTGATGAGAGCTAAAATAGTTTTTAGCGATACTTTCTTACACTACAAACATTAGACAAAAGAGCTGTATTTTTTTAGAATAAATAAGAATTTCCAAAAAAAGAAAAATGATAGGCATAATGGCAGATTCTCATGACAATCTCTACAAGATTAAAAGGGCAGTCAAGCTCTTTAATGAAAATATATGCAGTTTAGTCATCCATGCCGGGGACTTCATTGCCCCCTTTTCAGCAAGAGAGCTTCAAAGCTTGAACTGTCCTGTTAAAGGAGTTTTTGGTAATTGCGACGGAGAAAAAAAAGGCCTTGAGAAAGCCTTCCAGAACTTGGGAGAGATACAAGAAGCTCCCTTTACTTTCAAACACAATAATCTCAACTTCTTGACAATTCACCTCAATCTACCCCTTGAATCTTATATCTCTTCTGGAAAGTATGAGGTTGTCATCTTCGCCCATACTCACAAGCCAGAAATACACAAAGAAAAAAATACTCTCATTATTAACCCCGGAGAAATTGGGGGGTGGCTTTCTGGTAAAAGCACAGTGTCTCTTCTTGATACAAAAACTCTATCTGCAAAAATCTTAACATTATGAAAATGACAATCTTATCGAAGCAACTATTTGACTCTCTATCCGCGTAGTGATATGGGTTAGCAAGAACTTATAGAAAAAAGATAAGAAATTGCGAAACAGACGAGAGAGAACATCAATTTGAGAGAGTCAGTCAAGAATTAAAAATGCCCCGAAGAATTGAAAGGCGCCAAAAACCGGCTTGGCAAAAATTGCGAAAGCCCCTTCCTCCACCAACAAGACCTCACTCTACAAAAAAGGGTAAGAAAGGATACTACAGGAAAGACAAGGGCTGGAAGAAAGAGACAGAAAAAGACCTCGAAGGAAAATAGTAAAAAACACATCTTTGTATCCTCTCCAGCCTATAAGTCTCGCACTTTCTTTTACTCCTAGCCTGGATTGCATATTTAAAATCCCTGTATTATACTTTAGCTCTGATGAAAACTGTTAAAAGAAAAATCGGAGACAAAGCCATGAAAAATGCCATCATAATGGGAGCTGCAGGAAGAGATTTCCACAATTTTAATGTTTTTTTTAGAGACAATGAAGCATACCGGGTTATTGCCTTCACTGCCACTCAGATTCCTGATATCGAAGACAGAAAGTATCCTCCCATCCTTGCGGGAAAATTGTATCCAGATGGAATTCCGCTGTACCCCGAAGATGAGCTCGTAGCTCTCATAAAAGAATACGAAGTTCAGGAAGTCTACTTTTCTTACAGTGATGTCTCGCATGAATACGTTATGCACAAAGCATCTGAGGTCTTAGCTGCTGGAGCAACATTTATTCTTCCCGGTCCTTATCAAACAATGCTTAAAAGCAAGCTTCCTGTGATCTCCTTCTGTGCAGTGAGGACTGGATGCGGGAAAAGTCAGACTACGAGAAAAGCTTCCTTAATCCTCAAAAAAAAGGGAAGAAAGGCAGTAGTCATTCGCCATCCCATGCCCTACGGAGATCTAGCGAAACAGAGATTACAGCGGTTTGCAACATATGAAGATTTGATTAAGCACGAATGTACAATCGAAGAGCGAGAGGAGTACGAACCTCATATCAACAACGGAATCGTAGTCTACGCAGGTGTAGACTACAAGACTATCTTGGAAGAAACAGAAAAAGAAGCGGATATTATTCTCTGGGATGGAGGAAATAACGATTTTTCCTTCTTCTGCTCTGATTTAGAGATTGTTATCACTGATCCCCATCGTGCTGGCCACGAACTTCTGTATCACCCAGGAGAAACTAACTTCAGACGAGCTCACGTTATTGTTATCAACAAGATAGGGACTGCTCAGAAAGAGAAAGTTGACCTTCTTGTCGAAAATATTAATAAAGTTAATCCTGAGGCAACGATCATCAGAGCCAATTCTCCTATCACTATCACTGATGAAGAAGAAATAGCAAACAAAAAGGTCCTTGTTGTCGAGGATGGCCCAACGCTTACTCACGGCGGAATGCCTTACGGAGCTGGCATAATTGCAGCTACCAAATACGGTGCTTCAGAAATTGTCGACCCTAGACCAATTGCTGTTGGAAGCATTAAGGAAACATTCCAAAAATATGCTCACTTGGATAAAGTTCTCCCTGCCATGGGCTATGGAAAAGAACAGATTGCAGAGCTTGCTCAGACTATCAATAAGGCCGATTGCGACCTTATCATCAGTGCAACTCCAATAAATCTCAGTCTATTAATTGAAACAAACAAAAAAATCATTCATGTCCGCTATGATCTTGAAGAGATAGGCTCACCTAACCTTGAGGAGGTTCTCAAGGATTTCTGATGAAAAGAAAGATTGCCCTCATAGCATTTGGCGGTAATGCCCTCCTTCCAGAAAACCAGCGTGGACTTCAAACAGAACAGATAAAAAATGCCAAAAAAGCAGCCAAGCTCATGGTTCATGTAGTGAAAAAGGGATACGAGTTAATAATAGTTCACGGTAATGGGCCTCAAGTAGGAAACCTTCTTATCCAGATGGAAGAATCTATCACCAAAATTCCTCCTTTTACTCTAGAAGTCTGTGATGCCATGACTGAAGGAAGTATGGGTTATATGTTAGAAAAAGAAGTTATAAACGAGCTCCGCAAAAAATCATTAGACAAAGAAGTGGCCACCCTCATCACTCAAGTTGTTGTCGACAAGGAAGACCCTGCATTTGAAAACCCGACTAAGCCCGTTGGACCTTTCTATTCTAAATACAGAGCTCAAATGATTATTCGGGAGAAAAAATGGAACATGATCGAAGATGCTGGCCGTGGCTACCGCAGGGTAGTTCCCTCTCCTAAACCCATAGACATTGTTCCTAAGTGGGTCATCAGAGACTTAGTGAGGGCCGGTAAGATTGTCATTGCTTCCGGAGGAGGAGGTATTCCAATAATCATCAACGGCCGCGGCCTTTTTCAAGGAGTGGAGGCTGTTATCGATAAAGACTATGCAGCTAGCCTAATTGCTCAAGAGGTTAAAGCTGACCTCTTTATCATTCTAACTAACGTTGACCGAGTTTATCTAAACTACGAGAAGCCAAATAAAAAAGGAATCGCAGTAATGTCAGTCCAACGGGCTAAAAAATACCTAGCTCAAGGACAATTTCCTCCAGGCTCCATGGGACCAAAGATAACAGCAGCTATAGATTACTTGAATCGTGGGGGAAAAGAAGTTCTGATTACTTCATCAAACTACCTTAAAGCAGCCTTAATCAATCGGGCAGGAACAAAAATTAGGGATGCCCTTTAATGGAGAGAAAGATGCTTGATGATTTTATTTCTATCCACGACTTGAGCCTCTATGAATTCAACCGAATTCTAGAATTGTCTAGAGAAATAAAAGAACATCCTGAGCGCTTTAAAAAGAAACTAAAGAAAAAAATATTGGCAATGATTTTCGAAAAACCATCCTTGAGGACAAGAGTGACTTTCGAATTAGGAATGTTTCAGTTGGGGGGAGAATCTTTTTACCTAGGTCCCTCTGAGATCCAGTTAGGAAAGCGCGAAAGTCCTTACGATGTGGCCAAAAATTTGGAGCGATGGGCGGTGGATGGAATCGTGATAAGAACCTTTGTCAACCAGAATGTGCTCGATGTCGCCCTAAACACACGTATTCCTGTTATAAATGGATTAACAGACCTTCTCCATCCCTGCCAAGCCATAGCCGACTTCTTCACCTTGCAGGAGAAAAGGCGAGATTTAACGAATCTAAAATTAGCCTTTCTTGGAGACGGCAATAATGTCTGTCACAGCCTTCTCTTTGCTGCAGCAAAAGCAGGAGCTCACATGGCTGTAGCAACTCCAGCCGGCTATGAGCCCAGAAAGGAAATTTTAAAGCAAGCTGAAGAAGATGGAAAGGCAACAGACGCTACCTTCACCGTCGTTGATAATCCTGAGGATGCTGTTAGAGAAGCAGATGCTGTTTACACAGATGTTTGGGCTTCAATGGGTCAAGAAGAGGAAAAAGAAAAGAGAGCTAAAATCTTCTCACCTTTTCAAGTTAATGAAAACCTCATGGCTAAGGCTAAGCCTGATGCATTTTTCATGCATTGCCTCCCCGCCCATAGAGGAGAAGAAGTTACCGATAAGATTATAGATTCCCCTCAATCCATCGTTTTTGATCAGGCAGAAAATAGACTTCATGTACAAAAAGCAATTATGCTATTATTAATGGGTAAAAAAGGATAAAAATGGATATTGAAAAAACGCCTACTAATGTTACTGAAAAAGATATTGATTTCTTAGAACAAAATCTGAAAAAATCATCTCGCCCTATCCTCCTTACTGATTTGGCAAAAACTCTCATCTTCCACAAAAGTGCCGCTCAGCTTCGCCAAGAAGTAAAAAAATATGACCCTTACTGTTTGTATGAAATCAATGATTTGATTTACAAAGAATACAATGAATCCCTGACAGTAAGCAGCAAAGGAGTGGAGCACTTCAAAGGAGCTGTTATTTTAAAGGTGATAAATAAAGTGAATTATGAAAATTTCAACTGTGAGGTGTTGGAAGTGGATTATTCAGGAGGAGGAATTTTCCGCAAATACATAGATTATATGAAGAAAACCAAAACCCAAGTTTTACTTCCCAGCAATCTCGAAGGAAAAACCAATATTCCTGAAAAAATGAAAAAGCAGGAAGATCCAAGGCTCAACCAACTCCCCATGACAGATAGAGATTTTAAAACATTAGAGAAAAAACTAAGAACGGCTCTATCAAAATCAACAACATTCTTCAACTGGAATGAGTACTGGCAACTTGTTAAAAATCAAGTTGAAATTAGCGAGGAAAAAATAGAAAAAATTAAAAACTTCATTTTAGAAACAAAAGAATCAATTGAAACAGCTTTTGGAGTAAAAAAATTTTGGGGTCTAGATGAATCAGATGATCTCTTTGCAATGTACTGTCTTAGTTTAAACCATGCTCTTGAAAAAAAGCACAAAAAGGACTTTGTCTATGTCTCTCCTCTTGGCTGGGGTAAATGGCATCTAAAGAAAATCCTTGAATCGTCTCTCAATGATCTGCCTATTTCTGCTGCTTCAGTTAAACTCCCCCTTATTGAGAAAGAGGAAAAACGACAAAGAGCACAGATGCAGACTTCTTCAATAAAAGTTTATCTGAGCTGGCGTGAAATACTCTCTGGTGGCATAAAAATTTCGAAAGCACTCAACAAAGAACTCTCATCCTGTAGAGAGTATATCTTCATTGACGTTGAAGAGGAGAAAGAATACACCTTTTATTTCTATCCCTCCCATGGTTTTTTTCTAGGCTTAAAAGACTTTTATATACAAAACAACGTTCCTCAAGGAGCAAGCTTAACTCTTGAAAAAAAAGGGATCAATACCTTCTCTTTCTGGCTAAAAAAATCAAAAAAGAAGCTTTCTGTTTTCAAAGTGACGTATGATCCAAAAGAAGACAAGTTTCGTGACACCGGCGAAGAGCTCTTCACTTTTGCTCTTCCTAACAAAATTATTCACTTGGAAAAAGAAACATTTGCCCGACTTTATTCTTTATATTCTTTAAGAAATGATTTGAATTTAAGAGAACTCTTAATCCACATTTTTAAGAATTTTGGCGTTGAAGCTGAAAACTTTTCCCTTCATTACCTAAGAGCGTACCATTTAGTTGATGTCTTAAAACTAACTTCATTGGAAGATGTTGAACAGACGCTCATCAATTCACCTGAATTTATAAAATCAGATAAAAAGAAAGGGTTCTTTTCCCTCCTTGAAAAAAGGGAGGTCGAAGAAGAAGCAGTGCCTGAAGCTCTAGGGGAAGTACAGCCAGAAGCATCTCCTGAAGAAGAAGTCCCCAGCGAAATATTACATAAGGAAATTCCCACTGAAGAAATTCCTTTAGTAACCCAGGAAATTGAAAAAGAAGAAAAACTCCCTGAAATCCAAGAAGTGGAAGTCGAAAGAGAGGCAGTAGGAGAAAAACCTCCTAAAAAAATTAAAATTCAAAAGAGAAAAAAACTAAAAATGGAAGGAGAAGTAGCCCCTCGCCTTAGAAAGAGAGAGAAAAGATTCATTGAAGAAAAAATAGAAATTGAAGAATTGGAACAAGAGGCTATAACAGCAATTAAAGAAAAAAAAGAAGAAGAAAGAGATGAAGTGCGGGCTAAGGAAAAAAAGGAAGAATTTGAGAAGCCTTTAGCTCAAGAAGAGCCAGTCTTCGGCCTTTTTGCAGAAAAACTAAAATCAGCGTTAGATAAAAAAAAGAAAGAGAAGAAGAAATAAAATATCACAATATTTCTCGCCTTGAAGGACTTTTTCTTCGAGTTACTCCCATCTGATCTAGCAATTCTAAAAGAGGGATAGCATACTTCCGGGTCAATCCTGTCATCCTTTTAAAATCATAGACTGTTAATTCTTTTGTGGCAGACTCCTTGAGCTTTGAAATTACTCCATTTAACCAGCTGGAGTGAAGAAAAAAACCATTTTTCCCCTTGACTATTTTTTCCCTCTCAATGAGAACAGAAAGCATCATATGCAGCTTTTTTGAAGAAAGATGAAATCTTTGTTGGAAATTCTCTAAAGAAACAGAACGGTATTCTCCTTTAAAACACAAATCCTCAAGCTCCTGGAGAATATTCTCTTCCTCTGGAGTGAGAGTTATCCTAAAAGACAAAAGAGCAACCAAATTGTCCACTTCTCTAATCAGGCCTTGCTTTTCAAGATTTTTTAATGACAGGACAAGAATTTTATGGTGAAGCTCAAATCTTTTTTTGATTCTCTCTTTAGACAATCCTTTCTCTTTTGAATGCTTCCTGTGAAATTGTTTAAGATAGGCAACAATCTTATTAGAAAGGAAATCAAGGCTTTTCTGGGAGATAAGAAAGAGAGGTGAAAACGAAATGATTCTTATTTTTCCTTCCACCTCTAATTCTTCAAAGAGCTTCCTGAGAAAATTTTTAGATAGGTTGCAAAATTCATTAATCTCCCTCTCCATCAAACCATAAATCCCTTTCTCTTGAGCTAGAGCAAGGAGCATCTCCCTTTCCCCCTCGCGAAGGGTTTGAAGAAACCGAATCCTTTCTGTTATTTTCTTGCCCTCTATTTTTAAGGAATTAGGACTGAGAATAACTCCTCTACCTAGCGTCTCTCCGCTTTTAAATTCCTCAACATCGAAGGTATCCCTCCATTTCACATAGAGAGCCTGTCTAGGACAGACACGGACAAAGAACTCACTCCCCACTGCCTCTCTCGCGTTTACAAAAAACTCAAGCGAGGCCCTCACTTTCTTCTTTTTCACACGAAGAAAAACATCAGATAACTGGCCTAAACTGCGAGGAGAAAAATCAACCACAGCGTCAAAACATCTTATCTTCATTAGCCCTCTCTCTCATCCATCTCTTGACTCAAAGATAAACCAATTCTCCTAAGGAGAGGATCTACAGAGGCCAAAATAACCTTTACTCTGTCTCCTAACTCAAATTTATTTCCTTTTCCTTTTCCAACCAGAGTCTTTCCTGATTTCCTGTAATAAAAATCACCTTTTAAATCGCTATAAGGAATAACACCGTCAACAAAATAATTGTCAAGTTCCACTATCATTCCAGCCTTTGAAATCCCTACTATCATTCCTTCGAGCTCTTCTCCGAGCTTACCTCTGAGAAACCTCAAAATGCGCCACTCTACCAATTTCCTTTCAGCTGCTTCTGCTTCTCTCTCTTGCTGACTACAGTGTAGAGCAATCCTGTTAAGGTTCGGCATTTTTACCTTTTCTCCTCTTACAGCCCTCTTTAAAATTCGATGGACAACTAAATCTGGATAACGCCGAATAGGAGAAGTAAAATGGGTGTATTCTCTTTTTGCTAATCCATAATGTTTTTCTTTTTCATTGGAGTAAACAGCTAGTTTTAATGACCTCAATACCTGCAAAATAATAAATTTCTTTTCAGGCTTTTCTTCAGCCGCCTGTAAGGCTCGCTGTAAATCCTTTGATTCCACTTTCTTTGGATGAGGTAAAGAAATCCCAAAGTGGGCCAGAATCGTGTGGAGTCTCTCTAAATCTGATAAAGATGGGCGTGGATGGACTCGGTATATCGAGGAAATATTCTTTTGACTTATGTAAAAAGCAACAGCCTCATTCGCTGCAACCATAAATTCTTCAATTATCTTATGCGCCTCATTCGGTTCGAAAGGCTCTACAGAATACAGTTTTCCCTCTTTATAAACGAGCTCTGGTTCGACAAGGTCAAAATCTAAACTTCCCTCTGTACTCCTTTTCTCTCTCAGAATATAAGCCAGCTCCTTCATCAGTAACAAGTCCGGAACAAGATGAGTGTACTTTTGCTTTTCTCTTTCATCCCCTTGAAATATTCTATAAACAGAATCATACGTTAGCCTCTCTTCTGTTTGAATCAGGGAAGGATGAAACTCAACTTTGAATACTTTGCCTTTTTCGTCTATTTCCAGGACAACAGAGAATGTAAGTCTCGCTTTCTTGAGCTGAAGACTGCATACATTATTTGAAAGTGCTTCAGGAAGCATAGGCAGTGTCAAGCCAGGAAAATAAACGCTGTTCCCTCTCATTAAAGCTTCCTTATCCAGCTGGGAGCCAGGCATGATATAATGGGAGACATCAGCTATGTGAACTCCCAAGAGAAAACATCCCCCATCCAGCCTTTTTACACTTACTGCATCGTCAAAATCTTGAGCATTTATTCCGTCAATAGTAACTGTTCTCCAACTTCGATAATCCACTCTTCCTGCTATCTCTTGAGGACTAATCTCAGGGGAAATATCCCTAGCTTCATCTAAGGCTTCTTCTGAAAAAGAAGTCACAAGGTTGTGCTCTTGAATGACAACGCTCGTATCAACTCCTGGCTCATCAGGCATTCCGAATATTCCTGAAACTTGCATGCTTTTCCTATCTACTTCCACAATCATCCCAGGAATAGGAGAAAAAGATCCCTTTGATGCTATGGGTACTTCCTGAGTTTGAGGCGTCTCAAGTGGAAGGAAAAATGACTGCCCGAAGCGTTCCCTATAAAGCCCGATAATTTTCTGTTTGACTTTCTCTAATATTCTTAGTACTCGGCCTTCTGGTGTGCCTCTCTTGCCGCTTTCCCTGTAAAGAACTTCTACAAAGTCTCCATGAAGAGCTCCTCCTGTGCAGCGGGCAGGAATAAAAATATCTTCAAGACTGTCTTCAGTACTGACAAAGCCATAACCTCCACAAGCCGAGATAAATTTTCCTTTGATAACATTCGATTTCTTTGGAACAAAATACCGGCCTTTATATTTTCGAAGGATTCCCTTTCCTTCCAATATCTTCAGTCTCTTTCTTAGCTCCAGCCTCTGTTTTGAAGAAAGCCCCAGCTCCTTAAGAATCTTGTGAATCGTAAAGCTATCCTGACTTCTTCTTAATAAAGAAATGATTTGATTGTCCATTTCTTCCCTTTAAATCAGCAACTCCTTTCAGAATCAGAGGGAAATCGGCATGTATCTATTCGTCTATCCGACAGCTCTTCATTCATCGAAGACTCACTTCTGCTCTCTCGTAGAATTAGAGATGTTTACTATTAATAGTAAAAGAAAGAAATATAGGGAATTTCATGCTTCTCTCTTAAAAATTTCCCCACCTTAATCTTAAGTAAAGAGAGCAACTCTTCTTCTCCCCTGAGTGGGTATTCCTCCAAAATTTCGCGCTTTAGCTTTTCTTTTTCTTCTTGAGGACAATGCTGGAAAAGCAGTTCTTCAGTTTCCTCCTCTATTCGCTCAAGTTCTTCATCTTTATCTTTCACATCACCTCGAGACAGCATCTTTAATGCTCTAAAATATATTTCTTCCAAATAGGACAAATTCGAAGGAATATCTTTTAGAAATCGCTGGACTTCACTCTCGATTCTCTTTATTTTATCATCCCTTCCGTATCTTCCTCCATGACTCCCAATTTTTCTCTCTCTATATTGCTCAAAAGCTCTCAACACGTGATGATTACAAAATCCAAGTGTACGAACTCTACGCCGTGCTCCTTTTTTTGTCCGGTAACTCTCAAATGTCCTTTCAATTCCTTCTAGTACAACTTGAAGGGGAATCCCCAGATTTTCCCACGTTGAAATTAAATCTAGATCTTTAGAGGAAAGGAAAAAAGGCGCTCCTCTTTCCTTTAGGAAACTTTGAGCTATCAATTGAAAATATCGACCACTCTGCGCCTTTAATTTTCGTGTGCCCTTCCAACTTTTATCTATTTCTTTCATAAATAATCCTGAGCCCTTCAAGGATAAGATGAGGTTCAAAAAAATCAACTGATTTTATCTCTGGTAAAGCGTGTACCGCAAATCCTCCCGTAGCAATAACGCGTGCTTCCCTGCTCAATTCTTTTTTGATTTTCTCAATGATATTCGAAATCAAACCAATATAGCCGAAATAGAGGCCAGACTGCATACTTGAGACGGTAGAACGACCTATGGCTCTTTTAGGTTTTCTTATTTCTATCCTCGGTAACTTAGCTGTCTTGAGGAAAAGAGCTTCAGCTGAAATCTGAATTCCAGGGGCAATTGCTCCACCTAAATATTCTCCTTTGGAAGACACCGCATCAAACGTCGTAGCAGTTCCAAAATCCACCACGATACACGGACCCCCGTATTTCTCGAACGCAGCAACTGAAGCTGCAATCCTATCCGCCCCCACCTCGAGAGGATTTTCATACAGAATTGGCATTCCTGTCTTAAGTCCCGGTCCCACCACCACGGGTTTTATCCGGAAAAGTTTCTGGCTTAAATTTTGAAAAACAGGAGTCAGTGGAGGAACAACGCTAGAAATAATGAATGATTTTACCTCTGAAACTTCCAAATGTGCATATTTTAGCAGGTTCAAAAGGGTGAGAGTGTACTCGTCGCTTGTTCTATCCTTTTCCGTTCTAATCCTCCATTCGTTTATGAGATTTTTCTCCTGAAAAATCCCTATGGCAGTATTAGTATTTCCTATGTCCACTGTCAAAAGCATTCTTCATCTCCTTTGTGCTCAAGTTACAGTCTTAATCTCAGCTGAAAAGTAAGAAGTCATGCTCCCTCTTTCCTCCAAGATTAAACCTCCAGAAGAGTCAATGCCCCTGTAAATTCCCTCAGCATCTCCCTTTTCAGTAATTAACTTCAATTTTTCACCGGGTGAAACAGCAGAATATCTTTCGAATTTACGGATAATTTCTCTCACTTTCCCTTGACAAAAAAGCCGGTACCAGTAGTTTAGTGCCTTCCACAGGTTTTTAAGCAGAATTGACTCATCGATAACTTCCCCTTTTATGAGTTTAAGAGATGTAGCGCTGTCCCGAATCTCAACAGGAAAGCCCTCTTTTTCATGACTTAGGTTTAGGCCAATTCCTACAATAATGTAATGGAGCTGATTGCCTAAAAAGGTACTCTCACAGAGAATGCCTCCTAATTTTTTGTCGTGCCAAATTAAATCGTTAGGCCAGCGCAATTCAACATGAATTCTCAGGACTTTAAAAATAGCGTCTTTTACTGCCAATACAGCCATGAGGGGAATGATGGAAATATTAAGCTCTTTAGGCTTGAGGATAACAGATGTATAGAGCCCCTTGTTTTTAGCTGAGAACCAGGTTCGTCTCCTTGTTCCCCTGCCTTTTGTCTGTTCTTTTGAAATGATGACTGTCCCTTCCTCTGCTCCCCTATCTGCCATCTCTCGAGCTAAATCGTTGGTAGAAGGACAGCTCTCTATCCTATGGATTATCGCCCCGATTTTCATGATATAGAAAGACCCCTAGGAAATTTCCCGAATATATTTCACGGCAAGGTTAAATCTCTCAGGCTCTCTTCTAATTTTAATTTTCGATTCTGAAGATCTTTCAGCCTTTTCTTTGTGTCTTGAACGACATTTTTGGGAGCACGGTCAAGAAATTCAGTACTCCTAAGCCTGCTCTCTATTTTATCAACATCCAATGATACTTTCGAGATTTCTTTTTCGAGCCTTTGCTTCTCCTGCTCCAAATTTAAAATGCTTTCAGGGGAAACAGCTATCTCCCAAGTTCCAACAACTCCTTTTAGAAGTCTCTCTTCTTGAGGAAAATCATTAACAATGTCTATCTTACCCACATTAGCCAAAGTCTGAACGTAGATTTGATTCCTCCCGATCATCGCCTTTTCTTCATCCTCCTTTACTTTCACCCAAAGGCTAACCCTATCCTTAGGAGGGATTCTGTTCTCAGCTCTAATAGTTCGGGCCTCAACTATGGTTTTCTGAAGATGTTCCATCTCAGCCTCCACGTCTTCATTCCTGAAAGCCATGTTAGGCTCAGGAAATGGAGCCACTACCAAAGACTTTTGAGACCCAGGAAGATGCTGCCATATTTCCTCAGTAATAAAAGGCATAAAAGGGTGGAGTAATCTTAATATCCCATCCAAAGCTTCTACTAAAGCTCCCTGAGTGGTTTTATTTCCTTCCTTTAAGCTCGGCTTGACTAACTCGATATACCAATCACAGAATTCATGCCAGATAAAGTGGTAAATCTTATCCGCTGCTTCATAGAACTTATAGGCTTCTAAAGCTTCATTCAGCTCCTCAATCATTCTGTCCAGGCGGCTTCTAATCCATCTATCTGCCAATGTCAATTCCTCTTCTTTAATTTCAAACTCTTCTCCTTCTAGGTTCATTAAGACAAACCGGGATGCATTCCAGATTTTATTAGCAAAAGCCCGATAGCCTGCCATTCTCTCCTCAGAGAGAGAAAGATCCATTCCAGGTATAGCTAAAGCTGCCAAGGTAAACCTTAGAGCATCAGCGCCGTACTTCTCAATCATATCCAGGGGATCGATGGTGTTACCTTCTGATTTGCTCATCTTCCGTCTCTTAAAATCTCTGACTAAGCCATTAATAAAAACATGTTTGAAAGGAATATCTCCGCCAAACTTAAGCCCCATCATAATCATCCTAGCTACCCAGAAAAAAATGATATCGAATCCAGTTGACATAAGATCAGTTGGGTAGAAAGTCTTAAGGTCCTGGGTTTCTTCGGGCCAACCCATTGTGGCAAAGGGCCAGAGGGCAGAACTGAACCATGTATCGAGAACATCCTCATCCTGGATGATATCTGCGCTGTTACATTTTTTACACTTTTGGGGAGCTTCCATGTCAACTATCACTCCGTCACAATCCTGACAATACCAAGCAGGAATTCTGTGTCCCCACCAAAGCTGTCGTGAAATACACCAATCATGAATGTTATACATCCATTCAAAATAGGTTTTAGCCCAGTTGGGAGGAATGAACCTAATTTTCCCTTTTTCAACAACTCTAATTGCTTCTTTAGCTAGGGGGGCAACCTTGACAAACCACTGCCAAGAAAGATGAGGTTCTATTATAGTTTTGCATCGGTAGCAGTGCCCTACTGCATGCTTGTAATCTTCAATCCTCTCCAATAATCCGTCCTCTTCTAGCATCAAAAGAACTTTTTTTCGACATTCAAACCTGTCTAATCCCCTAAATTCCCTTCCTGCATCTTCAGTCATCTTTCCTGAACCATCAATAACTATCACCTGTTCCAGGTGGTGCTTTTTTCCTATCTCAAAATCTACTGGGTCATGAGTAGGGGTTACCTTGACTGCTCCAGTACCAAATTCCTTCTCAACTCTCTCGTCAGAAATCACAGGTATTGTCCTGTTTGTAAGAGGCAGATATATCTTTTTCCCTAGAATCTTCGAATAACGCTCATCTTCAGGATGTACGGCGACAGCAGTATCACCCAGCATAGTTTCTGGCCTGGTGGTTGCAACAACCACTGACTCATCTGAGTCCACAAGAGGGTACTTGATGTAATAGAGCCGCCCATCCAGATCTCTATGCTCGACTTCAATGTCAGAAAGAACAGTACCGCAATGAGGACAACGGTTCACCAAATAATAGTCTCTGTAAATAAGCCCTTCCTCATAAAGGCTCACGAAAACATGCCTTACTGCCTTTGAAAAACCCTCATCCAGAGTAAATCTCTCCCTTGTCCAATCCAAAGAAGTGCCGAGTTTTTTTAGCTGATCAATGATTCTACCGCCGTATTTTTCTTTCCAATCCCATGCGAGCTTCAGGAATTTTTCTCGTCCTACACACTCCCTGGTCATGCCTTTCTCAGCCAGATCCTGCTCAATCACATTGTGAACAGCAATGCTCGCATGGTCTGTTCCAGGCAGCCAGAGCGTATTATACCCTTGCATCCGCCGCCAGCGGACAATAATATCTGGCAGGGTAAAACACAAGGCATGGCCGATGTGCAGGATGCCGGTGACATTGGGAGGAGGAAGTACCATCGAAAATTTTTGCTTGGAAGAAAAGGATTGAGCAACAAAGAGCCCTTCGTCAATCCAGAATTTTCCCCACTTCTCCTCCACAGGCTGAGGATTGTAAACCTTGTTCAAAATATTCTTTGCCTTCATATTATTTCTATTCCTTCGCCTCTCTAACTCATAATGCGTATTGAAAAGGCACTCTTACAGTTTGCCACAACTGAACTATCTTATCTATTTTACCAATTTTTTACTCTGTCCTAAAACTGTTTGCTTTCTGTGGCTAGCATCTTTTTTTCCGTGATAAGGAAAGACAAGCATGGGTATACTGTGAAGAAGGTCGTAGGAAGGCTGAGCGGGCATGGTTTCCGACTGGAGGGAGGAAGAGCGAAGCCTGAATCGAGCCGCTTTGGCTCGCTGGGACAAAGCGAGCGTGCCTTCAAGCCGTATGCCCATCGCTTAATGACCATTTTAATTTTCATCACGGAAAAAAAGATACTTCACTTTCTGTGTCACTTTTGATCCTTGAGTTTTAAAAGTTCTATCCTAAGTGCATCTAACTCCTTCTGGAATTGTTCCTTCATTTCTTGAATGATGTAACTCCTCACTCTCTCTTCCATCTCTTTCTTTATTTCTGAAAGCTGATGGACAATAAAATCCTGAATCTGCTTTTTTATAACCTCATCCTCAATCAATTCTAAGGCACGCTGCGATGTTTCCTCTTTTTCCTCAATTCGCACTTTTTCATCATCTCTTGATGACATCTCCCCCAAGGGAGGCTCCTCAGGAAGAGTCAAAGGATTTCTTTTGTTTTCTATAATATTCTTTACTAGCCGAGCTAATTTCCCTGAATCGAAAGGCTTTCGGATAATCACATCATAATCTAAAGCAGCCATTTTTTTCTGATCAAAGGATTCGAAAGCACCTTGTAAAAAAATAAGAGCTGTCCGTCTGAAATCCTCTTGACTTTTTAAGTAATATCCAATCTCATAGCCGTCTTTTCCAGGAAGAGTAAGACTGAGGAGGATGGCGTCAGGATTTATTTGACCAAGGTTTTTTATGACTTCCACTCCGTCTCCAAAAGGAAATACTTCAAATTCGGTTTTTGGGAAAGCAAGCTGAACAGCTTTCTGAATAGAGGGACTGTTGTCAGCAACAATAAGTTTATAGCCCATGACGTAACTCAGACCTTGGAAAAAAGCTACAATTAATTAACATTTTTCTCCTCTTTATGTCAATTCAACCCCATAAATCTAAGCATCTTTTTTTTCGATGATTAAAAAGAAAGGTCTTTGGAAATGCCTTCGCTCCCGTTCAGATTTTTAACGCCATGTATGTTCCGCCCTTTTCAGCGCTTCCGCAACTCGCCTCATAAGAGGCTCAGACATACTCAGCGGTTCACTCCGTGAACTTCCCTCAAAGGGCGGAACATTCAAGCTAAATCTTCAAAGGTCACTTCATCTATTTCCAAAGACCTTCGTCTTGAATAACCTCTGGTTATTGCCGAAAAAGAGATGTTTCTTCGGCTAATCCTGCATAACTTCAGCTGTTTTTAGTATTCAATTAAAACAGAGCCTTCACCCAGCAAGCTTTCAATTTTCTTTGCTAAATCTTCGGAAGGAGATACTGATTGAATTTCAATGGACTGAGCTACCATTCGGTAAGAATGAGGAGTCTCGAGCTCAAAAAGCACTGGGCATTCTCCAGGGCTTTCATCCAGCATCCCTTTCAGTTCCTCAAAGACTGACTCCTCTAATCCAGGAAGGAAAATCCTAAGAACCATCCGTTTCGCCTGTTTTTGGAAGGCTTCAGCTAATGGCATTATTTGGACAAGATTAATCCTGCGACTCTCTCCCTCTCCCAAAAACCTTCCTTTTATCCAAACTAACTGGTCTTCTCTCAGGCAGTCATAATATTTTTTATAGCTATCAGGGAAGACAACCACCTCTATCCGATCGCTCAAATCTTCCAATGTAAAAGTGGCCATCCTCTCATCTTTCTTAGTTTTCATGGTCTTAAGAGAGGATATAATTCCACCTAATCTAACTTCATTGTTAAAATCCCTCTCCTCATCGAGTTGATTAATAGAACTGGAAACAAGCTTGCTCAGAGGCTTCTCAAATTGAGCCAGAGGATGACCAGTTATGTAGAATCCTAAGGCATCTTTTTCATAGGAAAGCAAGAGTGACTCATCCCATTCTCGCATCTGTTTTATCTCAGTGGGTATTGTAGGGAGTTCAACCTGGCTTTGTCCAAAGAGCAGATTCTGTTTCGAGGATTTAATCTTCTGTATCTCATGAGCGAACTCGATCATCTTATCTACCATATGAAAACATTGAGACCTCTTCCACCCTAAAGAATCAAAAGTGCCCGCTTTGATCAGACTCTCAACAACCTTTCGATTCATAACTTTTGGACTTACTTCAAGGAATATATCAAAAGGAGTGATAAATCTCCCCTTCTTCTGTCTTGCTCGGAGCAAAACCCTTACAGCTCCCTCTCCAACATTTTTTACAGCAGATAAACCCAAGCGAATATTTCCCTTTACTACAGTAAAGTTAAAATCACTCTCATTAATATCGGGTGGCAACACTTTAATTCCCATCTCTTGGCACTCTTTTAGGTATTTGACAATCTGAGAAGCAGCTCCTCTCTCAGCCTCAGATGTCAAAAGCGCAGCAAGAAAAGATAAAGGATAATGAGCCTTAAGATAGGCAGTATGATAGGCGAGATAAGCATAAGCGGCACTGTGAGATTTGTTAAATCCATATCCAGCAAAAAATTTAATTTGTTCGAATATCTTTACTGCCTTAGATTGACTTAAACCTCTCCTTTTCGCTCCTTGGATAAACCTTTGCCTCTGGCCCTTCATCATTCCGGTAACTTTCTTGCCCATAGCTTTACGCAAGATGTCTGCTTCTGCTAGAGAAAAGCCAGCAAGATCTGTAGCAATTCTCATAACTTGCTCTTGGTAGACTATAATTCCCTGAGTCTCTTTCAATATAGGTTCAAGTTCGGGACATTCATAATTTATTCGATCTGGATGGTGTTTGCGCTTGATGAATTCATCTGTCATTCCGCTTTTCAAAGGACCAGGTCGATAAAGAGCATTTAAGGCAACTAAATCCCGAAAGTTTTCAGGCTTGAAATTCCGGAGCAAATCCTTCATTCCCCGACTTTCAAATTGGAATACTCCATCTGTATTACCTGATTTATAAACCTCGAAGGTATCTCTGTCATCTAAAGAGATGTCGCTCAGGTCAATTTTCTCTCCTGTATCTTTTCCCACCAGTTCAATGGTATCCCGGATCACAGTTAAGTTGCGTAAACCCAATAAATCCATCTTGAGTAAGCCTATAGCCTCGATATCCTGCATCGGAAATTGAGTTGTGATTTCTCCCTTCACAGATTTGTAAAGAGGCATAAACTCAACCAGGGGTTTAGGAGTGATAACAATTCCAGCAGCGTGGATGGAAGGATGTCTAATTTGCCCTTCAAGCTTTTGAGCCACAGAAAGAAGATGAGCTATTTTTGGATTCCTGTCCCTCAGTTCTCTTAATTGAGAAATATTCTTCAAGGCATACTCTATCGAAGCCTCTGGACCAAAAGGCGGAATCATCTTGGCAATCCTGTCTACCTCCGGAAGAGGCACTTCTAAAGCTCTTCCAACATCTCTAACTGCCTGGCGGGCAGCCATAGTTCCGAAGGTAATAATCTGGCATACATTCTCCTGACCGTATTTTTTTGTCACATAGTCAAGTACTTCCTCTCTTCTCCTCCCGCAGAAATCAATGTCAATATCTGGAAGACTAATCCGCTCGGGATTTAAAAAGCGTTCAAATAAAAGATCGTACTCAAGAGGATCTATATCTGTTATCCCCAAGCAATACGCAAGCAGGCTTCCTGCCGCAGACCCTCTTCCTGGCCCCACAGGAATACCCTTATCTTTTGCCATCTTAATCAAGTCCCAGACTATTAAAAAATAACCTTCAAATCCCATCTCTTTGATGAGTTTTACTTCTTTCTCCAATCTCGCTTCGTACTCGTGTAAGGGATATCTCAGGTCATCTTGCTCTTCCTTCTTGTGTAAGAGTTCCAAACGTCTCTCGAATCCCCCTTTTACTATCTGATTAAAATACTCTTCTAGCGAAGCACCTTCTGGAACCTTAAACTTAGGTAAAAAATACCCTGATTCGGGAAAATCAAAATTACACTGGGCTGCTACTCTTGCTGTGTTTTCTATTGCCTCTGGCTCACCCCCAAAGAGATCTATCATTTCTCGAGATGACTTAAAGTAGAATTCATTTGTGGCAAACCTGATTCTTTCTTGATCACTAGCCTTTTTATTAGTCTGAATACAGAGGAGAATATCCTGGTTTTCCGCATCATCCTTATGAAGATAATGGGTATCATTAGTCGCGATTAAAGGAAGACTGAGTTTTCGAGCAAGTGTCAGGAGTTTGGAATTAATCTCTTTCTGTTGCTTCAATCCATTATCTTGAAGTTCGATATAGAAATCTCCTTTAGGGAAAAGAGAGGCATATTCAAGAGCTGCTTCCTCTGCTTCTTTCTCTACGCCCATGCCCAACAGATAACTTATCTCTCCTTTTAAACAGGCAGAAAATCCGATCAATCCTTCAGAATATTGTGCCAGAAGCTCTTTGTCTATTCGAGGTTTATAATAGAAACCCTCCAAGTAGCTTTTAGTTATCAGCTGGCAGAGATTTCTGTACCCCTTTTCATCTTTGACAAGCAAGATCAAGTGAAAGTGGCTGATTTCTGCTTGTTTCGCTTTCTTTTCAAAACGGCTTTCAGGAGCAATATACATCTCACATCCCAGAATTGGCTTTATTCCCTTGGCCTTTGCCCTCTTGAAAAAGCTAACTGCACCAAATATATTACCGTGGTCGGTTAGTGCTACAGCTGGCATTTTGTTCTCATAGGCAGCACTAATTAGATCATCAATTTTTAAAGCTCCGTCCAGAATACTATACTCAGAATGGTTATGAAGATGAATGAACGAAAGTTCCATCATTTACCTCAATGTAGTCTATCGGATTTGTCTCACTTCCCTCATTTTGTCTGATTAAAATCTAAAATAAATTGATTGGTCTGTAGAGCTTACAAGTGTATTCTATTAAAAACACATTCAGACTCAACAAACTCAAGAATCCAGAAAAACAAGACAAGTGATTCATTCCCATTCTATTGTCCCAGGGGGTTTTGTAGTTATATCATATACGACTCGATTAATCCCATCAACTTCATTCACTATACGATTGGAGATGCGGGCTAAAACCTCAGGTTTAGCAGGATACCAGTTTGCTGTCATGCCGTCAACACTCTGAACTAGTCTGACTACAACAACACGCTGGTAAGTGCGGCGATCCCCCATGACTCCTACCGATCTTACTGGAAGGAGAATCACAAATGCCTGCCAGAGTTTATCATAAAGATCTGCTTTCTTAACTTCCTGGAGGAGAATTTCATCTGCTTCTCTCACTATCTTGATCCTCTCGCTTGTTACTTCTCCCGCAATTCTTACCGCCAAACCAGGTCCTGGGAACGGATGTTGTAAAATGAAATCATCATTAACACCCAACTCAGTGGCTAAGACACGCACCTCATCTTTGAAAAGCTCCCTGAGGGGCTCTATAAGCTTAAGCTTTAAACGCTTGGGCAACCCTCCTACGTTATGGTGAGATTTGATGGTAGAGGAGGGACCTTTCACAGGACTGCTCTCAATAACATCAGGGTAAATCGTTCCTTGTGCCAAGAACTCAACGTCTCCTTCTTTCTTTGCCTGATCATCGAAAATACGGATGAACAACTCACCAATAATCTTCCTTTTTCTCTCTGGAGAAGTCACTCCTCTGAGCTTTTTCAGGAACAACCCCGAAGCATCAATGCCTATGACCCTGATAGCTAATTGACTCCTGAATTTATCCATTAAATCCTTGTACTGGCCTTTTCTTAAAAGGCCATTATCAACAAAAATACAAAGCAGATTATCTCTCACCGCTCTATGGACAAGCAAAGAGGTTACAAGCGAGTCAATTCCGCCACTCAGGCCACACATAACTCTTTTATCTCCTACGAGGCGGCGAATCTCATCAGCTTTTTTCTCGATAAAAGAATCCATCCGCCATTCTGCTTTAAGACCCGATATATGGAAGAGAAAATTTGATAAAATCTTTTTACCTCCGGTAGTATGAATTACCTCTGGATGGAATTGGACTCCGTATAATTTCTCCTTTCTGGATTCAATCACAGCAGCCTTGGAATTTGCTGTCTTTCCTGAAATGATAAACCCTGGTGGAATCCTTCCCAACCTGTCGCCGTGGCTCATCCATACCTGTCCACTATCTTTAACCTTAGATAGGAGCCCTTCCCTGTCTAGCACGTGTAATGAAGCAAAGCCGTATTCTCTTTTCTGAGAGGGAATAACCTCTCCACCTAAAAGATACCCCATAAGCTGCAGTCCATAGCAAATGCCAAGCACAGGTATGTTCATCTTGAAAATCTCTTTCGAAGGAATGGATGCTCTTGCTTTGTAGACACTTTGAGGCCCTCCAGACAGGATGAGAGCAGAGGGCTTTTCCTTTTTTAACATGGAGATGGAAACATCGCAGGGGAAAATTTCTGAATAAACACCTAACTCCCTTATTTTTCTTGCAATTAACTGGGTGTATTGAGAACCAAAATCAAGGACTGCAACCTTATCCATGTCTCGATTTTAGCAGAGGAATTTTAGGTTGTAAACTAGAATAAATTTAAATAAGAGAGATCTTTATTTTTACTAGCTTATTTCATTTTTTCCATTACATTTTCTTAACAGAAGAAATACAAGCCTGATGAAGACAACGTTTAACATAAAAACAGAACATACCTTAATTGACTTAATTATATCAATTATTTATAGTAATTTTTACGATGGAATGGGAAAAAATTGCAGTTGAATTAACAGTCTCCACTTCTTCTAAAATTGTACTTCTGGTTTTGGATGGATTAGGCGGGCTGCCGCGTGAGGGAAAAACAGAACTAGAAGCTGCCCATACACCTCGCCTCGATGATCTGGCCCGCAAAAGCGTCTGCGGCCTCACTGACTCTGTTTTTATGGGAATTACTCCTGGGAGTGGCCCTGCTCATATGGCTCTCTTTGGCTATAATCCTCTTAAGTACATCTTAGGGCGTGGAATCCTCGAGGCTATGGGATTAGGAATTGATGTAGGAAAAGATGATCTAGTGGCCCGAGGGAATTTTGCTACATTGAAAGACAATCTTATCATTGATAGAAGAGCAGGAAGAATTCCTACGAGCGAGAACGAAAAGTTATGCAAAAAGATCAATTCTTATATTGAAAAGAGAAAAAATCCACAAATTACGCTTTTCCCTGGAAAAGAACACAGGTTTGTAGTCAGATTCAGGGAGCAAGGTCTCTCCGACTCTCTATCAGATGCGGATCCCCAAAAAGAAAATATGCCTCGACCGCATGCCCAGCCGCTTTCTCAAAAAGCTGAAAAAACATCTCACATTGTAAACGCATTTCTCGATGAAATAACCCTCTTCTTGAAGGACAATCCCCGAGCTAACACTATTCTTTTGAGGGGATTCTCCAAACTTCCATCAATCCCCAGCATGGAAGAGCTGTATAAATTAAAGCCAGCAGCTATTGCTAATTATCCAATGTATAAAGGACTGGCAAGGTTAGTAGGCATGGAGGTTCTAAGTGCTGGTCCTAAAGTAAACCACCTCTTTGAATCTCTTGAAAAACATTTCACAGAATATGATTTCTTCTTTGTCCACTTTAAAAAAACAGATTCTGCTGGAGAAGACGGAAATTTTGTTAAGAAAAAAGAAGCTATTGAAGAAATAGATGCCTTTATTCCACGGCTTCTCTCTTTGGAGCCGGATGTTGCAGTTGTTACTTCTGACCATTCCACACCATGGCTCCTAAAATCTCACTCATGGCACCCAAATCCCTTCCTCCTCCACTCTAAAACTGCTCTGCCCGATAATGTAACCCAATTCTCAGAAAAAGATTGCAGTCGGGGTTACCTTGGTCGGTTTCAAGCTCTCTACGCAATGCCTCTGATGCTAGCCCATGCCAGAAAAATGAAAAAATTTGGAGCCTGATGACAAATGGAAATAATTCTATTATTATTATATAATTAATAAAAATTATTAAAAAAAATATGAAAAATAGAAAGTCTAAGATCCTCATGCTCCTTTTCCTGCTACCCCTCTTCTTCTTCCCGAGTGCCGATCAGAGAGTGGAAGTTTACAACCTTCGCTCCCATACTCACCCCTTTTTTACTCGAATTGTTATTGATATCGGAAAATTAAGAGAATATACATACAATAAGTTAACTAATCCAGACAGGGTCTATGTCGACATCTACCAAGCGAGATTGAATCCTATCCTCCACGGAAAGATAATCCCTGTAAAAAACGATTACCTTCACCAGATACGTATCGCTCAGAAGACTGCTTCTACTGTTCGAGCTGTTGTTGACCTCGATTTCAGCAGAATCAACAAATATCAAGTATTCCACCTCTTTGATCCTTTCAGGGTTGTCATCGATATATATCCCAAAAAATTTACTCAAGAAAGTATTACGTCACAAACTCCTGCTCCGCCTCAGCCTACTGAATCAGGATACAGTATGATCAGGCAATTGGGATTGGGTATCCGAAGAATAGTTATCGATCCCGGTCATGGAGGCTCAGACCCAGGAGGCATTAGCAGAAGCGGGCTTAAAGAAAAAGATGTTGTGCTTAAAGTCTCTCTGCACCTAAAAAAATTGTTGCACTCTAGAAAGGATTTGGAGGTAATATTAACCCGAGAATCGGACATCTTCGTCCCTTTGGAAAACAGAACCATCATCGCAAACCAGAAGAAAGCAGACATCTTCATATCGATCCACGCAAATGCCCACAGAAACAGAGGGCTATCTGGAGTAGAGACATTTTTCCTCAATTTTAGCCAAAACCCTTCTATCAATGAAATTGCAGCTCGAGAAAATGCAACATCAACAAAGAACATCAGCGAAATGATGAACATTATTAAAAATATTGTCAGAAACAGTAAAATTGTTGAATCAAGGGAGTTGGCAAAAAAAATTCAAAACAGTCTTGTTAGACGCCTTTCTAAAACATACAAAAATGTTAGAAATCTGGGTGCCAAGGGAGGCCCTTTCTGGGTTCTAATTGGAGGAGAAACTCCATCTGTCTTGGTTGAAGTATCCTATCTGAGCAACTATCAAGATGAATCAAGGCTGAAAAGTGCTAGCTATCTTCAACAAGTTGCTCAAGGAATATATGAAGGCATAGTTGAGTACATCCATTCATTGGGAAAAGGATAGGTTTATCATGAAAAGAAGAGATTTTTTAAAAGACATCGCTGTTGGCAGCCTCTTTCTGAACTTCAGCCCTGTACTTTTAACCAAGGAGAAAAATCTCCCTGACCTAACTTTTGTTCAAGGCGATTCTCCTGATTTGATAGCGAGAGAAGCCATCGTTTCTTTGGGAGGAATTGAACGATTTGTTTCTAGAGGAGATGTAATTGTAATTAAACCTAATATTGGTTGGGACAGAAAACCTAAACAGGCGGCATGTACTAATCCTGAAGTTGTCAAGGCTATAGTTGAGCTCAGCTTAGGAGCAGGGGCAAAAGAAGTTAAAGTGATGGATAATCCATGCAACCAGGCAAAAAGGACGTATGCCCGCTCAGGAATTGCTGCTGCTGCTAAAAATGCAGGGGCAAAAGTCCTCTTTCCCAATCCCCATCGACTAAAGAAACTCTCTCTAAAGGGAGAATGGCTTAAAGAATGGGAAGTGTTCACAGATTTTATTGAGGCAGACAAAATTATCAATGTTCCCATTGCAAAAATCCATAGCCTGTCTAGGCTTACATTGGGAATGAAGAACTGGTTAGGGGCAATCGGCGGAAACAGGAACCAGCTCCATCAAAAACTTGATCAGGCAATGATTGATCTCGCTTCCTTCTTCAAGCCGTGCCTGACTGTTTTGGATGCCTACCGAATCCTCATCCGGAACGGCCCTCAGGGAGGAAGGCTCTCTGACGCTAAACTCCATAAAACTGTCGTTGCCGGCGTAGACTACGTGGCTGTCGATGCTCTGGGAACAACTTTTTTTGGAATAAATCCTCAAGATATGCCTTATCTTCAACTTGCTTACAAAAAAGGCCACGGAGAAATTAACCTAGAAAAGCTCAAAATTGAAAAAAGAACGCTCTAGAAAATACCGAATTATCCAATCTCTTCGAATTCTCAGCCAAACAGTTTTCTTCTTCCTCTTTATTTATCTTCTTCTTGGAACTCATTTCACTGGAGAGGATTACATCGGAAGAGTCGAAATCTTTTTTCATTTTAACCCCCTTATCGCCTTAGCAATGTTCATCGCTTCCAGAACTCTATATGCTTCATTCATCTTCGCAGCTTTTACAATAATTATAACATTTGTCTTAGGTCGGGTTGTCTGCAGCTGGGTATGTCCCCTCGGCTCAGTCCATCAATTTTTCTCCTTTCTCTTTAAAAAAACAAAATTACTAAGACCTAAGAACACCCAAGATAAAAAAATAACGTGGAAATATTACCTTTTGATATTCATTCTCGTAAGCGCTCTTTTTACTCTAGACCTCGTAGGAATTTTTGACCCGCTCTCTCTGCTCTACCGTTCTTTTACCGTAAGCTTATTCCCTGCGTTGAGTTATGGCTTTGACGCTTTTCTCGGTTTTCTCTACAGCATACATCTCTCCGGATTAGCTGATTCACTAGCCCAATTCCTAGAGACTCTGACTCTCAATTCAACATTCCGTCAGGGATTCTTCATCGCTGCTCTCCTCGTTGGCATTGTGCTCTTGAACATTTCAAGGGAAAGATTCTGGTGCCGTTGCCTCTGCCCTTTAGGAGCATTTCTTGGGCTTATCTCGAGGTGGAATGTGCTCAAGCTAAAGATAAATACTGAAAGATGTATCGAATGTAATCTATGCAACATTCACTGCGAAACCCAAGCTTCTCCTTTCCCCCAGAAAAATTGGAAAAGCTCTGAATGTATTTACTGCTACACCTGTGGAGCTATCTGCCCCACAAGCGCTGTGGAATTCCCGCTAAAGTCAGAATTCGAAAAAGTCGAAACTATAAATCTTTCCCGCAGAAAGCTCATTTTTGCCTCACTACTTGCTGTAGTCACTATGCCCTTTTTCCGTATTTCGCCCGCATCCAAGCGAGCATCGCCAAAGCTCATCAGACCTCCAGGAGCAATCCCTGAGGAGAAATTCCTCCAAAAATGTGTCAAGTGCGGTGAATGCATGAAGGCCTGCCCGACTAATGCCCTGCAGCCTGCCTTAGCAGAAGCAGGTCCAGAAGGAATCTGGACCCCTATACTTGTGCCAAAAATCGGATACTGCGAATACTACTGCTCCCTCTGCTCCCAGGTATGCCCCACAGGAGCTATAAAGGAACTTACTGTAGAAGAAAAGACAAAGATAAGAATAGGCCTGGCGTGGATCGATAAAAGTCGCTGTATTCCCTATAATCTCGGCACGCCATGCATCGTCTGCGAGGAACACTGTCCCACATCTCCAAAAGCTATAAAACTGGTTAAGACAGAGGTGCTGCTCCCAGACGGTACTAAAAAAACTCCTGCAGCTCCGGTAATCAACACTGACTTATGCATCGGATGCGGAATCTGTGAGAACAAATGTCCTGTTGTAGACCAGCCTGCTATTTTTTGTACAAGTATCGGGGAAAGCCGCTCTGAGCGAAACCAACTCCTCCTTCCCCTTATTAAAGAAGTAGAAGGGTCATACAAATAAGCCTCACCTCTTTTAAAACACGTACAATTCTTCGCTGTATTGTATCTCTTGTATCGTTTTTACTAGAAAAATACTTCAAAGTATTCTGGATATCAGAAGAACAGAACCGTCTTCAATAATTAAAAAGGGATATTTCTTCTTTAAGGAAGCAGATCCTGTTATTCAGAGATAATTTTCTTCAATTCCTCTTTTAAGTGAGGGATAACTTGGAAGAGATCCCCAACAATTCCATAATCAGCAACTTTAAAGATAGGAGCTTCAGGGTCTTTATTTACAGCCACAATATACTTTGAGGAGGACATTCCTGCCAGATGCTGAATAGCGCCTGAAATCCCGAAAGCCAGATAGAGGTTGGGTGAAACAGTTTTCCCTGTTTGGCCAACTTGATGTTGATGATCAATCCAGCCTGCATCTACAGCAGACCGGGAAGCCCCTATAGCTGAGTGGGGGATAATATTTGAAAGTTCCTTTAACAGGTTAAAATTTTCAGGCCCCTTCATTCCTCTTCCGCCTGAGATAACACATTCCGCTTCAGTTACATCAAGCTCTGCGCCTTCTTCCTTAATAATTTCAACAACTTTGCTTTTAATTATATCTTCAGGGATGACAATCTCTTTTTTAATAACCTCTGCTTGTTTCGAAGCCGGTTCTAATAGAGGAAACACATTGGGTCTTAGCGTTGCTACTTGTGGTGAAGATTTAAAGGTAAACGTGACAAAAGCTTTTCCAGCAAAGATTGGCCGAGCAACTTCCAATTTCCCATCCTTAGACGCTGTCTTAGTACAGTCAGAAGCTAAAGCTGCTCCTAATCTAGCTGCAACCCGTGGCGCTAAATCTTTGCCAAGGGAACTCGCTGAAAACAATACTACTCCTGGTTTAATCTCATCAGCCAAAGAAACAAGCGCTTGAGCATAGCTCTGAGCGGAATAACGGCTAAATAGAGAGTTCTCTAATAAATATATCTTCGAAACTCCGTAAGGAGAAACTTCAGAAGCAAAGATTTCCATATTGTGGCCTACAAAAACAGCATTCACTTCCGTGTTCATCTCATCTGCCCTTCTTTTTCCCTCAGAAAGAGCCTCCAAGGAAGATCTTTTTACTTTCCCTTCTCTCACTTCGATAAATACTAATATCATTATTCCCTCCCTTCAGATAACCTTGGCTTCACTGTGCAACAGCTCTGCGAGTTTTTTTGCAGCCTCAGTGGGTTCGTCCTCGATAATCTTTACAGCCTGTCTCGTCGGAGGGGCATCAATTTTTGTAATCTCCAATTGCGACATTAATTCCTCCTCGCCCAAGCCCAAATCGCTGAGAGTAATCACCGGAATTTCTTTCTTTTTGGCCATCATTATTCCCTTAAGGGTCTCATACCGGGGTTCATTCAATCCTTTCTGGGCACTTATAACTGCAGGCAGCGAAAACTCGACCTTTTCCAGTGCGCCTTCTATTTCTCTGTGAGCAATCCCTTTGTTTCCTTCTATTTCCAACTTTACTACAACATTAACCTGAGGCAATTCCAGAAATTCAGCTACCATTGAGGGAACTTGACTGTTATCTGCTCCAACAGATTGTTTTCCAAAAAGCAACAAATCATATTCAGAATATTTTTTCTTAATGGTTTCAGCAATAATCTTAGATACTCTCAAACCATCATAACTTTCCGGAGCGTCATCTTTTACTAGAACTGCCTCATCCGCTCCCATAGCTAAACACTTCTTCAAAATCACTAATGCATCTTCAGGGCCAACAGATACAACTGTTACCTTTCCTCCCTTAGTCTCTCTTATCCTAAGGGCTTCTTCCACGGCATACTCGTCATAAGGACTTAAAACAAAATTTAAGCCTTCCTCAACTATTGCATTGTCCTCATGGCTTATCCTTATTTTTGATTCAGTATCAGGAACTCTTTTGACAAAAACATATAAATTCAATTATTCCTCCTCATAAAATCATTTATTTCATTTATAAAATTCAAGGATTTATTAAAAATGATATCTCGGGATTCTATTCTGGTCTTTCTAATCTCTCGCCAGGCTACTCTTTTCGCCTTTTTTTATTCTTCATATCTTTTCAGGACAAGGCAGCCATTTGTTCCACCGAATCCGAAGGAGTTGCTTATAGCGTAATTTATCTCAGCTTTACGACTCTTATTAGGAACATAATCCAAGTCACATTTAGGGTCAGGCTTTTCATAGTTGATAGTCGGAGGCATAATCTGGTTTTTCAAAGCGAGAGCAGTTATTCCTGCTTCTACTCCCCCTGCGGCACCCAAGAGGTGTCCGACCATAGACTTTGTCGAATTTACTCCTATTTTATAAGAATGGCTTCCAAAGAGCTTTTTTATTGCCAGCGTCTCAACCTTGTCGTTATAAGGCGTAGAGGTACCGTGGGCATTGATGTAATTAATCGCTTCAGGAGCAACACCGGCATCTTCGAGCGCTCTCTCCATAACCCTCAGAGCCCCTTTCCCATCCATTGCAGGAGCAGAAACATGGTAGGCATCTCCGGTCATTCCATAACCAACTATTTCGGCGTATATCAGAGCTCCTCGCTTTAGAGCCATCCCAAGTTCTTCTAGTATGAGAACTCCTGCTCCTTCTCCCTCAACAAACCCATCTCTTTCTAGATCAAAGGGACGAGATGCCTTCTGGGGCTCATGGTTTCTCACAGAAAGAGCGCGCATCGCACAGAAGCCAGCGATTCCAAGAGGAGTTATGGGAGCCTCTGAACCCCCTGCTATCATAATATCCGCATCTCCTCGAGCAATGATTCGGAATGAATCCCCAACAGCATGGGTGCTCGTCGTGCATGCTGTTGCGGGGGCTGAATTTGGTCCCTGTGCTTTATAGCGTATCGAAATCTGACCCGCTGCTTCGTTGATAATGGCTGAAATCAGAAAAAATGGAGAAATCCGACTTGGCCCCTTCTCTAAGAGAATCTTATGGGTCTCTTCGATATAGCCAATACCTCCAATGCCAGAACCCACATAAACTCCACACCTGTCTCCTTCTAAATCAGAAGGATTAATCCCAGAATCTTCCACAGCTAATTGGGCAGCGGCTATGGCGTACTGGATAAAGAGGTCCATCTTCCTAACCTCTCTTTTTTCAATAAAATTAAATGGATTAAAATTCTTTACTTCACCTGCAATTTTGGTAGAGTACTCAGAAGCATCAAACCTTGTAATCAGGTCAATCCCGCTTCTTCCTCCAAGGAGTGCTTCCCACGTCTCTCTCGTCCCTATCCCAACTGGAGTAACCAATCCGATGCCAGTGATAACAACCCGCCTCAGGGAAAGAGATTTCTTATGGGAAGGAGAAATGTTCATTATAAAATTTGGAGTTATTTAGAAAGATGGCTCAAGATATAATCCATGGCCTTTCCAACAGTACCCAGCTTTTCCGCATCTTCATCGGGAATATCCATCCCAAACTCATCTTCTAAGGCCATGACCAATTCAACTGTATCGAGGGAGTCAGCACCTAAATCATCAGTGAAAGAAGCCTCCTCAGTAATTTGATCCTCGCTTATGCTGAGTTTGTCAGCAACAATTGTCTTTATTTTCTTCAACAATTCTTCCCTTTCCATGGTTTTCCTCCTCTTGATTTAGATAATCATTTATCAAATCTGAAGCTACATATACAACCCGCCATTCAAATTAATAACTTGGCCAGTTATATAGGCGGCTCTATCGGAAAGCAGAAACTTAACAACGCAGGCAACTTCTTCTGGTGTGCCAAACCTTTTCATCGGTATTAAATCAATGAACATCGTTTTGATTGAATCGGAAAGATTATCTGTCATAGGAGTAGCAATATAGCCCGGAGCAACAGCATTAACTGTAATCCCACGTGTGGCTACTTCCCTGGCCAATGATTTTGTAAAGCCAATTACTCCCGCTTTAGAAGCAGCATAATTAGTTTGGCCTGGATTTCCCATTAATCCAACCACAGAAGAGATGTTGACTATTCGACCGTACCGATTGCTTATCATATGTCTTATGACTGCCTTGGATACATTAAAAATCCCCTTCAAGTTAACCGCCAAAACAGCATCCCACTCTTCCTCTTTCATCCTCATCAGAAGGTTATCCCGAGTTACTCCAGCATTATTAACTAAAAAATCAATCTTTTGGTGATTCTTCACTATAATATCAACGACTCCCTGTATCTCTTCCAAACTAGACACATCCGCTTTATAAGATGAGGCTATTCCCCCATCCTTTTTAATCTTAGAAGTAACCTTTTTAAGCTTCTCTTCCTGAATGTCAATCAAGACAACTTCTGCACCGCATCCTGCCAGTTCAGATGCAATACTCTCACCAATCCCCTGGGAAGCCCCTGTGATGAGTGCTGTTTTTTGAGATAAATCCATCTTAGGACTCAACCTCGCTTATAATCTGAATTTCCCTGGCCATGGCCTGTTGAATTCTGTCCTGAATCCTGCTTACTACAAAATCTTTGGCTAGCTTCACTGCACTTTTAACTGCATTGACATTCGAACGTCCGTGCCCTATGATGCAAACTCCGTTTAATCCCAGCAGAAGGGCTCCTCCATACTCAGTGTAGTCTACTTTCTTAAACAACTTATTCAAATTTCTCTTCATCAATAAATAGCCGAGTTTTGCAAAAAAATTTTTCATGATTTCATTGCGGACCATGAAGAAAAAGGTTTCTATTACTCCTTCACTAGCTTTTAAGGCAACATTACCAGTGAAACCATCGCTGACAATAACATCAGCCTTCCCAGAAAAAATGTCTTTCCCCTCTATATTCCCGATAAAATTCAGGGAAGATAACTGCAGTTGTTCGAAGACTTGCTTGGTCAACTCATTTCCCTTGGATTCCTCTTCGCCAATACTCATCAATCCTATGCGAGAATTCTTTAGCCCCAAAACATTTTCCATGAAAACTCGCCCCATTATAGCAAACTGGACTAAATGCTGGGGACGGCAATCAACGTTTGCTCCTACATCTATGAGGAGAGTAAGGCCCTGTAATGTAGGAACAAGGAGGGCTAAAGCTGGTTTGTCAACTCCTTTTAATGAACCTAAAATTTTTTTCGAAATGTAGACTACAGCCGCAGTATTTCCTGTGCTCACAAATGCATTTGCTTCTCCATTTTTAACGAGTTGAGCGCCAACACGGATGGAAGAGTTCTTCTTTTTTCTAAAGGAAAAAACACCTTCACTCATGCCTATTGCTTCTGGAGCATCAATGATTGTGACCTTTGCCGAGTATTCTTTGTGTTTAGAGAATTCCTTTTTTATCAGCTTTTCTACGCCTACAAGCAGAACTTCAATTTTGAACTCCTGAGACGCCCTAATAGCCCCTTCTACTGCCACGTGGGGACCAAAGTCTCCTCCCATGGCATCTACAGCGATCTTCATTCATCCCTCATTACTATTCTGCCCCTTCTATAACCTGCCTTCCTTTGTAAAATCCGCATTCTGGACAGACGCGGTGGGGCAATTTGGGATTTCCACAGTTGGAACAAAGAGATAGAGCAGGAATAGTCAAGAAGTCATGAGCACGTCTCTTCCTTTTCCTTGAATGAGAATGTCTTCTTTTTGGATTAGCCATTTATCCTTTATCTTTGATGAATAATATTAGCTTCTGAAGGCGAGGATCAGAATCTTTTACTTCGCAACCGCATTTATCAACTCGCTGATTTTTTCCGCAAACAGGGCATATGCCTTGGCACTCTTCAGAGCATAAAGGTTTAAGAGGGAAAGTCATGTTTAGCTGCTCCAACACAACTTCTCCTGTATCAATCTGCCGATTGTAGTAAAAAAAGTTATTCAAATCCTCACTTTTCAACTCGTCTTTTATTAAGTCGAGCTCTTCGGGAAGATAGACAAGATCAAAGTTGGAATCAACAGGAAATTTGAATGGCATCAAACAGCGGCTACATACAAAACTAATGCATGTCTTTATTTTCCCCTTGATCCGTATCTCTTCTCCAATTTTTTTGATGTCTAATTCAGCATGAACAGGCTGAAGAAAAACCACACTCTCCTCGACAAGGTCTAAACTTGAAAACTCAAAATCCTTGGAAACCGTTAGGCCTTCTTTGGGTAATCTATCTACACTTATAAGCATTTTCTTCTCCAAAACATTCTCACTATTATAACATCTTGCCTTCCTTTGTCAATAAGACCAAATTTTGGGATCAGATCTATTTTTATTTCAATTCTAAGCTTATAAATTTGGCATTTTTCTTTTATGAAAATGTTATAAAAATGAAAAAAACAGGCAAAATAGGACCAGCCCCTTTTTAATAAGCTTGATATCTTGAAGTCGAAATGTATAATATAAATAAAATTAAGCCAGCGACAGAAAATGGGCATGATGAATTCAAATATTGACCACAAAGGCGTGCTTTTTCACATCCAGACCCAAGACAAGGGTCCAAAAGTTAATTACGTTGAATCTCTCATCTTCAAATCTGGAAAACTTCTCTCTTCACGAAAAGCTTCTTATCTCTCTTGCTTAAGAAGTCCAGAGTTAAAAGAGAAGATTGAGCAATTAATAAAAGGCCAACACCACACTATTATCAAAGAGATTACAGAAGGAAAATTTGACCACTTTCTCAACTCCACCGATCCCTGATGAAAGATTCAAACTCTCATTAAATCCCTTGAAAACGTGAAAGCCTTTAAAATAAAATTTTTAATTGATAAAGACTAAAATGATAGGAAAAAAGCTCTTTTTAATAGACGGGAATTCTCTGCTTTACCGCTCTTATTATGCCATTAAACGTCTCTCTACTTCTCAAGGATTCCCTACTAACGCCATCTATGGATTCATCAACACGCTCAGGAAACTCATCGACCAAGAGACCCCTGAATATTTGGGTATAGTCTTTGATACCAAGGGACCTACAATCCGGCATGCGGCTTATAAAGAATATAAAGCCCAACGAAAGCCGATGCCAGAAGATTTAGCTGTTCAAATCCCTGTCGTTAAAAAGATTATCAACGCCTTAAACATTCCCTTCTTTGAATTCGAGAAATATGAAGCCGACGATGTGCTGGGAAGCCTGGTTCGGAAAGCATCGTCCAGAAAGATTCACTTTTACATTGTTTCTACTGACAAAGATCTTTTCCAGCTCGTGGATAAAACAGTATATGTCTACAATCCTGTAAAGGAGATTTATCTGGATGAAAAAAAAGTGAAGGAATACTTCGGTGTTTTGCCTTCTCAGGTTATTGACGTTCTTGCCCTGTGGGGAGATCCTTCAGACAATATCCCTGGAGTGCCAGGAATCGGAGAAAAAACATCCAAAACTCTCATTAATCAATTCGGCTCCCTGAATAACCTTCTCAGAAACCTGGATACATTAAAAAACCCACGATTAAAAGAAAAGATAGAACAGAACTTAGACCAACTTGAGATGAGCAGGGCACTGGTGACTATAGAAAAAGATTTAGATATAAAATTCAATCTAGATGAATTTCGCTTAATCGAGCCCAACTATGAAGAAATCACAGAAATTTTTAACGAATTAGGGTTCTCCTCTCTGCTCTCTGAGTATTTGAAAGATAAAAAGGATGCAAAAAAAACGTATGTAGTTATTCACACTGAACAGGAACTGAAGAAGCTCGTTGAAAAAATTAAAAAATCTAAAGTTATATCTGTAGACACAGAAACCGACAGCCCATATCCGACTCAAGCCCGCCTGGTTGGAATATCTTTCTCTCTCGAACCTCATCATGCATACTACCTTCCACTTCGTCATGACTATAAAGGTGTTCCGTACCAAATCTCCAAAAATTCAGCCTTCCATCTTCTAGAAGAAGTGCTCTGTGATCCAGGAATAAAAAAAGTCGGTCAGAATATGAAATATGACTATATCGTTTTTAAAAGAGAAGGCATTCTGATGAAAGGCTTAGATCTGGATGCTATGGTTCTCTCTTATCTGCTTGAGCCGAATTGGGGAAAACACAATCTAAATAAATTGGCCTTACATTATCTACAGGAAAAAACTATTGATTACACTGATGTGGTGGGAAAAGGCAAAAAAGAGGTTACGATTGACAAAGTTGCCATCGATAAAGTTGCGCCTTATGCATGCCAGGACGCAGATCTGGCACTGCAGCTTAGCTCGCTCCTTTGGCCAAAGGTAAAAGAAAAAAATTTAGAGTCCCTCTACCGAAAAATAGAGCTTCCCTTGATCGAAGTTCTAGCAGACATGGAAATGTGGGGCATTAAAATTGAAACTCGAGCTTTAAAAAAATTATCTTTCGAGCTGAAACAGGAACTTGACTTTTTAACAAAAAAAATCTATGCGGCAAGCGGTGAAGAATTCAATATTAATTCCCCTCAACAGCTTGCAGATGTTCTCTTCAATAAGATGAATCTCCCCCCCTCAAGAAAGACAAAAATAACCAAGGGGTATTCGACCTCTGTTGCTATTCTCCAGGATTTAGCTCCCTCGTATCCCATTGCAAAGGACGTCTTGGAGTACAGGCAACTAGCAAAACTAAAATCATCGTATGCTGACTCACTCCCTCTTCTCCTCAACCCAGAAACAGAGAGAATCCACACTTCCTACAACCAAACCATCGCAGCCACGGGCAGGCTTTCAAGCAGTGATCCGAATCTCCAGAATATTCCTGTCAAGGGAGAACTGGGACAGAGGTTCCGCCAAGCATTTATTCCAGACTCTAGCCATCTGTTTCTATCCGCTGACTACTCTCAAATTGAACTTAGGGTCCTGGCTCATCTCTCACATGATCCAGCTCTCGTGGAAAGCTTCCACAAGGGACACGATATACACGAGGACACAGCCGCTCGGGTTTTCGGCGGGAATTCACTCCTCTTTAAGGAAGAACAGCGAAGAAGGGCCAAAATCATAAATTTCAGTATCGTTTATGGAGCATCAGCCTATTCTCTAGCCCGAGAACTTGAGACATCGCCCTCTGAAGCCCAGAAATTTATTGACCTTTACTTTGAAAAATACCCAAGGGTCCGGGAATTCCTGGAGAGGCAGGTGAAGGATGCTCAAAAGAGGGGTTTTGCCGAAACCCTCTTCGGAAGGAAAAGACAGGTCCCGGAATTAAAACATGCAGATAAATTGACCCAGCAGGCTGGACGCCGCATCGCACTAAACACTCCCATCCAAGGTACGGCAGCAGATTTAATGAAAAAAGCCATGATTGATATATGGCTGGAATTAAAAAAACGCAAACTTAAATCTAAGATGATCCTTCAAGTCCATGATGAGCTAGTTTTTGAAGTGCCGGATAAAGAAAGGGATGAACTGGAAGATTTAGCTAAGAAAAATATGGAGAAAGTTTATCCCCTGAAAGTTCCCCTCAAAGTTCATCTGGGATGGGGTATAAACTGGGCTGAAGCCAAATAAGAAATATCTTAAAAACCTCAACATCTTTTTTTTCCCTAGCTCTATACCTTTAATTGAGACTGCCTTAAGATTTAAAGAAGATAAATTGCTTCGCACCCTGTATCAGATAAACCTATATAAACTCATGCATGAAGATTCCGCAGGAAAAAATTGAGCGCTGCTGCAAATCTCCCCCAGAGAATATAGGGAATAAGAAACATTCCTGCTGGTTTGAAATAAGCTTTTAGTAAAGGCACTATATTTCCACAACAAAACGGATGCCAGAATTATTCATCAAGAAAAGGCAGGGTGCTGGCTGTCTAGGGGAAATAAGCAAAAGGGAAACTATGAAATGCCCAAATGTCTCCTTGTCCAGCCAGCGCAACAAGGTTATGGATTTTATAACATAGAAGCATGAGAAAATCAATCGCCGGGGTGGGCGATTTTAAAGGTAATTACTCTATGGGCTTAAACATCAGTCTAATCCCATTTTCTCCAGCAGTGCGATAAACCTCGGTTCTGAACGCAGGCTATCTAGCCAGGGATCGACTTTGATATTGCTAATTAATGATGATTGCTCCTCAAAAGCTCTTTCTAGAAAGTCCAATGCCAGATCTTTCTCACCAAGGGCAGAATACAGAAGTGCTATTTGGTATTTTGGAACATAGCTCCTCTTCGATCTCTCTCTCAGATCCTCAAGTATCCTCAAAGCTTCATCTCTATTACCGGCCGCTGCATAGGCATAGGCAAGGTTCCCTAAGTAATCAGCACTTCTTCCAGAAAGATCTACAGCCTTCTGAATTTCTCTGACAGCTTCATCATATAGTTCCTTCTGAACATATGACAGCCCGAGAACATCATGTGCCCAATGGAAATTAGGGTCTATCTCTAGTGCCCTCTTGGAATACTCTATCGCTCTATCATACTGGCGAGCATAGCGATATATTGAAGCTAATTCCGTATTAATGGGCAGAGAAAGTGGGTCAAGCTCTCTTGCTCTTTCAACCTTCTGGATGGCCTCATCAAAACGCCCCATGGCCTTCAAGAGACTGCCATACCAATGGTGAGCTGTGGCATAGCTGGGATTAAGACCGATAGCCCAGTTAAAGTCTGCCTCAGCACCAAACCAATCCAAGTCAAACCAAGACTTTACCCAAGCAAGGGAGGTATGAGCCTCAGCAAGAGTGTCATCTATTTCCAATGCCTTTAAGGCTGCCTCCTTCGCTTTTGGGTAAACCTCATGAGGAGGGCGTAATCCATGGCTTGCAAGCATGTTGTAGGCATCAGCGATTCCGGCGTAAGCCTGGGCATAGTCTGGATCCTTTTCAATTGCTTCTCCGAAGTGCTTCATCGCTTTCATCAAGTCCTCTTCTGTCCGCTTCTTCCAGAAATGCCGCCCTTTCAAATAAAGTTGGTAGGCCTCTGGGTTTACAGAGCGTGCGCTCGTCAGCCGCGCACTCTCGGCAGGTGTTAGAGCTATCTTAATCTCTTGGGCAATGGCTCGTGCCAGTTCGTTCTGTAAAGCTAAAATATCACTCATATCGCGTTCGTAGCTCCTAGACCAGAGGTTTCTATCAGACATCGCATCTATCAGTTGCACCGTAACACGCACCCGCTGACCAGAACGCACTACAGAACCTTCAACTACTGTATCTACTTTTAGCTCTCTCGCTATCTCAGGTAAAGGCTTTCGGGCTCCCTTGTACTGCATAACCGATGTGCTGGAAATAACCCGCTGTAAAGCACCTAATTGAGTCAGGTTAGAAATCAATGCCTCAGTCATCCCGTCAACAAAGTATTCCTCTTCATGAATCCCAGAAAGGTTTTTCAGCGGAAGCACTGCAAGAGAATTTATTGTTTGCGAACGAGTTGTGAATACATAGATAGCGACCACTATGATCAGAATCAAGATAACCACTATGCCACCAGACAAGACAAATTTTCTCCACCTAGCTCTTCCTGCTTTCTCTCCTAATGTTTCTTTCTTGACAAAAATTATATCTGTGGTAGGGGTTTCACTTTCTAGTTTGCCCAATTCAAGGAGCAGTTCCTCAGCACTTTGGAACCTCTTCTCTCTGTCTTTCTCCATACATTTCAAAATTACACGGCTCAAGCTTCTTGGAGTCTGTGGGCTGGCTTCTCTTGGATCTGGAGACGCTTCGGTCTTCTGCTTCACCCCTATGCTCAAAGGTGTCCCACCCTCAAAGGGACCTCTCCCTGTGACCATTTCATAAAGAATCACTCCCAGTGAATAAATATCAGACCTGTGGTCAACCTCTTTTCCCTCCACCTGCTCTGGAGACATGTACTCTGGTGTCCCGATAATCACCCCTTCTTCTGTAATGCCTTTTGATTTAGTGAAACGTGCTATTCCAAAATCCATAATTTTGGCATTGCCATCTTTATCTATCATGATGTTCTGGGATTTTAAATCCCGGTGAGTTACCCCTAGTCTGTGAGCTTCTGCCAGGCCCTCACAGACTTGCTTGGCTATTGAAACGGCTTTTCCCGCACTTAATTGTCCCATTCTTTTGATTGAGCTCTTCAAGTCCTCTCCAGGTACGTATTCCATAGTAATGTATTGTGTCCCCTCCTCTTCGCTGAAATCATACATCCGGCATACATTCCGGTGAGATATCTTCCTCGCAAACTTCAGCTCATTTCGGAAGCGCTCGATAATCCTCTTTTCCGAGGCGATATCGGGATTTAAGAATTTCAAGGCTATCTCTTCATTTACCTTTTTATCAACCACTCTGTAGACCTCGGCCATTCCTCCTCTTCCAAGCTCTTCAATCACCTCGTATCTTTGAGCAAAGGTGCTTCCTCTCGTTAATTCTTTCCTCTGGGCCAGAAGAGTTTTTGTCTCAAAAGAAGCCTCCCCTGACTCTTGAAGCGGTGTTGCACACGCGCCGCAAAAACGGCTATCAGCAGGATTTTCAGCATTACATTTCGGACATTTCATATTACTACGTTCCTCTTGAATGTTTAATAATCATAAGTTCCTCAAAATTATGTAATACGAAGAGATATGCTCATCATCACCTATGCCAATTTCTAGGCAAATCGATTCTCTAAAAGAAAGACCACGTAATAAAATAATAATTAAAGAGAAAATAGTCAAATTAAGCTCATTACTGCGAATTCAAATTTGAACGATTTGCGAAACACCTCAACAGTTCTATAAAAATTACAGAGAAAGAGAGGAGCTATATTGAAAATGGCAATGTTAGAGGTTTTTCCGGTAAACGCGATAACGTTTGTAAATCTTCCCCCCCATTTTTTCCATTTCTGCTCTAACCTTTACGTTCGTCTCCAATTCATGGTGAGTATCAATCATTTCCAGTCCAGCTTCATGGGCCGATATAATCATCTTTACACCCATAAGAACGTCAAGTCCAAGCCCCCTATATTTCTCTTTTATTGCCCCAAGGAGAAGGTCAAGCTGCTTTGTCCTTCTGGCTGCCCTTAAAATCTTAAGCCACCCGAACGGTAAAAGGTGTCCCTTTGCTTTCTGGATGCCTTCTGTCATATCAGGAATGCCTATGATAAATGCCACCACCTCATCGCCTTCCTTTACAGCCTTTACAAACCGTGGATCAATCACAGGCAAGTAGCGTTTAGCCAAATCCTCCATCTCCTTTTCATCCAGCGGAGTATAACCGTATATTTCGCTTTGTGAATAGCACTCGTTCATGAGGAAAAGGATTGGCTTCACCCAAGCCTTCAGCTCTTTTCTCTTTTTGAATTCGATGATCTCAAATTTTCCTCTTCTCTTAATTCGCTCATAGATCTTTTTATAGAACTCAGGAAGTTCCTTGGGTATTTCAACTTTATAGACAAAATAATCTACATCCTTTGCATACCCTTCATCTTCGATTAAACGTGGCATCCACTCAAAGTTACAGTAGGTAGCAATAGTAGCTCTTATATCGAAACCTTCTATCAGAAACCCCTCAGGGTCTTGGTCAGAGAATCCGTACGGTCCAACAATTTTAGTCATCCCTTTCTTCTTAGCCCATTCCTCAATATAGCTTAGAAGAGCATGAACAACTTCTTTATCTTCCCAGGTCTCAATATAGGCAAAACGGGCTGTCTTTTCTTTTCTAAGCTCGTTGTGACGAGAATTTATAATGCCCATAATCCGCCCCACAACCTTTTTTTCCCTAAAAGCAAGAAGGAGAACTGTTTCACAGTAACTGAAAGCTTTGTTTTTTTGGGAGTTAAAATACTTCCATTCATCAATGTATATAGACGGCACCCAGCTCTTGTGATTGGCATGTATTTTCTCCGGAAGGTATATAAAACTTCTTAAATCTCCCCTATCCCTTACCTCTCTTATTTTTACCGCCATCCTAGCCTCTCTGGATCTCACAAAACTTCCTTAATGTAGTTTATCCTATATTGTGAAGAAAAAATCAATTAAAAGTAAGTATCTTTTTATACATTATGGCTATTATCTATATTCTGTTTAACATAAAGGAATTATCCATAATCCAAGAAAATAAAAAAAGATGCTTGTAGTTAAAAACACGAAGTAATTCAGGGTTGACAACTTTATGTAACAATTTATAAACTTTAACTTAATTTTTTCCCGGCACCTTTTACGCATGAAGCTAAAAACCTTTCCTAAAGGGACTCATCCTCCCGAGTTAAAAGATCTGACAGCTAAGAAGCCTCTTGAATCTATACCGCCTCCAGAGAAGGTTTTCATTCCCCTTCTCCAGCACTTCGGAAGCCCTGCAGAGTCCCTCGTTAGCAAAGGAGATGAAGTCTGCCTTGGGCAGAAGATTGGAGAATGTAAAACTCTTTTCTCAGCTTCAGTTCATTCAAGCGTCTCTGGCAAAGTTCTAGCTGTTGATAACCACGTTCACCCTGGAGGAAGCCTGGTGAATACCATCACTATTGCCAATGACGGACAAGACCGCATTTCGCCGGAAATAAAGGAAAAGGGTGCGCATGTCCTCGAAATGGATATAGGTCCGGATGAAATTCGACATATAGTGAAGGAAGCAGGAATCGTTGGGCTGGGAGGAGCAGCTTTTCCTACCGCTGTTAAGCTTACACCTCCTAAGGATAAAACGATAGACACCATCATCATCAACGGATGCGAATGCGAACCCATGCTCACCGCAGATTCCAGGCTTATGCTGGAGTATCCTGAAGATATACTCTACGGAGCAGAAATTATCCGGCTTGCGACTGGAGCAGAAAGAATTATTGTGGGGATAGAGGATAACAAGATCGAAGCTTTTAAAACTCTTAAAAATTATGTGAAGAATGCCTCAACAGAAATTGCCCTCCTCAAGACGAAATATCCCCAGGGAGCTGAAAAAAACCTCATTTATGCTCTTCTGAAAAGAGAGGTTCCAAGGGGAGGTCTTCCCTTTGATGTTGGAATCGTGGTTCAGAATGTCGGAACATCCAAGGCTATTGGGGATGCAGTAAAGGATGGTATTCCTCTCCATCAGAGAGCCATAACGGTCTCAGGGTCTGGTATAAAAGATCCAAAGAATGTTATGGTTCGGATTGGAACTCCTTTTAAAAATGTGATTGAATTTTGCGGAGGATTGAAAGACAATGTTGACACACTCATCATGGGAGGGCCTATGATGGGCATTTCCCAATGGAGCCTGGATGTCCCTGTCATCAAAGGAACCTCAGGAATATTGGCATGGACATCTTCCCCTTATCAAGAATATGACTGTATACGATGCTCGCGCTGCGTAGATCATTGCCCCATGGGCCTTGTGCCAACTCAGTTGATGAAATGCGCAAAGTATGAAAATCTTACTGAAGCAGAAAATTGGGGCATACTTGATTGCGTAGAATGCGGCTGTTGTCAGTACTCATGTCCTGCAAAGATTCCTCTCGTCCACTGGATTCGATTTGGCAAAAATAAGACAATCAGTTTAAGAAGGAAAAAAAGTGCCTGATAGAAACACTTCTTTCATCATTCAATCTTCACCTCATCTGAGAGAAAAAGACTCTGTGCCAAAAATAATGTTCACAGTCATAATAAGCCTATTGCCTGCAGCTGTCGGTTCTATCTATTTTTTCAGATTCAAAGCGGCGGTTCTTCTTTTATGTTGTATAGCCGCCTCCCTTTTGACTGAAGCTCTCTTCATCTGGCTAAGGAAGTTGTCCTTCCGCTCTCTTGGGGATGGATCGGCAATAATAACAGGAATGCTTCTGGCAATGACGCTTCCTCCCTCCCTTCCCATAGAATTAGGTGTTATCGGAGCAGTAGCTGCCATCGCTATTGGAAAACAAGTTTTTGGAGGGCTGGGCCACAATATCTTCAATCCGGCATTAGTCGGAAGAGCCTTCCTTCAGACAGCTTTTCCTGTAGCCATGACTACCTGGGTTCCTCCTGCACTGATAAAAGTAAACACAGCGACCTTTGCCACTCCCCTGGGAAATTTAAAATTCCAGGATGCGATTGCTCAGGGAACGCTGACGCCCTTAAAGGACCTTTTTTGGGGGAATATCGGGGGCTGCTTGGGTGAAACATCAGCAATTGCCCTCCTCTTAGGAGCTGCTCTTCTTCTTTATCGTCGGTCAATCGATTGGCGCATTCCGCTCGGAATTATTATTTCTATTGCTTTATTTACAGGTTTTTTTTGGCTTGCTAATCCTGAAAAATATGCCTCTCCCCTTTTCCACATTTTATCTGGAGGCCTTATGATAGGGGCCTTTTTCATGGCTACTGATATGGTTACTTCTCCCATTACATCCAGAGGCACCTGGATCTACGCTCTCAGCATAGGCTTTGTTATCGGTTTGATCAGACTCTTCGGAGGTTTTGCAGAAGGTGTTATGTACTCCATCCTTTTCATGAATGCCTTTGTGCCCCTTCTCAACAGATACACCCGCCCTCGAATTTTGGGGGAAACGAGGAAAAAATGAGCCTTTTCTCCAGGATGATCGTTGTTTTAACATCAGTAGGGATACTTTCAGGAGGATTTCTTGCCAGCGTTGGGCTCCTGACAAAAAAGAGAATCGCCCTTAACAAGCAGAGAGAAATAGAGAACGCAATTTTCCTAGTCGTTCCAGGAACCCACTCCATCCAAAAACTATATGAGGAAAAAGACCTTGTCCTCTATGGAGGGATAGAAGAAGAAGGTAAAATTCTCGGCTATGCAATCCAGGCATCTGTAGTTGGTTTTCAAGATAAAATTACCTTTATGTTCGGAACAAACATAACGATAACAAAGATAAACAGCCTCACTATTATTGAACAGAAAGAGACTCCAGGGCTAGGGGCAAAAATCACCAGTCATGAATTTTTTCTCCAGTATTGGAAAAACAAAAACTGCAGTGGCTCCCTTAGCCTCAAAAGGCCAGCTGTTAGCTCCGCTGATGAACTTTCAGCATCCGAAGTGAATACAATAACTGGAGCAACGATTTCATCTGAAGCAGTCCTTAACTCTGTAAATAAATCCATAGAAAAATTAAAAACCCTAAAAGAAGGAAGAAAGCTTAACATCAAGGGAGAAAATGCCAGTTAAAACTGTCGGAGAAGAATTCACCAAGGGATTATGGAAGGAGAATCCCATTTTTCGCCAGCTCCTGGGTCTGTGTCCGACATTAGCTGTAACAAATGCTGTCATAAACGGTATTGCAATGGGATTAGCCACAACTTTTGTTCTTGTCCTTAGTTCTATTGTTGTTTCCTCGATAAAAAAAGTCATTCCGCCACAAGTACGGATAGCTTCCTACATTGTTATCATAGCCACATTTGTTACAATTGCCGACCGTTTCCTCGCTGCCTTCTTCCCTCCTATATCTAAAAATCTGGGTCCTTATGTTCCCTTGATCGTTGTTAACTGTATTATCCTGGGACGCCAAGAGGCTTTTTCTTCAAAAAATACAGTGGGCCGCTCTCTGGTTGATGCCTTTGGGATGAGCTCAGGATTTATTATCGCGCTTCTTGTTCTCAGCACCATAAGAGAAATTTTGGGAGCAGGGACTTTCCTCGGCTACCAAGTTTTAGGTTCCTGGTTTGAGCCTTGGATAATAATGATACTTCCACCTGGTGCCTTTATAGCGCTCGGGATCCTCCTCGGCCTTGCCAACAAAATTGAACAGCTATCAAAGTCAAGGAGTTAAAGATGGAGATTCTTTCTATATTCATTGCAGCCATACTAATTAATAATTTTGTCCTTCGCTACTTCCTCGGAATATGTCCCTTTTTGGGAGTTTCTAAGAAGCTCGACTCTGCTCTTTCGATGGGTCTGGCAGTAACATTTGTCATGACTATTACTGCTGTTGTTTCCTGGGCAATCAACCACTGGATACTAATCCCTTTTGGTCTGGATTATCTTCAGATAGTCTCTTTTATCCTTGTTGTCGCATCTCTAGTACAGCTAGTGGAGATGTTTATCCGAAAAGTTAGCCCCCCTCTGTACCAAGCCCTGGGAATCTACCTACCTCTTATCACTACCAATTGCGCTATTATGGGACTAGCACTCCTTGCTGCTTTGAAAAACTATAACTTTCTTGAGGCAGTGATTTTTGGGTTTGGCTCAGGAATCGGCTTCACCTTAGCCATTGTCCTTATGGCAGGAATAAGAGAACAACTGGATTTGGCTGATGTTCCAGAGCCGCTTAAAGGGGCTGGAATTTCTCTAATAGTAGCCGGAATCATGGCTCTTTCTTTTCTCGGCTTTTCTGGAATGATTAAATAGGAATAAATGGATATTTTAGTTCCAATAATCACCATGGGTGCCTTAGGCCTCCTTTTCTCTCTTGGATTGGTGTTTGCCTACCGAAAGCTTAGAGTTGAAGAAGACCCAAGAGTGGAAAAAATATCAGAAATTCTTCCTCAAGTAAACTGCGGGGCTTGTGGATATTCAGGCTGCCGTGCCTTTGCCGAGGCAGCTGCAGAAGGGAAGGTTGAATCTAACGGCTGCCCTGTAGGAGGAGAGGAAGTGGCAATCCAAATCGCTGCTATTCTAGGGGCAGAGAAAAAAGAGGTGCTGAAAAAAATTGCTCGCGTCCACTGCCGTGGAACATGGGAGGCAGCAAAATCCCGAGGCAGCTACCAGGGACTTACAACTTGTTACGCTTCCCACCTTATCGGAGGAAATAAGCAATGCGTCCATGGCTGTCTGGGACTTGACGATTGTGTTAAATCATGTCCCTTTGAAGCGATTAAAATGAGCAAAGATGGTATACCTGTTATCATCGAAGACAAATGTACTGCCTGTGGCATATGTGTCGATGAATGCCCTCGAAATATTCTTGAACTCCATCTCTTATCTCAAGAAATCATAGTTTTTTGCCGTTCTCTAGACAGAGGGGCAGCGGCACGCAAAGTCTGTAAAAACGCCTGCATAGCCTGTGGCATATGTGTCAGGGCTTGCCCCGAGGCTATAATTTTAGAGGACAACTTAGCTAAGATTATTGATTATAAAAAAATAAACCCAGAGAAAATTTCTGAAATTGAAAAATGTCCCACCGACTCAATCGGTCGCCTCAAGAAAGATAAAGAATGAAGGAAAAAGTCTTTGTTGTCTCTGCTAAAGAAGAATTTGCACAAGTAAAAATTAACAATCATGAATTTTGTTCTTCCTGCTCTGCTCGTATGTTATGTGTTGGACAAAAAGATGAAAAAGGAACTATTTCTGTGGTAAATCCTCTCGCTGCCCAAGCTGGAGACGAGGTTCTAATCGAAGTTCCTGAAAAAAGTTACAGTAAAGAATTAATGTTTATGTTTGGCGTTCTTCTTTTAGCCTCCTTACTAGGGCTGGCAATCGGCTACATCACTGCAATCCTTTTGCCTCTTTCATCAACCCAAACGAGCTTCATAGGATTCGTTTTAGGCCTCATCTTGGGAGGTTTTTTTCTTGTCCGCTATTTTCGTAAGATAAAGAAAGCCAGGCTTTATCCTGTAATAATAGACATAATAAAAAAAGGAGATTCCAATGGATAGACGAAGTTTCCTCAAAACTCTCTCTCTTTCACCGTTTATCTCACCGCTATTGAGCCTTGCAAATCAATCAAAAGAGGACTTTGAGCTCCACCTTATTGGTTCTTCACCTCATAATTATATCTTGCCTATACTTGAAGAAATTCAAGAAGGCCGTTTTTTCTGGGGAAAATGTTTTACAACTTTAAATCATCATCCCCAAAAGGAAGTATTAATAAAACGACTTATAAACAATCATTGGAAGTATTCCCGTAGCCGCTCGCAGTCTGATCTCACTGTCGCCTTTGGCCGACTCATTAATCCTGCTCCCCCTTCTTTTACGCTCATTAGAGATGATAAGATATGGGATATACGCTCTAAAAATCTCCTCGTTCTCTGGAAACATATCAATAGAAGCTATCAGCCTTCGCCTTGGATAACAATCGTTTCATCAAATAGTACACGACTTAAACTATATAGGGGAAATAAAGTTTCGGTTTTTACAGATGGAAAGAAAGCAGAAAGTCTTTCTTTAAATAAACCATCCTCCTGGGTATTCACTACTTCAAGAGGAAAAATTGAAATTAGTATAGAAATGGGAGAGGTTCGAGTCATAAATTCTTCATGTCGCAATAAAATCTGTCTTTATTCTGCTCCTGTATCTCTCGAAGGAGAAAGAATCATCTGTGCTCCTAATCATTTTTTGTTGGAAATTGAATCTCAAAACCATGTAGATACTGCCATTGGCTAAAAAAACTCTTCTCTCTTTTTTTATTCCTTTCTTACTTCTCCTTGGATGTCGTACTAAAGAGAAATGGAATACTGCCACTCTTCTCTATTTCGATACAATCTGTGAGATAAACATTTACTGTCTTCCTCAACATTTCCAGTCTTGCCAAAAAGAATTAAATCGCGTCTTTTCAAAAATTGAAACATCCTTTTCTCCTGACTCTAAAGATTATTCTTCACCATTGGTTCTTGAGCTGTTCAGTAAGGCTTACCAAGTTTACCAAGTTTCCTATGGATTTTTTGATATTACTGTTGCACCATTATCCAGGCTTTGGGGATTTACTGATAAAAATTACCGTCTCCCAAGACCATCAGAGATAGAAAAGAAACTCGAATCTGTAGGAATGGAAAAGATAAGAATAGAAAATGATTGTCTTATCTTGCCTCTTAATATGGAGCTTGACTGGGGAGGTATCGCAAAAGGATTAGGTGTTGACCTCGCATCAGAAGCCTTGAAAAACATGGGCATCTCTCGGGGATTCATAAATGCAGGAGGGGATCTTTACTGCTGGGGTGAAAATCCTTCTAGCAGTCCCTGGAAAGTTGGTGTAAAGCATCCTCGCAAAGAAGGCTTCTTGGGTATTATCTCAATATCTAATTTGGGAGCAGCGACAACTGGAGATTATCAAAGGTTTTTTAAACACAAGAATGTCCGCTACCATCATGTTTTTAATCCACACACAGGATATCCTGCCCGGAATAAGCAAACCGTAGTCGTTATTGGCCCTGAAACGCTGTACTGTGATGCCCTCTCAACGGCTCTTTTTGCCAGCCCACAACCAGAAAGAATATTAGAAAAGTATCCTGATTATGGGGCAATAATTGTAGATTCTCAAGGAAATATTTATAAATTAGGAAGAACTTATCCCTTCAAGCAATTATAACCTATATTTTCATCGGCATTAAAACATAAATATATTTTACTTCCTCCTCAGCTTCTGGTTTTACCAGTGCTGCATTGTTTTCATCTTTTAGCTCAAAGCGAACTCTTTCAGCCTTTACTGTGGAAAGAAAGTCGAGCAAATACTGTGCATTAAATCCTATCTCTATATTCTCTCCGTCATAGTCAACATCAATTTTGTCTCTCGCCTCTCCAATTTCAGGGTTTGAAGAGAATAACCTTATAATATTTTTTTCAATAAAAAATTTTATCCCCTTTGATCTTTCTGCTGATAAGAGAGACACTCTTCTAATTGCATCAGTAATCTCTTCTCTAGAAAGAGTGATAATGCTTGTATTGTCTTTTGGAATTACCTCTTCAAAGTTTGGGAATTTTCCTTCAATAATTCTCGACATCAAAGTTCTATTGTTAACTCTAAAGAATAGATTGCTTTCATCAAAATCAAACTCCACATTCTCATTCTCAAGCTTTCTCATTTCACTCAAGGTTTTTTTGGCGACAATTACTCTTATCTCTTCTTCTAGTTTTAGATCTTCCATATGCTTAGAAGTATAGGCCAGTCGATGCCCATCTGTGCTCACTAATTCTATTGATTTGTTTTTCAGAATCAACAAGGCCCCAGTTAAATAATAGCGGTGCTCTTGAGTTATAGCAAAGTAAACCCGGTCAATCATCTCTCTCATCAAATCTAAAGGAATAGATATATTCCTTTCAAATCTAGGCTCTGGCACTTGAGGATAATCTTCCTTAGGTAAACAAAGAATTTTAAACTCACTCTCGCCAGCTGTTATTTCTATCATGGAATCTTTACTTTCTTTAAAGGCTACAAGTTTTCCCTCTGATAGGGATTTTATAATTTCGAATAATTTTTTCCCTGAAACTGTAATGGCTCCTGTTTCTTCAACTTGAGCTGGAAAATATGTCCTTAGTCCAACTTCTAAATCTGTACCAATCATTTCAACTTCCTCTTCACCAACATTAATCAGTATGTTGGCTAATATTGGCAGTGTATTCCTTTTTTCTACTATTCCTTGGAAAAGTTGAAGTTCATTAAGGATTTCTTCCTTTTTGGTTAAAAATTTCATTTTATCCACCTTTCCATAACGGTTATTTATTATTTAATTAAAGTTATAATTAAAATAGTTAATAAATATAATAATATCAATATAATTTGTGAAAATGATTTATAAATCATTGATTTCTTTATTTTATATCGTTTATTATCCTGTTTATTTTTTTGTCGAAATTATTATCTTGTTGTCGAAATTTTTCTATTTTTCTGATGCTGTGAATAACTGTTGTATGGTGTTTTCCACCGAATTTCTTTCCAATTTCAGGAAGAGAAGATTTTGTTAATTCTTTAGATAAATACATAGCAATTTGACGAGGGAAAGCCACCTTGGGAGAATTGTTTTTTGATTTTAGTTGAGAGAGTTTTATCTTAAAATCATGACAGACAATTTTTTGAATTTTTTCTACAGTTATTATACTTGATGTAGAATCTAGCAAGCTTTTTAATGCTTCTTTAGCAAGGTCTAAGTCAATAGGCTCTCCTTTTAGAGATGAATAGGCAATAACTCGACGCATGTATCCTTCTAACTCTCTTATGTTTGAATGAACCGTGTCAGCAATAAAAAGAGCAACGCTTTCAGTCAGAGCAACACCTTCGAGTTCTGCTTTTTTCTTTAATATAGCAATCCTTGTTTCAATGTCAGGAGGCCTTAGATCTGCAATTAAGCCCCACTCAAAACGAGAACTAAACCGTTCTTCAATATGAGGAATTTCCTTGGGAGGGCAATCGCTTGAAATAACGATTTGTTTTTGGTTGTCATAAAGGTGGTTAAAAGTATGAAAGAATTCCTCTTTTGTCCTTTCCCTTCCAGAAAGAAAATGAATATCGTCCATGAGGAGAACATCGACACTTCTGTATTTCTGGCGAAAATCAAGTATTTTTCCATATTGGAGGTGATTTATAAGATCGTTCATAAACTTTTCCGTGGTTATGTAGAGAATTTTAAGTCTGCGGTAGTTATTAAGGGTATAATGGCCGATTGCATTCATTAAGTGAGTTTTTCCCAAGCCAGGACCGCCGTAGATGTATAGAGGGTTATATGAAATGGCTGGATTCTTGGCAACTGCAACTGAAGCAGCTTGAGCGAACTGGTTACAGGAGCCGACTATGAAGTTGTCAAAAGTATAATTAGGATTAAGGTTAGGATTAAGAAGCATCCCGTACTTTACTCTTCTCTTATGAGGAACTCGCCTCATATAAGATATAGAAGCGTCATCAATGATGTATTTAATATCAAAAACTCTTCCGAAGAGCTCGTTTGAATAGTGACTTATAAGACTTGAGTAATGGAAGGAAAGCCAGTCTTTAAAGTAAGAATTAGGGACTTTTATGTAGAGGGCGTTGCCGTCTTGTCCGATGAAGACCGTAGGATCAAACCAAGTCTCGTAACTGTTCTTATCGATTTTTTTTCCAATAGCATTTAATATTTGATTCCAAGAGTTAGTTTTATCTTTAAGTTCCATATTTTATATTCAGATTTCCACAAACATTTCCACAGATGTGGAAAACTTTCCCTAAGTGCTGATTAATGGGAAAGAAAGGCAGGGCTATAGTAGCACTCTACTAAAGGGATTTCAAGAAATTTAATTTAAAATAATAAATTTTTTTAAAAATCAAAGCCTATCCAGAATTTTGTCTCAAAATCTCCGATGACATCGTAGTCAAAAGGCTTTGATATATCAGGAAATTCAAGGCGTTTGACGAATTCAAGATGAATTGGTATTCCTAAAAAGAAGAATTCAAAACCATAGCCAAATGAGCCGATTGAATCAACTTCCCTGAGTATGGAATATCCAAACTCGTCAAATCCAACATAACTATAGAATTTAGCCGGATATCCTTTGAGTTTAGCGCGGGCAACATCGACGAATAGAGTTCCCCGGATAGGCCCTATCTGGCCGATGATGGTTGAAGCAGCGTTTATGATTGGAAACCGTAACTCAGCATTAACAAACCATCCTTCGTGGGCAATGATATTTGCATAGTGAGCGGAGCGGACTTGGTTATTGCCTCCAAAGTAGTAAACAAAGGGATCTCTGCCGCGACTGGCAAAACCCTCAAACCGGACGGCGAAGATGATATCTGCGCCGAGGTTTGTGTATTTACGAAGGTCAACTTGAATATTTGTATTCTGGAGGAAGCTATCTGATACTGGGATCGCCTGGGCAAGAGACAGCATGAAAGTGTTCCCCGCTGCAGGGCCATAGTATTTGAAACGCGTAGTTTCTCCGACAAGAGAAAAGGAAGCTGAGAGCCAGTTGCCATTCCAGAAGCCTGTGTAAGAACCTCCAGAAAGGAAAAGAGACTCCTTTATAAAAGGATCGAGAAAATCTTCTTCATAGCGATAGAAGCCGAGTGAGGCTTGACCGCGGTAGTACTTATTGAAGGGATAGTAAGTACTTAAGTTTATTCCTGTGATTTTTCGAGTGGCTATCGCATCTCGGTAACTCATATAATTGTATAATGTCGGGTCATAGTAAGCGTAAGGAGGATAATAAAAGAGGGTGTACTGGAAGGCACTGGCCATATACTGGAATCTTCTTTTTTGATTTAAGTAAGCAAAGTAGTAAGATCGAAAACTTCGCACTTGATAAGCCATCAGGTAAAATGTATGGTCTCCCAGCAAATCAGCGAAAGAGATCGCAGACCCACCATAGAGAGAGCCATCTGAGGAAACAATGGCATCAATAGGAGGTCGGGAGGTTAGGTATAATTTCCCGACTCCTTTATGGGGCTTTATTTTTTCTTCGTTTATCTCCAGACTGACAATTGGCTCGAATATTTTAACACTCTTCGGTTCCTGTATCTCCTTAAAAGCAATTGTTTTTTCTGCCTCCCCTTCAAGTTCGCTCTTAAATATCTGGAACGCTCCCTTATGAAAAGAAGAGAAAATTATCTTTTTTGATTCATTAGGCATTGGAGAAGGGAAAAGATTTCCGGTTCTTACATCTGTATATCGCCTGAGCTCACCGCTTTCCAAGTCTATTGAATAAATATTGTAGGCGTCTCTCATGTCACCAGAAAAGTAGATTTCTTTTGAGTCATGAGAAAACTGGGGGGCAACTGTATTTCCTCTGCCAAAGGTCAGCTGAGTCTTTTTCCGTAAGTTATTAATAGGCGAAATAACGAGCTTATCATAGGTATCGATACGAATCGTATAGGCTACAGTTCTCCCATCCGGGGAGATTGTCGGGGCTTTCTCGTAGAGTTCGTCTTCAGTCAGGTTGAGAATTTTCCCGTTTGAAAGGTTTACTTTAAAAATATCGTGTGTTCCTTTATGAAATCCTGAAAAGAGGAGCTCTTCTCCACTGGGAAGAAAGCAGGGAGAAGCGGGCTGATCCACAGATATATTGATTTTCTTGATAGTTTTCCCTGATAAAGCATCAATGACAAAAAGAGAATGTTTTTGTCCCGTCCGAGCAAAAAATGTAATCTGATCTCCATCTGAAGACCAGGCAATATCTCTTCCGTAAGTGGGATCAAGGTAAGCATTATACTTGATGTACTCATACTTAAGCGTGTATCCTTTAGTTATGTTCTTTATAACAGAACCATCTTTGGTTGAGATGAGGAGGATATCGAAGTCGTAGTCCCTGCTGTTGAGAGTTAAGACTGCCAGGATATCTCCGGAAGGAGAAAGGACGTGGGAGAAGGCAAAATAGTACGGGTTTAAAGGGAAGTGAGGACCGAGAGGAACGCTGTAATTTTCAGGATTATCTCTCATTAGGAAATCGTTAAAACGATTGCGGAGGTATTTTTTGAATTCGAAGTTAAAATCCTCTGGTTTATATTTGAAGACTTTATTTACTGGGTCTTTTTTTCCCACAAGAGCAGTATGTTTAAGGGAATTCCAGAGCTGACGAATTCCGCTTTTGCCGAATTTGTACTCGAGAAAATCATAAATTGCATGGCCGAATTCATAATTCGGGTCGCGGGGCGTAGGATACCTGGAAAAGAGATTTCCAGCTTTCGATAATTCTGGTATTCTGTCGTTTAGGACAGCATCTCTGACCACCATCAAGGATATAGGCGACCAGAATTCAGTGTTGTACTCGGCCTGGCCTTCAATAACCCAAAGAGGAGGCTGTCTTACATCATATATAGGTCCAGCCTGGCTTCCATAAAGCATTGAATACTGGAAAATATGGGTTAACTCGTGTTCTGTAAGGTCTTGGAGAGCATCCAGAGACATGTCTCCTTGGAGAACAATTCGATGGAGTACACTCTCGGCAAAGGCCATGACGCTTTCAGGAACTTGACCTGGGAAGAGATTTGTCTGTTCAAAGTCAGTGTGAGTAGTATAAAAGATAATAGGGACCGGTTTAGATAGCTGATATTTAAGATCATCACTAATCCGAGCATAAGCACTCTCAGCCAGTTCAGCTACATTTTTTAGTACATTAGGATCATCAGCGTAGTAGTAGATGTCGAAATGTTCAGTCTGGTAGTGATTCCAGTCGAATTTTTCATATAGAACTTTGTTTTTCCCGTAATAGGGGAAGTAGATGAATTGAGCTAAACCGGCAGAAGCTATAAATGAGAAGATTAAAAAAAATAAGAGAAGTTTTATATAATGTTTCATGGTAACTCCTTATTTTTAATCAGTTATAAGATATCTTTGCTGAATTTTTTCCTCACCAAAGATAGTTCGGAAGAATATTAATCTAACTCTCTCCATGAGGTCGAAAAAGGCAAAGTTGGCAGTCTGTTTTGGATTTGGATACCCTTTTGATTCTTTAAAATTTCTCTCGTAAATAAGCTCCCCTGATTTTGAGTTTATGAGATAGAGGTTAAGAACAAGAGTGAAGAATTTGCGTTGTGCCAGTCCTTTTTCAGGAGTGAGGTAAAGATCCGCTGAACGCATCGTGCGTCTATCTAGGATCGCTTTCCTCGTTTCTTGAGAGAATTGGACATCTCCGGTAAGAAATACCGTCTCTTCTGACTCAGGTAAAAGAGTTTGCCAGAATTCTTTGTTTTTAAAGAGGTCTTTTTTTTCCCAAGAAATCTCTTTAGAGACAATTTGCCCCTTGTAATTTTTTGCGAGCTCACTAGAAAAGAAATCGTTCAGTTCCTTGTTGAGGTTTAAATCTTTTGTTTCTTTTTCAATCAAGAAATTGGTGATTATAAGTTCTTTATACTGGTCCAAGTTAATGGAAGTAACTCTGGGTATTTCAATCTCTAGCTTCCAATAGTTTACAGATTTACAAGAAAAATGGAAGATGATTACACAAATGAATAAAATATTAAATTTTTTCATTTTTTTCTTTCTTGAATACTTCATAGTTTTCTTTGAAATTATTATAATTCGCCTCAACATAGGAATTGTTAGGGCTCAGCTTCAACGCTAACTCGTATTCTTTTTTTGCTTCTTCCCAAAGCCCTTTTTTCTCGTAAGCTACTGCTAGGTTGTTGTGAGCAGCAGCAGAGTTAGGATTGGAGCGAATTACCTTTTTCCAGCGAAAAATTGCCTCGTCCCATAAATCTCTCTGAGCAGATGCAATCCCAAAATGGAGATGTTGGTTAAGGAAAGGACGAGCGCAGCTAGAGAAAACAATAATGAGGAAAGTAAAGAAAATTAACAACAAGATGATTTTTTTCATCATTATATAATTATTATTCCCTATATTAGTTTTTTTTTCAATAAGAGAATTATTCGTCTGCAAATTTCGTACCAAATAAAATTTGAGATTGGAGACAGAAGGAATTATTTTTGTTGTCATAAAAAAGTGACAACTGTATAATTTTGAAATAAGTTATAGTTAGGAGGACGTTAATGGGTATCCTGCTGGAAGGCAAAAGTTTAGCGGATAAGATAAAGGAAGGAGTTAAAGACCAAGTTGAAAATTTTAATAATGTAATGAATAAAGTTCCAGGTCTGATAGGGATATTAGTAGGGGAAAACAGAGCTTCTCAGGTGTACTTGCACTCCAAAGAAAGGAATAGCCGCAAATTAGGCATCAATTCAGAGATTATTTCATATCCCGAGAATGTAGAAGCTTCATTTCTTAAAAAAGAGATTGAGAGCTTGAATGAAAGAGATGACGTGGATGGCATCCTTGTCCAGCTACCTCTCCCTTCACATCTCAATCCATATGATATTATAAGTACGATTTCACCGGAGAAAGATGTTGATGGGTTTCATCCGTTTAATTTAGGAAATTTGTTGTTGAACCAAGAAGGATTAAGGCCCTGTACTCCTCTGGGGATAATGGAACTCTTGAAGACAAATAATATAGCTATTATTGGCAAGAACGTAGTCATTATTGGGAGGAGCCTTATCGTAGGAAAACCTTTGGCAGCAATGATGACGAATGAACACGGAACAGTAACAATATGCCATTCTAAGACAACAAATCTGCCGAAAGTTGCTTCAGAAGCAGATATTCTTGTGGCTGCAATGGGTAAAGCTGCCTACGTAACTCCAGAATTTGTAAAGCCTGGTGCTACTGTAGTTGATGTAGGAATAAATCATCTTACAGATAGGAAAAAAGTGGAAGAGTACTTCGGAAGCGACAATAAGAGGGAAAAAGACCTGAGGGAAAAGGGATACACAATAATCGGGGATGTTCACCCAAAGGTAATTGAGCAGGCTGAATATTTAACTCCTGTTCCAGGAGGAGTTGGGCTTTTGACAGTAGCAATGCTCATGCGCAATACGGTAGCGGCTTTTAGACGAAGGCATAAATTATAGGAGTAATGAATAGTCGGTAGGAAGTGACGGAATATCACGGAACTTGTGATACTTACTGTTTATTGGATTTTTTTACAAAATATGGTATATAGAGTAGCCTTAAAAGAGAAGGAATGATGCCGAAAGTATGTGAATTTTGCGGTAAAGGACCTCGCTTTGGACATAGTATAAGCCATTCACACAAGGCCTCCAAGAAAAAATGGAAACCCAATTTACAGCGGGTTAAAATTCAAAACAAGAAGGGGACAAGGCAGATTTGGGTTTGTACGAGATGCATCAGGTCCGGTAAAGTGACGAAGGTTCTTTAGAGTTTATATTCTCTCTACTGAAAATATTTCTTTTATTCCTGACATCTTTTTTATGATTGCTTCAAGGTGATTTATGTCACGAATTACAATACGGAGTTTGAGTTGCGCTTTTTGATCTGCAAATGTTACTACATCTGCTTTAGTTATATTTCCCTTTAGCTGGGCAATGGCAGAGGCAACCTTGGCTAACACACCAGGAGAATCTTCAGATTTAATCAGAAGGCCGCCTACATAAATACCTTCAGGAAAGCTACTCCATGAGACTTCGATCATACGTTGGCTATCTAAGATTTCCTTGACTACGAGGGGACAGCGGAGGGAATGAACACTTATTCCTTTACCTGAAGTGATGTATCCGATGATGGATTCGCCTCTAATGGGAGAGCAGCACTTGGCAAGATTAACAAGAAGTACTTCATTCTCTTTAATAGGCAATCTTGATTTTGTTTTCCTGACGACTTTTGTTACGACTTTTTTAACAATAGTTTCTTTCTTTTTCTCTATTTCTTCTGGTGATAAGAGTTGTTCTATAAATTTTTTATTGAGGATAATTTTGCCGAAGCCTATTAGTGCATAAAAATCTTCTATTTTTTTTATCCTTAAATTTGTGGCTTTTGATATGTTTTGTACAAAATTGTTTTCTTCAAAAAATTCAGGTGGAATCTGACCATACTTCCCAATCTCTCTTTCGAAGAGTTTTTTTCCAAAGGCAGTATGTGTTTTTCTATTCTGGATATTGAGCAATCGTTTGATATGCTGCCTAGCTGATGATGTGAAGACCATATTTAGCCAAGCACGCTTCGGCCGAGCTTCAGGAGATGTTATAATCTCGACAACATCGCCAGTTTTAAGAATAGCTTTTAAGGGAACAATCCTGCTGTTAATCTTCGCCTTTGTAGAGTGATAGCCTATTTCTGAATGGATTTTAAAAGCAAAATCTAGGGCAGATGCACCTAAAGGAAGGCTCAATACTTTTCCTTGGGGAGTAAAAACATAAACTTCCTCGGGGACAAGATCTTTTTTCAACATCTTTAAGAATTCTCTGGGATTCTTCTGTTCTTTATAGAGTTCTACCATTTCTCTTAACCATTTAAGTCGTGCGTCTTCTTTTATGACATGCTGTGGAATAGATTCCTTGTACTTCCAGTGAGCAGCAATTCCATTGTCAGCTATATCGTGCATGCCATGGGTTCTTATTTGAATTTCAAAAGTCTGTTTTTCCTCGGTGATGATTGTTGTATGAAGAGATTGATAGAGATTAGGCTTCGGCATAGCGATGAAATCTCTGACCCTATGAGGAAGATGAGACCAATTCTGATGGATAATACCCAGTGTAGCATAGCAATTCTTGATTGAGTCTGTGATAAGCCTCAAGGCTTTGAAATCGTATACTTGGCTAAAATCTACTTTTCTCCTCTTTGTTTTATCGTGGATACTGTAAGGCCTTTTAATACGATAGTACACTTCAGCAGGGATGCTGTTGTCCTTCATTAGATTTAGCAGTTTTCTCCTGAATCGTTTTAGTTCTTTCTCTGCTTTCTGTCTTTGAGGTTCAATTAGGGAAACTACTTTAAAGTAATCTTCAGGAGACACATAACGAAAGGAAAGATCTTCTAGTTCAGCTTTAATTCTTCCCATGCCAAGCCTGCTTGCAATGGGAGCATAAATGTCGAGAGTTTCACGAGCTATTTGCTTTTGTTTGTTTTCAGGTAAAAATTTCAAGGTCTTTAAATTGTGGATCCTGTCTGCCAATTTAATAAAGATGATTCTCAGATCATCAACCATAGCCAGGATGATTTTGCGAATATTTTCTGCCTGTCGCGCTTCAGGAGAAGATTCCTGCACTCGACTGATTTTGGTAACTCCATCTACCAAATCTGCTATTTCTTTGCCAAAAACTTCCTTGAGTTCGATAGCTGTAACATCAGAATCTTCCAATACATCATGGAGAAGCCCCACAGCCAGGGTTGTCTGATCTAGCTTCATATCAGCAAGCATATATGTAACTTCGAGAGGATGGCCGAGATAGGGCTCTCCTGAGCGCCGAGTTTGACCTTTGTGAGCCTTGGCAGCAAATACGTATGCCTTTTTCAGGAGTGTGATGTCTTTCTCACTGAAGGAAGAAGATACTTTTTCTAGAATATCATCAAATCTAATCATTTCGATTAAGTCTTTGTCTTTAAGTTCAAAGAATTTTTGTCATTCATACTAGAAGAATCAAAGTTCTCTCTTCTAAGAATCCAATTGACTGCATCAAGGAGAGTTTGAGCTACATAGGGTAGCGTAATGTCAAGTTCATTAAGCTTAGTCAGAGATTTCTTGCCAAAGCCAGTTAGGACGAGCACTGGGATGGCGTTGATGTTCAAGCCAAAGAGCATATCTTCTACCTTATCTCCAATCATGTAAGAATTGTTTAAGTCTATATTTAATGCTGAAGCAGCGTGAAGAGCCATTCCTGGATTTGGCTTGCGGCAGGAGCAATCCTTTCTGTAGAGAGGATTGGATGAAGAGAGGTAGTGAGGACAGTAATAAATTCCGTCAAAACATGCATTTTGTTTGGCAAAGACAACTTTCATTTTCTGGTGAATATCGTGGAGATTTTGCTCAGTAAGAAAACCTCTTCCTATCCCAGATTGATTTGTTATGATTACTGCCAGAAGTCCTGCTCTGTTTAATTTTCTTACGGCAGTGAAGCTGTAGGAATAAATATTTATTTGGCTGAAATCATTCGGGAAGCCCACGTCCTCGTTAATGGTTCCATCCCGGTCGATAAACACAGCACGCTTTTTAATCATAAGAAATCTTGGCATGCCTGGAAGATATCCATAGGTTCAATTTTCATCATGCATCTATGATCAAAAGGACACTCTCTGTAGCTGCAGGGCCAGCAAGAGACGGTTCTTTTTATGACATTTGATGGCTGATGAAGGGGGCCGGTGACTCGCGGGTCTGTGGGACCAAAGATCGCTATAACCGGAATTCTCAAAGCATTCGCGATGTGCATTGGACCTGAGTCATTGGTAACAAATAGCCTGGCAAAGCTGATGAGAACCGCTAGTTGACGCAGAGTTGTCTTTCCCGCCATATTTATAGGTTTTTTTGCCAGGGAGGAGGCTATTGATTTGGCCAATGCAGCTTCGCTAGGTGAACCTATGATTAGGATTTCAGCATTCTTTTTTTCCTGGAGAATAGAAGCCAGTTCAGCAAATTTAGCAGCTGGCCATCTTTTGGCGGGCCCGTAGTAGGCGCCAGGGTTGAGAATGACAAGAGGCTTCCCTGGATTATAACCCAGGCTAGCTAACTCTTTTTCACCCCACTTCTTTTCCACATGGGTCAAGGGAAGAAATAGTTCTGGTGGGAAGGCCTGTAGGCTCAAACCAGAAATGAGGTTGAGATAATAGTGAACTTGATGACAGCTGGCATTATCTGGTTTTTTTAAAGCTACTCCTCTTGTCAGGAGTAAACCTCTATTGTCACGGACATATCCCCATCTTTTAGGGATCTTGGCCAGATAAAAGAGAAGAGCGGAGGAAAAAGAATTGGTGAGTAGGAGACCGATGTCAAAATCGTGCTTTTTAATTTTCTGAGCAGACTCCTTTATGTTTTTTAAATTATCAAAATCAGGAAGAACAATGATTCCTTTGATGAAGCTGAAAGAAGCATATAAATTCTGGACCCATTCTCTTGTAGCTATCCATATTTGAGCTTGAGGGAAATTCTTCCTCAAGCTCTCTAAGGCCGGTAAAGAGAGCACCGCATCGCCAATCCAGTTTGGAGTCCGGACAACTATTTTCATTAAAACAATTTTATTCACAAAGTAAAGTCTTGTCAAAAAACGGGAAGGAAGAGGATGGATTGATCAATCACCCGAAGAAGAATCCTTGCTCTTTTTAGGGACGCTTTCTTTTTGGCTTTTAGTTTTTTCTTTGCCTTTTTCTTCGTTTTCCTTATCGGGAACTTTCTTTTGAGCGTAGTCTGTAACATACCAGCCTTCTCCTTTGAATTGAAGAGATGGCGGAGAGACTACTTTCATGACAGGACTCCCACATTTATAACATTTCTTTAGAGGCGTATCGTTTACACGGTGTAAAACCTCAAATGTGGAGCCGCACTTTGAGCATTTGTATTCATACAATGGCATCGTAACCCCTGAACGAATAAAATAAGATTATAACAGAAAAGGATTAAAAATCAACATTCTGAAATTGAAATTGGGAGATCTGCCTTCAATTTCCTGGAAGGAATCCTGGCCTGGTTTTGTTTTAGTGAAATACGATTGCTTCGAAGATATAAATCTCTGCTCCCTTTTTCCAGGCTTCTCTGGGCAGGCCGGATTTTATACAGGCCTGCTCTAAAAACTCTTTTCTGGACCAGTTGTTTTCGACAGGAACTTGAGGTAGGAGGAGGCCTTTTTTGCCATTCTTAGAAATAACCAGCCCGTGTTTTCCGACTATAACTTGCTTTGGATTGCTTATTTTTTCTAGAGGAGATAAAACAGAAATCTCAATTTCTAGATCATTGAGCTCCTTGGGAGCGACTGGAGGAAACCTCGGGTCTTCACAGGCCGCATAAATCGAAGCCCTGATGACTGTTTGGTATAGAGGAAAGAGAGGTTCGATAATTCCTATGCATCCACGCAGGTATCCTCTTTTTTTGAGAGTGACGAAAGCACCTTTTTTTACCAAGAAATTGGAGTTTTGGGTTTTATAGTCTAATATATTTTTTACGTTGATAAATTTAGTTATTGCCAATTGGGATATTTTAATGAGCTCTTTTTTTTCCTCTAAAGTGAGGGAAAATGTGGGTGGGGGGGACTCTGAGAAGATAGCTGCGGCTAAATAACCTACAACTTCTGATGCAGGACCTCCTGTCAGTGATGAATCTCCGTATTTTAGAACATGGACTTTTGGCTTACCTCTTTCTTGAGTATAAAGAAGGGCAGAGACGACAGGACCGCCTCCACACATGATATTTTCATATCGCTCGGCCTTTCGGATGAGTGTGCCTGTTTTTAACGATTGAAGGAGGGAAATTGTGTTAGCATCGATCTTGTTGGCTTTAGTTTTTGGCTCAAAGTGAGACAAATCTGTTGAAGCAACAATAAGTGCTTTTTTCTTAGGTACTACTTCTGCCAGAGCTTTAGCCAGAGCATGTATTGTCTTCTTCTTGGGTAATCCCATAACTATGGGGACTATTTTAGCTTGAGGCAGTGTTTTTTGGATGAAAGGAATTTGGACTTCTACAGAGTGTTCGGACTGATGAGCCTGGGGAATATATGTAAAACCCGTAGCCTTCGAGAGTTTAGAAGCGAGCACACTGTCAATATCTGTCACGCCCAAAGGAGTTTGGTACGCTCCTTGAGGATAGATGGAGCAGCCTTCAAAGCCATATCGGTGAGAAGGGCCGATTATTATAACCTTTTCGTAATCCCTTCCTTGGACCAGTTTATAGCTGTAAGCGGCGATTTGCCCTGAATAGACATATCCTGCATGTGGAACAACAATAACCTGCAGTTCTCCAGGAGGAATGTTGCTAATTTTTACATTCTTGAGGAAACTGTCAATTTGGAGAGAAAGTAGACTTTTATTTTTGTAATAAAATTTCCCATCCCATACAGGTTTTCTTATCTGTTTGGGTAGAGCTGAAGATGCCACAGAAAAAAGAAAGATTAAGGAAAGTAACATTATTTTCCTTTTCATTGTTCTTCCTGGATTTTTTATTTAAAGTATATATGAAATATACAAAGAAAAGCATGAGAAATCAAACTGATGTCGAGATTTAATGATTCATTTTTGAAGCACCTTTTTTTCCGTGATGAAAATTAAAATAGTCATTAAGCGATGGGCATACGGCTTGAAGGCACGCTCGCTTTGCCCCAGCGAGCCAAGGCGGATCGATCCAGGCTTCACTCTTCCTCCCTCCAATCGGAAACCATGCCCGCTCAGCCTTCCTACGACCTTCTTCACCGTATACCCACGCTTGTCTTTCCTTATCACGGAAAAAAAGATGCTTACATTCATTTTCGTGTTATTGACATTTTTCCCGTTTTAGACAAAAATTTAAAGGGAAGGTCAAGATGAAAGATGTCTTTAAAGCTTTTTTTACACTCATTATTTTTTCTTCAGCTTTCTTGGTAGGCCTTTATTTAGGTGAGGAAAAGGTTAAGAAAAAAATCCCAAATTTTCAGGAAGAAATAGACAAAGAATCCTGAGGACCTTTGCTTCTTTTCCATAATTTTAATTGCTATTTTTCTCTGCCATAAACCATTTTTACTACTTGCCTTTAGGAAGGAGAGTCACATCTCATTGAATAATAAGGAATAAAAGAGAGGAAGATATCCATCGTTAACAGGCAATATTTCGCTGACAAATGTTGAGATTTAGGATTAAAAACACCTGAAAGTGTAATTTATTTTATTGATAACAATCAAAATAGCACGCGCTGGCCCCATTGACTAATAGAAAGGGCAGGCATATAATAAAAATTCGGTTTCTTTAGAGTTTCTTTTGATAAAAAATGAAAATCTTAGAGAAGAGGTTATAGAATGAGCTGGGGAGTTTACGGAATATTAATCATTTTTGGTCTTTTTGTCCTCCTTATGATTTTTAATCCTAATTTATCTTGCTTTGGAAAGCGAATCAGATCTCCTCTTTATCCTCTTTTTAGAAAAAAGAGCCGTAAGATAAAGACAGAGGATTATGGATTTCGCCTTGTCGATAAAAGTACTAATAAAGGTTTTAAAAAGGAGGGCAAAAAAGAAGAGGGCAGAAAGATAAAGAAGACAGACGATTACGGCTTTCACTTGGATTAGTTAATGGCAAGAAAAGCACCCTGTCTCTCGTTCTTATTGTCAATCCTAGTTACTATTGCCATGGGCCAGGAGCGCCCTACTAAGGCAGATTCGTATTACTTCTTTCTTAAAGGAACTCAATTAAGGGCTGAAGGCCAGCTCGAAGAGGCAGAAGGTGCCTATCTAAAAGCAATTCAAGGGAGCGAAAACCCTTCATACATATATTCAACTCTTGCTGAAGTATACTTTGAAATGTGGAGGTGGGATAAGAGTGAAAAAGCAGCCGGAAAAGCGCTCTCTTTGAATCCTGAAAATATCCCAGCTCACAATATATTAGCTAAGATATATTTGGCTCGGGCAGCCTCTGAAAATAAACAAGAGGTTCGAGATCGTAGCGCTGCCTTACGGGCAAAGGATGAATTCCTTAAAATCATTGCTCTTGATCCAGACAATAGAGATGCATACTATTCCTTGGGAAAAATCACATATTCACTGTCACAGTTTGAGGAATCTGAGCGATACTTCTCTCGATACACCGAGCTTAATCCGTTTTCGGATACCGGCTATATGAATCTGGGGGAGCTTAAGATTGAACTAGGAAAGCTCACGGAAGCCCAGAAGAGCTTGGAAAAGGCTCTGAGCATCAATTCAAATAATTATAAAGGCTACCTTCTCCTTGGCAGGGCTTATGAATTAGACAGTCTTCATGATCAAGCTGCCTCTCTTTATGAAGAAGCGTTGAAGCATTTTCCTCAGGATATTCTTTTTCTAAACAGGTTGGGATTTAGCCTTTACATTTTGAGAAATTATGAGAAGGCATTAGTTGCCCTTAATGATGTCTTCCAAGTTGATCCCTCAAATGCGCAAGCTTTTCTGACCAAGGCCAAGATACTTCATGAGACAGGCAGAGATGGAGATGCAGAACACACCTATCGCCGATTAATAGAGGAAGATAAAAGTAACTTAGAAGCGCGGCTCGAATTTGCCTTCTTTCTTGAAGATAAAAGAGATTATGAAGGAGCAATCTCAGAATATGAAGCTGTTCTGGGAAAAGATAAAAACCCTCCTGTAGAGAGAGCTTTTTTTTATAATTTTAGGCTCGGTATCCTTTACGAGAGATCAGGGAAATTCCTAGAGGCGGAAAACTATTTGAGAAAGTCTATTGAGCTCAATCCCAAAAGTGGCGAGGCCTTAAACTACCTCGGTTATATGTTAGTCGAAAGAGGAAGGAATTTGGAAGAGGCGGTTGAACTAATAAAAAGAGCTCTTGTGATGGATTCAGAAAATGGAGCTTACCTTGATAGCCTTGGCTGGGCCTATTTCAGATTGAAAAATTATGAGAAGGCAGAAATTTACCTTAAAAAAGCAATTCTTAAATTGGAAGATGACCCAGTGATTAATGACCATTTGGGAGATTTGTATCTCATGTTCAATAAAAAAGAAAAAGCGTTAGCTTACTGGGAAAAAGCCTTAAAGAACAATATTGAAGACAAGGATAGAGTGAAGAAGAAAATTGAAAGACTACTCAGAGAATAAGCTACATTGCTATAAGAGATGGATTGCATATCCCTGTGCAGCGGTTATTATTCTCGGACTTTTAGTATCCTGTTTGCCTACGAGGTATTCCCTCCCTCATGTTCCGGCAAGGATAGAAAGCATTGAAGGGTATGGTACCTTAAGATTAACCGGGTCTGAGGGAACTTCAAAGATAAAATTTTCATTCCTTTTTTTACTCCCCCATAAAGGACGAATTGAATCCTTTGATGTATTAGGAAGGTCACTTTACTACATTCTCATTGATAGTGAAAAATCTTTTTTCGTACTTCCTTCCAAGAGAGTCTATTGGGAAGGAGAGGTAGAGGAAATAATCTATAGATCCCTTGGGTTTAGTCTAAACCAGTATGAAATGGTGAGTATCCTAAGTGGAGAATGGAGGAGCGACCAGAAAAGCTCTGAAATAGAGAGAGGTTTTGATAGTTGGAACTTCAAAAGGGATGAAAAAGGAAGAGTCATAGCAGGGCAGAGGGAAGAATTGAGTTTTGAGATCGAGGAGTTTTTCGAGGATTCCCGTATTGCCCGCTTTTTACTCTTCCATCATCCTAGAAGTGAAGGGCGTTTAAAAATACTCAAGATAAATTTTAACCAACCTTTAAAGTCTCATGCCTTTGTCCGTTCTTTTTTAGCAGAGTACCAATCTAAAAGCTGGGATGATATCGAGAAAATTTTGGAAAAATGAGAGTTAAAGCCTTTGCGAAGATCAACTTGGGATTGGAAATAGTCAAGAAAAGAGAGGACAACTTCCACGAGATCAGAACCCTATTTCAAACAATAGAACTGTATGATATTTTGGAATTTAAGAGCAGGGAAGATGGTAAAATCAGCTTGAGAGGAAATGATGAGTCCGTCCCCTGGGATGAAGATAATCTCATATTCAAAGCAGTGCTCTTGCTGAAAAAGCAGTTCGGTCTTTCCCAAGGCGTAGAAATTCTTGTTACGAAGAATATTCCTCCCGGCAAAGGTCTTGGAGGAGGCAGTAGTGATGCAGCCATGACACTGTACGCTCTGAATAAAATCTGGGGACTTCGTTTGGGGATGATTGATTTAATGGAATTGGGAAAGATTATCGGAGCTGATGTACCCTATTTCCTTACAGGAGGATTGTGCCTGGGTTTGGAGCGGGGAGATGAAATAGTGCCCCTTCCTGACCTTGTTCCTCTGTATTGTCTTTTGGTTTTCCCTTCATTTACCATCTCTACATCTCTTATTTATGGGCAATTTCAGTTTCCCTTGACTTCAGAGGGCAAAGACAGTAAAATTAACTGGTTTTTAAAAACCAGAGATTTTAGTCTTCTGGAAAATAGATTAGAAGAGACAATATTCAGTTTACATCCTCAATTAAGAGCCATTAAGAGCCTTTTCCAGAGTCTGGGATCTGACGTGTCTTTAGTCAGTGGTACAGGCTCAGCAGTCTTCGGCATTTTTAAGGACAGAGCTAAAGCTTATAGAGGGCTGGGAGAGTTGAAGAAGAAATATTTAGCCTTGTGTGTTGAGACGATATCTCGGGAGAGATATTGGAATAGATTGTCCGTTGGGGTGTAGCCAAGCGGTAAGGCAGCGGACTTTGGATCCGCCACTCGGAGGTTCGAATCCTCCCACCCCAGCTCTAGAAAAATCAAAATTCCTTCCATTTTAGAAGGGAAGCTTGAGGAGGATCTGTGAAAGAAGAAAGAACTATGAAGATCTTTGCTGGTTCTTCAAACCTCACCTTAGCTAAGGATATTGCACAGTACTTAAAAATTGATCTGGGAAGGTCTGTTTTAGATAGATTTAGTGATGGAGAAATTCATTTTTATATCGATGAGAATGTTCGAAGTACTGATGTTTTTGTAATTCAGCCTGGGGCTTACGACGCCAATTTTCACTTGATGGAACTTTTTCTTATGATTGATGCATTTAAGCGGGCTTCCGCTGAAAGGATTAGTGCTGTTATTCCCTATTATTGTTATGCTCGTCAAGACTGGAAGGACCGGCCGAGAGTTCCCATTTCAGCGCGCCTCGTAGCTGACTTAGTGGAGGCAGCTGGGGCGGATAGGGTTCTAACTATGGACCTCCATTCTCCTCAAATCCAAGGTTTTTTCTCTATTCCTGTTGATAATCTGATGGCAGCGCCTGTATTAGCCAAGTTTATTAAAGCCCTAGACCTGGTAGACCTGACCATTGTCTCTCCAGATGCTGGAGGAGTTGGAAGAGCGAGAATCTTTGCAAAGAGGATGAGAGCTACACTGGCTATCATTGATAAGAGAAGGCCTGCTCCCAACGTAGCCACAGTGCTTCATGTCATCGGGGAAGTTCAGGACCGGGATGTAGTTATACTAGATGATATGGTTGATACAGGTGGAACCCTTGTTCAGAGCATCAGTGCTTTAAAGAGGGAAGGAGCAAGAAGGGTGTACGCAGCTTGTACTCATGCTGTTTTGTCGGGGCAGGCCGTGGAGAAAATAGAAGAGTCAGAAATAGAAAAATTGATTGTTACCGATACAATTCCCTTGCCTGAGAAAGCGAAAAACAATAAGAAAATAAGTGTTATCTCGGTAGCAGAGCTTTTTGGTGAAGCGATTCGAAGGATTAACGAAGGAACCTCTGTAAGTTCCCTATTTGATTAAGGAGGAAAGAAGAGATGGGCATTAAGATAAAAGGTGAGAAAAGGGAGTTTTTTGGTAAAAATGTCTCTCGTCAGATGAGAAAAGAAGGGAAGCTACCTGCTATTCTTTATGGAGCAAATACTCCTAGCATTCCTCTTGCCGTTCCTAAAAAGGATATAATCAATATTTTAAAATCTGAAACCGGTGAGAATACAATATTTAAAGTATCCTTTAATTCTGAAAATAGAGATGTCATGATAAAAGAGTGGCAGAAAAATCCTGTTACGGATGAGCTCCTCCATGTAGACCTTATTCAGATTGTCATGGATAAGATAATTCGAGTTTCTGTCCCTGCGGTTCCCATAGGAGAGGCGGTTGGAGTAAGATCTGAAGGCGGGTTCGTTGATTTTGTCAATCGAGATGTAGAAATCGAATGTCTTCCCAAGGATATCCCTGAGAATATCGAAGTAGATATTAGCTCTCTTCATGTTCATCAGTCCCTTAAGGTGGGAGATATTAAGCCCCCTGAAGGAGTGGAAATCGTTAGTGACGAAGATACAGTGCTCGTTCTCATTGCCGTTCCCCATAAAGAGGAGGTAGTGGAAGAGGAGAAAGAAGAAGTAATCGCAGAAGAAGAGGAACCGGAGGTAATCAAGAAGGAAAAGGAGGAAGCAGAAGAAATGGAAGAGAAAAAGAAAGAGGAAGCGAAGCAAAAAGAAGGCGAGGAGGAGAAAGAGTAGTTGTGGACAGTTGTAGGATTGGGTAATCCTGGGAGAATGTATTCCCAAACGAGGCACAACGCGGGGGTCATGTTCATAAAAAGGCTGGCCCAGGAGTGGGATGTAAAATTGAAAAGGAAGAAATACTCGGCAAAGGCTGGTGAAGCGATTCTATCAGGATCGAGAGTGTTTTTAGTCCTGCCCCAAACATACATGAACCAAAGCGGACTGGCTGTAAGACAGATGAGGGATACAGTGAGGATTAGCACAGAAAGGCTTATTGTTGTTTTTGATGATTTAGATATTCCATTAGGAGAAATTAGAGTTCGGAAAGCAGGAGGACCCGGAACTCATAAAGGGATGGATTCGGTAATCCAAGAGCTCAAAACGACAAAATTTCCAAGGATTAGAATCGGCGTTGCTCCTCAGGAGCCTTATGAGGATTCTACAAGCTTTGTGTTGTCTCCCTTTGCGAAGGAAGAAAAGTGCCTTTTTGATGATAGTCTAGAGAAGGCCAAGGAAGCATTGGAGATGATTGTAGCTGGCGATATTGAAAAAGCAATGAATACTTATAATAGGAAAACAGAGAAAGAGGAGATAACTTGAGGCTTGACTTTAACATAGAAAATTGGAGAGAATTAATAAGAGCAATAGCGGAATAAAAGGGAGGTCGAGTTTAGGGACTAGATCCCGTAAGTATCTCCTTGTTCCTTTGATGGAAAAGGAGCTTTAAATCCATAAGGAGGTGTCAATGAGACAGTATGAAACAGGGTTTCTAATCTCCCCTGATTTGTCAGATGAGGAGACAGAAGACCTCATCCTTCAAATGGCTAAAGTTGTTTCCAAAAAAAAGGGGAAGATGATTAAAAAGGACAAATGGGGGAAGAGGAAGCTGGCTTATCCAATCAATAAGTTTGAGGAAGCTTTCTATGTTTTTTTCTATTATGAAGGAGAGGCTGATATTCCTTCAGAACTAGAGAGGCGCTTCAAGCAGACTGATACTATCCTCCGCTATCTAACAATAAAAATAGACACAAGAGAGAATGTAATGAATAGGAGAAAAAAAGCAGGAGCGAGAGAAGAGGGTGAATCTGAACCTAAAGAGAAAAGCAGTGAAGAATTGGAATTCAAGGAGCCAGAAATTCCTTCAGAAGAAGTAAAAGAAGAGGAGAAATGAGTATGGCTAGAGAAGAAAGAAGAGAAAGGAGTTCATTCAGGAGATACTTTCCACCCAAGAGAAAGTTCTGTCGTTTTTGTGAGAACAATATACGGGATATTAATTACAAAAAGATGGATATTCTTAAAAAATATGCTCCTGAGAGGGGAAAAATTTCGCCAAGACGAATAACCGGTACCTGTGCATATCACCAACGGAGGCTTGCTGTAGCTATAAAAAGAGCACGATTGATGGCATTACTTCCTTTTGTAGAAGATTAATATTTCTGCTTCAGTCATGGAGGGAATATGAAGGTAATCTTAAAAGAGGATGTGGAGAATCTAGGAAGGAAAGGGGACATTGTGGAGGTCGCTTCTGGATACGGAAGGAATTTCCTTATTCCCCAAAAAATGGCTTTGGAGGTAACCGCCTCTAATATAAAAATGATTGAAATAGAAAGACAGGCCCTGAAAAAAAGAGTCGAGCAGGAAAGACTTTCCTACCAAGAATTAATTCAAAAGCTAAATGAGGTCTCTCTCGCTTTTTGTAGAAAATCAGGAGAGAAAGATACGATTTTTGGCTCTGTCAGCTCCGCAGATATAAAGGAAGCTCTTGATAAGTTGGGATTCGAAATTGACAAGAAGAAGATTCTCTTAGATGAACCAATTAAGAGGTTGGGTAATTATTCTGTACCGATTAAAGTCTACCATGACGACCGAGCTGAGGTAAAAGTAGAGGTTGTAAGAGAAGAAGCAAGAGATGAGAAGAAAGAGGAAGAATTAAAAGAGAAGAAGGAAGTAAAAGTTGAAGTAGAAGAAAAGGAGAAGAAGGAAGGAGAGAAGAAGGAAAAAGGGGCTGAAGATGAGGGCAGGGAGCAGACAGAAGAGACAAAAGAGGGAGAGGAAGAAACAAAAAAAGATGCCGTGTCAGAAACAAAAAATGCTGAAGAAAGCGAGGAATAAATCGTGGAGTTCGATTTTACTTTTTTAAAGAAGACACCGCCTCATAGCCAGGAAGCTGAGAAGACTGTCTTGGGTGGAATTTTAGTCAATAATGAAAATCTGAATGTAGTATTATCCATCATCACTCCAGAAGATTTTTACAAAGACGCTAATCAGAAGATCATCGAGAAGATTATCTCTTTGGTGGATAAGGGCCAGCCTGTTGATTTGCTCACTTTGAGCGAAGAGCTGCAAAAGGCAGGTTATCTTGCGGAAGTTGGGGGCGCTTCGTATCTTTCATCATTGATGGATGGAGTACCCAAGAGCCTTAATATCGAATACCATGCCCGTATAATTAAAGAAAAAGCCCTTTTAAGACGTCTTATACTTTCCTCAGCCAAGATTATCGCTTCGAGTTATGAGCAGAAAGAAGATGCTGATGCGCTTTTAAACGAGGCCCAGAGTGCAATTATTGACGTGGCTGAAGAGAGGATACAACCTGGTTTTGTACCTTTAAACTTGTTGACAAAGCCTACCCTGGAAATGATCAGAGATATATCCCAAAGACAGGAAGCTGTGACCGGAGTTCCCTCTGGATTCCGCGATCTTGATAATTTAACCTCAGGCTTTCACAATTCAGAATTTGTGGTTATAGCAGCGCGTCCTTCAATGGGAAAGACAGCCCTTAGTTTGAATATTTCTCAGCATGTTGGTCTCAAAACAGATTACGCAGTGGGATTTTTTACTCTAGAAATGGCAAAGGAACAGCTTGTTATCAGAATCCTTTGCGGAGAGGCACAGTTAGATATTAAAAAGGTAAGAACAGGTTTTATTGGGGAAAGAGATTTTGAGAAGCTGAAGCTTGGGGCTGAAGCGCTTTCAAGTGCCAAGATATTTGTGGATGAATCTGCAACTCTTTCCGTAATAGAGATGAAGGCGAAGGCAAGAAGGCTTAAGATGGAAAACAACCTGGATTTGCTATTTATTGATTACATTCAGCTCATGCGAACTGGGCAGAGGTTTGAGAACAGGACCCAGGAAATGTCACACATTTCGCGTTCTTTAAAGGAACTAGCTAAAGAAATTCAAATACCGGTTGTAGGCATTTCTCAGTTGAGCCGAGCTCCAGAGAGGGGGCGGCGAGAGCCACGCCCCTTACTTTCTGATCTAAGAGAGTCAGGAGCAATTGAGCAGGATGCTGATGTGGTGATTTTTATTTATCGTCCTGAATTGTATCGTCCTTTAGATGAAAGCATAAGGGGGATTGCTGAGATAAATGTAGCTAAGCAGAGAAATGGTCCTCAAGGAACCATAAGCCTCGCCTTTATCAGGGAGTATGCTCGGTTTGCTGATCTTGAGTTTCAGTATTCTGAGGCTTGAAAAATGAGCCCTCAAACAAAATTCCCTTTTCTGTCTCCTTTCTTCGAGCAGCTTGGCGAAGTGTGGATTCTCACAACCAGGACTGTTAAGAATGTGTTTAGGGGACCATGGGAGAGAAAAATATTTCTCCAGCAACTGGAATCAGTAGGAGTAAAATCCTTGCCAGTTGTTTCTCTTACAGCTGCTTTCGGCGGTCTTGTTTTTGGGCTGCAGACTTATGTGGGCTTTCACCGGTACATTGGCCCAGGATCAGAGGCTTATGGAGGACCAATTATTTCTCTAGGTCTGTCTAAAGAACTAATCCCTATTCTAGTCGGATTGATGGTCACAGGACGCGTAGGCTCAGCCATGGCTGCTGAAATTGGCACAATGAAAATTACCGAACAAATAGACGCGCTCTTCAGCTTAGGTGCTAACCCTACCCGATACCTTGTTGTCCCTCGAACACTGGCATGCTTTGTTATGCTTCCTTGCCTTACTCTTTATGGTGATATAATCGGAATGGCTGCTGGTTATTCTTACAATGTTTTTATCATGGGAGTTAACAGAGTGATATACCTCAAAAACACCTTGCTCTACCTTGAACTGTGGGATATCGTCAGCGGGCTTATTAAAGCTGCAGTTTTTGGTGTCATTATTGCTATAATAGGTTGCTGGCAGGGATTGAGAGCTGAAGGAGGAGCAGAGGGCGTGGGAAGAGCAACAACCCGGACAGTAGTAATTGCCAGTATCTGTATTTTGATTGTTAATTTTTTCATGAGCAAATTTCTACCCGCGAGTCTTCACATATGATTAGGATAGTCGATCTTCATAAGTCTTTTGGTCTGAAAAAAGTTCTGAGGGGAGTGAGCATTGAAATTGAAAAAGGAGAGACTATGGTCATTATTGGCCAGAGCGGATCGGGGAAGAGTGTCCTGATAAAGCATTTAGTCGGTATTCTCAAACCTGATCGAGGGAAGATTTATGTTGATGGAGAGGAGATTACCTGTCTCAAAGAAGATGAACTCCAAAATGTTACAAGAAGATTTGGGATGCTTTTTCAAGGGGCAGCTCTTTTTGACAGTCTCACTGTCAGCCAAAATGTTAGCTTCGGTCTGGAGAGATACACGGATTATCCTCCCCAAAAAATACAAGATATAGTTAAAGAGAGTTTGGCAAAAGTAGGATTAAAAGGAGTGGAGAACCTTATGCCTTATGAGCTCAGTGGGGGGATGAAGAAGAGAGTTGGCTTGGCACGCGCGATTGCATACGGTCCGGAAATTATTTTGTACGATGAGCCTTCTACAGGGATAGACCCTATAAGGGCGGATGCCATAAACGAATTGATTAACCTAATGAAGAGAGAGCTGAAGGTTACCTCCATCGTCATAACTCATGATATGGTCAGCTCCTATAAAGTTGCGGATAGGATTGCTATGCTCTATGGGGGAAAGATTATTGAGACAGGAACTCCAGAAGAGATGAAGAATTCAGGCAATCAAGTGGTTCAGCAATTTATACACGGAAAAGCAGAGGGGCCAATAGAAAATTGGTAGCTTGGAATATAAAATGAAACGTGAATTGAAAATTGGAATTTTCTTTGCTGCAGCTCTGCTTATTTTAGCCACATTTATACTGGTAGTCGGAGATATTACTGTTATTTTTAAAAAGTCAGGTTATCCTCTGTATTCCTACTTTGATTCCACCGCTGGCTTGGAGAAGAGAGCGGTGGTCAGGATGGCCGGCGTAAAAATTGGGTATGTTAAAGATATAAGGTTACGAGGGAGTCGAGCCGAAGCATTGATGTCCATTGACAATGGTGTCAATATTCCCCGCGACTCTAAAGCTGCCTTGGCAGCCCTAGGCCTTCTGGGGGAAAAATACATAGAGATTTCGCCAGGTAAAGATTCAGAATTTTGCGAGCCCTCAGGGCACATCCAAGGAGTATCTTCTCCCAGTTTTGACCAAATAGGGACAACGCTCCTCTCCATAGGCAATGAGGTTAGTGAAGTTGGAAGAGCTTTAAGGGAAACTCTGGGGGGTGATGAATCCAAAGCTCAGGTTAGGGGCATCATCGACAACTTGTCTTCTTTTACTACCGAACTGAAGGATTTTTTTGAGGTAAATAAAGGAAATCTCGACCAGGCCATAGGAAGCTCTGCTAAGGCAGTTCAGAACTTTGATCAAAGAGTGAAAGAGATATCTGGCAATTTAGACGAGTTGGTTTTCCTTTTAAAGGATATTGCTGAGGAGAATAGGGGGGAAGTGAAGCTAAACTTGAGTAGGATAAAAGAATTACTCGACCAAATTGGAGACGCTTTAAAACTTCTGAACGAGTCCTTGGAGAAAATTAATAAGGGGGAAGGGACCTTAGGAAAGTTGATCCAAAAAACTGAGTTATACGATAATGCTGAAAGGACTGTTGAGGAAGCAAAGAAAGTGTTTCAGCCTATGTCCAGTCTAAGGGTGGATATTGGCTTTAGTAGTGAATATTATTCAAAAAGTGATTGGCTGAAGAGTTATCTCTCTCTCACCCTCTGGCCCACATCAAAAAAGTTTATTCTGGCACAGATTGTTCATGATCCTTGGTTGGATAAATTCACCTATTCTGCTCAAGGTGGAATTCGTTGGGGAGGATTTACTCCTAGGGCAGGTATTATTGAATCGAGCTTCGGTGTTGGTGTTGATTACTATCTTGTTCATGACAGATTGAGGTTCAGCCTGGAGAGCTTTGACCTTAACCGTCGTCCGCGACCGCGTTTCAAGTTCTGGACAAGTTATGATGCCTATAAATATTTTTATTTAGTGTTTGGAATAGATGACTTTTCTCTAGTTTCGAAAAGAGAAATTTACTTTGGCTTGGGTATAAGGCTGAAATGAAGAGCAAAACAACGTTTGTCTGTCAGAACTGCGGATTTTATTCTCCGAAGTGGATAGGAAGATGTGCCAATTGTGGCGAGTGGAATACCATGGTCGAAGAGGTGGAAGAGGAGATATCGGCAGAATACTCTTTTCTCCCCTCTGAGCCTGTGCTCTATGAACAAATCAAGGAGACCAAAGAGCAGAGGATTAAGGCTAAAATCGAGGAATTCAATCAAGTTCTTGGAGGAGGAATTGTCCTTGGTTCCCTGGTTTTGATAGGGGGAGAGCCTGGAATAGGCAAATCTACACTTCTCCTCCAAGTCTCCCGGGATTTCTCTGCCCAGCAGGAAAGAGTGCTTTATGTTTCAGGTGAAGAGTCTCTTGAGCAGATAAAGATTCGAGGCGAAAGACTTGGTCTTCGGAATGAAAAGCTATATTTGTTGGCTGAAACAAATTTAGAGAGAATCATTAGCCATGCTGAAAAGCTCAATCCTCGAGTTTTAGTCTTGGATTCAGTTCAAACAGTTTTCTCCTCCAAGCTGTCTTCGAGCCCAGGAACTATAAGCCAAGTTCGAGAAGTTACTAATCATATTTTTCGATTTGCAAAGAAGAATCAGGTTGCCTCATTCCTGATAGGACATATTACGAAAGAGGGTTCTCTAGCTGGCCCAAAATCCCTGGAGCACATTGTAGATGTAGTTCTTTATTTTGAAGGAGAAAGGGACCATTCCCATCGCGTTTTGCGAGCCATGAAAAACAGGTTCGGCCCTGTATCTGAGTTAGCAATTTTTGAAATGGGAAACAAAGGACTTCAAGCTGTATCTAATCCTTCAGCTTTCTTTCTCAAAGAGAGGCCGGAGAAAGAAGCAGGAAGCGTTGTTGTTTGTACTATTAAAGGAACCCGGCCATTGCTGGCAGAAATACAAGCCTTGGTTTCCCCTACCCTGTTTGCGGGGAATCCTCGGAGAATGACTATTGGCCTCAACCACTTTCGAACAGCTATGCTTCTAGCTATCATAGAGAAAAAGTTAGGATTTAGTTTTGCGGGAGAAGATATATATATTAATGTGGCGGGGGGATTGACTATTGATGAACCTGCCACAGATTTAAGTGTGGTTCTGGCTGTTATTTCTTGTATTAAAAATAAAGCTATTCCCGCCAATCTTTCTGTTTTTGGAGAGGTAGGCCTGAGCGGAGAGGTGCGATCGGTAAGTCAATCATCAGCACGATTGAAAGAAGCCCATTCTCTGGGCTTTGACACGATAATCCTGCCTCAGGGGAACCTTGATAATCTCAAGAAAAAGGAGAAAGGGGAATTAAATTTTTTAGGAGTTCGGAATCTAAGAGAGGCAATTAATCATATCTTTTAAGGAATTATATTATGAGCAACTTTGTTTTTAGGTTCATTTTTGTCACATTAATTACTTTAACAGGGTATTTTTTCCCTCCCTTCAGCCTAAGCTCTTATGTAGGAGCTGCACTGGCCTTTTTGTTAAGTATCGTAATCATTTATCTTGAAACGAGAATTCGAAAAGCACAGTTTAAAGTCATTTGGGGAGCAGCAATCGGAGTATTTGTAGGTGTTCTCATGGGCTGGTGTTTGGGTTCCATTTATCAAACGATAACTCAGGGGGAGTCCACCCGCTTCATCAAGATATTTTTTCTTATTGTCATGCCATATATCGGTTTTTTAGTTGGCACGCGTAAATCTGAGTGGCTTGATCCAGCTCATTTTTCACGCCTTTTTAAGGGACAGAATTTAGGTCGCAGTAATAAAATCCTTGATACCAGTGCGATTATTGATGGGCGTATTGCTGACATCTGCGATACAGCATTTGTCGAAGGTGCCTTGATCACCCCTCAATTCGTGCTGAAGGAACTTCAACTCATTGCTGATTCTTCTGATGGGTTGAAGAGGCAGAGGGGAAGAAGGGGACTAGAAGTGTTAGACCATCTTCAAAAATCATCCCAAGTGTCAGTAGTTATTTCTGATTTGGATTTCTCTGATGCCAAAGATGTCGATTCCAAGATAATCGAGCTTGCCAAACAACTTGATGCTAAAATTATCACCAATGATTTCAATCTCAATAAAGTTGCACAGCTCCAAGGAATTCCTGTGCTCAATATCAATGAATTGGCTAATGCTCTTAAACCGGTAGTTTTACCAGGAGAAACCATGAAGGTATTTATTCTCAAAGAAGGGAAAGAGAAAGACCAGGGGGTAGCTTATTTAGATGATGGGACTATGGTTGTTGTGGACAATTCTCGAAAGATGATTGGGCAGAATATCAATGTAACAGTTACGTCAGTACTTCAGACTACAGTAGGTAAAATGATTTTTGGTCGATACAATCAGGAGGAGTGAAGCTTTAAAACACCGAAATATCGGTGCGAAAGTAATTATCTAAAGTAAAAACTATCGTCCGGTTCAGTAGTAATTATATCTGTTTCTGTTAAACGATTAATTAATTTGCGGCTCCGAAGATACTTTTTTATTTCAGAAGCCTTTTTTTTATCAAAAACACCGAGCAATTTCTTGTACCCGAATTCATCATACAGATAGAGAACTTTTTTAGCCTTTGCTTTTTTAAGAGCGTCATCTATCTGTTTTTGATAATCTATGCTTTGAACGGATTGCATTTTTTTATCTTATCCTCCCGCTTTGCTGTCTGCAAAAATCATGCCAAAAAGAGTTATAAAGACGAGACCAATCCTTCCCTATATAGCGCAGATGTTTTTGATTGGTTAATGTAAATAGATTTTACAAGTGTAAATTTTTTTTTAAGAATGAATAGCCTCGGGAACAGCACGGGCTCTCCCCTCGAGTCGAGTTGACTTGAATTATTCTTGGTCTCAATATAGAATCAAAGGATGGAATGGGTTTCTGCTATTATCGTTGCTGCAGGAGAAGGAAAGCGCTTTGGTTCAACGAAGCAATATTCTCTTTTAAAAGGAAAGCCTGTCCTGGAGTGGACGCTCGAGAGGTTCGAAGAGCACGACAAAGTCGACGAAATCATCCTTGTGCTCAAAGATGAGAAACACAAGGAGAGAATTCTTTCGAAGTTCCGAAAAATTGCTTCTGTAGTCAGGGGAGGAAAGAAGAGGCAGGATTCGGTTTTTAAAGGATTTAGTCAAATTGACCCAGAAAAAGCGGGAGTTGTTCTGATTCATGATGGAGTAAGGCCCCTGGTAGAGAATGATTTTATCAGTCGAGTTATTGAGGTTGCTATGGAAAAGGGTGCAGCAATCCCAGCGATTCCAGTGGAAGATACTGTAAAAGAGGTGTCTGGGCATGAAGTCCTTAGAACCTTAGAAAGAGAGAAGCTCTATAGAATCCAGACTCCTCAGGGTTTTTTATACCCTATCCTCAATGAGGCCCTGGAGAAGGCAAGGGAAGAGAATTATTATGGTACAGACGAGGCTTCTTTGGTTGAAAGGACAGGGAAAAGAGTATTCATAGCTCAGGGAGATCCAAGAAACATAAAAATCACAACACCTGAAGATTTAAAAATAGTGGAGGCTTTACTTGAAAGTTAAAACTGGGCTTGGCTACGATATCCATAAATTTGAAAAGGGAAGGAAGCTTTTTCTAGGAGGAATAGAGATTCCCTTTCCTCAAGGATTGATTGGTCATTCTGACGGAGATTGTTTAATTCATGCTATTGTGGATGCTCTTTTGGGAGCAGCGGGAGAGGGAGATATCGGGCAGCTTTTTCCTGATACCGACCCAAAATATAAAGACATTCGAAGCACAGACTTATTGAAGGAAATTGTTGCGGAGACGAAGGCAAGAGGATTGGAGATTGTAAATATTGATACTGTAGTCATTGCTGAGGAGCCTAAGCTGTTTCCTTATGTTGAAAGCATGAAGGGGACTCTAAGTCTCATCCTCGGCATAGAGAAGGACCACATAGGAATAAAGGCAAAAACAAACGAAGGTCTGGGGCTTATAGGGAGTAAACAGGCAATAGCCTCCTGGGCATTAGCCCTGATTAGGGGAAAAAGCAGGTAGAAGCAATTTTTTTATGAGGGAAAAAGGCTTTTAGTTGAGAAATTAGGTTCACTGGTAAGATTCATTCCCAGTCTTTTCAGCCCTGTCTCATCACCGGGAGTGGGGGAAACCTTTCTTCGAATGCAGGAAATGCCTCAAGTCGCTATGGATATGGACCTAAACAAAAGAACTGTAACCTTTTTTTTGTTCAGGTATCTAATTTATTGGTAGATGAAGAGAAGAACAAGTACCAGAGAAGAAGTTCACAGCCTTGCTGATCTGTATCAACGCAACGCAGGCTCAGTCTTGAACTATCTGGTGAGTCTTTCCGGGGACAGGAATCTGGCCGAAGATCTGACATCGGAGACATTCTACAGGGCCATGCTGGCCATTGACGGCTTTCGTGGCCGATCCAACGTGAAGACCTGGCTGATCCGCATTGCACGCAATCTTTATCTGCGCCGCATGGAACGGGAGAAGCGTATGATATCATTGGAGCAGCTTCATGACCGGGGATTACGCCTCACTTCTCAACAAGACGACCCGGAAACGAATCTGTTGGACCGGGAGCGCAGCCAGATGATTCATGGGGCCCTTCTTTCTCTTTCCGAGGACGACCGTTCCATTCTCTTCCTTTCCAGCCGCGAGAGTATGCGGTGCCGGGAAATCGGGCAAATTCTCGGTATCTCAGAGGTAGCGGTCAAGGTGCGTCTTTATCGTGCCCGCCGCCGCCTTGTCGCTATGATAAGAAATGAGAAAGGCCGGCCCCCTTCAGTGCAAAGCAAAGATGAGGGCCGTGCTTTGAAGGAGGATTAAAATGCTGAGCTGTGAGGTAGTAACCGATCTTATGGTGGCCTATAAATCGGGAGAGGCCAGCTCAGAAACGCGGAAGCTGGTAGACGAACATCTTGCATGCTGTGCTACATGCCGGGAGGCATTTGGGAAAGAACCTCTGGTGGAGAAAACTTTGGCTGGCCTTGGAGCTGACGAAAAGCCCTCAAACGGCCGCCGTTTCATCGGCCGCACACGTCGGCTGCTCTTTGCTATAGGTGCAGGGATTTTGTTTCTATCTGCGTTTTTACTGGCATTCTTTCAGCGCGTTGTCTTGATAGGGATGGCCGGAATCTCCAAGCAGTTCCTTCCCGGATCATCTCATCACTGGCTAATACTGACTGCATTCATGGCGGCTCTCTACATCCTTCTCTTGTTAAGACTTATGCGAAAGGGTGAGGAGAGGAGAACGCTAGACATCCTGGTTTGGATTCTACCTGCTTTACCGCTTTTGGTCATCGCCTTGGGGGCCTTTCAGCTCTTTGTTTTTGGGACGGTATTTTTCGAAGTTGTGGCTGTCCTCTCTTTGCTGGGCATCCTTGTGCTCACGTTCGTTCTGCTTCCCCGCCTGCCTTACATCACCATCATCACAGTCCTTATCCTGTTGCTCGTGAACGGAATCCTGTTAGGGCAGATTGTAGCCGGAGGATTTGTCCTGGCAGGTGATTTCATCTTCATGCCGGATGTCGAATTTGGACATCCCTCCCAAAGCATTACTCCTGGGATAGCTGTGCAGGTAGACATGAGTTCCCTTGGACTTGAACTTGCGGAAAGCATGGAGATCGAGAGAGTAGGCAGGGTAATCCTCGAACCATCTGCTAGCGGCGCAACAGCAAGATATGAAGGAGGAGGCCGAAGGATTTTTCTCACGGTAGTTAAACTCGGAGACGAGAAAGAGGCAAAGGCATTTTACAAGGACTGGAAAAAAATGGCCTTGAAAGGAATACAGGTATTCCGTATCGAGAACAATATTCCAGGATTATGGGGGCCTGGGCGTTATGTGGGCTCTTATAGTGCTCTGATCAAAATGGCTTACAATGCCTGGCAGATCGGCGAATGGGTGACTATCATTGAAGCGCCTGGCTCTTTAAGACAAACAAGGGTCCTGATTAAGGATGTGAAAAAGCTGGTGCTCGAGTCGTTTTCCCGGAGTAAGAAGTGAATTGATGACTGGGAATTTAAGAAGTCTGCTTTTTGTAATGATAACTTAGGAGGAATATCTCGGAGGGTTTTATGAAGAAGGTTCTCATCATTCTGATCCTGATCCTTATCGCCATTCTTGTCTCTCTTTAGAGAGAAATAAAGTGGTAAGTATCTCCAAATCCAGGAAAGGAGAGAAGTTTCTGGGAATATAGTTAGGGATAGCAAATTCATTTTTGTGCCTACCACAAATCCCTCATGGTTTATCTCAATTTCCACCTGCTGACGTCCTGGAATGAGCTTATCACGCAAAAAAACCTTTTCAACCTAGTTTCAGAAGTACTCGCCCATCTCTTCGGCCGTTATAATGAGTTCATGCTGGAAGAGCTGAGGCGGAGGTGGCCGCTCTGCTATGAAGCTGAGCTAAAGATGTGAGATGATCTTATCGATGACCTTATTCTCTTCGATAAAGGCAATGACTCTCATCTGCCCCCTGCATTAATGCCAGATAAAGGGGATCCACTTCATAAACTTTAGGGATCATCTCCGCCAAGCCTTTGGAGGGCCCATGATTGGCTTCTTCTCAAAATCCATTAAAAATGATAACTTGAAGATATGACTAAATATACTTTAGAATCCTCAATTGCAAAATTGCCGAGGATTAATGAGAAATATTTGAGAAAGTTTCATAAACTTGGGCTGAACACGGTCCGGAATTTGCTCTATCATTTTCCTCATCGCTACGATGATTTTTCTAATATCATTACTATTGATAAATTAAAGTTCAACGAAACTGCCACTATCCGGGGAGAAATTTTAGCAATTGAAAACACTCGAACTTTTAAAAAGAAAATGGTTCTTACTGAAGCTGTGATTAAAGACCAAACCGGCTCAGTAAAAGCAATTTGGTTTAATCAACCATTTTTAACCAAGAATTTAAAGCCTGGCAAAAAAGTTAGCTTATCAGGGAAATTAAGTATTGGTCCTGATGGATCTTATCTTTCTAATCCCAGTTACGAACTTCTCACCATGGGTAAAGGTCCCACTCATACTGCTGGCCTAGTTCCGGTCTATCCAGAAACAACTGGTCTTGGGTCTCGTTTTATAAGGTATTACATTAAACAAATTTTACCAACCGCTAATCAGATTAAAGAATTTATTCCTTTGGAAATTTTAAAAAGGCAAAACTTGCCAACTATAACTATAGCTCTAGAAAATATTCATTTTCCTAAAAATATAAAACTCGCCGAAGAGGCGAGGAAAAGATTTGCTTTTGAAGAATTACTTTTACTCCAACTTTTTGTTTTAAAACAAAAGAAAAAACTTCAAAAAGAAGATGCCTTTGCCATTCCTTTTAATAAGCAGTTAATCCAATCTTTTGTTAAAAAACTGCCTTTTACTCTGACCAACGCTCAGAGAAAAGCTGCTTGGGAAATAATTCAGGATTTAGCCAAAAGCCAGCCAATGAACCGACTCCTCCAAGGAGATGTTGGCTCTGGCAAAACGGTAGTAGCTGCTATGGCTGTCTCAGAAACTGCTAAAACTGGTTATCAGGTAGCTTTTATGGCTCCGACTGAAATCTTAGCTCAGCAGCATTTTAAAGAAGCAAGAAAATTATTAAAGGATTTTAAAGTAAGAATTGGATTACTAACCTCAGTTGCTAATAAAGTTGATAGCAAAACAATAAAAAGAAATGAATTACTGAAAAAAATCCAGGAAGGTAAAATAAGCATTCTAATTGGCACCCATGCTTTAATCCAGGACCAAGTCAAATTTAAAAATTTAGCTTTGGTCATTGTTGATGAACAGCATCGCTTTGGAGTAGAACAAAGGGCTTCGCTGGTTCGGGGAGAAAATATGCCTCATTTATTAAGTATGACAGCTACTCCAATCCCCCGCACCCTAGCCCTAACAATTTATGGGGATTTAGATATTTCTTTGCTTGACGAAATGCCCAAAGGAAGACAAAAGATTATTACTAAAGTTGTTCAGCCAGATCAAAGAAATCAAGCCTACGAATTCATAAGGAGGGAAGTTAAGAAAGGCAGACAAGTTTTTGTTATTTGCCCGAGAATAGAGCCAACAAACGATAAACGATTGACAATTGACGAAACGAGTAGTGATAAACATCAGACCAGAATCGATGTCCGAAAGTTATTATGGGCTGAAGTAAAAGCAGTTAAAGAGGAATATGAAATACTTTCTCAGAAAATATTTCCCGACCTAAAAATCGCCATGCTACATGGAAAACTTAAGTCCAAAGAAAAAGAAGAAATAATGATTGATTTCAAAAATAAAAAAACCAATGTCTTGGTTTCAACATCAGTTGTAGAAGTCGGAATTGATATTCCTAATGCTACAGTAATGATGATTGAAGGGGCTGATTGTTTTGGCTTGGCTCAATTGCATCAGTTTCGAGGTCGGGTTGGTCGAGGTAAATATCAGTCTTATTGTTTCCTTTTTAGCACTTCGGGAGATACTACTTCTCGATTGCGAGCTCTAACAAAATGTGAAAATGGCTTTGAATTAGCAGAAAATGATATGCAAATCAGGGGACCGGGCCAGTTTTACGGCGTAAGACAATCAGGTTTACCAGATTTAGCAATGGATAGTTTAAAAGACCTAAACCTAGTAAAAATCATCCGACAGGAAGCCAATAATTTATTAGAAAAAGACCTAGAACTCAAACGCCTTCCCCTCCTTTCTGAAAAACTTCTCCGATTCAAAAAGAGTATTCACTTAGAATAATCTACTCCTTTCTCTTCTTCACCGTCACCCAAAATCCTGTATATTTGACGATCGTTAAACGGGTTTACTTTATAAAGATTTCCTCTTGGGGCTTGCTGCGGACGCCTCGCAATTTTTCACAATTTTCGCCCACTGAGATCCTCAAACAATGTTATCAAGGACTAAATAGTGAGTCGCCATACAGGAAGAAGGATAAAGATGCTGCTTCGATGTGAGAGGAGTGCCATCAAAAATATAGAATCTTCCCGGGAAATGCGGAAAAAGTGTGCCATAAATATAATTAGATCAATTTGTTAAAAAAGAAATTGTTAAAAAGCAAGTAGAGGCAACATTTTTATGAGGGGAAAAGACTTTTAGTTGAGAAATTAGGTTCACTGGTAAGATTCACTCCCAGTCTTTTCAGTCCTGCTTCATCACCGGGGGTGGGGATGTGCGTCATATGAACTTCACAACCCCTGAGTTCTTTAAGTTTATTGAGCGCTAGGAGAGCAGTCGGATTTGTGGCTGCACCTATGCTCAGGCTGATCAGGGTTTCTTCCAGATCCAGACTGACTGTCTTGGCCTGTAGAATTTCTTTTTTGAGGGTTCCGATCGACTCAATGATAGCTGACGGCAGCAGTGGAATTTTATCAGGTATTCCAGCTGATCTTTTTATGGCATTTAAGATAAGGCTTGAGGCAGCGTGCAGTAGCGGAGAGTTTTGTCCTGTCACTATTGAGCCGTCTTGGAGTTCGAGTGCAGCTCCACAGAAAATCCCCTTATTACCTTTTTCCCTCTGTTGTGCATCTTGAGCAGCTTGTCTTGCCGGTTCAACTACTCTTCTGTCTTCAGGTTTAATGTTCAGCTCTTTCATTAGAAGTTCTGTCTTCTGAACTGTATCCTTATCCACAAAGCCCATGACATACTCACAACTGTACCGATAATACCTGCGTATCACTTCTTGTTTAGCCGCCTCTTTCACGACTTTATCATTCATAATGCCAGAACCGGCTCGATTCACACCCATATCTGTAGGCGATTTGTATACAGATTGAAATCCTGTGAGCCTTTCCAGGATTCTCTCAAGGACAGGAAATACCTCCACATCGCGGTTATAATTAACTGCAGTTTTTTTGTAAGTTTCCAGGTGAAAAGGGTCTATGAGATTGAAGTCTCCAATGTCAGCAGTCGCTGCTTCGTAAGCGATATTAACTGGATGTTTTAGGGGCAAGTTCCAGATGGGGAATGTCTCAAATTTAGCGTAGCCTGATTTGACACCCCGTTTATAATCATGGTACATCTGGGAAAGGCATGTGGCGAGCTTTCCACTTCCAGGACCAGGCCCGGTCACAACCACAAGGGGCTTCTCGCTGGGAATGTACTCATTCGCCCCGTAACCTTCCTTGCTGATAATTATATCCAAATCAGTCGGATATCCTTTTGTATATCGATGGGTGTAAACTTTAATATTTCGTCTTTCTAGTTTATTTTTAAATATCTTAGCTGATGTTTGATTGTCAAAACGCGTAATGATCACTCCCAGGATTTTAAGCCCCCAGTCTCTTATGTCATCGATTAGTTTAAGAGCATCCACGTCATAAGTGATTCCAAAATCCGCTCTTAATTTTTTTCTTTCGATATCACCGGCATAAATGCAGAGCAGAATCTCAGCTCTATCCTTCAACTCGTGGAGAAGCCTCATTTTGACATTCGGGTCGTATCCAGGCAGAACTCTAGCAGCGTGGTAATCAAAAAGTAGCTTCCCCCCAAACTCGAGGTATAGCTTATTGTTGAATAATTTTATTCTTTCAATAATTGCAGTAGCCTGCTTGTTTATGTATTTTTCGTTGTCAAAGCCTTGATTCTTAACCATCTTTCACTCAGGAAAAGTTTTTAAATAAACAATATTATTTTACTTTTTTTTACTGAAGAAAAATAGCATGAGAATGATTTCAAGTCAAAAGTTTTAGGCTAAAATAACATAAAGAATATAATACATTTTTCTTGAACATAAGCTTGGAATTTGTCATATTAATATCCTACACCTCTCAGATGATGATGACCTTTTTCGTGCTCTTAGCGAAATCGAGAGAAAACAATTTAATAGTAGCACCATTTGCCACTGATTCTATCTTCTTTTAAGGGAGGACATTATGGGTGGATTATTCGGAGTTGTTTCAAAGCAGGATTGTGTAGAAGATCTTTTTTACGGAACAGATTACCATTCTCATCTCGGAACAAGGCGGGGAGGCCTGGCTGTTAATAATTCAGAAGGATTTCTAAGGTTTATCAAGAATATTGAAAATACCCAGTTCAGGTCCAAATTTGAACAGGACATCACAAGTTTATACGGAAATAACGGTATTGGTGTTATCAGTGACTACGAGGACCAGCCGTTGCTCATCGGATCACACCTAGGGAAATATTCTATCGTGACAGTTGGGAGGATAAATAATGCAGACGAGCTTGTAAGGAAAGCATTCGGGAAAAGAACAATCCATTTTTCAGAGATGAGCGGAGGAGAGATAAATCCTACAGAACTCGTTGCTACATTAATAAACCAGGATTCGACATTTGAAGAGGGAATACAAGATGCTCAGGAAGCAATTGAAGGCTCCTGTTCATTACTTTTGTTGACAGAGAAGGGAGTGTATGCAGCACGAGACAGACTGGGAAGAACTCCCGTTGTCATCGGAGAAAAAAAGGGAAGCTTTGCTGTAACATTAGAGACGTGTGCTTTTCCCAACCTCGGTTACAGAATAAAAAAATACCTTGGTCCGGGTGAGATTGTTTTTATAACAGACAAAGGTATCGAGCAGAAAAAACCACCCGGCGAAACAATGCAGATATGTGCTTTCTTATGGGTTTACTATGGATATCCTGCTTCAAATTATGAAGGTATCAATGTTGAAAGTGTAAGAAACAGGTGTGGAGAAATGCTGGCGAAAAACGACGACATCGCGGTTGATATGGTCACAGGAATTCCTGACTCAGGCACAGCGCATGGTTTGGGATATGCCAGCGAGGCAAGGATTCCTTTTAAAAGGCCTTTCGTTAAATATACACCTACCTGGCCGCGGAGCTTCACGCCCCAAGACCAGGCAGTGAGAGACCTTGTGGCAAGAATGAAGCTCATTCCTATTAGGGATATTATTGAGGGTCAAAGATTGCTGTTCTGTGAAGATTCAATAGTTAGGGGAACACAATTAAAGGATACAATACAGAGACTTTATGATTTTGGAGCTTTGGAGGTGCACATGCGTCCCGCATGCCCTCCTTTAACCTACGCCTGCAAGTTCCTGAATTTCTCGAGATCAAAGTCAGAATTAGATTTGGCTGCGAGAAGAGCCATAAAAGAGTTGGAGGGAGAAGATGACAAATATCTTGAGGAGTATTCTACTTCTGGGTCTGAGAAATACGAGGCAATGGTTGAAGGAATAAGGAAAAGGCTGAAATTGACTACCCTGAAATATCAAAAGCTGGAAAATCTTGTCAAAGCAATCGGTCTCCCTAAAGAAAAATTATGCACATACTGCTGGGATGGAAATGTTATTTCCTGAAACAGTTAGACCGCTAGCCAATTTTAGCTGAGAGACCTCTCCTTTTTACAATTTTAAAACAAAATGAGATGATTAAGAGGACTTTTTAGCGGGGGTTAGATTTTTAGGAGGGGATAAAAAAAGAGGCTGCAATTTACTCATCGGTGGAGAAATTGCAGCCTCTTAGAGAGTGGGAACTGTTTGGTATGTAAGGCTTAAACTGCCTTCGGAATTGGAGAGGAAGAATCTCTCGAAATCGATTACCAACCATTCCCAGAATTTGGTAATAATTCTCATTATTCCTTTTTTATTCAAGATCCTATGCTCCAATCGTTGCGGAATAATAAGAGGTTGCTCCTGCTTTTGCCAAATAATTAGAAATAATTTCATACCCCGCTTTATTTCCCACGGTAACTAAATCTACTGCGGCGGAAGAAGCGATTAGGTTAAAACCGACAAAAGTTAAGAGTACAGCAAATGCGAGAATAACTATTTTTGATTTGAATCTCATTTTTACTCTCCTTTCTTCATTTTTCATTCTCATATAATATATACGCAGTGAATATAAAAAAAGTTTCCTTTTATTGGAGTTATTTTCCCTTACAAACATCATTAGCGAGTTCATTACGAGCCTATATTATCTCCTTTCTTTTATTCTTTTTCTGAAGAGAGTACGTTTTTTACAGCTTGTATTGTATTTGACACTTGGAATGCTGTTTTATGCTTAACTCCAGGCTATTTTTTTACAAAAGGGAGCACAGCTATTCGCAATCCTCTATAATGACAAAAATTGTTATTTATAAAAAAAGTAGCCTGTCCCCTTTTTTTATTAAAAGATAGCAGGAACAGCAATTTGCACAATATAATAAGCTGTTGTAAACTTTTTCCCCATGGGAAAAATAAGTCGTCTTAACCCGATTCTGGAGTCTCTTGATAAATCGCCACGGCGGATAAACAAGATTCTCATCCAGAAGGAGAAATATCAGAAGAAAATCACAGAGATTGTTCGCCTTGCCAGAGCGAAAAAAGTCCCCGTGGTCTTTGTCCCAAAGAAAAAACTGAACATGCTAGCTCCAGACCATCAGGGGGCAGTAGCTTTTTTATCTCCCAAGGAATTTTCTTCGCTGGATGATGTTTTAGTTGAGGCTGAACTTCCTTTCCTTGTTTTACTCGACGGGATCGAAGATCCCCAAAACCTTGGTGCAATAATACGTACTGCCGAAGGAGCGGGAGTAGATGGAATAATTTTACCAGAAAGGCGGGCTGTCGGCTTAACAGAAACGGTTTCTAAAGTTTCAGCTGGAGCTTTAGAGAATGTAAAGATTGCAAGAGTTAAAAATTTAGCCCAAACCATGGAATATTTAAAAGAGCAAGGCCTGTGGTTGGTGGGAGCAGAAGGAGGGGGGGAGGAATTTTGGTATGAATTTGATTATAAGCTACCTTTAGGCCTTGTCTTGGGCTCTGAAGACAGAGGATTGCGACCTCTTGTGAGAGATAAGTGCGACAAAATCCTCTCTATTCCCCTTTTAGGACGTCTTAACTCCCTCAATGTGGCTGCCGCTGCCTCAATTTTCATGTTTGAAGTTGTCCGACAAAGAAAGAATTTCAAGAAATGAATAATTTCGAGAGTAAAGCAGTATTACGTAATGAGAAGTGTGCAGAACATGGCAGAGGAGCTAGGGTTGGGAAAAGTCTTTGTTTCCTGGGCAGTTGAACCTGAGATGAAGGAAGGTAGGATTTTATCTGAAACTGAAATCATTGTAAGGGTAAAAAAGGGCGATAAGGAAGCTTACCAGGTAATTGTTAACCGCTATATGAAGAGAGCCTACTACATCGCACTGGGTTTTGTTCGTAATTCCCAAGATGCTCTGGACATTTCCCAAGAGGCTTTCATCAGAGCTTTTCGAAAATTAAAAAAATTTGATACTCAAAGGCCCTTTTTCCCTTGGTTTTATCAGTTGATAAAAAATCTTTGCATTGATTACCTGAAGCGCAGAGGCCAGAGGGACGAGATTCCCCTCAATGGAGTTCGAATTATGCGGACAGAAAAGGAAGATAGGGAGATGAAAGAAGTTCTCTGGAAGGGAATAAACAGTCTTACTTTTGAGCAGAAAGAAGTTATTCTCTTGAGGTACTTTCAACAATGTTCTTACAATGAGATAGCGGACATTATGGAGATACCTGTAGGAACTGTTATGTCTTCCCTTTATTATGCTAAGAAACGCCTAAAAAAGAATGTTGAAAAATATTTAAGCTGAGAATAGAGGTGTAAGAGGACATATTCATGGACCATAAGAGGATAAAAGAATTAATTGCTTCCTACTATGACCAGGAATTGGAAAAAGAACAGAAGAGGATAGTGGAAGAGCATTTAGAGGAATGCTCTGAGTGCAGGGAAGAGTTTGAAGGCATGGAAAAGTTTGAGGAGGTGATGAGTAAAATGGAGTTTAAGAAACCATCGAAGGAAGTATGGCAACTTTATTGGTCTTCTGTTTATAACCGTCTGGAGAGAAGGATTGGCTGGACTTTGCTCTCCATCGGAGCTATTATTCTCATCTTTTTCGGCGGGTATAAGGCGGTTGAGGGTATCATTCTAGATCCTACCATTCCCTTTCTCTTAAAAGTGGGAATTCTGACTCTCTTAGGTGGAGGAGTCGTTATGCTAGTTTCCCTAATCAGAGAGCGGCTTTTTGTCAGGAAGAGAGAGCGATACAAGGAGGTTGAAAAATGATTTTAGTAACTACAGATCATGTTCCCGGTAAAACTGTAAAGAAAAACCTAGGACTTGTGCGCGGCAATACTATCCGGGCTCGTCATCTGGGACGGGATGTAATGGCTTTTCTCAGGAATATCGTCGGAGGAGAAATTCGGGATTACACGAAGATGATGGCCGAATCTCGAGAACAGGCTATCGACCGCATGATTGAGGAGGCTGAAGCGCTGGGTGCGAATGCCATCATCAACGTCCGCTTCACTACCTCGATGATCATGCAGAGTGCCTCAGAGATTTTGGCCTATGGCACAGCAGTAATTGTTGAATAATATCAATGTCATTGGGGTCAGGCTTTCATAACTTTTATAACTTAAATTTTTCCCCCTAAAGACTTAATATAGAGTCCAATTAAACTAATACCTTCAAATATAAAAGTTATAAAGACCCAATCCCATTGATCATTTATCTTGACAAGTTCTGACTAGTATTTATATTTAGAATCCTGCAAGAAAATCCCTTATACTTAGTAAATGGAACATTCTTCATACCACATCCAAGACAAAGGGAGGAAGGCTCATGAATGAAATGTTAAGCAAGTATGTAAAGTTATTGATGGTTGCCTGCCTTGCTGGAGCACTCGTATTGATACTTCCTGAGCTAGTCATATCAAAAGAAAAGACACAAGTTTTTGCTACTCCTGTCCGTCAATCGAAGTTAGATCACATGACCGCAGGGCCACCACAAAAGCTTACTTTACGCGATGCAGCCCGAAATGACCGGTGGTTTGGTCTCGAAGTAAGGAATGTGTGCTGGTCACCTGATGGAAAGAGCGTCTTTTTTAGATGGAATATGAATCCTTCAACAGATCAGAATCCTTCAACTGATCCCTGGTTTCGTGTGGACTATTCAGGGAAGGCAGTAGAGAAAATTCCTGATTCCAGAGTTCACCTTATTCCTGCCGCTGCGGTGACCTGGAACAGAGAAGGCAATAGAGCTGTGTGGGTCAGGAATAACAGCCTGTATCTCTATGATGCTTCGAAAAGTGAGTCCGTTTACCCGGTTTTATCTATTGAGAAACGGCTCAGAAACGCCCAAATCCTTTCTGATGGACATTCTGTCCTTTTCATGATAGATGAAGACCTTTTCCAGTATGAGATAGAAACAGGGATCTTACGCCAGCTCACACGAAAGCACATAAAATCAGAAAGGAAGAAGAGCAAAACATTGCAATGGCTTGAACAGCAGCAAATAGACCTTTTTGAGCGCCTCAGAGATGCAAAAAAGAGAAGAAAGGCTACAGAAGCTCACCGACGTCAAACAGACATCTATGTTGCACAAGCAATTCCTGTCGATAAGGGTGTTGTACTCGAAGATATTCAGCTTTCACCTGACAAGCACTACGTTACATTCAAGTGGAGAAAACCGAACAGGAACCGGCCGCCCACGAAGTACATGGACTATGTAACCGTCTCAGGTTATGCAGAGGAAAAAGAGGCACGGGCGAAAGTCGGGGAGAAACAGGATGAATTCCGGATGGGGATAATTCGATTTGACCCAACAAAAGACCCTGATGAAGTCAGGATAGTGTGGGTGGATTATTCAGATATTGACAGCAACCCGGCAACTATCTATGGGCCTTACTGGAGCCTTGAGGGTAACAGAGCTGTAGTACAGATTGTATCCTTAGGACACAAGGACCGTTGGATCTGCCGGCTTGATCTTGAAACTGGCAAGGCCTCAGCCATTGTGCATGATCATGACGATGCCTGGCTCGGCGGACCTCCCCCTTTAATGGGATACCTTCGACCTGCCCTGCTAGAATGGCTTCCGGGTGAGCACTTCGTTTTTGCATCCGAGCGCACAGGATGGTGCCACTTGTATCTGGTTGAGTTGGATGGAACAGTTAAGCCTCTTACGAAAGGCACCTGGGAGGTACGTATTGCACAGCTCAGCCGTGACAGGTCGAAATGGCTTATCGCAGCCAGCCGTGAGCACCCATCAGATGACCACCTCTACATAATGCCAGCTACGGGAGGGGAGCTTGTCCGCTTGACTGAAAAGCCAGGCCGGCACAGAGGTTACTTTTCACCTGACGGTCAACGCATAGCTGTGGTCTACAGTGAAACTATTCAGCTTCCAGACCTGTTCCTTTGCGATGCAAAGCCAGATGCTCCTAAAGTTCGAATCACCGTAAGCGGTGCTGACAACTACTTCCGCCATAAGTGGACGAGACCTGAAGTTGTATCTTTTAACCACCCTGACGGAGGGCTTGTTTGGGCAGCACTCTTCAGGCCAGAAAAGCCTACCCCAGAGAATGCGGCGATTCTTCACATTCATGGCGGCGGGTACCGCCAGTTCAGCCACCGTGGCTGGTCTGTGTACGGTTATGATTCACACATAGGTTTGATTAACTTTCTGGTGAAACAGGGATACTCAGTTCTTGACCTTGACTACCGGGGAAGCGCAGGCTTTGGCAGTGACTACCGTTCAGGCCTCTATCGATCCATGGGAATTCAAGATGTAAATAGTGCCGTAGCAGCGGTTGATTACCTAGTTAAAAAACACGGCGTTGACAGGAAGCGGATCGGAATATACGGAATTTCCTATGGTGGATTCCTGACGCTTATGAGCTTGTTTCGCTATCCTGGTGTTTT